>CAVFXQ010000007.1:0-70060 GCA_963626555.1 Clostridiales bacterium
ACCCCACCCTCATTGAGGGCGACTCCGTTTACCGTGAAATGGTCTGGAATGAGGAATTGATCATTATTCACGATATCGTTTAATCACATTATATGCCACATAGATACCTAACTCGCCAGCCTTGCTGAGATCGGCTACGCCCTTGTCGTTCTCACCAATCATCAGATAGCAGAGACCACGATTGAAATAGGCTTCAGCAAAGTCATTTTCCAACGAAATAGCGTTTGTATAGTTTGCGATAGCATTTCGATAGTCTTTCATTGATGAAAGAAGATTTCCACGATTGAACCATGCGAATGGAAATTTTTGATATAGCCTACAAACCTCTTCGTAATCATTTTGAATCATCTCGTAGGTGAGTTTATTTTCGTAATAGTCGAAAGTGGTCAGCGATTCTTTCTTTGCGATATCATCCTTTAGCGAGTACTCATATTCCACTTTCTTCATTCGAAAATTCGCACGGACGAAATAATAAATCCATTGATCCTTTTCTTGTGCAAGTCCCAATCCTTTAGACAAGTCTTCAATGGCACTATCATAATCTGATATCACCTCAAATTGAATAGCACGTTGCAAATAGAGAACAGGATCCGCAGTCTTTGAGATTTTTGCTGTCAGCTTATCAATTTCTTTGAAAGCAACATCCAACTGTTTATTCTCAACTTCGCAATTTGAGATAAAAAGTTTCTTTTCTAATTCATCCGACTGATTAAAAGCGTCTACACACTTGTCGTAGTAAGTTAATCGAAGAGCATTTGATTTCTTCTGTGGAGAATAAGTCAGAAGAAAGTTAGGTTCTGGTTCAATGTGAAAATTCACGTTTTGGACACGTCCACGCGACTCATTCTTGTAGGAAAGGCGACGCAGCTGTTCTTCCTTATCAGCGACAACTAACTTATTATGATTACGAAGATTTTTGTCTGATTTTTTCCTTGTAGAAGAAGTTGAATCTATTTTTACGACATCTTTCTTCGTGATTTTACGTTGACGGAGGAGCATAGCCGTATTGTAGTCTTTTTCAGCCCCCACTTTATCCATTTTTTTAAGTTTAGCTTCTCCACGTCCATAGTAGGCAGGGAAAAAATCAGGATGTTTCTTGATTATCGTATTATAATCGGCAATAGCCTTACTAAGTTCACCTAGATCAGATTGTAGAAGAGCCCGGTTGTAGATAGCGAAATCATTATCTGGCTCCATCTCAATCACACGATCAAAATCTTCAACAGCACGATTTTTGTCGCCCACCTCAGTACGCAATATGCCACGATTATAATACGCATTGGTATTGTACGGGTCTAACTGAATAACATGATCATAATCATCCATTGCGCCACGCAAATTGTTAAGTTGGTAGCGAACAAGCCCACGATTTATATAGAAACCAGTCCGATAGGGTTCTATACGGATAGCCTCATCAAAATCTGCTAACGATTTAGCGTACTCCCTCATTGCATAGTAGACATATCCACGAGCAGCAAGTCCATCAGCGCTAAATTTGTCAATCTGAAGAACTTTATCAAAGTCTTTCAGAGCCATAGCCGTATCCTCGTTTTGCAAGTAAGCATAGCCACGATTAAGGTAAGCTTCCTTGAAGTGGGGGTATTTTTCTATCGTAACAGAAAAATCAGCCACAGCTTGAGCATAGTTTTCAGCCTGCATCGAAGCATAACCTTTGCATAGCAACAAAGCACGACTGTCTGGCGAAAACTCCAAACCCTTATCAAAATCAGACTGAGCTTCTTCCGTCTTACCGAGATAGACACGAGCAATACCTCGACACCGATAAGCTTCACTCAAAAAAGGGTTGCGTTCCAATGCTAAAGAGCAATCATCTTCAGCCCCTTTGTAATCCTCTAAACTAATCTTAGCGACAGCACGATAAAAATATGGTTCAGGAAGATGAGGCTTTACCCGAATCACTTGATTAAAGTATTGAATAGAAAGAACATAATCCTCGAAATACAACGCATTCCTTCCGATTGCTAATACTCGGTTTGTATTGATTTGAGCATGACAAAGAGATGACAAAGAGATAAGAAGAACGAGAATCCGATATTTCATACTATCTCATTTTAGTGTGTTGTAAAAATACGATTAGCCGAACAAAATTTTGAATGCCTCTTCAACTTTTTTAGCATAACACACCTCAATACAATGGTTACGCATATCCAAATTTTTGTATTCTGGGATAATGATTCGCTTGAAGCCAAGTTTCTCCGCCTCTGAAATTCGTTGTTCAATACGGTTAACAGGACGTATTTCTCCCGAAAGGCCAACCTCGCCAGCCAAGCAAGTCTGGCTATCAATTGCAATATCCATATTTGAAGAGAGAATCGCACTGATAATAGCCAAATCAATAGCAGGATCATTGATTCTTAGTCCACCAGCGATATTAAGATAGACATCCTTCTGAGCCAATTTGAATCCGACACGCTTTTCTAAAACTGCCAATAACATATTCAGCCGACGAATGTCAAATCCCGTAGCTGAGCGTTGTGGTGTTCCATACGCAGCAGTACTAACCAACGACTGCGCTTCAATCAAGAACGGACGTATCCCTTCAATCGCCGCACCAATAGCTGTACCACTTAGTCCATCGTGGTTGTTACTCAAAAGTAATTCTGATGGATTAGACACCTCCCTCAAACCATCTTGACGCATTTCAAAAATACCTAACTCAGCTGTGCTACCAAAACGGTTTTTGATAGAACGCAGAATTCGGTACATATAGTGTTGATCACCTTCGAATTGAAGGACTGTATCTACGATGTGTTCCAGAACTTTCGGGCCAGCAATATTCCCCTCCTTGTTGATATGACCAATTAACAAAACGGGGACACCACTCTCCTTTGCAAATTTCAATATTTGAGCAGAGCATTCACGCACTTGCGAAACACTTCCAGGAGAAGACTCCACCAACTCCGTTGATATAGTTTGGATTGAGTCTATAATCACCAAGTCTGGATTGACATTTTTTATATGGACAAAGATATTTTCAAGAGAAGTTTCACTAACGATGTAGCAGTCGTTATTTTCAGGAATAGCCAATCTATCAGCTCTTAGACGAAGTTGCTTCGTACTCTCTTCCCCCGACACATACAAAGTTCTTTTCCCTTTGATATTCAAAACAATTTGAAGAACTAATGTAGACTTTCCAATTCCAGGCTCACCACCAATCAAAGTTAAGGAACCCGGCACAATCCCCCCCCCCAAGACACGGTTAAACTCATTATTTCCCGTATCATCTCGCACCTCCTCAGAAGTTTCCACATCCTGCAGACGCTGTGGTTTTGCTTTTTCAGCAGGAATCAAACCGCTAACATGTGCAGGCTGTTTATCCTGTCTGACAATCTCCTCAACATACGTATTCCATTCGCCACAAGCAGGACACTTCCCAACCCACTTAGCAGCTTCAGCACCACAATTCTGACAAACGTAGACAGACTTCGTTTTTGCCATGTTTTCCTATATTATATTCCTTTTATTTGAACGATAATGTAGATGTGGCTGAACCAACTGTCAGCTTTACATTTCGACCCAAATAGGCAGAAAGATTCTCTTTGTCGTGTCCAATATTCACACCATACATCACTGGTATATTTAACGATTCAAAGGCTTCATTTATTATCTCATTCAAAGGGGCATCGTCTCCTTGCGTATTGTTGATGAACTCACCCACTACAACCCCTTTGATACAATCCAACTTGCCACTCAATTTTAGATTTTGAAGCATTCGATCTATTCGATAGTTTGCTTCACCAGTATCCTCTATTAGCAAAATGGCATTTTTCACATTCAAATCGTATAACGTTCCTCCTAAACTATAGATTACAGAAAGATTACCACCCACCATACGACCCTCCGCTTCTCCCTCAATGCAATTGCTATTTGTAGAAATCGTGTATTCTTCCAAAGAACCAAACAACGAAGAGCGAAGAGATCCAACACTTTTCTCATCAGCAAAACTATTCAACATTGCACCATGAATTGTTTCCACACCGAGATTATTCAACATTGCATGAAATGCGGTCAAATCACTATACCCAACCATCCATTTCGGACTTTTCATAAATTCCGTCAAATCAAGATAAGGAAGTACTTGAATAGCACCATATCCCCCACGAGCCGCTATAATCGCACGAATGTTCGGATTATCCAACAACTTTTGCAATCCCTCGATACGTTCGCTCTGCGTACCTGCGTACCTACCATCATCACTATATAGATTTTCAGCCTCAACGACATTCAAGCCCCAACTTTTTAATTTTTCGATACCTGTTGCCAAATCACCTCTTTCCACCTTATTTGAAATTGCAAACACAGCCACCGTGTCACCAGAACGAAGATAAGCAGGACGAATATCCTCTGTCACCTCCTTTATGTCTTTATCCAAGTAAACTTTTTGAGAATAATAACTATCATTCTCATTCGTTATATACTGGTTCGTTATATACTCTTTCTTGCATGAAGAAAAAACGACAATCACCAGAATGGAAGACAAAAAAAACAAAATTCGTTTCATAACCCATATTTTCAATTTTTGCTATATGGACCACTGATACGACCCAGCAAATCGCCAAAGTCATCGCCGTAAATATTCACATCATAGAACTCGCCCTTTTTCAATCTTCCACAGTCCTCCTTTTTTATCAACACCTCCGTGTCTACCTCTGGCGAATCAAACTCGGTTCGACCAATATAATATTGGTCATCACTTCTATCAATAATCACTTTAAGCGTCTTTCCTACCTTAGTTTCCGTCAACTCAGTCATAATCTGTTCTTGCATGCTCATGATTACATCGACTCGTCTTTCTTTTTCCTCCTGAGGCACGTCATCTTTCATTTTGGCAGACGGAGTTCCTTCCTCTTCGCAGTAAGCAAACGCCCCCATGCGGTCGAAACGAGTCTCCCTCACAAAATCAAGCAACTCATCAAACTGCTCTTTCGTCTCACCTGGGAAACCGACCATCAAAGTCGTTCGTAAGCAAATGCCTGGCACCTCTTCACGAATACGCTTTATCAAATCAACCGTCTCCTGTTTTGAAATTCGACGATGCATATTCTTCAACACCTCATCATTTATATGTTGCAAAGCAATATCCAAATATTTACAAACATTGTCTCGTTCTCGAATAACACGCAACAAGTCGTATGGGAAATTAGTAGGATAAGCATAGTGAAGACGAATCCACTCCACTCCTTTCACATCTGAAATACGCTCTACCAACTCTGCGATTTTATACTCTCCATAGAGATCTTTTCCATAGTAAGTTAGATCTTGCGCAATGATTTGAAACTCTTTAACGCCTTGTGATACAAGCCATTCCACTTCAGCGACAATTGACTCCATCGAACGAGATTGGTATTTTCCAGTGATGAGTGGAATAGCACAATAGGCACAATGTTGGTTACACCCCTCTGCAATTTTGATATAAGCGTAATGCTTCGGTGTTGAAATCTTCCGTTGAGACGACTTTTCTTCTTGATACTTAGCACCCAAATCCGCTACAATGTCTTTCCAAGAAAACTTCCCATAATATTTGTCCACTTCTGGAATTTCCATTTCTAAGTCTTTCATATATCTTTCTGAAAGACAACCCATTACAAATAGTTTCTCTATCGCACCTTCCTTTTTCGCCTCTGCATATTTCAGGATCTGTTCAATTGATTCCTCTTTCGCATCACCGATAAAGCCACAGGTATTGATAATCACAATTTTCCCTTTTGGACGTTTCGGATCAAAGTTCGTATGATAGCCAACAGCATCCAACTGCTGGGCCAGACGCTCGGCATCTACAAGATTTTTAGAACAACCCATACACACGATGTCTACTTCCATATTTTTTTCATCGCGTTTAGGTATTAAAGAACAAGTGGACAAACCTGGCAGCATAACAAAATCTCAGAATGTAAAATTTAGATAGACTATTTCTTGAAGAGTGAATCAACGAACTCTCGCTTGTTGAAAACTTGCAAATGTTCGATACCCTCGCCCACACCAATGTACTTGACAGGAATCTTGAATTGGTCGGAGATACCAATGACAACACCACCTTTAGCCGTTCCATCTAACTTCGTGATAGCCAACGAAGTAACCTCCGTAGCTTTGGTGAATTGCTTAGCTTGTTCAAAGGCATTCTGACCTGTTGAACCATCCAATACCAAAAGCACGTCATGAGGCGCATTCGGTACAATTTTCTGCATCACCTGTTTAATTTTTGTCAATTCATTCATCAAATTGACCTTGTTATGCAGACGACCAGCAGTATCAATAATAACAACATCAGCTCCATTTGCTTTCGCAGACGAAAGTGTATCAAAAGCCACAGAAGCAGGATCCGCCCCCATCTTCTGTTTAACCACAGAGCAACCTACTCGCTCACCCCAAATGACCAACTGTTCTACAGCGGCGGCACGGAAAGTGTCGGCAGCACCCAAGAAGACTTTCTTGCCTGCCTTTTTAAATTGGTAAGCCAACTTTCCGATAGTCGTTGTTTTTCCTACACCATTCACACCAACCACCATGATCACATACGGACCGTCAGTTTCTGGCACAGAAAACTCATTACCATCCTTCGTGTTGTTCTCTTCGAGGAGTTGAGAAATTTCATCCTTAAGGATTGTATTTAATTCCTCCGTGTTGACATACTTATCACGTGCGACACGCTTTTCAATTCTTTCAATGATTTTCAAAGTTGTATCGACACCCACATCCGAAGTGATCAGAACTTCCTCTAAATTATCTAATACCTCATCGTCCACTTTGGTTTTACCAACCACTGCACGCGCAATTTTCGTGAGGAAACTGTCTTTTGTCTTTTCAAGACCTTTGTTCAAATCCTCCTTCTTCTCTTTTGAAAAAAAGCTAAATAGACCCATATTCTTTCGTTAATCAAATACAAAGATACAATAAACCTCTCATTTTTTATTCGTACCTTTGTCGTTAAATCAAAATTTAAGAAGAGAGATGAAGGAAATTCTTGTTATCGCCACTGTTTTTTGTGCTATCTCAGTCGGTTCGTCGGCTTGGGCGCAAAAATCTAACGACTACACGCGTCCCGACAAACTATTTTTAGAAGGGAAAGAATTTTATGATACCAAACAATACGGAGCCGCCTACCACAAATTCAACGAGTATCTGAACACGATCGAGAAAGACCGCTCTTCTCTTTATGGCGAAACAGAGTATTTCTTGGCGGTTTGTGCCTACGAATTGGGTAAAAAAGACGCTCGTAAAAGATTAGAGACTTTTCTGAAAGACGACCCTTCCTCAATCTATGCAGACCGCGCACATTTCTTAGAGGGAACAATCCACTATAACCGAGAAGACTACGCAGATGCGGTGAAAGATTTTGAGGCTTGCAAAGTGAAAAAGTTACCCAAAGACGAGCAAGCAGACTATCTCTTTCGCTCTGGTTACGCCTACTTAGAAACGAACAGTCTCAACAAGGCACAGCAGCAATTTTCCGTGTTGTTGTCAGACTCTACGCGCTACAACCTATCTGCCAAATACTACAAGGCCTATATTGACTATGTCAACAAAGACTACGAGTTAGCGTACCCAGTTTTCGAGGAGTTGCAGAACGAAGAAACATACGACAAAATTGTTCCTTACTATCTCTTCCAAATTTACTACGCACAACGAAAATATGACAAGGTATTGGAGTCTGGCGAAAATTTGATAGGAAAAGATTCTGCAAACATCAACAACACAGAAATTTACCGCATTCTCGGAGAATGCTATTACCAACGCAAAGACTATCAGAACACCATCAAGTATCTGTCACTCTATCAGGAAAAGAGCGACAAAGTACTTAGAGACAACATGTATATGTTAGGAAATTCTTACTATCAAATGGGCGACTATGTTAATGCCATTGAGAGTTTCCAGTCCGTTACGTCTGTTGAGGATGCGATGAGTCAAAATGCTTATCTCTACTTAGGTTCCTGCTATGTAAAAGATGAAAACCTGAGTAATGCACGCCTCTGTTTTGAATCGGCATCTAGGATGAATTTCGAGAAGAATGTGAAAGAAGAAGCACAGTTCAACTATGCCCTCATCATCTATCAGCAATCCTATTCGCCCTTCAACGAATCCATCACCGCTTTTGAAAATTTCTTGAAAGAGTTTCCCGACTCACGCTACCGCGACAAAGTATTCAACTATATGGTCAATCTCTATTTGACCACCAAGAACTATAAAGCAGCGCTTGCTTCCATTCAAAACATAGAGGACAAAACATTGGCTATCTACGAGGCTCGGCAACGAATCAGCTACTGTCTTGGCATTCAAGACTTTAACAACGGCAATTACGAGTCTGCTATCTCCTCCTTCAATGAATCGTTGAAAGACAAAAAATACAACAACGAATTAGCGGCAGAAGCTATTTTCTGGAGAGGAGAAGCCTATTACAAACTCAAAGAATATGACAAAGCGGCAAACGATTTTAACTCGTTTGTCAATGCGGTTGGAGCCCGCAATTGCAAAGAGTTCAATCTGGCACACTACAACATCGGGTATGCCAATTTCACAAAAAAGCAATATGCCAACGCTCTCACTTGGTTCCGCAAGTACATTAATTTAGAGGAAACGAACCAGACACTCATTGCAGATGCCACAAATCGTATTGGAGATTGTTACTTCAATCAACGCGACTTTGACAATGCGGCCAAGAACTATGCGCACGTCTATTCTCTCCGCGGACCCGGAGCCGACTATGCTTGCTTTCAAGAAGGATTTATTTTAGGATTGCAGAAAGACTACAGCGGGAAAATTTCAACATTAGAAAAACTGATTAAGTCTTTTCCTCAATCAGAATATTTGGCAGATGCACAATATGAAATCGGACGAGCCTACACGATGATGGGACAAAGCCAAAGTGCAATAAACACATACGAAAAACTCAACAAACAATACCCTCACAGTCCGCTAAGTCGCAAAGGCCAACTACAAACTGCTATGCTCTACGATGAAATGGGTAATTCAGACAAAGCCGTCTACACATATAAGGAGATTATCAAAAATTTTCCAAACAGTGCCGAAGCGAAGACTTCTATCGGAGGACTAAAGAATATCTATTTTGAGAAGAACGATATTCAGAGTTACGCCGATTATGTAGAGAGCCTCAACGGATTGGTGAAATTTGAGAAATCGGAGCAAGACTCCCTCACATACATGGCCGCAATCAACCAGTATGAAAAAGGTGAATATGAGAATGCTATCAAAAGCCTTTACAACTACATTGCAAAATTTCCGAACAGTACGTTCGTCTATGATGCTCATTTCAACATCGCCAACAGTTACTACAATCTGAATCAAAAGGAGAATGCAGAACCCGAATACCAAATTATTGCCAACCAAGTTGGTTCTCCGAACCGAGAAACATCTTTAGCTCGATTGTCTGAAATTCAATACGAGCATAAGAGATTCTCTGCTGCCATTCAGACAATGAGTACTCTTGACACGATTGCACAGAATGCAGAGAACAAGTTGGCCGCACGCATCGGAATCTTACGTTGTAATAATCTGTTGGGCAATACCGACGAAACAATTACAGCAGCAACCGCTATCATTTCAAGTGACAAGTTGGACCCATCCATTCTCCGAGAGGCTCTTTACACCCGTGCTAAAGCATACGAGTTCAAGGGAGACTCCGTTAATGCGTTCACCGACTACACCGAACTATCATCCAACTGTATGGACGAGTTTGGTGCAATTTCAAAATACTCCGTGGCAGAGTATTACTACAATGACAAAGAGTATAAGGCTGCAGAAAAAGAAATTTTTGATTTCATTGACAGAAACACACCTCACCAATATTGGTTGGCAAAAAGTTTCATTTTGTTAGCAGACATCTATGCAGACCAAGGTCGAGAGTTTGAAGCTAAGCAATACCTGCTCAGTGTCCGCGAAAACTACGGTGAGAAAGACGACATTGCAGACACCATTCGCGTTCGTTTGGAAAAATTAGAAAAAAACGAAGCCGAAAAAATTGTTAACACAGGAAAAGAGGAAGGTAAGACTTCAGAAAACAAGCAGGACGAGAATTAATCAAATCAGACAAAAAAATACAAGGAACCACGATATGACGAAACATCTTTTTATCACACTGAATTTGTTAGGATTCGCCCTCTACTCCTTTGCCCAAGATTCACTTCAAGTAGCAAAGGACGAAGAGCCAACCATCCTCAGAGATATTGAAGTAGTCAAGGAATATACACCCGTCATCAAAGAATCAGGGAAAATCAGTACGATGCCTGAATTAGAGGAAGTGCCTACGCAAAAACGCACTTACGACTTCTCCGTATGGACGACTCCCTACAGCATCAAACCAAGCCAACCTCAAACCTTAGACTACGCTTTGGCAGAGCCAGAAGCCATAAAATCGGGGAAAGAGCGTTTCGCAAAAATTGGTATCGGTACCTATTCATCATTTCTTGGAGAACTCTACACGCCAATCTTCAAGAATAATCGCAACTTGTTGGATTTTCACGTTAATCATAATTCCACTTTCGGAGATATCAAATTGACTGATAAACTCTACGACAATTTACCATCTGAGCTGAAGAGCAAAGCCACCAACGCTGACACACGAGCAAAAATCAACTACGCACATAGTTTCAAGAACAAAGAACTCAGTGCTTTCGTGGCAGGCAACAATCACGTCTTCAAGTATTATGGCTATGACAGCTATATGCAACACCTTTCTGAAAACGGAATAGACAAAACAACCAACGAAGACTCACTGAAACAAGCCTTCAACCGTTTGCACGCCAATATTCGATTCCGTAGCCGAGACTTCATCTCAAAATGGAAATTTGACTGTCAGGTGAACTATCAACTTTTCACTTCCAAAGAGAAATTGAAAGAACACACCATCCACACCATGCTCACGGGGGCTTACCGTTTTGAAAGTTCGTCTCTCCACTTTACATTCGATATGCACAATATCATTATGAACCTTCCAGAAAGTGACACACGATACACTTTTGAAAGAGGAGAAACACTAAACAACTATACTCTCATTAAACTATTGCCACACTACTATTTCTCAGGAGATCTTGGTGAAATCACCGTTGGTGTAAAAGGCGCATTCGGTATTAAACAAGGGAAAAAAGGTGCTGTTATGCCGAATGTATTCGGAAAGGCAAAACTAATAAAAGACATTCTCTACGTCTACGCTGGCGTTACGGGAGACTACACCGTCAACAACTATCAGAACATCATAGATCAAAATCTCTACATTTCACCAAATGTTCGTATCGAAGACACTTACACTCCAATTGACGCTTACGTCGGACTAACCCTCAATGCGGCAAGACGCATCAATATGGACCTCCACATCGGATATAAACTCATCAACAACCCCTATTTCTTCGTCAACAAGTTCGACACCCTAAGCAACACCTTCACCAACCATTTCGACGTGGTCTATGACGAGAACGCAGGAGTTTTCAATGCAGGTCTGTCCGTTGCCTACGATTGGACAGAACGATTAAACATCCGCTTTGATGGTTCATTCTACAAGTGGGCTTTAAAAAATTTAGACGAAGCATGGCATAAACCAAAGTGGGAGATGAGCATTGAATCCACTTTCAAGGCTACAGATGACCTCCGTTTCCGACTCGCCTACCAACTTCAGGCTGGCAGATACTCGGGCATCACCTATCTGAAAAAAGAAGCAAAAAGTTCTGAATATATAACATTAGAGAAGATTAAACTTCCAGCGACCAACAACCTCACCCTCGCAGCCGATTATAGACTGCTCAATTGGTTGAACCTCTTTGTTGAGTTTGACAACGTACTGAACCAAAAATACGAGAGTTGGTATGGCTACACACAACACGGATTCAACTTTATGGGCGGAATATCAATGATTTTCTAACGATTTCATTTTCCAACCAAGCACACCCAAGAAAGTATCAACCATGCTGCAGTTTCTTCTCTTTGCGCTCGCTATTTATTTCATCTACCGACTGATTTTCGGGTCTGACTCGGAGGAGAGCTCGTCGCAATCCTCTTCAAATGCGTATGGCAGTAGCAACAGACAGAGCAAGACATTAGAAGACTCGCTCGTCTTCATCATTGCTTGCACGATGATGGCCGACGGAGCTGCGACTCAGAGCGAACTCAAGTCGGTAAAATCATTCTTGATAAAGAACTATGACGAGGCAAGTGCCAAACGTATACTCCTATCGTTACGCGACTGTCTAAAAGCCGTCAATTTCAACCAAGCAGATATTCGACCAGCCTGCATCCGCATCAACCAACAAGTCTCTTATCAAGGACGATTGGCTGTTCTCAACATGCTGTTTCAAATTGCCATCGCCGATGGTCAAATCAGCGATGAAGAAGCAGAGTTACTGCAACAATTCGCTCGTTTCACTCGCATCCGCATTGTCGATTTCAACCACATGCAGACCTACTACACCTACGGCTACCAATGGAAAGAAAGCAACGACAACCGAGGAAGGCACAGACAACAACAATCAAGTCAACAGGATACCACCGCTATCTCAAAAGATCGTATCTGGGCGTTGAAAGTGTTAGGACTCAGCACGGATGCCGAAGAAAAATCCATCAAAAAGGCATACAGGCAATTGGCATTGCAATATCACCCAGACAGACAGGTAAATGCTTCGGAAGAAGAGATGAAAAGATCCACTGAAAAGTTTCGTGAGATCCAAGAAGCTTACAGTATCTTGACAAAATAGAAAGATTATAATAAGATAATTGAAAGTGAATATAAAGGAGACGATAACCAATCAAATAAAGTCACATTCCACAATTTTGGGAAATATGGCTTCATTAGGGTTACTCCAAATCGCCAACTATCTCATTCCCATTGCAGTTTTTCCATTTATCACACGAGCATTAGGAGTTGAGACAATTGGAAGGATTTGCTATGCACAAAACATTATCCAATACCTCACCATCATTATTACTTTCGGGTTCGAGTATTCTGCCACACGAGAGATTGCCATTCACAAAGACGACAAAGAGAAAGTTTCGCAGATCTTTTGGAGTGTGATTGCCTCCAAAACAATATTATTAGTGTTCACATTCCTTTTTCTAATCGTACTTTCCATATTTTGGGGAAGAGTGAGAGAAGATTTACCTCTCTACCTCTGCTTGTTCGGTATCAACATTGGCTTCACCTATTTCCCGACGTGGTTCTTCCAAGGTATTGAGGAGATGAAAGGCATGTCGGTCATCAATTTTCTCATTAAGTTGTTCGGCATGGGACTCTCCGTCTTCTTCATCCACACACCCGAAGACTACCTCATCTACGCCTATTTGCCATCCATCTCCTATACTATATTTGGATTTGCATCTTTTATCTATGTCATCAAGAGATATGGAATAAAACGATGCGACTCCATAAAATCTGAAATAATCGTTCAAAACAAAAAAGCATTCCCGATATTTTTGAACAGTTTCTTACAAGCACTTTATACGACAGCCAATCTCACGATTCTTGGTTTCTTTGTAGATAATTTTGAAGTGGGGATATATGCAGGTGCGCACCGAATCATACAATGTATCCTTATGGTTACATGCATGCCAATCAACCTCGCCATTTACCCCTCTATCGGCCGGAAAATGGCAGAATCAAAAGAAGAAGGAATACGTTACCTAATAAAGATAGGTAAATACATTATACTATTTGCTTTGGGCTTCAGTCTACTCACGCTGCTATTTAGTCCCCTTTTAATACACATTCTCTTAGGAAGTGAGTTTTTGCCCTCCATACCGATTGTGCGAATTTTCAGTTGCATGCCATTGTTAGTCTCCATTGCAAATCTCGTTACCATTCAAGGACTTTATGGCTTAGGCTATCAGAAATATGCTCCAATTATGGGTTTAGTTGTCGGCATCACCTGCATAACAATGAACCTACAATTAATTCCAATATGGGGCATTTATGGAACAGTCGCAGCCTGGATAGCTGCGGAACTTTTAGAAATCGGGATTTCTGGAGGGATTGTTATGTATAAATCGAGAGACCTCTTAAAAAAGAAATCATAATGTTATGACAACAATCATTGCAATAGGAATATTAATAACCTTCTTCTCAATTGTTTCTTGTCGATTTAGCAAACAAGAGAACAACAGAATTTATGTGTTCTTAAGTTTCATCCTATTGCTATACACACTTCTGCACGATTTCAAAGTCAGCGTTGATTACGATATCTATCAAAGATTATACAAATTAGCCCCTCCATTAGACCTACTACTTAATGATATCAGCAAGTATAAATCCTTGTTATACACCGAGTTTAGTTACTCTATACTTGCAACTTTCATCAAACATTTCTCAAATTTTTCGGAAGAGGCTAACCTCTCCATCATCTTCAGCATTTATGCCATTTTAGGAGTTACCACCAACACCTACGGAATCTACAAACTAACAGAAAACAAACTGCAAACGCTTTTCATTTATTTCTGCAATTTGTTCATTCTGCACGAGTTGACACAAGTGCGTGCAGGCGTCGCCATCGGATTTATATTTATCGCACTTTACCATCTGAAAGCGGAAAATTATCTGAAATTCTTCATTTTCACGATGATTGCAACCTTCTTTCACACCTCGGCATACCTAATACTCTTAGTGCCGATTTTCAAATACTTCAACCTAACGTATAGGTTCTGGACATTACTTTTCCTAATCTGCGTTTACTGCAATGTCTCAAATCTCAATATTGTCAACATAATAGATTTTATTCCTAATGAATATTTCCAATATAGACTTAAAGCATATCTTGTCAAACAAGATGTTGAAGATTTCGTCATCAACTATTTCAACATCTTCTTCTTGCTTCAACTCACGGTTATCACCCTATGTTTTATCTATCAAAAGAAACTAAACGCAATAGACCATAACATTAAGACTTTAGTAGAGATGTGCTGTATCTCCTCTTGCGCCTATGTTTTTCTCTATTCCATACCCGGAATGGCAGTACGCACCCAAGAACTCTTCAATTGCGTGCTAACCATTCTGATTCCAGCACTGACCTACATCATTAAACCTAAGGCGGTTATGGAACTCATCGTATACTTGATTGGGTGGTGGATGTTGGCAAACAACATCATCCTTAACAAAATGATCTTATTTGAACCCTTATTCTAACAAATATGACCTTTATCCTAATAATAATCGCTATATTTTTCTTAATTATAGGATTAGCCTATTCTAAGAACAATATCTTCTCGCCATCCGTACTGACGAGTGCCGAATGGATTGCCTGCATGATTCTCTTGCTATTCTATTCATCCCAACTTCCAGCACTAAGTTTCAATTTCTACGTTTGTGTTTTCTTGTGGATGGCAGGAATTTGTCTCTCTTCTGCGATTCCACAATCTGCAACTTTTCAAGACTCTAAGTTAAACGAACCTGGCAAAACCATTCGCGACATATACCTAATTGTCTCTGTTTTCATCATTCCCAAACTTATTCTTTTTGCTAAAACCGCCATCACAAATGGAGAAACTGGCCAATGGGCTTTTGATCTACGAATGGCTGCTTTAGGGCAAGGGAGCGGTTTTCATGAGACATTAGGCGGACTTATCGTCCTTGTAACTCAATGCTCTTTTATGTTGGAACTACTGTGTTACGACAAGAAAAAGAAATGGAGATTAGTTGTTGCCACCTTTTGCTATTTACTATATGGTGCAGTCTCTATGTCAAAAATAACATTCCTAAACATTTTTCTCTATGCGTGTGTCATTCTCTATTTCAAAAAGAGAATTTCAATAAAACAGATTTTAGGAGGCTTTGGGTTTCTATTGTTATTTTTTGTGTTGCTTCAATCAATACGACATTCCATTAATATCTCAGATGCGAAAAACTCTGCCGTTTCTCTCTATATTCTCGGCAATTTCTTCGCCTTTGATACTCTTGAACCATGCACCGCATTGCATTGGGGAGAAAATGTCTTCAGAGCATTTTACAGTATGTTCCACAAACTTGGACTATCAGACATAGAATCTATTAATCCAATTCTTGAATGGGTATACAAGCCAATTCCAACAAACACATACACCACACTCTATCCTTTCTATGTTGATTTTGGAATATGGGGAATTATCATTTTCTCTATCCTTCTCGGTTTCCTCTATGGATATTTCTTCAGGAAGGCGCAAACAGGAAGTAATTTTCATCTTTTGGTCTATGCTGTCATCACTGGTACACTTGTTATGCAATATGCAGCAGATCAGTTCTTTTCCATCTTTGCCATCAATCTAAAAGTATTTATACTACTCTTCATTCCTTTTTTTATGACAAAGAATAATCTTCTGAGCATAAAAAGCAGATGTTTCCCTCATAAACAATCTTGACACTTTAGATGATGGCTATACGTTTCGATACTTAAAAAAATACCACATTTTATAGTACAAATATTTTGGAAGAGAATTATAACCCAGTTGCGACAACATTCTCAATTGTTTCTTGTTATCATCGACCACCGCACTTAATGACCTAAACTTTTTGATAACATAACCATTATTTTCTTCATGAGCGCCAATCACATTACCCCCATGTTGCCTATATAGCATCAATGCCTCATCTACATACGACAATTTTCCTCCTTTTGCTAAAATCGAAAGCAAAATCCAATAATCATGCATCCTGGTTTCTTTCACAAAAGGAAGAGAACAAACTTTTGCCGCATGGTTTATTACCATAGTACATCCTGCAGCGACATTATGGACTGCTAACCGTTCAAAAGTGTTCAACAAAGAAGGTTCTATTCGTGATATTTTCCAAAATGATGGGAAAATTTCTTTTAGTTTCTCATCAACAACTTTAGCATCACAAAAAACTCCAATTGGTATATTGGGATAATTTTTCTCTATCTCCAATATCTTATCCATTGATTTCTGTAGTTTAGAGGGCAACCAAAAATCGTCTTGATCGCAAAACGAGTAATAATCAGCCTCCACCCCCTTCAACAGCAATTCAAATGAACGAATGACCCCTACATTCCCTTCTGATGGGATTCTTTTAATGTTCTTATATTTTGCGACATACGAATCAATAATTGCAGGCGTAGCATCATTCGAGCCATCATCCCTGATGTATAACGTCCACTCGGTATACGTCTGAGCAAGAATTGAATCTAATTGTTGTTTCAAATACTTCTCCCCATTGTAAGTGGATAATAAGACACAAAACTTTTTCATATTTCCACACGGTTTTTTACACCTTTGATTTAAAATCCTCAAAAATTATACAACATTTGCCGAATATTTTTTCCTTAGAAGATAAAATATCAAAATGATACGATCCTTTAATCTTCTTAATATCGGACGACGACTCTTCTCCGAACTTGATGAAATATTATCATTGTGTCTACGATATTCAATCAAAGGTTTATCCAAAAACAAAACTTCAAAACCCGCAATGTCTGCATTCATACCAATCCAACTATCGTGCATAGGTATATTCTCTGGGAAAGGCAACACATACTCCAACAACCTACGAGTAAATGCCATAGTACATCCCACATACGTATTTCTATAAAGATTCTTAAAGAAGCCTCGATTAGAGTTTAATTGACAGAACAGTGAATTTGAAACTTCCGCTCCGTTTGCATCTATAATCTGACAATCGGATACCACTAAATCTTTAACTTTTAAAAGTGGCAAAACTTCACTAATTCTTCCTTCTTTCCATATATCATCTTGATCAGAAAGGAATATATAATCACCCTTCGCATGACGAAGTGCATTTTCAAAATTTTTTACTACCTTGTTTGTCTTCCGCTCATCTTTACATTTCTCATTGACGTATACCCTTACACGAGGATCTTCAAACGACGCTATAATAGACAAAGTTCTATCCGTAGAGTTGTCATCCGAAATGACTACCTCATCGTCAGTACCCAGTTGAGAGAGTATTGATCTTAGTTGCTCTGCCAAATACTTCTCCCCATTATATGTCGCCATACATACTGATATCATAGCTCAAAGAAATTATATACAAAAATACAAATTATTGTTTTGTGTATGGGTTACTAATCAAAGGAATTAAACATTTAGACAATATTGCAAGCATTTAATTCAACAAAGGAAGCTTCTTCTCTATCAGAGTTTGCCTAATACGAAACAAAGTTAATGGATTAACCCCTTTTTAATAAAAAAGAGCCTTTAACGTCGGAATTATAAAACTCCACTCAGACGGTCTTCCAAGCAGCTTGACAGCCACACCTAAAGATATAATCCGATACTTAAAGACAGCCATTTTTGACAACATCCTAGCGAATTTTGCACGTGTCCTCATGTAACTTACATAACGTGTTACACCCACTGAACAGAAAGACTTCAATATAGAAAGCGAGTGTTGTACTATAACAGACATCGTTTCTACTGTATATCGTTTTTTGTAGAATTCAAAGAAAACCCACAAATCTAAATAATCCAAAGGAAACTCTTGAGAAAAACCATTTATTGAAGAAAGTGCGTCAACCCTCATACATGCAAACGAATTGATTCCACTCAAGTACTCATCGTCTTTCAAAATAATATTTTCCTTCATTTCCATTTTTAAACAAAAAGGACCTGTATTTTTTTTGAAAACGAATGGAGAAACACGCCTTCCATTGCTATCAATCAACGGCACAATCGCTGCCGTATTTTCGTCAACACTTTTCAGTTTCTCTCCTAATTCCGAAAAATACTCCTTTGTTGGTGTACTGTCTTGATCAAACAATAACAACCAACCATAGCCTTCTGAAACAGCCTTCTTCCATGCGAAATTGTAAGGACCCACCAAGAACTCATTCTTCTCAGCGTTAACAATCTCACAATCAAAAGCACCATCCGAACAGATTTCTATCTCTGGATAATTATTATACACCAAAACCTTATATGAAAACTGGGCATCCTGCAAATATGCTTTCAAACTTCGTATCGTTGAACTCTCCTGCAAAGTCGTCTTATACAGTACAACAAGAATTAGTACCTTTTTATGATTCATAACACTTCTTAATCCATCCGAATCACGAATTTACAACATTAACCTTAAATAACACATCGTTCGGACCTCTTTAATGAAGAAAAATGCACGTCTGCCCTTCCTATCTTTTTATTAGAATTTCGTCTCTTAAATATTCAATTCCATAAATATCATAATATTTTTGGAATTGATTCCTTAAAAATCGCGATATTTTTGGAATTGGAGGCGAATTGTAATATTTTTGATTTGTTATAAAATTATAGAATAAGTATGATTGAACGTATTTTGAAAGAACAGATTGTTCAACGAATGGGTCAAGGGAAAGCCATAATTATCTTTGGTGCAAGACAAGTGGGCAAAACGACAATGCTCCACGAACTTTACAAGGATAATGACGATGTATTATGGCTTAATGGAGATGAGAAGGATGTACGGACGCTTTTCGAGAATGCCTCTTCAACATTTTTACGCACCATTATAGGCAAGAAAAAAATCGTCGTCATAGATGAGGCTCAACGAATTGAAAATATCGGAATCAACTTGAAATTGATTACAGACAACATTCCTGATGTGCAGTTGATGGCGACTGGTAGTTCGTCATTCGATCTTTCTAATAAAATCAACGAACCTTTGACTGGGAGAAAATTTGAGTATAAAATGTTTCCTTTGTCTTTTAGCGAACTTTCATCTCACAATGGTCTTTTGGAAGAGAAACGATTAATTAGCAACCGTCTTCTATATGGTTGCTACCCAGACGTGGTAGTGAGCAATGGAGAAGAGCGACTAATACTCAATGAATTAGCTGACAGTTACCTATACAAGGACATTCTTTCATTTGACAAAATAAAGAAAAGCGACAAACTGGTGAAATTGCTTCAAGCACTCGCATTACAAATGGGGTCCGAGGTCTCCTATAACGAGTTATCACAAACTTGTGGGCTTGATCCGAAGACAGTAGAAAGTTACGTTACAATGTTGGAGCAATCTTATATAATCTTCCGTTTGGGCTCGTATAGTAGGAATCTGCGAAATGAGTTGAAATTCGCTCGCAAAATCTATTTCTGGGACTGTGGTATCAGAAACGCCATCATAGGGAACTTTCAAATGATTGAAAACCGAACAGACGTAGGTGCACTCTTTGAAAATTATCTTGTCTCAGAGCGAATAAAGAAACTGAGTTACAAGAAATCATACGCCAAGGGATATTTTTGGCGCACAACGGCTCGACAAGAAATAGACTACATAGAGGAAGTAGACGGAACATTATCAGCATTTGAATTTAAGTGGATTCCTCGGCGCAAACCTTCTGCGCCACTCTCCTTTGCCAACGCATACCCCAATGCGACTTTTAAAGTGATTTCAAAAGAAAACTACGAACAATTTCTCTTATAGCATACAACAAAAGAGAGGGCTGCTACTCCAAGCAGTCCTCTCCTACATTAGCGCATGGAACGCTGTCGTTTATTAATCAATCAATAATTTATACTGTCTGCTCCACATTCCAAACGAAAGCGCGAACTCCCACTTCCTCATTGCGTAAATCTAACTTTTTTATTGTCTCAAGAAGAGTCTTCACCTGGTCATCTTCAACCACGGTGATGATAACCGAATTCATCTCTGGCCATGTGTGCGTTCCTCGGTGAGGCTGACCTGTTTTTGAACCCCTTCCTTGTACCTGCTCGAAAAAGGTGAATCCGCGAAGACCCAGGCGGTCAAGCATATATTCAACACGCTCTGTGTTCGTCTGGTTGAATACTATCATTACTGACTTCATATTTTCATCTTTTACTTGTTAACTATTTATTGCTTTCGTTGTTCTCCTCAACAGCTGCACTCTCATCTGGATTAATATCCATAAAGATGTATTGAGCACGAATTTCTGCTTCATTATCTCTCTCCCCATGTTTCGACATCAATGCATAAAGCACAGGAACAATAACCAAGGTTACTATTGTAGAAACAAGCAAACCTCCTATCACAACAATACCCATTGGCACCCACATCTCGGATCCATCAGCTTTTGCCAATGCCATAGGTAACATTCCTAAGACAGTTGTAGCAGCAGTCATCAATACAGGGCGTAAACGCGACTGTCCTGACAATGCAATAGCCTCGTTCAACTCATAGCCTCTGTCTCGCATCAAGTTGATATAGTCTACCAACACAATACCATTTTTCACCACAATGCCGACCAACATGATACACCCCAAACTTCCAATCATGTCCAACGATGTATTTGTGATAAATAACGCCCATATCACACCCGAGAACGCAAACGGAACTGACATCATAATCAAGAACGGTTTCGCATACGACTCAAACTGCGATGCCATCACCACATATACAAGAATAACAATAATCACAAGCAACAATCCCATATCCTGAAAAGACTCTTGTTGATCTTCATAATCTCCCGCTATGACAACTGTCACACCTGTTGGACGATCAATCTCTGGCAATAATTTCTCAATATCAGCAGCCAATTCTCCTAAAGAGGTCTCATACGGAGTTACTTCAACCCTCAAATAACGCTGACGGCTCTTACGTTCAATTTCTGGCGGTCCCCAATATTCTTGCACAGATGCAATCTCACTCAATTTAATATTTCCCGTAGATGATGGAATAGACAAATCTTCAATGGCAGATATACTATTTCTGTTCTCTTCCACCAAACGAACTTTAATATCATACTCATCTCCATCCTCTTTCAAGTATCCTGCAGACATACCATTGACACGGTTACGAACATACTGTGAGATAGCAGCCGACGAGAGTCCGTGTCGAGAGGCTTTCTCTTTATCAACTACGATTTTTAACTCAGGACGGTCGTCATCACGGCTAACATCAACGTTACGAGCAGTTGGCAACTTCTCCTCTATCAAATGTTTGATAGCCTCACCATACGAACTTGTCACGTCAAAATCATATCCATAAACCTCAACATCTACCGTACTCTCACCTCCCATACTACCATTAGACGAGATAGCAACTTTATAGTCTGCCACCTCTGGATAGGAAGCAATCTCTTTTCGAAGGACTTCGGCAATCTCCCAAATCGTTCTTTCACGCGTACCCTTCTTGTCTGCATTGTATCGCATCTCAATGGTGTTATATTTCGTATTTGAGAAGAGAGCAGAGATACCCGCATCGTCATTCGTTCCACAAGTTGTAGAGATATTCTTCGTCTCTGGTACCAAATCGTAGAAACGACGCTCCAACATACGTGCAAATTTTGCTGTTTCTTCAACACGCGTACCTTGTAAAAGTTCAACAGAGATTGACAAACGTCCATTATCAGACACCGCCATAAAGTCCGTTCCCACCTTTCCTGCCAATGCTGGTATTAAAGAAATAATAAAGAAACCGACAATGGCAGCTATTGATATGAATTTATGATTCAAACACCACCTTAGCAAATTAGCATATAGAGCATCCAACTTGTCTAAAGCACGTACAACAGTGTTTTGATATGAGAATTTCTTTGTGTCCTTCTTCTCACGAACCAATTTTCCGTTTTTATCTACGCTCACACCTCTCTGCTTTAACAGTTTTGAAGAAAGCATTGGCACCAACGTGATGGCCGCAAAAGTAGAAGTCGTACATACGATTGTTACAATCCACCCTAATTCTTTAAACAAGATACCTGCGATACCTGTCAACATAGTCAACGGAATAAACACCGCCGCAATAACCGCGGTCGTAGCAATAACGGATACCCAAACCTCATTCGTAGCATAAATGGAAGCCTCGCGCGGACTCTCACCTCGCTCTATATGCGTCATAATATTCTCCAACACCACAATGGCATCATCAACCACCATACCAACAGCAATAGATAAAGAACACATTGAGATAATGTTCAAAGAACTATCGACAAAAAGCAGATAAAGGAACGCAACTAACAACGATATAGGGATGGTCAATCCGATGATCATACTTGCTCTCCATCTTCCTAAAAAGAAAAGAACGACCAATACCACGAACAAAACAGCATACAATACAGACTCTGTCAATGAGTCGATTGCATTTGTAATCTCTGTAGATGAGTCGTAAATTTCCGATATCTTGATATCTGAAGGCAATGTCTTTTGTATCTTTGCTAACTCCGCTTTAATATCCTTACAAATCTGCACAGAGTTTCCACCCGTCTGCTTTGAAATCATCAAACGAACGGCTTCCTCACCATCCATTTTCTCATCCAAAGTCAAATCCTTAATGGTATCACGAACAGTCGCAATATCACGGACATAAATCTGTCTTCCGTCTGAAGTGGTCGTAACCACGATATTTTCAATCTCGGAACTTTCAAGATATTCACTTCGAACCTGTAAATTATATTGCTCAGCATCCATCTTGATATTTCCAGAAGACATATTCAAGTTATTGCCAGAAATAGCGTTTCCGACCGTCTCCAACGAAATACTGTACGCATCTAACTGGTTTTGGTCAATATCTACATACACATATCGGTCTGGCTCTCCAGAAAGGGTTACGTTACCTACACCCGACACACGGCTTAACTGTGGAACAACGTCATCATTCAAAATCTTCTCCAATCCCGCATAACTCTCCTTCGCTTGAATTGCAAACTGAAGGATTGGCATTGATGAACTATTGAACTTTATAATTAAAGGGTTTGAACATCCACTTGGAAGATTATCCTTCGTCATATCCACATACGATCGAATATCGTTGATGACATCATCCAAATCCTCACCCCACTCAAATTCCAAAGCCACCAAAGATAGGTTATCCTTTGATGTTGAAGTCAGTTTGTCCAATCCATCAATAGAGTTCAAACTATTCTCCAAATACTTTGTCACATTTGTCTCCACCTCACTAGCATTCGCACCAGCATAGGTAGTCATGACAGCGATATATGGTGGCTCAATCTCTGGGTACTGGTCGATTGGCAATTTTATGTATGCAAAGACTCCCATCAACATCACTGCTGCAAACACCAAGATGGAGGTGACAGGATTCTCAATCGCAGATTTATATATACTCATATTTCCTTTCTTTAAAAATTCGCTCTCTAAGTAGGATTCCCATTAATTACTTCTTCGCAGTTGTATCTGCCAATGTTGCCGATTTAGCTGCCGCCTCTTCCTCATAAGTTGAGGTCAACACTTCTAACAAAGAACCATCAACCAACCTATTCTGTCCCTGTGTTACAACCTCATCGCCCTCATGAATTTCATCCGCGAATACCTCAATATAGCGATTGTAACGCTGTCCCATCTGAACCTTAACACGTTCTGCCACTCCATCCTTGTTCAAGAACAGATAACGCTCGTTCGAACCTGTCAACTTTAATACCGATTGGTAAGGAACGACAACGACATTATCTTTACCTACCGAAACTACTGTGTGAATATACATTCCTGGACGAAGTTTCATATTTCCATTAGGCACTTTTACCTTGCATTGGAATGTGTGTGTATTTGAGTCAATTGTTGGATAAATCACCTCAACAGTCGCAGGGAAAGTTTGGTCTGGATAAATATCCGACACTAATTCCAATTTCATACCCTGTTTTATTTTCGTAAAATATGCTTCTGGAACATTCACAATCACCTTCAAGACATTCACTTGAACGACAGAGATAATTGGTCTTGCACCATTATACAACTCACCACTCTCATAGTTTCTTTCAGAAACGACACCTGGGAAAGTAGCTTTAAAAAACGTATTCGTCTGTAAGAAATCATACTGCTCCTTTGCCTGATCGTATGCCAACTTCGTTTGATCGTATGTCTGTTGTGTGACATTACCACCTGCCAACAAAGCATCCATACGTTTCATCTCCACCGTATAGTTATCCAAATTTAACTTTGCCTGTCTCAGCTGCGTTTGATCCATACGCACGAGCAACTCGCCCGCAGAAACACGATCACCAACGTCTTTATATCTCTTCTCTATGATTCCTGTCAATGAAGGAGATACATTCATCATCTCCCAACCTTCCAAAACTCCAGTACACTCAACCTGACGCTCTATCTCTTGTTTTAAGACCTTCTCCGTACGAACCTTTTC
The DNA here is from genome assembly GCA_963626555.1 of Clostridiales bacterium. Taxonomy (GTDB): domain Bacteria; phylum Bacteroidota; class Bacteroidia; order Bacteroidales; family Paludibacteraceae; genus UBA1181. The sequence continues at coordinate 24,998 of CAVFXQ010000007.1, forward strand.
ATACTTCACCTCTTCCGTTGTATTTGTCTTTTCACCACCACAACTTGCCAAGGTCAATGCAAGGGTCGACATTGCAATCCAAGCAATTTTCTCCAAATTTCTCATATCGTATTTTCTTTGTTTCAAAAATTATTTATTTAAAAGATTTCGCAAATTGACGTATGCCGTTACCATTGAAAGCAACGAACTGACATAAGCGTTTTGCGCAGAAATCAAATCTGTACTTGAGTTAGTCAACGACAAACTTGAGATTGTTCCGTACTTGTACTTCTCACTGTTGCTGTTGAACACACGCTGCATCACCTCAATATTCTTAGACTGAATCTGATAATCTTCGTATGATGAAGTAAGGTTGTATCGCAACTGCTTTTCCTGAATATTCAAATTTTGGGTTGCATCTTTCAAATTGTTGACCTCCTTAGCGTAGTCCATCTTTGCACTGCGTACATCCGCCCAACGACTTCCTGTTGAGAATATAGGCACGCTTAGCTTGAATCCGACCGTGTTTGGAGGTGTCATATCTAATGTTTCCTCATCCGAACAATATTTTTTCTTATCAAAAGAGTAGAAGGCAGAAAGAGTAGGCACATAAGCCATCTTGCTAAGTGTCAATTGTTTCTTTTTCAACTCAGTTGATTTAGTCTGCAGTTGGTAGTCATAATTATCCTCAATATTAAAGCTTGTACCTAAAAGTTTGAGAATTTCACCTGCGTTAATGACATCGTCCAATGTTTGTGTAAGCACTATTTCATCATCAGCCTCCGCACCCGTGAGAAGACGAATGGAATTGTACAACACCTCAATAGAGCGTTTTGTCGTATTCAAACTGCTTGCCAACGAAGAAACCTGAATTTCAACTTGATCAGCATCATTCTGCTCCGAGACGCCAGCCTTAACTGCGTTCATCGTCATATTATGTAAATTCGTAAGGTTTTCAAGGTTTTTCTCCAAAAGGTCAACTGTCTTTTGCAAAGCCAAAATATTAACGTAATAGGTTTCTATATTCGATGTCACCGATTGCTCCGTCTTATTTATCGTTGTTTCATAAATCTGTTTTGACATCTTTGCCACTTGTACAGATACTATCTGTGAACCGCTCACCGTCATAGAAGCACTTATTCCGAAATCAAAATAAGCAGGCATTGGAATTTCAGTACCCAACATCTCCATCTTATAACCCAACATGTTATAATAGTTCACATTTCCACTAACTTGAAGCAACATACTGGCGATTGACTTCCAACGAGTTGCCTCCGCTTTCTGCACATCGTATGAAGCATTCTGCACAGAACGATTGTGTTCTAAGGCATATTGCTTCGCTTCCTCTATAGAAAACGACAACGTCTTTGAGTTTTCCTTTGCCATCAAAAAACCCACTGACACTGTGTCATTTCCATCTGCAAGAACCTTAGTTGCCAAGCTAAAAAATAGCATTAACAAACCAACGCCATGCCAAAATAATTTCTTCATCTTTTTTTTCGTATTTTACAATGTTTCACTTTATTTCTATATCTCTACTTCTAAATATGCCTTAATCATTTCGTAGCCCTCTTCTGTCGCCACTCCTCTAAAAAAAACCTTGCATACTGTATATAAAATTTCAGAAATGCTCTGTTCACGCAGATCATACGCCCCTTTTTCTTGTAATGAGAACAACATATTATAATAGAGCTGAGCCAATACCTGCGCCGAATATTCTGACTTAATATGACCTTCTCTTTGTGATTTCTCTATATATGTTTGAAATGATTCGCACAAAGCACTCCTTGACATTTTTGCCTGTTCAAAACGTTTTGGGAACATTAACTTCGCATCCTCAATGAAATTTGTGTTGATGCGCCTAAGCATCAATATCGTATATCTGAATGAAACCAAAAGTGCAGAAAACGAGCAATTGCAACTATCCTTTAAACGATTTGTTTCTGTTTCATTCATCTCTTTAAAATGAAGTAAGCACGCAGAAACTAATGCCTCTTTATTTTCAAAATATTCATATATCGTCCGCTTTGACATAGTAAGAGACGTCGCAATCTTATCCATCGTTACAGACTTTATTCCCTGCGAAATAAACAAGTCCAACGCTCCACATACTATCTTTTCTCTAACTTCATTTTCCATTTTTAGCAGTTCCTTCTTATTTTACTTCCTCATAAAAATATCAGAATAGGTACTATGTTTTAGCGGTACAAAAGTAATATAAAAAACTAAAAAAACAAAAATAGTTTTCTTAGTTTTTATGTCGTTCAACACGTGTTCATATAATACATAGACGAAGAGGCGCAAATGGAACACCACCTGCGCCTCCCTATATGGTTAGTTTTCTTCTACTCAGCAATGAACTTGATGTACTTTAATGTATCATCCAACTTCATTATTCCAACGTAAACACCTGAATTTAAATTTAATACATTTTCTTTTGTAACTCCATTCAAGACTAGCAACTCTACACCTGCCAAAGAATAAACCATAAACTTTGTCCTCTCCATCTCTGCCGAGGTCAACCCTTCTACATAGAGGATAGTTGCTCCGCCACGAGAAATTGAAGTACTATTAGCAATCCATATATTAAGATTCTCCGCCCCCTTAGTTTGTTTACCACAAACAACCGTCTCTACGCCATCCACAGTTTTTACGCCTAAAACATACACACCATCCAACATTTGTGGTTCTTGGTAAGTCATACTATTAGCTCCAACAATCGCAACACCATTCTTATACCATTGGAAGTCTGAGAATCCATAGATATTGTCTTTCAATGAAATCTCATTTTTAGAATTGACAGCAAATATATCTGAACCGTACCCAACGTAAAAAGGGGCTATTACCTGATCACTTGCATATCCATCGTCATAGAACTGAACAAATGCTTTGTAACTATCAGGAAAGACATCCTCAGGAACGCTAAATTTAATTGTGCCGACAGTATCTGTTACTTCACCCTCTATTTCACGGAATCCTTGCGAAACTGCTTCTGCATCAAACATTACCCTGTACGCATCAGCCTTTCCTGAAGTAATATGATAATTGATTTCAACATTATGCTCCTCACAGAATACGATGTTTCCATCTATTGTTTCAAAGCCTCCCGTTACATTCGTCAATTCTATCTCAAATTTCTTTGATCTTACGACCAAAGTAAGGTGTATCAAACTATCACAACCACTCTCTGTTTCTAAATACACATTCTTCTCAAGAATCTGATCCTTCTCAAAGGTTAGGTTAAAACCATACTCGGTATATGTATCTCCAACGAAAACAGTATCAACTGCTTCCGTCTCATACGAGGAGTTAACTGTCAAGTTAACCGTTACGATAGAATCGCAACCCGTCATACTTGATAACGTATCAGTATAAACACCCGACTCCGTTAGGGTTCTTCCATTCATCACAAAAGCATCGCAAGCATGGATCGTAAGCGTGTCGTTGTACAGCGGCCATACATTCAAACGAACGTAAACAATTGAATCACAACCTAAGTGATTTTCCAAATGGAAAGTATTCATTCCTGGATCCAAAAGATTTCCTTCCCAGAAGACAGGCATTTCACTCTGACAATGATTTCGTACAATCGTATCTTTCGCGTATGTTGGCTTGTTTACTGTCAACATAATTGAAATCACACTATCGCCTTTCAAAGTCGGTATCGTATCAAAATACAAACCTGACTCCTCTAATAATGTATCATTCCATAAATAAGAACCGCAAGAGATAACGCGTTCAGTTATTGGAACATTCTTGTATGTAATCTGAAGCTTCATCGTTACAACAGAATCGCAACCTGTTACACTCGTGAACGTATCACGATAAACACCCGATTTTGTATACACCTTATTGTTCCAAATATAGACGCTTTCGCCTACTGCCGAAAATTCACTTCTTAAGGTTGGGTTGACCTCCAATTTAAGACTAACGACAGAATCGCACTTTGCTACATTTTCTAAAACAATTGTCGTATCTTTCTCTACTTTGAATCCATTCCACTCAATTGGTAAACTACTCTCACAAACCGTTAGTTCCTCAGCACCATAGGTTGACTTTAAAACATTTAATTTCAAAGTCAAAATAGAATCGCATCCTGCTTCATTTTGAACTACAATCGTTGTATCTGAAGCCACCTCAAATCCATTCCATACGAGCGGAAGATCCTTCTCACATACATTTTGCACATCCTCTCCGTAGGTTGTCTTCAAAACATTCAACTTTAACGTCAAAATAGAATCACAACCCGCCTCATTCAGAGCTACAATCGTCGTATCTGAGGTCACCTCAAATCCATTCCATACAAGTGGAAGATCTTTCTCACATACATACTGCACATCCTCTCCGTAGGTTGTCTTCAAAACATTCAACTTTAACGTCAAAATAGAATCACAACCCGCCTCATTCAGAGCTACAATCGTCGTATCTGAGGTCACCTCAAATCCATTCCATACAAGTGGAAGATCTTTCTCACATACATACTGCACATCCTCTCCGTAGGTTGTCTTCAAAACATTCAACTTTAACGTCAAAATAGAATCACATCCTGCCTCATTCTGAACTACAATCGTCGTATCTGTGGTAACCTCAAATCCATTCCATACAAGTGGAAGATCTTTCTCACATACATTTTGCACATCCTCTCCGTAGGTTGTCTTCAAAACATTCATCTTTAACGTCAAAATAGAATCACATCCTGCCTCATTCTGCATAATAATGGTCGTATCTGATGTTACCTCATATCCATTCCATACGAGCGGAAGATCCTTCTCACATACATTTTGCACATCCTCTCCGTAGGTTGTCTTCAAAACATTCAACTTTAACGTCAAAATAGAATCACATCCTGCCTCATTCTGAACTACAATCGTCGTATCTGTGGTAACCTCAAATCCATTCCATACAAGTGGAAGATCTTTCTCACATACATTTTGCACATCCTCTCCGTAGGTTGTCTTCAAAACATTCATCTTTAACGTCAAAATAGAATCACATCCTGCCTCATTCTGCATAATAATGGTCGTATCTGATGTTACCTCATATCCATTCCATACGAGCGGAAGATCCTTCTCACATACATTTTGCACATCCTCTCCGTAGGTTGTCTTCAAGATTGTTAAATCCAACCTTATGATAGAATCACAAAGTCCTATACCATTTTCCTTTACAAATACTGATTTCGTACTCTCTGTATAGGTTTTTCCGTCAATCCATTCAAAATTATCACACGCAACTTCCGTTTGTGTTCTCTCTCTCAAATCCCTCTCGTGTACCGTCAGGCGAACTGCACCAATTTCTATACTTTCACCAGATGTCGCGAAATCACTTCCATACCATCGAAGCGGAAGCTCTCCATTGCATACAAACGTATCGCGAGTGAACGCATATCCATCTGCGTCACGATCAATTTCGTAGGTTACCGACGCTATTTTTTTATTTCCACTCTTATCCGACACATAGAAATAAACCGTCAAATCCGTCTTATTAAAAGCGTTCAATGTGAACTTTTCTCCCGAGAATGGCAAGAATGTATTTCCATCTAATCCATATTCTATAGTCAAATCAGACACCGAAGTACAGTTATCCGAAATATTTTCTCTAATATCTTCTAATGATATGTTAAAGTCAACCGCACCCGTAATTGTATCTGACACAGGAATCTTTCTCTTTCCTAACGAAATACCATCAACAGAGATACTTGGGGAGATAGTATCTATTACACTAACCGTCTGAAACTGCCCAGCGCCATCATTTTCTAATCCAACAGACCAATAAACATTGTCGCCATCAACGAAGTCATAGTAAGTGTCATCCTTAACTTTAAACCTCTCACCCTCATTTACTGTTATATAGACTACCGTGTCAAATTCTGTTGTAATACACAAATCATTGACAGAAGGAGCATAATCTCTAAGAAGAACATGCGCCTTGCAATCGTCATTTGCGTAAAAATTCATCGACTTAACTTTGTTAATTTCAAAATCATGTTCGGCAGCCAACAGATAGTATGCAGTATCAGGGCAATAACCTTCGGAAGTAGAATAAATAACCTTGTAAAGGTTGTCCGTTATTCCATCTGTATGAATGTCTCTTCGCTTATTGTTTCGAACATCATTATTTTCAATCTCGTTATCAAACCATCTTACAGTCGTCTTTTCTGCGATATCTTCATATCCGATATACTTAAGCGATGGTCCACAAGAGTAAGAAACAACAGTATCTTTACTAAAATCTTTGATTACACCCACAACGAAAAGTGATACGTTAAAGGTCGTATCTGCTCCATTTTCATATTCCACCGTATATGTGAATGAATGCCTTCCCTTCTCATAACTCTGTCCGTTTACTGAGTATGTCGCATCACAGATAACCATCGAGGTATCAACCGAAACTGGTTTTGCAATGTGCAATGTCAAGTGAGCCGCTCCGACTACCTGTGTTTCTCCATCTTCATTAAACGTAACTCCATGCCATACAAAAGGAACTTTTGACAATTTCACGGTTGTATCTCTCACAACCGCATATTGCACTCCATCGAACATTGTTTTTCGTTCCACTTCGTAGGTTACAACAGAAGTGGTTGGATTGCCTGCCTTATCAGTTATTTTGTATGAAACACTCAAAGTTGGCTGCGTATAGACATTCAACACGAAATCTTCACCATTAAACGAGTTGAACGTACTTCCATCCAAACTATACTCAATCTTCAAATCTTGCGATGATGTACAATTATCAGATACATGTTCAGTTACATCTGTCAACGGAACATTAAACTTTACGATTCCTGTCGCTGAATCCCCTACTGACTTTACTGTATTTCCGTATGAGATACCCTCAACTGCGATGACAGGTGCAGTTGCATCCGTTACACTCACCGTCTGCGTTGTACTTACTGTCGTCTTCTCAGTTCCGACTGTCCACTTTACTTGATCTCCATCTTCAAATTCGTAACGGGTATCCTTTTCAACTTTTATAGTCTCACCATTGTTAACCGAAATATATGTAACGGTATCAAAAGCGGCTATTCCACACAAATCTTTCACCTTTGGAGCATATTCTCTGACCAATACGTTTGCTATACAGTTGTCGTCTGAGTTGACAGCGATTGACGAAGTCTGTGAAATTTCAAAATTATGTCCAACATTCAATGCAAATACAGCCGTATCTGGGCAATAACCCTCCGTCGACGTATATATAGCCTTATAAATTCTATCCGACAACCCATCTATACGAATATCTCTTTTCTTTACGTTATAAGCACTCGCATTTTCAACCTCGTCATCATACCACCTTACACTCGTTTTCTCTGCGACATCATCAAATCCAATGTATTCTACATCGTTTGCACAGACTTCCTTTCTAACCGTATCTTTAGAGAAGCCATCTATTTCACCTACAACATAAAGGTCAACATTATAAGTCACTTCATTGCCATACGCATCTTTTCCAATATACTTAAACTGACTCTTTCCTTTTTGGTATATTTGACCCTCATACGTATAGGAGGCCGCACAAATCACCATTGTCGTGTCTATCTCCTTCTGTTTAGCGACATGCAATGTCAAATGGGCTGCACCAACTACTTGTGTTACACCCTCTCCTTCAAACGTTACGCCATGCCATACAAAAGGTATTTTACTTGACTCCACCGTCGTATCTCTCACAACCGCATATTGAACCCCCTCGTGCAAGGTCTTTCTTTCCACCTCGTAGGTTACATCAGCAATTCTTTCATTTCCTGCTTCATCTGCTACCTTATAGGAAACCGTTTGCGTTGGTTGCGTATACACATTCAGCATAGAATTGAAGCCAGAGAAATCGTTGTATGTGCTTCCTTTATCCAAGCTATACGATAACTTAAGACTCTCTGTTGCCGTACAATTATCCGATACACTATTACGAATTTCTGCTTCCGTAACACTAAACGGAACAACTCCCGAAGCAGAATCATTTACACCAACAGAGTGGTAGATATTTCCATCAGATAATGGAGCAACTATTTTCGGACGAGCGGTATCTGTAAGCGTAACAGTACGCCACATATTGTCAAAAGCGGACGGAAAGTTTTCTTTCTTCTTGCCCTCTCTCACATCATAATAGCGCAGACCAACAGTCATAAAGAGTTTCTCCCCACTCTGCACTTCAACCGAATCCGTAGGTCCAAGTGCTATTCCATCTCCACTTTTTTCTTCTCTCCAATAATAAGCGACAGTGTCGCTCATATCATAGTCTGATGGCACAGTTGATGGCGAGGAAAACCCAAAAGATGGAAGATAATCAAATCCTCTAAATTTTGCTTTACATTCATCATTCGCATAAAAAGAAAGCTCCTTCTGTTCAACAACGATACCCGACGATTGATCCGAACTGATCACTAACTCTAACTCTGGAGCAAATACGACATCCCACTCTATTGTATCACTACAATACCCTCCAGGAGAAGTTCTGACAAGTCTAAATACATCTTGATTGTTGTAGATATTAGGAGTGTATTGGAATGTTGACTCTCCCTCTATCTGAGTAAAGTCTTCTTCTTTTACTGATTTCTTATACCATGTATATGTATAGTTTTTTACATTGGTTACAGTGAGTTTTGCTCCACTCGGATTTATAGTTTCATCAATATCCGTCAAATAGTTTTTTGCATTTCCAGTGGCATAGTGCAAAACGTATGTAAATTCGCCCCTCTCTGAAGATGTCCATGTACCCGATTTTGTCGGTGCTTTATAAGTTGCAGTAATCCTCTTTGTTTTTCCATCTAAAGTTACCTCCAAACTACTTCCGCAAACAACGGTATCGGGTTCAGTCGTATTTTCCTCTCCTGCACTCGCAACAGCATTAACAGACTGAACCAACACTCCTACAACAAATACACATGACAAAAATCGACGGAATCTATTCTTCATACACACTCTCAGTTTTAATACTTAAATTGAAGCACTTTTTTTAAACACGGCTTCACTATTATTCGGTTAGTAACTCAATGAACCAAAATATAATTTCAAAGTTTCATTTCCAAAGTTCTAACTATATTTTCAACAAACAAAATAAAAATGAAGGCTTTTGCCTCTTTAGTTACTAACAACAAAGCTTGTCTGTTTTTTCAGTCGGAAAGCTATATTCGTCTCGAACGGGTTCTTCTTGTTCCTACCTCACTCTTCTTTTTTATTCATAGCTTTCAGTTCATCATAGATTTTCAAATTATTCCGTTTCATTCTCAACTCAAAATAGGCATCCTCCACTATTTTGTCTATTATACTTATTGCAGACGACGAAACATAGCCATCCTCTTCTATCACCTTCATCACCTCTTTTCTCTTCAAGTAAAATACAGCCGTCGTGTCATCTCCTGAATACTCCATTTTGACATAAAATGAATCCGTATATATATCACACAACACCTCCTTGTTTTCAGGCAAAATAGCGGCTGGATAACTTCGCACGTCTATATGACTATAAGATCTCACATTTTCAAAACCATCATTATGAGACTGAATACAATAGAGCGTATCTTTCAGAATAAATAATGAAACTCCCTCTGAACGTTCTTCCAACATATTTCTCAATTTTCGAGGAAGTCCCTGATAGACAAACCCTAACGCAGGACTATAGGAAAGTCTAAAGTCTATGCCGTCTCTTCCCCACCCTCCTTGCAGATCTTCTAACGGCACATTATTCATCTCAATATCTGGAATAATCGGGCGTTCACACGATATTCCAAACATGATCAATAGAAAAACATAAAAATATTTTTTCATAGATTTTAGAAAATTTTTCCAAGAAAGCAAAATAAACAAAAAAACCCGAACAAAATGATCGGGCTTCCTTTTATTTTCGGCATTTTTAGTTTTCTGCTCCACCAAACTCCATCAGATAGGCTTTAATAAACGCATCAATATCGCCATCCATAACCGCCTGTACATTGGACGTTTGATAGTCAGTACGATGATCTTTCACACGACGATCATCAAACACATAACTACGTATCTGCGAACCCCACTCTATTTTCTTCTTTCCCGCCTCTATACGCGCCGACTCCTGCCTACGCTTTTCCAATTCTATCTCATACAACTGAGACCTCAGCAGACGAAGAGCATTTTCTTTATTTTTGGGTTGATCTCGAGTTTCAGTGTTTTCAATGACAATCTCGTCCTCCTGATCTGTCAGCACATTGTGGAACTTATAATGTAAACGTACTCCAGACTCAACCTTGTTGACATTCTGTCCTCCCGCTCCACTCGAACGAAAAGTGTCCCACGATAATCCAGCAGGATTAACATAAATCTCAATGGTATCGTCAACCAACGGCACTACGAAAACAGACGTAAACGATGTCATTCGTTTTCCTTGGGCATTGAAAGGAGAAACTCTCACCAAACGATGTACTCCATTCTCACTTTTCAAATAACCATACGCAAAATCGCCTTCTACCTTTATGGTAACAGTTTTGATTCCAGCCTCATCTCCATCTAATATATTGGCAATCTCTGTTTTATATCCCTTTGATTCACACCAACGAAGATACATACGCATGAGCATATCCGCCCAATCCTGCGCCTCAGTTCCGCCTGCTCCCGCCACAATCTTCAACACGGCTCCCATCTTGTCTTCTTCCTTCCGAAGCATGTTTTTTAATTCCAACTTCTCAACAAGATCAATGGCATGATTGTAGGCAGCATCTACCTCAGCTTCCGACACCGCCTCCTCTTTAAAGAAGTCGTATGAAAGTTGCAACTCCTCAACAGCAGCTTTCACCTCATTGTAACCTTCTACCCACTTCTTCAACTCACGAACTTTACGCATCTGCGCCTCTGCTGTCTTCTGATCATCCCAAAAACCAGGTGCCTGCGTTCTCAATTCCTCTTCTTCTATCTGTACAATCTTGGCATCTACGTCAAAGATACCTCCTCAACGCATCCTCGCGTTCCAACACATTCTTAAGTTGGTCTATCGTTATCATATTTATAATTGTTATTTTACTTGCTTACCTTCTATCAATCAACTATTTCTCTACTCAGCGTACATTGCCTCTATCTCCTTTGCATAATGCTCTGCGATCACCTTTCGTTTCATCTTTAGAGTTGGCGTTAATTCATCTGCCTCCATAGTAAATGGTTTGGCTAAAAGCGTGAATTTCTTCACTTGCTCGTATGCAGACAACTCACTTTGTGCCATTTGGATTCGTCCTTCATAGAAGGCCACGATTTTCGGATTTTTTAGCAATTCCTCCATTGAACCATATTCAATCTTAGCAGTCTCCGCGTATGTCTCAAGAGCTGAATAGGCTGGCACCACCAATGCAGAAACAAACTTGCGTTGATCGGCTATGATGGATACTTGTTCCATATATTTATCAACGATCAATTTCCCCTCCACTTGCTGTGGCGCAACATATTTACCATTTGATGTTTTAAACAGTTCTTTTATTCGCTCTGTAACCACCAAACGACCATCTTTCGTCAAAGAACCTGCATCGCCAGTTTTGAACCATCCATCCTCAAAAGCAGCTGCGGTGGCTTCTGGTTTATTGTAATATCCCTCAGAAATAGTCTTTCCTTTCAAGAGTATTTCATTGTTTTCACTCAATTTTACCTCTACCTCTGGCATAATCTCTCCCGTGGAGTGAATTTCGTAATTTTCATTGTATGGATTATAGCAAGCCACTGTTGCCGTGGATTCAGACAATCCATACCCTACGATAATATTAAACCCAACGCTATGTAAAAATATATTCACATCGTCGGACAATGCCGCTCCCGCAGTAGGAAAGAAATTTCCATTCTCCAATCCCAACACTTTTTTCAAGAGTTTGAACAATGTGGCATTATAGAATTTATAACGCAGATAGAGGGATAAAGGGGCTGTCAAGCCATAACGTCGAAAATCTAAATTATATCGTTCTCCAACCCTGATAGCATGCCGCATCCATTTGCGCATAAATGGTGAAAAAGATTCAATTTTTTCGTTTACCCCCATATAGATTTTCTCCCAAAAACGAGGAACCGCACACATCATCGTCGGACGAACCTCTTTCAGTGCTGTCAAAATCTGCTTGGGGTTCTGGTTGACTGCCACCACAACATTCTTATGCAAGCATAAATATGTCCAAGCACGCTCAAAAATATGCGTTAACGGCAAAAACGATAGACTCAAATCTTTGTCTGTTATGTTTGTCAACCGAATGTCGTGAATCTTCATCGCCTGCTGATAGTTTGATTGCCTGATAATCACACCTTTAGGCTCACCCGTCGTTCCTGAAGTATAGATCAACGTGGTTAAATCATGTTCCGATAGGTGCGAGCGTCTCACCTTCATTTCCTCTTCAAAGGCTGCCCCATCTCCATGTTTCAAAAAATCCTCAAACGAGATTGCAGCGTCCACACCTCTCAACTGTATGTTTTTATCTATCGCAACAATTGTTCTCAACCGTTCCGACCGCTTCAAAACCTCAACTGCCGTATCATATTGCAACTGTTCGCCTGCAAACAATAAGTGTATATCTGCATCATTTACAATATATTCCACCTGCGAAGAGGAGCTTGTCGCATATAACGGAACAGCCGTCGCACGTACCGCCTGACAGGCAAAATCAACCGCTATAATCTCCGCCATATTCTGAGAGAACAAAGCAACTTTGTCTTCCTCTTTCACCCCAAAACTGATCAACGCTTTAGCTATTACACTTACTTGATCTGCTAATTGCTTCCACGAGATATTTTTCCATACTTCGTCGTGGATATCCTTATATTTTAAAGCGGTTCGATCGGCAAATTCTTTTGCCTTTTCAAAAACCATTTCTCCAAAATGAGTCGTGTACATCTTCTCTATTTTTCTTGATTCTTTGTATCTTCAACAGACAAAGTTTCATCTTCTTCTGTTGTTTTCTTTCCTTTGATTGTATACCGCTTGGCAAAATTCTTCTCTTGCTCAATCATCTCACACACCTTTTTAGCCCCATCTTGATGAGAACTTCTCTTAGAATAACCTTCTCCATCAATCACATAAATGTCATTGAGTATCACTTTTGACTTAAAGAAACAGTTATTATTCTCCACCGTTTGCATATCATAGGTGTTAAACTCAACTTTAATATGATGACGTTGCCCCCACTCTATCAATTTCGATTTATAATTCTGTTCTATGGTGGTAATTTCATTCCATTGGATATACTTTACCAAAACCACTTCCTTAACAAACCTCAACACACAACCATACCCCTTATCTAAATAAATCGCACCAACCAACGCTTCAAAAGCATTCCCGTAAATGTTTACAGAATGTGAATGAGGAACGCTATTCATTACAATCCAATCGTTTAAGTTCATCTTCAACGACACCTCATTAAGCGTCTCCCTTTGCACAATTTTTGATCTTGTAGCTGTCAAAAAACCTTCGTTTTTATCGGGATAATTCTGATATAGTATGTCAGAGACTACCGCCTCTAAAACTGCATCTCCTAAATACTCTAAACGCTCATTGTTTACGAAATTTCCTTTGTCATCTCGCTGAGCATTCGACTTATGTTTAAGAGCCAACCGATAAAGTTCCAAATTACCTGGGGCAAACTCTAACAGATTTTTGAGTGCTATATACAACTCGTCTTGGGGTTCTTCTTTCTTCTCTTCAGCTAATTCCTTTTTGGTAAACCCAAAAAACTCCTTGATTTTTTCTATAATCACGAAACGGACCTACTTAAACTTTTTAAAAATAATTGAAGCATTCTGTCCACCAAAACCAAAGGTGTTTGACAATGCCGCACGAACCTCACGAGTCTGAGGCTTATTGAAAGTGTAATTCAAGGTATAATCTATGTTAGGGTCATCATCACCCTCTCTGTGGTTTATAGTTGGCGGAACTACACCATTGACTATGGAGAGAATAGAGGCTATGGCTTCCACCGCCCCTGTTGCTCCCATCAAATGACCCGTCATTGACTTCGTTGAACTAATATTCAACGATTTAGCATGTTCACCAAAAACTTTTTGAATCGCTTTAATCTCCGAGGGATCTCCTATAGGTGTCGATGTTCCATGAATGTTGATATAATCTATATCCTCTACCGATAAACCAGCATCTTTCAGGGCATTTGTCATCACAATAGTAGCTCCCAATCCATCAGGGTGCGTCGCCGTCATGTGATAAGCATCGGCCGAAGCCGCCACACCCGCCACCTCTGCATAGATATGCGCACCTCTCTTCACAGCGTGTTCATATTCTTCTAAGACTAAACATCCCGCACCTTCGCCCAAGACAAAGCCATCACGCGATGCACTCAGCGGACGAGATGCCGTCTGGTACTCATCATTGCGCGTTGATAATGCTCTCATTGCATTGAAACCTCCAATTCCACTCACTGTAATCGGAGCTTCCGCACCTCCCGTTATCATCACATCAGCACGATTTAGGCGAATCTGATCAAACGCCAAACTGATAGCATGCGTCGATGTAGCACACGCCGAAACAACTCCAAAGTTCGGTCCTCTAAAATTGTACTGCATCGATATATGCCCAGACGCCATATTAGCAATCATGCGCGGAATGAAAAACGGATTAAATCTCGGTATCTCAGGATTGGATAGATAGTCCAACAAATCACGCTCAAACGAGGTTATACCCCCAATTCCCGTCGAAAAAATAACACCTGACCTATCCGAGTCTGCCTGACCTTCTGAGAACCCCGCATCCTCCATCGCTTCTTTCGCCACACAAAGTGCAAACTGACAATAACGATCGATTTTACGGACTTCCTTATGATCAAAATGCGTTTCGGGGTCAAAACCCTTCACCTCACAGGCAAACCGTGTTTTGAACTTTGAAGCGTCAAAGAGCGTAATAGGTCCAGCACCACTCACACCCTCCAGCAACGCATTCCAGAAATCTGAAACATTATTGCCAATGGGTGTGATTGCACCAAGACCTGTTACTACTACTCTTCTAAGCTCCATAGCTTTCTTATTTTCCCAACATCTCTTCGATGAGCTTAACAGCGTCACCAACAGTCTGAATCTCTTGAGTTTTGTCTTCAGGAATCTGAATGTTGAACTGCTTCTCTAACTCCATGATCAACTCTACAGTATCCAAAGAGTCTGCACCCAAATCTGTAGTGAAACCTGCATTCTCAGTTACCTCAGATGGCTTACAACCTAACTTCTCAACAATGATTTCCTGTACTTTCTCTGCAACTTCTGACATTTTTGTTTCAGTTTTTAGTTAATATTTAAGTTCAATTTTTTCTAAATTTGCGGTTGCAAAGGAACAACTTTTTTTAACGATTTCTAACATATTCGTTAAGTTTTTTTGCGAGAACTGCACAGTTTTAAAAAATTGTGCAATCGTTTAACTTTTATTAACAAAAGATATTCTTTCTAATTATCTGATTCTCAGATATTTAATGCAAAAATAATGAAAAAAGTCGTCATCTTTGCCTCTGGCTCTGGCTCTAACGCCGAAAACATAATCTCTTATTTCTCTGATAATAAGGAGGTTAAATTCCCTTACATCCTCTGTAATAAGGCAGACGCGTATGTGAAAGTACGTGCTGAAAAATTGGGAATTCCATTTCGTTACTTTACGAAAGACGAGTGGAAAGACGGTTCAATACTCCATCTTTTAGAGGAAACAGACCCTGACCTGATTGTTCTTTCTGGCTTTTTATTACGAGTTCCTGCTGAAATCATCAACAGATTTCCCAACAAGATCATCAACATTCACCCTGCGCTTCTTCCAAAACACGGAGGAAAGGGTATGTATGGAATGCATGTCCACGAAGCTGTAATTAACGATGGAGATACAGAAAGCGGCATCACCATACACTACGCCAACGAAAACCTCGATGAGGGATCTATCATCTTCCAAGCCAAAGTACCAGTGAAACCAACAGACACCCCCGAAGATGTCGCCCACAATGTTCATGAATTAGAATACAAATATTTTCCTAAAATAATCGACGACCTTTTATTCAAAGAGTAATCGTAGGTAAAATTTCGTTGATTATTTACACGATGTTAAGTCTCTCTACGGTCTGGGGTTAGCTCCAGACCATTTTTTTTAGCAGTTTAAAACAGGTTGCGCTGATTACGTGGATGGAATAGAATGATTTCCTCACGCAAACGTTGTGTATCAATATGAGAATAGATTTCGGTAGTGATAATTGATTTATGTCCCAACATCTCTTGAATTGCTCTTAGATTTGCTCCTCCTTCTAAGAGATGTGTTGCAAAAGAATGTCTGAAAGTGTGCGGACTAATTGTCTTAGTGATTCCGACGGATTCTGCGGCATTTTTCACAATAACAAAAACCATCTGACGAGTCAGTTGTCCTCCTCTGCGATTAACAAACAACATTCCCGTTTCATCAGATTTCATCGGCATTTCTGTTCGCATCTGCAGCCACCGTTCAATCTCCAACAACGCTTTGTCAGAAATGGGTACTATTCGTTGCTTGTTCCCCTTTCCAACAACATTGATATATTTCTCACCGAAAAAAACTTGCGAAATTGGTAAGTTTACTAATTCCGAAACACGGATACCGCAACTGTAAAGTACCTCTAAAATCGTCCTATTCCGCTGACCGATTGCATCGGACACATCAATGGAATCAATGATTTTGTTAACCTCATCTATGCTAAGAACAGTGGGAAGATACTGCTCTTTCTTAGGAGTGCATAAAAGTTCAGTGGGGTCTTCGTCTATTTCATTCTCTATGACTAAAAAATTGTAGAAATTTTTTATACCAGATACGATTCTTGATTGAGATCTTTGCGAAATTCCAACCTCAGACAAGTCTACCAAAAAATCTTGCAATATCTCATAAGTTGCATCCTTGTAGTGAATATTCAAATCTTCTAAAAAGGACAATAATTTAGATATATCGGTAAGATAGGCATCTTCGGTATTGATAGAAAAAGATCTTTCCAACAGTAAATAGGAACGATATCTCTTAATTATTCGATCATTCTCAAATTTTCCGTTGAGTGCCATAAATATCACTTACATTAGTCAAAAATCAACGCTTCCATCACCCTTTTTCTTCATCCATTCTTCTCAACTCAATGAGTCCTTCTAATGCCAATCGATATGAGTCCAATCCAAATCCTAAAACCACACCCACACAGGCAGAAGACAGAAAAGAATGGTGGCGTACTTCCTCTCGTTTATGCACGTTAGAAATATGTACTTCTACGACAGGCGTGGTAACAGAGCGAATAGCGTCTGCAATCGCCAAAGAAGTGTGAGTGTACGCACCAGCATTTAAAATAATTCCGTCTGATATAAAACCAACCTCATGTATTTTATCTATCAACTCCCCCTCTATATTTGATTGATAATACGAAATATTGATTTCTGGATAACGGGTTTTTAATATATCTAAATAATCCTCAAACGATCTTGAGCCGTAAATGGTAGGCTCTCTTTTGCCCAATAAATTTAGATTTGGACCATTTATTATCATTATATTCATCTTTTGCCTCTCTTAGTTTATTTATACTTTACTTTCGGAACTATCTTCTATATTCTACTTTTTATTTTCTATCGTCTCATGAATATATTCTACTTCACCAATGTAATACTTTCTAAAATCTCCTCTTTTAGGCTGAATCACAACTCTACCTGTAGGTTCTATGTCAATAATTCTTCCCTCAAATTCTCCGTTGGAATCACTATATTTTGTCCATTCTCCAAACTTGTATATCATATACAAATATCGATTGTTGAGGAACTCAAAGTTCATATCATCATCTTTCAACAATTGGTATTCTTTCAAGATGGCAGTTCGCAAATCTTTAAAAAGAGATTCTTTGTCAATCTCCTCGCCCACAATGTTTGCAAGTGAGATGGGGTTAGGCAAACTTTCATCAAATTTTGTCTGATTGACATTCAAGCCAATACCGACGATTGCGTGCGTAATCTCTGCGCCCGTAAGCAAATTATCCACGATGAACCCACACAATTTTCGGTCGTTATAGTAAATGTCATTGGGCCATTTAATCACGAAATTCTCTGATCCAAAACCATTTCGCAGTGTCTCCACAATGGCTACTGCCACCGCTCGCATCAGATAAAACTGGTCGGCTACATGGATGAAAGTGGGATGAAGCAGAAGACTGAACAAAAGGTTCTTATCGTACTCTGAACTCCAACAATGACCAATCTGCCCCCTGCCTGCCGTCTGATTTTTTGCCAATACAGCGAATCCATCGGGAAAATCTTCCTTGGCTAACAGTCTGTTGAGGTGATTGTTGGTAGAGTCTGTTTCTTCTACGTTCAATACGTTTTCTAACACTTCCATCGAGATTTCTCGGTTCAAAGAAAAATATCATTAAACTTGTCCGCCTCGTTTCTGCACGACTTTAGAACCTGCAGGAACATTATTCGTCAACCAAACATTACCACCGATCACAGAACCTTTACCAATCGTAATACGGCCCAAAATAGTTGCATTTGCATATATAATAACATCATCCTCAATGATCGGATGACGATCTATATTTTTTACAGGATTACCATCCTCGTCCAACTCAAAACTTTTCGCTCCAAGAGTTACTCCTTGATATATCTTTACATTGTTTCCGATAATGCAAGTCTCACCAATCACAACGCCTGTTCCATGATCAATAGTGAAATGATGTCCGATTTTAGCTCCCGGATTAATATCTATCCCAGTTTCTGAATGTCCCATCTCTGTAATCATCCTAGGAATGAGAGGAACGTTCAAAAGCAACAACTCGTGGGCAATACGATAGGCTGATATAGCCTTTATAGCTGGATAGCAAAGGACTATCTCCGCATAACTTTTTGCCGCTGGATCTCCATTATAGGCAGATTCTACATCTGATATTAACGCTTGGCGCATAGTTGGCAACTTCTCTAAAAAACGCTCTACAGTGTTTTCTGCGATCTCTGCCACATAGTTATAATCTGAGTAGGATGCAGACCCAAAAAGCATTCCTGCAATGACCTGCTCCTCTAAAAGGGTGGCTAAACGATCAACATTCACACCAATGTAGTACGGCAATGTTTGGATAGTTACAGAGTGTGTACCATAATAACCAGGGAAGAGAATAGCTCTTGCTATATCCAAAATTTCACACAATGCCGCTGCCGATGGATAAGACACTCCCTTCCTCTTTTCGTGAAATACTTTCTTTAAAGAATCAAACTCTGATAACTCTTGCACTACGGAGAACTTTGACATTGGTGTAATGTTTTTTGTTGTTAATTGACTGCTAATTTACCATTTTCAAACGATATTCTTCGGCTTCTCTCTTTAAAAGTTGCGTAATGAAGAAAACGAAATGAACAAAAAGTGCGATGACGTTCCTACGCCATCGCACCCTATCTAAGTTCTAAACTCTAAACACTCACTATCGACGAATCAAAGTGAAGTGTCCAACGTACTCCTTATCTATCTCTTCGATAGTAATTTGATACCAATAGTCAGTTGATGGCAGATTTTTACCTTGATAAGTTCCATCCCAACCATCACTATCAGCTCCTAAATATTGTTTCAATACTTTTCCGTAACGATCATAGATGGTTACCACCGCATTCGGATAAACATCAGCTATTGATGGTATCACCCACTTATCGTCTACACCATCACCGTTTGGAGTGAAATGATCTGGTACAGAGATTGAAGGTGCTTCCAACAAGAAATTCATTGAGGTCATACATCCCTTTGAGTCATAAACATAGACCACATGCTTAGCGAATGCTAAATTCTTCTTCACATCTTGGTCGTCTGCCACTCTCGCATCTACCGCATAAGTATATGGTGCCGTTCCATATCCTGGCTCTAAGATGATTTGGCGATCACGCAATCCAATAGAATCAATGCTCGTTATCACAGGGTTTGTGAATACGGTTACGGTAAACGTGTCTTTTGCAGAACACAAACCTCGACTCATCTCCACGGTGTAATCAGTTGATGAAGCAGGGCTAACAGTCTCCCTTGCATTTATCATTACTCCTGCAGAGTCTGGATACCACTTGTAGTTGGTTGCCAAATAGGAAGATGCATCAATAACGGCTTCTTTTCCTTGGCAGATTTCCGGATCACCAGTAATCGTACCCACCAATGGCTCATCTACCAACACTGGAACAATATACTCCCTCTTGTTATCACAAATTGAGTTGTAGGCGATAACAGTATAGTTGTACTTAGACTGATGGTCAGCACCTGTTCCACTGTATATAGGACGAACACGGAGCGTCTCTGAGTTCTTTCCTTCCACGATGGTCGAATCATCTGCCCATGAGACCGTCGTTCCTTCTGGTTGTATTCCCGTAACAGTCAAGGTTGTCTCATCTCCAGAACATACATTCGGCATATCTGGTACCGTTACGCTAATGCCAGGAATAACAATTACCTTTTCTTCAGAATCTACTTCTTTACCATTGTAAGAGAATCTTACGGTGTAGGTTGCATTGTCTGTCGGACTGACTGCAATATTCAACATATCACCCCTTTTCGTAATCTTATCATTTAAGTTTACTTCAGCACCATCACCGACCTTAGCCGTTACATTCAACTGAGGATTTCCGTTTGGACGTCGGAACGCACCCGTTCCCGTTGTGTCTATAACGAATACCTCTGTTGTTCCCAAACATATAGTATCTTTCAAAGTAGTCTTTAATGTCAACTCTGCATCTACATACACAATAGCAGACAACTTCGCATCGCAATAGTCTGGATCAGAAAGCTCAATTGTATAATTATGGTCTGCCGTAACATCGGTCAAAACGTATGGGTTTCCATCATAGACAACCTCACCATTTTCAATCCACTTCTGACTCTTCACAGCGTATGATGTCGGAACCGTGTATGAAATAGTCATCGTTCCCGTAGCATGACGATCAACTATAAATGGCTCGCTTTGAATAGATGCTTGAATGTATGGCTTAACGGTCAACGTGTTGGTTATGCCTTCTGCACGACAACCTCGGTTCTTGATAGTAAACGAGTAGACACCACTATCAGACTTCTTTGTATTCTTAATCTCCATTTTACTGCCAACCTGACCACTCACTGCTCGTCCATCTCGATACCAATCAATCGTTGGAGTTTCTAATGGCTTCAAAGTATAACTAAACTCTGACGTGAATGGAACGCCTTCGCATATTTCAATTGGCTCTGTTGAGACAGGAGTAGCAGAGATAGGTACAACATGCACTGTTAAATCAGTTGTTGCCTTACATTCGTTTGTCCATTCAATCGTGTAGACATCATCTGCATAGGTTGAATAAGACTCTGTTGTGATAGAAGATACACCAGAAGCAATCTTCGTTCCATTCTTATACCAAACGTAGTCCTGATCTCCCTCATATCTCACACTAATCGTTATTGGGTTACCACAACTATAGATCTCATGCTCTGTATCATTATTCTCAAAACCACCAGGTGCCTCCTCATTGTCCTCCTCCTCAAATGTCATATTTCCCGTTACGATACCATCTCCAACAGTAACAACGTGCGCTTCAGCTGCCGTTACTTCTTTCGTACAAGCACCCGCTTTTGCAACAACTGTAAATGAGTAGGTCGTTCCAGTCTTTTGGGAGAGTTTTTGCGTCTTTAAAACATTTGACGTCGTCGAGCCATCTGCCACGCTGGCTGCATCGCCTCCCCATTGGTAGGTAATCATCGCAGTACCAGGATCTGTACTTGTCGCAGATACTTCTAACTCGACAGATGTGCCTGGACATGTCGTTGGAGTTCCCGAAATGACAGGCGTAGTCAAATCATTTACAGTTACGTCAATCTGAACTTTCTCTCCCTGACACACAAGGTCTGATACAATCGCAGATGTTGAATTAGGCACCGTCAAATTGTATTTAGCATCTACATAGTAAGTACCTGTCGTAGATACGAGAGATGTTCTCATATCTACCCCAGAGGCATTATAGTAAGCGTACTCAAATGTTTCATTTACATTCTTTACAGTCTTGAACTCAGAAAGGTCAACATCTTCCTCACATACAGGATCTGGTTGTGTTACGGTTACGATTGGTTTTGGTTGTACTCTAACCAAAACTTCCTGCGCCGCACTCACCGCTCCTGTGGTCAAGTCGTGTTGAGCCACATAATATTTATAATCTGTGGTTACACCTCCTTCTATCGCAGCAGCTGCACTACCCATCGCATAGGTTGTACCTACCGACTCTGGCGTTGCGGTCGATGTATTGGATGGCTTCGTCGTTCCATACCAATAAATCTCATAATTATCCTTTGTTTTACCTGCTTGTGGATTAACATCAGCCGTCAAATCGGACATGGTCTGACCCTCACAATAGTAGTAAGAGTAAACCACTGGAGGAAGAGCATCACTAATTCTGACAGGAATTGTAGTTGTCTTACTTTCACAAGAAAGATTATCAGAAATCTTGATTACCTGACTTACACAGTAGGTCTCCAACTGATCGTCACCCTCAGCCACAGAAGGATTCAAGGTTGGCGCAGGACAAGCATCCAACTTCGTAGTGCAATCGCTCTTATACCACTGCAAAGTCGCTCCTGTCGTTATATCAGTTACTGCATCCTCATTCTGCTCTGTCAAGCACTTGTCAAATGTACCTGCCGCATTAGCAGACGCCTTTAAGTAAAGCACCTCTTGCGTTACAACTGGGGCAACGTATGTAACCGTTACATCTGTAGATACAGGATCTCCCACACAAGTTTCCCCAGTTGAAGTTATCTCGTAAACCTGATGAACACGATAATTATAAGTTGTGGTTGCAGAGACATCAATGATTGGCGTTACAGGAGCAGCAACTTCACTGTATGTGCCACCATCAGTCGACATTTCCCAAACCAATGCACTTGCATAGTAACTATTATCTTCATCGCGAACATAGTTAGCTTTCAACGCTGTTGAAGTGTTCTTCGAGCTACAATATTCCAAAACATTGGCTGCATCGAGTTCCGGCTCTTTCACACCGAAAACAGTTACATTGACTGGCACATGCGAACTCTCCGCTCCATCCGTAGATTTCTGCGATACATAGTAAGTTGTCTTACCTACTGATGTAACATCTGGTGTCGGCGCAGTTGACAAAATTGTCGTATTGTCTGTGTCATACCAAACAAGCGAGAACTTACCCGTTGAAGCAGGATCATTCACCTTTGCAGACAAAGGCTCAACGTTTGTAGAGTTCAAACAATAGTAAACTGGAGTTACTGGAGTTGGCGTTGGCGTCAAGTAGATAACCACAGTAATTTCCACCATATCACTCGTACACCCATCTTTGTTTGTACGACTTACATAGTATGTATACGTTTGATCTTCCGTTACTGCATCCGAAGGGTATGGTGGCACTGGAACTCCCGTCAAAGGATTTTTGTCCGCATCATACCAATTCAATGTGTAGTCTGCATCTACATCAACCACCTTGCTATCTTTCGTAAGGATGTCTTCGAATGCACCTCCAACTGCATCCGATTTCAAATAAGATACGAAAAACGTTCCTGTCGGCTTGCTTGCTGTTGCTTTTACATAGATATCATCATATTTATAGGTGTTGTCGCAATAACCAGAGGCAGAAGCTACAACTACCAACTCACCAAGACTGCCTGTTCCATCTGCCTCGCTGAACTCCGTGCTGGCAACCGTCGTTCCGCCCAAAGTCCATACCAACGTTGCAGATGCAGGCGTAATTCCGCTTGTCGTTACCGTTGTCTTACCACAGATCATCGTTGAGTCTAACGTCAAACGAACAGAATCCTTCACGACAAACGGACGCTCATAAACCTGACTCACACATCCATTATCGTTGGTCACCGTATACCACACTGTGTAGGATCCTGGCTCCAATTCTGCCAATACGTTTGTAGACTCTTCCGAGGCATCCGCTTTCGACCACCATTTTACGGTGTATCCCAATGCCGACTCTGGATAGGTTACTGTGGCATCATGCACACAGAAATCCTCAATGGTCGCTAAGTCCTCTTCTGGGGTCTCCCACACTGTAACGGTGAGGGTGGCAACTTCACTCTCGCAACCAGTTTCAGGATCCGTAACGGTGTAGTAGAACTCGTATGAAGTGGCTTGGTATTTCAATGTCGTCAAGTCTGGCTCCGTAGAAACTTTCGTCTTATTCGCATCCGAGTACCATTTAACGGTGTAGCCATCAAAGTCTGCACCTGCCAACGCATCGGTCAACGCTGTCTTTTGTGAAGCAGGCGCTGACTCACAGAATTTGATTTCATCAATTGCTGGAGCAATCGGCAACTTATTATAAATAATGTTGATAGAATCATAAATGAAACACGTTGCCGAAGTTGGATTCGCATTATCACGCACCATTGCGTAATACTTCACTGTTTTACCCTCCAATGCTGTTTCCCAAGCAATCTCTGGATCTAAGACAGAATTGGTTGCTTTCTCATCTTTTTGCAACGCCGTTCCCGCAAGACTCTCTTTATACCAAAGAATGTCAAACTTTGCAGAAGCATCAGCCTCTTTCTTGACATTTTTCACTGTCAAGGAAACTGCAGGCGACTCTTTACACAACTTGATAAACTTTACATTGTCTTCATCTACCTCTATATCTGCACCATTATTCTCTTCAATTGTAATTTTATTACCATCAGGCATGCTACATGGAGGACAACCATAACGAGCAGAAAGCATAATACGTCCACAATCGTAGTCGGTCAACTTTCCGAAGTTGATATTGGTGATGCACACCTCATCTCCTCCGTTACCTTGCCCCAACTCTAATGAGTTTGCCAACGAACCAATGGCATAGATACCAAACTTTTCAGTATCTTGTATCTCCGTTACATACAGTGGGGAATTAGTCTTTCTCGCTGACGGCTTATACTTATATACTTTAGCATTATCAGAATTAGTTGCTATCACTCCTAAAATGTATTTCACACCTCTGGTTGAACTACCCTCTACTTTGCAACCTACCTTAACAGTACATTTCTTTGCATTCGCATCAATATCAAAGGTTTGCTCCACTCCAGTGAAATAGGTAGCACCAATCACATATTCTCCATTGGTGTTCTTGGCTGCCTTGTAAATCACAGGTTGCAATGTTACTGTTCCAGTTCCATTGTGGGTTGCGCAATAAACATCAAACGATTTCAAATCTGAGGTGGCATACATATCAAGAATAATCGTCTCTTTCTGATAACTTCCAGCCGACATATCAGAAACAGCCACATCTTTAAATAAGTAAGTATCAAATGAAGTGATATCCTCCAACCAAACGGTGTAGGTAGTATCTTTTGACTCTAATGCAGCATTATCGTGGATCTCGCTGGCAGCAATCTGATCGCCTGTAACGCAGAACTCGATCTTGCCACCCGCACCCTTTGCCGTAATCACGATGTTCTTGCCATCGTAGGTCAACGTATCTTTAGAAGTCTCCGTTGCGAAAGCAGCAAACTTGGCAGTCTGCGTAGACTTGTAGAATTTATCATTGACAGTTGCCTCGTAGCAGATAACATCCGTGCCACTGGTCTCCAACTTGCCAGCCACACAATTCATATCGGTGATGATGGTGTCGATCGGCATATCCATATCAGTAACCACACACTCTGTCTCTACTGGCTCACACGCATCACATGGAATATTTCCACCGATATACTCAATTATCACCTTGTAGGTTCCTGGCTCGGTAACGTTAATCGTTGCGCTGTTATAAGGGTCAGCCAATCTTTCTGTCAATGAAGAGTTCTTCGTAGTGGTATTGAGCAACTTTCCATCCAAATACCAAGAAACGTAGTAACGCTCCTCCTTACCCTTCGGAATAACATAACCACAATCTAATTCAATCTCCTCACCTGGACATTTCGTCTGATTAACCATAAAAACCGTCGGACACGCATCCTGAATATCACAAGGAATTGTTTCCAACTTCGTAAGACAATTATACTTAGTTACAGTTGCATCGCCTGTTCCCGCCTGTCCATTATTATTAAGTCCCCAAACATAATACTCATCTTTATCATTCACCATAAAATCAAAGTTATCACCACGAGAAATGCTAACTGCGTCTGTAACCAATTCACCCGGCTCATTTTTTTCATCACAATATTTTGCGAGAACAGGTTTCACACCATCACCACTTTTATAGGTTTTTATCGTAGTTTCATCAGTTGGAGCAACACCACCATTTTTATCATTGCACCCCCAATATACCAAATATCCTTCTTTTGTGATTGCAGCACCATGTCCACGACCTCCGATAACCTCTTTTACATCTGTAAGATATTCCTCTCCAGAAATTTCTTCACCATACTGACCCGAACAAACTTTCATAGCCAAATAATGCGTCAAACCAACTTGAGAATTTCCAGTGGAGCCTCCCCAGCCACCATTACCCCAAGACCATACATATCCATTGCCAGTAACAGCAAATCCTGCCACGTCAGCAGCAGCAGACATACGAATGTCTGTCAAAGGCTCTTCTGTTTCCGCATTCAAAACTGGCACTGCGTATGTAACCGTTTTATCACTATTAAAACCACCATTCCATGGTCCCACTCCATATAGTTTTCCATCCGCAGTTCTAATCAAACAGTTATCATCACCACCAGAAATATGCGTCACATTCGTCAGATCATTACCAGCCTCATCTTTTATATACACGGGATAACCAGTCTGCGCCTTTGTTGAAGCAGTCCAAGTACCACGACCCCAACCAACGACACGACCATCCTCCATAATGGCAAAACCTGAGTTGGTAGAAGCAGCTATGTAAGTTACACCTCCCAAGTAGTCTCCGCCAGACGTTCCGTCCAAATTATAACCGGGAGTCTCACCTTTCACCACCGGCGTAGGATACTTTACCACATTCCCTTCCGTCGGACTACAAACCTTTGATTGGTTATCACCCCAGGCATAAACAATCTTAGTACAAGACAAAGCAAGGTTGAACGCACCAGAACCTGCAGTTACCATGTTAAAGGTTAGCTTGTCCGTTTTCACACGACTCGGTGTGTAAACATAATCTTTAGTTGCATTTGCCCCAGTTTTCCCGTCATCAGGATCAATTCCCAAAAGTCCACTTAACTGTCCCGAGTTATTCACACCCCAAGAATACAAATAACCCTGGGAGCAAATGATAACGCCATGGTCGTTACCTCCAGTGATGGTTTTACTCTGGCCGCAGACCTCCGCCACCACTCCCAGCAGCAGAAGCAACGATGTATATAAATATCTTTTCATATTCACACTACATTTACCCAATTATTATACTATACCTATATCTAAATACTTTATTTCAAATCTTCGCTCTCATCAGCACTTCCCGAAGAAGTACAAGCATAGAAAACAAGCAAATATAAATCGGATATGGGGGAAAAACAAAAAAATGTTAAAGAGAATTTAGCGATTAGAACTGAGAATTTAGAAATGAGAACCAAGTTTGGAAGATTATGTATATTTGTAGGGATTACCTGTTCGGGGTGAAAATTGATTGTTAAACATTAAAAAGTAAAACTATGAGTAAGAAAAAAGTAAGGACTCCAGAAGAGGAGGCAGAGAGAGACAGAAAGTGGTATGCTCATATGAGAGAGTTGAAGGCGCAAGGAAAACTCAGCAAAGTTGGGGAATGGTTGCTCTCAGAAGAGGGACAAGAAGGACTTTGGGAGATTGCTGATATGAAAGCGATAATGAAATGAGAAGAGCATACTTAGATACGAACATTCTTGTTTACATGGGTACTAATGACAGAGATAGTCTTTCAGAAGAAGTGTTTAGGCTCGTATATGGATGCGAAACTCTTCTTTACACAAGCACGGAATGCGTAAAAGAGTTAATCAGTACAATGAGCGATAAAGTCTCGTTTTGCTTTTGTTCTTCTCCCAATTAAAAAAATGGCGAAACTCTCATAGAGTATCGCCATCCTATACCAACATTATGAACTTATGAAAGTTTATGAATAATCAAACCTGAACGAAGTTTAGGTTCAAACCAAGTGGCTTTAGGTGGCATTATATTACCGCTGTCCGCAATGTCCATGATCTGTTTCATAGAAACAGGATAAAGGGCCAAAGCCACCCGCATCTCACCATTGTCTACACGACGTTTCAACTCTTTCAACCCTCTCAATCCGCCGACAAAGTCAATTCTCTTATCTGAACGTAAATCCTTAATCCCTAAGATTTCATCCAAAATCAAACGACTTGAAATATCAACATCCAAAACCCCAATCGGATCCTGATCATTGAAAGTTCCTTTCTTTGCCTTCAAACTATACCAGTTCTTGTCCAAGTAAAGCGAGAACTCATGCAATTCCTGTGGCTTATATTCTGCTTCTCCCTTCTTCTCCACATTGAAATTCTTTGAAAGAGCTTTCAAGAATTCCTCTCCACTCATACCGTTCAAATCTTTTATCACACGATTGTAATCCAAGATTGTCAACTGACTGGCAGGGAAAGCTACCGCCATAAAGTAATTATACTCCTCGTCTCCCTTATGATTCGGATTCTGCTTGCGCTTCTCATCACCTACCAACGCAGCTGCTGCTGAACGATGATGTCCATCGGCAATATACAAAGCCTTCATTTTACCGAATTGCTCTGTTACCGTTGCAATATCATTATCATCATCAATCAACCAAAATTTATGTCCGAAGCCATCAATTGGTGCAATGAAATCATATTCTGGAGTCTTTTCTGTGTATCTCTTTACCAAAACATCCAAAACAGCATTATCCGGATATGCGAAGAATACAGGTTCAATGTTCGCATTGTTCACACGAACGTGCTTCATACGATCCTCTTCCTTGTCTCTTCGCGTCAATTCATGCTTTTTAATGACACCCGTCATATAATCATTGACATACGCACCTATCACCAAACCGTACTGGGTCTTTCCATTCATTGTCTGGGCATAGATGTAATACATCTCTTTGTCATCTTGAACCAACCAACCTTTGTCCTGGAATTTCTGGAAATTCTCGGCAGCCTTCTCATAAACACGGGGATCATACTCACTCGTTCCTTCTGGGAAATCAATCTCTGGCTTGATTATGTGGTAAAGAGACATTTCGTTGTCTCCTGCCTCTTCACGAGCCTCCTCAGAATTCAACACATCATACGGACGACTTTCGATTTTCTCTACCAAATCTTTTGGAGGACGAATACCTTTAAATGGTTTAACAATTGCCATATCTTCGCAATTTATATTTATTTCTGTATTAGAAGTTTACTAATTTAACTAATCGTTCTTTCACACACTACGCATCAATCGTCGCATAAGTCGCATTATCCTCAATAAACTTTCGACGAGGAGCAACATCATCTCCCATCAACATTGAGAATGTATAGTCTGCCTGCGGCAAATTTTCAATATGAACCTGACGAAGCGTTCTGTAGTTTGGATCCATAGTTGTCTCTTTCAGTTGAACGGCATCCATCTCTCCCAAACCTTTGTATCGCTGAATACGGATTCCTTTCTCTTGTCCATCTCCATACCTGTCAATGAACGCTTGCTTCTGCTGATCCGTCCAACAATATTCTTGAATTTTTCCTTTCTGACATTTATACAACGGAGGAGCCGCTATATAGACATATCCACGCTCAATCAGCTCACGCATGTGACGGAAGAAGAAAGTCAGAATCAGAGTGTCGATATGACTTCCATCAACATCGGCATCGGTCATGATAATAATCTTGTGATAACGCAACTTCTCAAGGTTCAACGCCTTAGAGTCTTCTGCTGTTCCAACCGAGACACCCAACGCAGAATAGATATTCTTGATTTCTTCACTACTTAAAACACGATCCAATGTGGCTTTTTCAACATTCAAAATCTTACCACGCAACGGTAAAATCGCTTGGAACTCACGATTACGACCTTGTTTAGCCGTACCACCCGCAGAGTCTCCCTCGACAAGGAAAATCTCGCACAACTCAGGATTTTTACCCGAACAATCTGCCAATTTTCCTGGTAATCCGGCTCCACCAAAAGCCGATTTCCTTTGAACATTCTTACGAGCGTTAGCCGCCGCAATTCGCGCCCTAGCAGCCAATACGACCTTATCAACAATAAGCTTTGCTTCCTTAGGATGCTCTTCCAAATAATTTGCCAAAGCCTCACCCACCGCCTGCTGGACAATACCAGAAACTTCATCGTTACCCAACTTTGTCTTCGTTTGACCTTCAAACTGAGGCTCTGCCACCTTCACAGAAATTACAGCAGTCAACCCCTCACGGAAATCATCTCCAGAAATTTCAACCTTCTCTTTTTCAAGAATCTTCAAATCATCCGCATACTTCTTCAAAGTTCGGGTCAACGCCGTACGGAAACCCTGTACATGCGTTCCCCCCTCAATGGTATTAATATTATTGACGTATGAGTGAATATTCTCTTTGAACTCCGTATTGTAAGTCATAGCCACTTCTACAGGAGTGCCATACTTGTCTGTGTTTATATGAATTACATCTGGGATCAGATGTTCGCGCAGCGAGTCAAGATACTCCACGAATTCACTCAATCCCCTCTCCGAATAGAACACATCAGAACGGAATGTTCCATCTTCCAACGGACGCTTATCTGTCAACGTTATGCGTATTCCTGCGTTCAAATAAGCCAAATCGCGCAATCGCGCTGCCAATATGTCATATTTATACTCATGGACCGTGAAAATCGTACTATCAGGCAAAAAAGACACCTTCGTACCCGTATGATCGGCAGTGCCAACCTCTCGGACACTATACAATGGTTTTCCAAAAGCATACTCCTGTTGGTAACGTTTACCACCACGACAAACCTCTACTTCTAATTTAGTCGAAAGGGCATTCACACAAGAGACTCCCACACCATGCAGACCTCCAGAAACCTTGTAAGTTCCCTTATCAAACTTACCACCTGCATGCAACACAGTCATTACTACCTCTAAGGCTGATTTGTGTTCTTTTTCGTGCATATCAACAGGAATACCACGACCATCATCTTGTACGGTTATTGAATTGTCTTCGTTGATGGTTACTTCAATATGCTTGCAAAAGCCTGCCAAAGCCTCATCAATGGAATTATCAACCACCTCATACACCAAATGGTGCAAGCCTCGCTCACTCACATCACCGATATACATCGCTGGACGCTTTCTTACTGCCTCCAACCCTTCCAACACCTGAATGCTACTGGCGGAATATGAATTGTTTTCCTCAGACATGATTTTTTATTTGTTCTTTTTTCACTATAGTAGCAAATATACAAAAAAAGTCGCATCTGACTGACATCAAAAAGCGACTTTTTGCAGTATAACCATAACTGTTTCACGCTATTTCATCAAAGAAACAGTACTCTTTTCCTAAAGAGACTCTAAGATTCTCTTAATTACAGTTTCAGCCGAAATTTCTCGGTTTGCGGCTTCTGGAATAACCAAAGATTGTGGACTCTCTATAACATCATCGGTTACAATCATATTTCTTCTTACAGGAAGACAGTGCATAAAATATGCGTTGTTTGTCAATGCCATTTTCTCTGTGCTTACCGTCCAACTCATATCCTTGCTGATGATTTTTCCATAATTAGGATCTTTGTAAGCCGACCAATTTTTCGCATAGACAAAATCAGCTCCTTTTAGGGCTTCATCCTGATTATATACCACCTTTGCTCCTCGAACGAACTTTTCATCCAATTCGTAGCCCTCGGGGTGCGTGATAACGAAATCCACGTCAGCCTCATTCATAAAGTCTGCAAATGAGTTTGGCACTGCTTGTGGCAAAGACTTTGGATGAGGAGCCCACGTCATGACAACCTTTGGACGAGCCACCTTTTTATGCTCTTCAATTGTAATCAAATCAGCAAAAGCCTGCAATGGATGTACGGTAGCAGACTCCATACTGAAAACAGGCTTCCCTGAATATTGGATAAACTCATTGAGGATAGTCTCTTCATAATCGAATTTTTTGTTTTCAAAACGAGCAAAAGATCGAACTCCAATGACATCGCAAAACTGAGCCATTACCGGGATCGCCTCTAAAAGGTGTTCAGACTTATCGCCATCCATGATAACACCACGCTCTGTTTCTAACTTCCAGGCTCCTTGGTTGACATCCAATACGATGGTATTCATACCCAAGTTCATTCCCGCCTTCTGCGTACTCAATCTGGTACGCAAACTATTATTGAAAAATACACAGAGCAAAGTCTTGTTTTCACCCAATTTTTTGTACGCGTACCTGTCTTTCTTAACCTCCAAAGCCTCTTGCACCGCCTTTTTCAAATCTCCAAGGTCAGATGCCATCAATAATTTTCTCATATCGTTTTTTCCTATATTTTCTTATACCTTAGTTTTTCTTATTTCTTGATAAAGAGTCTATTATATCCTACACCTTCAACCACAACATTCAGGTTATAAACTCCTGAAGGCCAACTCTCAACATTGATAGTAAAGTTTCCATTCATCGTCGCCTGAGACCATTTCCTTCCCAAATGGTCAAACACTGTCACCAACGACCTGTTTTCTCCATCCCCAACAATAACATTCAAGACATCTTCAACAGGATTTGGATAGAACTGTACATATTTCTCATCTACTACACTCAAGACTTCGTCAGTAGAAGACTCTTTCGCGCATTTTAATGACAACGATCCATTTGCTTCCCCAGGTGTAGGCAAATAGATAACCTCCTCATTCGTTGTACTGTCGCAAGCGGGTTTGTAGACAACCCAAGTGTCACTATTATCATCTTCGCGACCGTATGACTCATTTTGACCTAAAGGAGAATAGATGGCAACATCCACATAGTTGTCTAAATCACATCCATTGTATATATAGATGGTAGACTCTTCCACTGAATTTGACAATTTGAAGTCGACATGGTTGAAACCTCTATATGGCTTATTATCAGCCCACAAAACAAAGTGCGCACCCGGAGCCAATTTTGTTTCATTATATCCGTATGGAATCTGGCTTTTCTTCGGCTTCGCCTGATTATCCGTGAGATAGAGACCTGCCAAATTGATAGTGTCTTTTCCATTATTATAAATTTCAAACCAGTCTGGATGTTTACCATACTCATCGACGATAGAGGTGGTCGAATCATTAGACGGACCAACTTCTGAGATAAGAAGGTCTATGGTTGGACAACTTGTCAATTTCTCGAAATTTGCTTTGATGGTTTTGTCCTCCGTCAAAGTCGTAATCAAAATAGGTTCTGTCAAGCCGTCTACCGTTCCACCTTCATAGGCTGCACTTGCAGTCATCTTAAAAGTCAGATCAGATGAAGACGCACTATTTTGGTGAATCTCTACCGCAATTGTATTCGTTCCACTCACCAAGATCTCAGATAAATCGGATGCTGTTAGTTTAAACGACAACTCCTCATCGTTTTTATAGTCGTCTGCCAACGTTGAATAAACAGCATCACCGCTAATATTAGCACGCTTTACCTCTTTTCCGTTAATGTAGATGATAAAGGCATCATCATACACGATGTTGAAATTAAGATACTGCAAACCAGACAAAGAAGAAAGGTTGAAAGTATTTCTGAAGTAAGCAGTAATAGGTTTATTAGAGTTATCCGAGCCATAGTCCAACACCGTGTTGTAAGACGTATTCGAACTTGCATACCCGAACTTTCCGTACCCCTCACTCCATTTCTCATCATCAAAGGAAGTGGCAGCCCAGTTCGTATTGCTAAATCCTGTTGCAGGATAATAGTATTTCCAAAGCGAAGTACCCGATAACAAAGAAGTAGACACGGTACCATCCCCTAAATCCCAATGACTAAACTTATAACCGACTGGGGCGATAGCCTCTAATTTCAACTGTTTGCCAGAGAAATATTTTCCACTAAATGAAGATGCATTAACCAACTCATCATTCATCATAAAGTGTACCCCATCCACATTAGCAGAGAAATCCAATGCTATCAAATCTCCTAATCCATAGTAACTCTGCAAATAAGAATACATATACGAAGGTCGATTTTTTGCAAACTCTATCATGCTATTCGCTTTTGAAAGAGAAGACAAATCATTATTATAGTCGAACGAAGCACAATACTCATCTTTCACCAAGGCGAGAACCGAATCCCAAACAGCCTGCACTCTATCATTAGTGAAAGTTGTACCTAAATGAATCAAGTTTCTGTTCAAGAATTTCTCTTTGAACACTTCATTCTGCATCAAATGTTTGAAAAGCGTTGTCTTCCACGCCGACTCACTATCAAACACATACGAAGTACCCGATTTTGTACCATTCGCCCAGTTGACCTTCGAACCCGTACCCGTACACCACTCAATGGAATTCATAGTTACATCACAGTAGTTCGTTGCATACGAATCGTAAAGACCTAAACCAAAATCGCTATCAAAAATTATCCAACGGAAACGTCCATTATCTTTCTCTCTCCACAACTTGCAGTTATTACCAGGCCAATCAGTATTAACAATGAAATGCTCATAAATATTGTAATCGATGTACTCATTCATATCCATATAAGTAGCCATCGTCTCATAGTAATTAGCAGCAGTTGGAGAAGCCGACTCGCAGAATGAAATCATAGCATTATAGACAGACGCATCGCCCGATGTAGCCTCAACTTTATTGACATTCGTGAGCTTTAGCACATCTAAGTTTTCTTCGTCAATTCCGTAGTTAGCCTCGACAAAATCGGCATTGCTACGTTCACGTAGTCCCATCAATCCCTTGTATTCACCATTGATATAGTAGGCAACTGGTTGATAAGCTTGATAGTCTACTGCCATCATCTTAGCCAATGAAGTCATATAACCATCACGACAACGCACCCATTGAGGGTCAAACGCATTTCCACCGTTACGAATATGTATACTCTTGTATTCATTGTTTGGTTTGTCTGCAAAGAAAGTGTAATTGAGAATTTCATTTCCAGAGCCCAGTTTCTTACCTGCTTTCAATTTAAAAGATTTCACGTCATATCCACGAGAACATCCACCCATCACAGCGACTTCCGCCTCATGAGATATTACCTGAGCACCATCCACTATATACTCAAATGAGACAGGACGTTTCCAATCTTGCATAAAATTAGCCAAGCCCGTACCTAAACAAGAGGACGTTATCGCCGCTCCATTCGTGCCTTTTACACAAATCCCATAGGTATCGTCATTCATCCATTTATCATCCATTGCCAACGAGATGATAGGCAGTGTAAATCCATTGCAACTTGAATGTTTTGTATCAGAAAATATAAAAGAACCTGTCGTGATTTCACTTGAGAGATATCCATCGGCATACGCTTTCGCACGAATCACTTTATTCGAAGAAAGTTTTATTGCCGAAGTATATTTTGTAGACGAGGTGTTTGGCTCAGTACCATCTGTGGTATAATAAATAGTAGCACCTGTGGTTGAAGTTGAAATCGTCAACGAACCAGACGCAGAGACAAGGCCTGGAGTTACACCCGAAAAAGTAGGTTTCGCCACACGTTTATCTGTCAGATTTGCAAATCCGACAGAGTTTTTTGCCAAGGGTGTTGGTTCCATATACCCATCTGGTCCATACGCTACATGTACCTGCATAGGAGGAAAAGTCAACGTTGAGACTTGAGTGCCACTTGCATTATAAAGGAATAAATTTCCTCCGTCAGAATCCAACTTATAGGGAGAATGACCTGAAATTGTACTCTCATCAAAGAAAATCAACTTGTAACCATTCGCAGGTACGACAATAGACTCACCGATTGTCCACGTCCACTTTGGCGAATACACACCCTTGCTGGTTCTCTTCTCGTGAACCAACTTATAGCCGTTCAAATCGACCGAAGAGCTACCAGAATTATAGAACTCTACATATCCTAAAAAATTATATGTATTCGTCTCATCCATGTAAGTTGAGATGTTGCACGGCATCACCTCATTGATCGAGACAGCAGAATAGCCGAACTGCACAGCTATAGAGAACACTCCTGCCCATAATATTCTTCTCAGTTTACCCATACTATACTTTACTACTTTATATCCTTTCTAAAATACTTTGAAGGAAAAACGTTAATTTACGAATATCAAGATGCAAATGTAAATTAAAAAAAAGTGTTGACGAAATTTATATTTTTGTCCGACACTATTTATAAACCAACGAGAAATTGGAACGAATCCTTATTCGTTCTTGCTATCCAAAAAATATATATGCGATGATAATAGATGCAATGACACCACCAAAGTCGGCTACCAATCCCGCCGTTACAGCATATCTTGTCTTTTTAATTCCCACCGAACCAAAATAGAGTGCGATGATATAAAATGTAGTGTCGGCGGCTCCTTGGAAGAGACAAGAAAGCCTTCCTACGAATGAATCAGCTCCATACGTCTTCATAGCTTCGACCATCATAGCTTTAGCACCACTTCCACTCAAGGGTTTCATTAACGCAGTGGGCAGTGCATCTACAAACCGTGTGTCTGAAAAAACGAAAGAGAAAACATACTGCAAAATGTTTACAAACATATCCATTGCACCAGACGCCCTGAAAACACCAATGCCCACCAACATACCCACAAGGTACGGAAGAATCTTCACAGAAGTCTCAAAACCCGTTTTAGCTCCATCAATAAATGCCTCATAGACATTAATCCGCTTAATTGCGCCCACTGCCACAAACATCATGATGACGAGGAAAAGAAGAAAATTTCCACCAATCTTCGATACTAGAAAAGCCGTCTCACTATCCAACTTTGAGAAACCATACACCAACAACATGATTAGGGATGCCAAACCTAAAATCCAACCCACGACAACCTTGTTCCAGATATTTAACCGCTGACGAATACCTACATAAAGGATAGCCGTGATAGTGGAGAAAAAAGTAGACACCAACAATGGCACAAAGATATCCGTCGGATTAGCAGCTCCCATTATGGCACGCTGGGCCAAAATGGTTATGGGGATGATAGTCAAGCCCGATGTATTAAGCGCAAGGAACATAATCTGCGCATTCGAGGCCTCCTCTTTTTTCGGGTTCAACTCTTGCAGACTGTTCATAGCCTTTAGTCCAATAGGTGTGGCGGCATTATCCAATCCCAACATATTGGCGGCAAAGTTCATCACCAAATGACCACTTGCAGGATGATTCTTAGGAATTTCAGGGAAGAGTTTCGAGAAAAAAGGTTGTATGATATGAGACAGAAATGAG
Organism: Clostridiales bacterium; assembly: GCA_963626555.1. Classification (GTDB taxonomy): domain Bacteria; phylum Bacteroidota; class Bacteroidia; order Bacteroidales; family Paludibacteraceae; genus UBA1181. Next base: position 62,054 of record CAVFXQ010000007.1, read on the forward strand.
ATTGCGCCTGCACGCTCTCCTATGTTCATCAATCCCAACCAAAGAATCATTACCCCAGAAAGAGGCAACGCAATATCGATCACAGCAAATTTCGACATTTCGAAGGTGCTGTTCACAATGCGTTCGAAGACACCAAAGTCATGAAAGAAGAAGAACTGTATCAAGGCGACAATCATCGCCAAGATAAAGAATCCCACCCAAATATAATTCAACGCCATCTCCTTTTACTATTGTCTTCTAACCAACTGAGAATTATTCGCTTAACGGTTTATTTAAATATCCATAGATTTTCTTTCTGCCACAGTATAAACCAGCAATAATTAAACCTCCTATAAATCCAATAACCGCAAATTTAGGAATGACAACCAACCTACGGTTTAATGGTCGAGGATTAATTTCGAATTTCGAATTGAAGACGACACCATTATCAAAAGTGTTTCTCAATTTTATCAAGGAATATCTTTCAGACTCAAGTGCTAAAATCTCTGGGTGGTAGAGTTTAATCTCTCTCTCAACCAATACCATCTTGTCGGTCGACAAGTTCACATGTTCCTTGCGCTGAAAATACTCTTTTCTTCGCAACGAATCTAATACGGCTATTTCCTTCGTTATAGCGTTGATACGCTCGTTCAACATCGCTTTTGACAACTCATTCTCCCTAACTATTTGAGGATTTTGCGAAAAGAAATGATTAAAGCAAGAATCCATCCTACTCAACAAATGCTTATCCAAGCAATCGACTACTAAACGAAGTCGATCTGACATTATCACATCTGTTGTATCAGATCCATCAAATGTTTCATTATAATTAATCTCATTTGGAGTTCCATCTCCTAAGTAGTCAACATAATAATATGCTTTTACACTCGCGATTTTACGCGCTTCTTCAATAGAAATACCAAAATCTTTTGCAATCTTATCATAATCACGATATCTACATTGACTATACAATGGATCAATTACATTCTTATAGAAATAAGCATCGTTTAAGTTGATTTTGATTTCAACCTCGCCTCGATAAACTTTATGCAAAGAGAAATATACACCAACACCAATACCAATAAGCGTACACAGTCCGACAATAAGCTTCTGTTGATAGGCTAAACGTCCTAACCAACCGAAGCACGAACCGATTTTTTTTATGAGTGTACAAATTCCTTTCACGATAATCTGCAACAAATCAATAATATTGATTTCTTGTACAGAGTTTTTTTCATCATTGATATTCATAATATTTACTTTTTTTCTACTTGTGAAGCCAAACTTGCGGATTGAGCAAAGTCTTCTCCTGCCAAACCTGAAAGAATAGCGTGGTTTTATTTTTGTTATCCGTCTCCTGATAGATTTTACCTATCGGAGCACCTCTTTTTATATTTTGTCCATTCTTAACATAAAGTTCGGTAAGATTGGCATATACCGTCAGGTAATTTCCATGCCGAACAATCACCGCATTGTTACCTCCTGGCACTGAAAAGCATTGCGAAACCGTACCATCATAAACTGCCGATGCCTTTGACCCAGGCACTGCAGAAATATAAACACCTTTGTTATTGATAGTTACATCTTTCAGTACAGGATGAGGCTGTTTACCATACTTACCTACGATAGTTCCTTTTACAGGCCACATCAACAAACCTTTGTTTTTGGCGAATCCTCCAGCTATCACCCTCTCCTCACTTGTCATAGCATAAGAAGACGACGCATTTGATTTTGACGAAGTAGTTTTACTATTGTTAGCCGTTTGCTGTGTAGTCGATTTAGAACTTGTGCTATTTTTTTTTGAAGAGGCTGCTTTCTGTGCGGCCAATTTTCGTTGACGCTCGGCAGCAGCTGCCGCCTGCCTTGCGATGATGTCTTGAATTTTTTGGTTCAGATTGTCTGCCGAAATTTGTTGTTTTCGCAGCTCGGATTTCAATTCTTTCTCGTGAAGCCTCAACGATTCCACCAAATTGCTTTTCTGTTGTTTCTGACGCAAAGCGTATACTTTTTCCTGCTCCTGCTGTTTCAACAAAGACTCTGTCTTCTGTTTAATCAATTTAATTTCATCACGTCGCACTTGAATATCGCTCTTTGTTTTCTGTAACGAGATAGATTGCTGCTTACGCATTTCTGCCAAATCGGACAAATATTGAAAACGACGATACCCCTCCTGAAAACTTTTACTTGACAACAAAAAAAGATACTTATCCTGTCGATTTTTCGTGATGTATGCGTAATAAACCATATCCGCATATTTCTTGCGCATCTCATCATACTGTTTCGATAGTTTCTGCACACTTTGATTAAGCGAGTCAATCTGGCCTTGATATGTCTCTATCTCTTTTGAGCGATGGTTTATTTCAACATCACGTTGTTCTATATCCACATTCAACTTCTCCAAATCTTGAAGCAATTGTTTTGTGCTCTTTCGTGTGTCAGATAATTTTTTATCTGTCTTACTTATCTGATTCTTTAATTGTTTTTGCTGATTTTTTAAAGTTTTAATATCCTCACTCTTAGAAGCGGCAACTGAAAAAAAGGCACACTCAAAATCGTGAAGCAAGAAAAATCCCACTTCCAACAGAATCATTGCCACAATTATATGCTTCAACTGTTGTCTCACTGCTTACCCTTCAACAAATTTTGCAACTCACTAAATGACAGTTGCTGATATCCTGACGGAACCTTATTTGAGAAGTTCATCGTCTGATCTACATCTATCCGTTTATGCGTCATCACAAATCTCATTGTATGATGCACATCCTTCTGAACTATAAATTCCATCTTCATTGGGAAGGCTCTGCCATTCACATCTCCCACAAAGTTATAATTATTCAAGCGAATAGAGCCGTCCGCGTTCTGCAATAACGCCGACTGCAACCGTTTATCCTTATCTATTGTGAATTCTTGTAATATGTTTTTATTAGAATGACGCAATATTTGAACATCGCCCATATTCTGCACATTAAAATCCTTCTGATCTGCAGCCTTCTCGTTTTCATACACGAAAAGTTCATTGCATAGCGCAGCCTGCAGCGTGTGATAGTTCACCTCCACATTAGCATCCTTTCTCAACTGCTCGTAGGTTGTCTGATAATATCTTTTGTTCATTCTATCAACCACCAACATCTCATCATTCGAGAAAGACATACGAGCCACTTCCACACCAGCAAAAGGTTGAACAGATAAAACAATCAGACTGTCCTTTCGAATCCGAATCTGACCGTTCACAGATAACAACTGTTGCTCTCCCATTGAAATAGAGAATTGCGTCTTTATAGAAAGATTTAAAAAATCCTTTTCTATCGTAGTTTTTTCAACGACAACATTCTTGTGAGAACTACACCCCCAAAAACCTACTGTCAAAAAGGCAATGGCAAAAATAATGAATAAACACTGCTTAGAAATCCTATTCAACATACGTTTCCTCCCGCACCTTCTTTTTAAGAATTTCTAACCGATTAGCATCAAAATACCCGTCAGTCCTTTGATTTCTCATCTCTAACGCCTTCTGCCAATAAGGCAAATAGATAGATTTTGGCTCACCTACTTTGAAAAGAATATCACCATAATGCTCCGTAAGTTCTGGATCGGTGTTACCTCCATTATTGTACGCTTGCTCTATGTAAAGGGATGCCATAGAATAGGCACCCTGTTTAAAACATATCCAAGCGTATGTGTCTAAGAAAACGGGACTCTTCGGATTAGCTTTCACCGTCTTCACACTCATCCGCTCAGCCTTGTCCAAATCACCATTTTCCATACACAGAAAATAGGCATAATTGTTCATCACAGAAGTATTCTCTGGATTATAAACCAAAGCAGAATCGTAGGCAGCATAGGCTTCTGCCACTTTCCCCATTCGATGGTTCATATCGCCTATCATACCATACAAAGCAGAAGCCATCAAATCGTCATTTTTCTTTTTTGCGAACTCCAAACCCGTAGTCCATTCATGCAACGCCTTCTCATTATACGACCACTTGTCTCTCACTGCGTATGCATTTCCAAGTGTATACCTAAAACGCACGTTTTCCGGATAGTATTGCACAGCCTGCTCGCCCATCGCTATCACGCTATCCACATGCGTTAATTCTGCGTAAGTAGTCATCAACTGATCCCAAAGCTCCTCTTGGTTAGGATTAATAGAAAGCGATTTTTTAAAATAATCCAGCGAGAGCGTGTCGTTTCGATAGATCAATGCCAAACCATAGCAATAGTAAGGAATAAACTCTGACGGGTAATCATTGATGAATTTCTGGTAGATTGTATCTTGCTCGTAGATAGAAGAATCAAGCGTTGCTGCCACAATCGACACTGAACGAATATCAAATGTGGATTTTTCATTCTCAATAGCAGCCACATAATACTCTTTTGCTCGCTTTGGTTTATGCACATCAGTCGAATATTTAGCAAAAAGATATTGCAACATTGGATTATCAGCATCCTTAGAAAAGGCTTTCTTGAAAACAAGGTCGCCCGACAACGTATCGCCCAACACACAATACATCTCTGCCTTGAATGCCACATAATTGAGTTCGTCAGGATATTTCTCAATCAACTCATCTATCTGCTTAATAGCCATTTTCTTATCATCAGCTTGCACATAGAGTTTGAACTTTTCCTCCACAATGTCGGCGGACAATCCGACAATATCAGCATACTTATCCCACGCACCACACGCCTTGTCATACTGATTGGTAAGAGAATAAAGGGTTGCCAACTGAGGATAGTAGTTCTTCGCATGCTTAGCATCTATCTTCACAAGTTTATTATAAGCATCAATAGCAGCCTCATATTGGTTTGCCCGTCCCTGCAACTCAGCCAAAGCTCGCTGATAACGCACATTGGAAGGATTCAAATTAACAGCACGCTTAGCATAAACTACCGCCGACTGGTATTGCTGTTGCATTGAACTGATGGTCGCCAACTCAAAATAAACAATCCCTGCGTTAGGGTTCAACCAATGACATCGGAAAAGAAGATCGGAAGCCGAAGCAAGATCGCCTGCCAACTTCGCACGAACAGCCTCCGCATAAAAATATTCAAACTTGAAATTCGTCTTATCATCTATTTGCGAAGACACGTCAGAAAATCTCCTGTCATCCTTCTTCGCAGAAAGCGACAAAGGGAGCAGAAACCACATTAATATTGTGATTCCCAACACAATAAGAATATTTTTCTTACGCAACTGCAACTGACTCTATGAGTTTATAATTATTTCTTTCCCGTATGACCGAAACCACCGTCGCCACGTTCTGTCTCATCCAAAACGTCGACCTCATTCCAAGACACCTGTTCATATTTAGCAACCACCATCTGACAAACACGTTCACCATCTTCGATAGTGAAAGGTTCATTTGAGAGGTTAACGAGGATCACCTTGATTTCTCCACGATAATCCGCATCGATAGTGCCAGGAGAGTTTAGCACCGTAACACCATGTTTGGCAGCCAAGCCACTACGAGGACGAATCTGAGCTTCATAACCATCGGGCAGAGCAATGAAAATACCCGTAGACACAAGCGTACGCTCTAAAGGTTTCAAAACGATTGGAGCATCTATATTGGCACGAAGATCCAAGCCAGCAGACTGTTCTGTAGCGTAAGCTGGCAAAGTATGCTTTGAACGATTGATTACTTTAACTTGCATAATCCATCTAAGTTATAAATACGAAATCCAAAGTTAATAAAGATTTATAAAAAAGCACATTCCAAAAATAGGAATGTGCTTTGAAAGGGTTTCTTCATCGTCACACAATATCAACAGAGAAATAAGCAATCAGCATATTATCCAATATTTACTCCCCCCTATGTTTAACTGCATACTCATAAAAATTTTCATCAATAATAAATCTATACCCAGAATAGCATCCTTCGTTATAAATGGTATCGTAGAGACTAAGATCTGGAATACAATACTGAGGATGACGACGTTTTATCGTACTCATTCTGATACTATCATCAAACACCACATAAACATCAGTTAAAGGGAAAGGCTCTGTTACACCAAACACTTCAATACTATCTCCGCATGCAATATGATAGACTGAATCCTGAGTTTCTATCATAAAACTATGACCAGAGGAATTCACATAGTAGAAAATTCTCTCCCAACAACTTTCTTCGTAGGGATTACAACTCTGCAATAACACTACACTACCAGAAATTGACGGACATAAGTTTACCAACCCTTTAGTTCCACTTCAAAATCCTCATCATTTTCCAAAGAAAAAACAATAGTATATACTTCGTCCATCTTATACTTGTTATGAAGATAGAACTCATTACTAAACCATTTTAAATCATGATCAGTAAGAGATTGAACAGTTGAAGTTACTGAGTTTTCAAACTCACTGACGTAACCAGAAGAAATAATTGGCGAACATTCTCTATAACGAATGCAGAAAGAATCAGAAACATCTTTCTTCACTCCATTATCATTCCAATAGACCTTCATTGATTTGATGCCGTATGGTTTTGAGATCTGACGTAAGGCATGTTCGAAGATACGCTCACCTGTTTCTCCATATTCAAGAGCTATTTCCTTAAACTTTACAGAATCATTATCCAAGGTTACTGAGTCACCATCCAAATAGACGACATAATACCCATTTGATGGGTTTGCATGGACTTTCGATTTTGTTGGTATAAAATAGTCTGTTTGTAAAAACCTGCTCTTATATAAAGTCTGCGTCCATTTCTCTTCTTTGTCGCACGAAAATAACATCAGGAGAGGCATTATAAAAATCAAAAGATTTCTCATAATAACAATTTAATTAATACAACAACCTCTGCTCGATTTCCGTTCCATTATCTAATGAAATGACGAGATAGACGTTTCCTTCGTTTTGGAAATCAAGCGTTATACTGAACGATTCATACATCCATTTATAATCAAATTGCGTGAGTTCAGATAACTTTTTCTCCACCATATAATCAACCATTCCTATGGCAGACGACTGGTTAGATAGTATAAATGAAGAAGGGTTAAAATAACAAATGATAGAATGACTCGAAACATCAAACTTCTCATTTCCTTCAATTTTATTTATCTTAATAGTTTTAATGCCTATAGGTTTTCTACTAGGACAGGGAGGAATTGAAGGATATTGCTTATCTCCATACTCTCCGATTTCTCTTGCAAGTTTATAAAACCTTGATGAATCATTTTTCTCCGTAATGTATTCATCTGACGATAAACTAAAACAATTTATCTGAGAATCAATAACTTGAGATGTTTCAATTGTTTGAGGTACAAAATACGAGGTATAGAAATAATTCACTGGACCTTCTCCTCTATCTTCATCTTTGCACGATGTTACGAATAACATCAATAGCAAAAAGTACTTTACAAAATTTTTCATACTCACGGATGAATATTTAAGATATTACCTATATTGTATTGATAAGCAGAAGTTCCAGAGTTTACCAAATTATTGTCTCGTACTACAGGAGACGAAGAATTAAAAACAATCGGAGTAAAATAGCCATTATTTGTTCCCTTCCATCCCCAATTACAGTGCAAAAGAACCCTTGTTTCCGTATCCGTTGAAACAACGTTGTTATTGCTTTTACGAATCTTCTTTTTAATCCGCTTCTGTACCATATACCCGTCACAGATCCAAGCGTGTCCTTTCTTGTACACCGTTGTGCTGAAAATCCACCAACCTTTCTTTTTTCGTTCTGCCTTTCCACTCATAATAACAGGTCGTCCTCTTATTATGCTTGCAACGACTCCTGTACAATCATACTCCGACAATCCTGGAGCGTTGCTATACCCCATTGATTTTAAAACTTTACGAACGTCTCCTGTACTCGCACCTGTCTCCTCTATTCCCCAATCATTGCCAAGCTTGTTGCCTATGCTTCTGAACAAATGGGAAACTTGCCATTTAAACACTTCTTTCTGAGAGTTACTTAATTTACTGTTCCAATCTTCTACCGTTAGCAAATCCCAATCGTATGTCAATCCGTTATATGATTTAGGATATCTAAATGATGCACATAGTTGGGCAGTCGCCGTGGC
>CAVFXQ010000008.1:0-67749 GCA_963626555.1 Clostridiales bacterium
CACGAACGTACACGTCACGTTCCAAATCGAGCAGAGCGTGAAGTTGGAGATCAAGAAACTTGACGTAACTGTAACGATTGCAGGCCACAAGGGCGAAAAGGTCTACAACGGTAAAACACAATCTCTCACTGGCTACGACTTCAGTTCAACGAGCGACCTATATACGACGCTTGACTTTGATTACAAGGGCGATTCTATAGCTCAAGGTACGACAGTCGACACTTATCCTATGGTTTTGAAGAAGACGGATTTTGAGAATAAAAACGCCAACTTCACTGTAACATTCACGATTGAAAATGGAGAGTTGGAGATAACTCCATACACGGATAAGGTTGTTGTGACGATTTCAGAAAACTCTGGTGCAGAGGTGTTTGATGGTAAAGAACATCAAATCACGGGCTTTACCGCTGCTTCTGGCAACGAGTTATATGACATAAACGTGGAGAACATCTACTCTTACGTTGGCTCTAAATCGGATTCAATCGCGAAGGGTACAGACGTCGGTTCCTACGATATGCAACTTCGTTCTTCTGATTTCAAGAACAATAATGAAAACTTTGCAAATGTAGAGTTTGTGGTAGTTGACGGTAAGTTGGAAATTACTCCAAAATTGGATGTCGTTGTGTCAATTGTTGGAAACACAGGAACGAGGGTCTATGACGGAACAACGAAAACGGTTTCTGGCTATAGTTTCTCGACGAACTTTGATGGCTATGATGAGACTTGCTTCAAGTTCACTGGCGATAGCGTTGTTGATGGTGTCGATGTTAAAGTCTACAATATGAATCTTGTTGAAAAACAATTTGTTAACCTCAACAAGAATTTTGACAATGTGTCTTTTGTCGTTACCGATGGTTGGTTGGAGATTGTTCCTATTGGCACTTCTATTATCATCATTCCAGATGATTCTACGAAACTCTATGACGGAACTCCTCTTGTTCAACCTTCGTTCACCTACACGAATGGAGTTTTAGTAGAGGGCGATTCTCTGGCTGTTGAGATGGCATCTTCCATCACTGAAGTTGGAACGATTGCTAACGTAGTGAAGAGTTACAAAGTGCTTCGTGGTACGGATGATGTGACGAATAACTATACATTTGCAACTCCAGAAAAAGGCACTTTGACAGTTACGAAACGTTCTATCACGCTCTCTTCCTTGGATGACGCTCGTATCTACGACGGTAAACCTTTGAATGCAGAGACTGTTACGGTTGGTGGCGATGGATGGGCATTGCGTGAGTTGAACAATCTTGAGACAGGTGATTTGTTCTATAATTTCAAGAATAAATTGACGGATGTGGGTTCTGTGTTTAACGAGTTTACAGTAGATGCAAAGTCAGTAGGTATGCTTGATAGCGTTCTACACAACTATAATATAGAATATGCTTACGGAACACTTGAAATTACGAAGCGAAGTATCATTCTTGCTTCAATGGATTCTACTCGCATGTATGATGGAACTCCTCTTACATACGACTCTGTACAAGTTCGAGGAAATGGATTTGCAGAGAATGAGGGAGCGACTTACGATGTTAAGGGTACGATTACAAATGTAGGTTCTGTAGATAATATATTCGCTTACACTTTCAATGATAATACAAAAGAGAGCAATTATGACGTAGAGATTATCTATGGGAAGTTGGTCATTGTCCCTGACTCAACGGTTGAAGTGACAATCATTGAACGTACTGATACCTTTACCTATAACGGAACGGTTCAACAGTTGGATGGTTACGATTTTACAACTAACTCAAAGACCTATACTGGTGCTGATTTCCAATATAGTGGAGAGGCGCATTCTGAGGGTCGTGATGTTGGATCTTATCCAATGAATGTAGATCAAACTTTGTTCTCAAATGTTAATGCAAACTATAAGAATGTTAAATTCATTGTGGTTGACCAAGACTTGGTAATAAAGCCGTTGACGGGTGTCATTGTAACAATTGAAGAGAAGGGCGCCGTATATGAATATGACGGAGAAGAACATAGAATGTGTGGTTACACGTTCCACTCAGATAATGAATTGTATTCTTCTGTAGATGTTGCTTTGACGGTTGAAGGTAAGGATTGTGTCTCTGGTACGAATGTCGGTGTCTATCATCCGACAATGACAGAGGAAGATTTTGTCAATAAAAATACGAACTTTGAAAAGGTGGTTTTCCATTTGAAAAAGGATTCTTTGGTCATCACTCCTAAGAAAGATGTTGTTGTAACGATTACGGAACATGACGGAACGGCAGTCTTTGATGGAGCGCAACATTCAGTAACAGGTTATGATTTTGCTTCGTCAACGGATCTCTATCTTGAAGAGTTCTTCCATTTTACAGGAGATTCAACAACCGTGGGTACGGATGTGGGAAGTTACGGAATGAATTTGCAGCCTGAAGAATTCGTCAATGACAATGAAAACTTTGTAAATGTTCAATTCGTTATCAAGCATGATTCTTTGAGAATAACGCCTAACGAGGATTTGATCATCTACATTACTCTTCATGGTGATACGGTTGAGTATGATGGAAAAGAACATTCGGTTACAGGTTTTGATGTCACAGAAATCTCGCATTCTTCTTTCAGTAAAGAGGATTTGAAATTTGTTGGAACAAAAGCTGATTCTACCGCTACTCGTATGGATGTAGGTGTGACGACGATGAATGTCACAAGCGCAAGTTTTGAGAATCTTAACAAGAATTTCTCTAACGTGACCTATGTGATTGATAAACATTCGATGGTTATAACGCCTCGGCTTGGTGTTGAGGTAGTGATTGTTGAACATACCGACACCTTTACATACGATGGAGAAATCCATGCTGTGGCTGGCTACGATGTAAAGATTGAAGATCCTTTATTGAAGAAAGAGGATATTGTGTTTGATGGAGTTGCTACAGTCACCGGTACAGATGCAGGTTCATATCCTATGAACCTCAATGAGGGTGATTTCTCTGTTAAAAACAAGAATTTTGAAAATGTTCAATTTTCTATTATACACAAAGATTTAGTCATTAATCCGTTGGATGGCGTAGTTGTAACGATTATCGGAAAAACAGATACCGTTGTTTATAATGGTGTTCCTCATTCATTGCGCGGATATAGCCGTCAGGTTTTGAATGGATTATATGATTTGGAAAAAGATATTTTGGCTAATACGGAGAATCGTGTTGCGACAGGTACTGCGGCAGGTAAATATTTTATGAACCTTGATCCTGCTGATTTCCAGAATATCAACCCTAACTTTACCAATGTCCAGTTCATTGTTGTAGATGGGTATGTTGTCATTGAAAGGTTGAGTGTTGAAATCAATGTGTGGGCTGCAAGCGACTATAAGACTTACGATGGCACTCCTTTGACGAACTCTGGTTACACATACGACCGCGACATTATGCAGCAAGTGGCAGAAGGTAATATTTTGAAGGCGGAAATTGAGGGTTCTATCACTAATGTTGGTGTCGAAGCAAATAGGGTTGTTTCTTACAAAATCTATGATGCGAATGACAACGATGTGACAGACAGCTACGAAAATGTTATTCTCCACGATGGAGAGTTAACGATTATCGGAAGAAGGGTTGTTATTACTTCTCTTTCGGCTGAGAAGGAATATGATGGAAAACCTTTGACATACGATTCTGTATATGTATCGGATGGCGTTTTTGCAGATGAAGATTTGGAATACGAATTCATCGGGTCGCAAACAACGGTTGGATCTTCTGAAAATCTCTTTGAAGTACATTTCTTGAACGAGGATGTTGCAGCTAACTATAGTGTCATTTTGGAATATGGTACTTTGACGGTTACTCCAAATAGTACTCCAATCGACATTGTCGCAAGCAGCGCAGAGAAGTATTATGATAAGACACCATTGACTGATTCTACTTTCGCATTTACGCCAGGTGTCTTGGCAGATGGTGATTCATTGGTTGTTACCGTGGAAGGTTCTATCACTGAGGTAGGCACTGAAGAAAATAAAATAGTGGATTACTACATTTTTAATGTCGAAACAGGTGAAGATAGAACAGAAAATTATACCTTTGGAGAGATTATCAATGGTAAGTTGGAAATCCTTTATGTTGAGACGCCGTACGTTGTCTATGGTGATAAGATGAAAATTATCTTTAAAGATGTTCATGCACCATGTCGCGCCTACAATGTTATTGGACAGGGTGTTCACGAAGGTACAAAACAGTTCTATGCCGACGACTATTTAGAACTTCCTGTCAGTCGTGCCGGTGTCTATATTGTAAGAATCTTAGGAAAGACGATAAAGGTCTTGGTTCATGATTAGAAAGGAAAAAACGGATATTTCATAATTTTTAAATTTTTAGTTTTTGTGTTCCGTGCTGCTCGTGAGAGTAGCACGGTTTTTTTATATACATTGCTTTTCAATAAGTCTGGGGGCATGACACCATAGCTTTGTATGTTAAAAAACATTATTATAGAGACATAGAATGATTCCGACAAGAAAAATGAAACACAAAAAAATGTAATTTTGTCTATGTGTAAAAAGATGTAAAATGAAGAACGAAAAGTTAAGTAGGAAAGATAGAGTGGTGTCTTTCGTTTGGCAGCATGTTTGGTTGCTGGTTTCCTTGTATATTATGACGGTGGGGGTTGCAGTTTGTGTCCGTTCTATGTTAGGATCAAGTGTCATTTCTGTGATTCCTTATGTTATGCAAGATGCAGGTGTTGAAGGATTTGTCCCTCAGTGGACAATAGGTCAGTACACTTGGTTGATGAACTGTCTTTTAGTTGTCGGTCAGATTATCGTTCTACGGAAGGATTTCGAGTTAGTACAATTATTTCAACTCTTGGTGGGTTTTGTCTTTGGGTCTTTTATTGATATCAATATGTTGTTTACTTCGTGGATGAAAGATCTAAATCTTTGGCAGGAGATTCTTGCGCAAGTCTCAGGGTGTACGATTTTGGCGTATGGCATTGCTATGGAGGTGAGATGTGGTTCTGTAACGATGCCAGGTGAGGGATTGCCAGTTGCTATTAGTCGTAAGATAGGTAAAGATTTCCCTAAAGTGAAAATACTTGTGGACATTTCCTTAGTGGCTATTGGTGTTATCCTCTGCTTTGTTTTCTTTGGTAAGTGGTTGACTCATATCATTGGTGTTGGAACTCTTTTCGCTATGATTTATGTAGGATTTATGGTGAGGATGTCAGGAAAAACCTTAGGTTGGTTCAACCGTGTTTTAGGTTATCGACCAGGCTTCAGAAGATATGTCTATGGATTAGCTCGTTTCATCAAGCGTGAAAATGGTTGATAAAAATAAAATAAAAAAAGCCTAAAAATTTCTTCGTGTGCGAAAAAAGAACTTTATTTGCAATGCTCTATGTGCGTGTGGGAGGAAAGGTGCGAAGAAAAGGCGAAAAGCATTGGAGTTGCTAGTTTAGAAGAAGAATATTTAATAACAAAAAAAGTAAAGTTTTATGAAGAAATTAGGTTTACTCGCGATCGCAGGTCTTACTGCAGTAGGTAGCCTTTCTGCTGCTCCTTACTACGTTATCAAGGACGGAGAATTGCAGAATGGAGTCATTGAAATGGAATACGGCGCAAAGGTTACTGCGTTTGACCATTTTGAGTATGGTGTAACTGGTCCGGACGGAGAAAAGACAGCAGCTTACAAGCACGAAGATAGCTTTAAGGAGGTTCGCTTTGACTTGACAAAGGCAACTTCTATGCCAAGTGCAAAGACTCATTGGATCATGGGTGTGGAGTATGCTATTTCTGAGGAGTTCGTTGCAAATGCAGAAGATGATACATACGGAGTTTTTGATGGAAAGAAACCAAATATTCAAATTGGTGTATTCAGCCCAAGCTTGATGGATGAGGATGAGCCTACAATCGCAAACGATAAAGCAGAGGGTTTCGTTGCTGTTGATGCAAAGTTTGCTTTGGATGGTTCTGGTGATTACATGGCTTCTAATACTTATTTCATTGCAAAGAAAGAGTTGTACATTAACCCTAACTCATTCGATCAAGTTGGTGTGATGATTTTCTCTTTCTTACGTGAGTACGCTGGTGTTTGCACTCCTGGATACATCAAGAACCTTTGGTTCGAGGAGTCAGGATCTGTAAGACCATTCTACGCTGAGGATTTCCAAGGTGTTGGTGCTGCTCGTTTCGCTACTTATTCTTCTGCTTCATTGAAGAATCTTCCAGCTACATCATTTGCAGGTGGCTACGCATTCACTTCAGCTGGTGCTGTAAAGACTGGTCGTGTATGGCAAGAGGATGGAAAGGATGCTCCTTACTTTGATAGCGAATACACTTTGACTTTGGATGTTCCTACTTTTGCTGAGGCTAAGGCATCAGAAGAAGAACCAAAGTATATCAAGATTGAGAATATTACATTGCCTGCAAATGCTAGTAAAATCTACACAAGTGCACTTGTTAAGTGGGTTTATTCAGAGAAATTGCAAGAAGCATTTGATGCTGCTACTCTTGCAGAAAGACACATCCCTGCCACTTTGACTTTCAACGACGCTGCTGCAACTTCTGTTGAAATGTACCCTGGTGACTCTATCAACTACAACTGGGAGGTTAAGAAGTCTATTATTGATGTTCCAACTGGTGCAACTACTGTTTCTATTTCTTTCCAACATGGTGATTTTGAATACTATGTTGATAATGTTGTTTTGTCAGCTGAGCCAAACGTAGGAAATGTGGAAGTTGATGCAGAGGCTAACGCTTTTGATGTAGTTGTTTACCCTAATCCTGCAACTGATGTAATCAATGTTTTGAACGCATCAAAGGTTGAAATTGTTAACTTGACTGGTAATGTTGTAGCAACTGCTAACGGTAGCCAAATCAATGTTTCTGCTCTTCCTGCAGGTCTTTACTTGGTTAAGGCTAATGTAAATGGTAAGGTTGTTGTTAAGACTGTCATCAAGAAATAATTAGGTTTCTAATTAAGATTCTTATACAAGAGGGACGGCATTGGTCGTCCCTCTTTTTTTCTAATACATTATTATAATTTGCTTCGATATCCACAAGTGTATGACTCATAAACTTCTACAGGCCTTGCGTGAGCAGATGGAATCTCGACTCAAGGGCAGTATATATCACCGTACACAGGTTGAACTAACTTACAACTCTAATCATATTGAGGGGAGTCGTTTGTCTAAAGAACAAACTCGCTTCATCTTTGAGACAAACACTTTATGCGCAACATCGGATCCAACTCGTATCGACGATATTATTGAAACGGTTAACCATTTTTGTTGCGTTGACTATGTTATCAAACATGCTTCGGAAAAAATATCTGAGAAACATACCAAGGAACTTCATAGAATACTAAAGACGGGAACATCCGATAGTGCGAAATCTTGGTTTGTAGTAGGAGATTACAAAAAATTACCGAATGAGGTAGGGGGAGAAGAAACAACACTTCCAGAGTATGTACATTCAGAGATGAAAAGTCTACTGTCTTGGTACAATGCACTTCAAACACCATCCTTGAGGATGTGTTAGACTTTCATGTGCGCTTTGAACGCATCCTTTCCAAGATGGTAATGGTAGGGTGGGTAGATTGTTGATGTTTTGGCAATGCTTGTATGCCGATATTGTGCCGTTCATCCTCACTGAGGATCTTCGCTATTTCTACTATCGTGGCTTGCAAAATTGGGGAAATATCAATGGATTCCTTACAGATACTTGTCTGACTGCGCAAGATGAATATCAAGAATGGCTTCGCTATTTCCGCATATAAACCTGTTTTATTGCACTGAATAACATTAGATATACTAAACAATATAATCGTGGCTGAAAGCCAGTGTGAAACACGTCAAAAAGCATCTGTAGAGAAAAACAGAATACGAATAGATTGATAAAGATTTGATTTTCTCCCCATCGAGTGAAAAATGGCAGTGCGAAGTTTAATATGAAAAGAAAAAGTCCAACAAGACCAATTTGCATCCCTGTTTTCAGAAACTCATTATGGGGATGTATATGTGTAATATCGTGGTCTGGATATGTGGCATAAAATTCTTCCATGTAGTTTTTCTGAATTCCTTCGTCTTGTATTGCGTTTTTTGAGTAATCTTCCTTGTATGAGAAGACACCATGCCCGAAAATTGGCTTCTCTGCAATCGTTTTACACGCCACATGCCATAAATCATAACGAGGATTGTTTTTTATGTTTGTAGAGTCTTGAAATTTGTCCTTATTCAATACTATGATTCCTACAAATACGGTAAGAACCGTCATAGCTATGATAGTCAACTTTTTCCCTATCTTTTGTGTCGCGTAACGAAGCAGAAAACTAAAGAGAATAACTATCAGTGTGATCAATCCTATTCTACCGTCTGAAGCTGCAATCGCAAGGCAAAGAAGCACAATTAAAGTAGTGGTTAGAATTTTCTCCACCCGATTCATTTTTTCGTTGTGGAGGGAATATAAGCCCATTATGACAGCAATGTTGCGGTAAACATTGATAATCATGTGGGCTCCAAATTCTTGTGTCCTATAGTAATAGTAAATCTCAAATTGTCTCCAAAATTCAATTTCTTCACCTGGATACTGTTCTGCATATAGTTCTCGCCAAACATAGTTACTATAGACAATGATGTATAGGCTTACGAGGGACATCGTCCAAGCAATGTATTTTACTCTGATTTTTCCGAATATTCCCACGAGTCCTATTGCTCCATATATCAACATTGGTAGGTATGTTTCTGCTATGTCACCCCACTGTCGATTTGTATGCTTATCTGCGAGAGCGAAAATATTGATGACAAAAAAGAAGACGATAAAACTGACGAATGTCCAGTTTCTTTTATCCCATTGAAGATTTTTCCATCTTTGGTTGACAAAGAAATCTAAAAGATAAAGCCCTGCTGCGATATACAGGGCAATAAACTGGCGTTTTGAAAATCCCGTTGACATTGTTGCAATCAACGGGATAAAGCCAATGGTAGACAGATTTTCAACCCAAAGTTTTATTTTCTCTGTCATCTTTTTTTCTTCAAATATTTTATTAATACTCGTCCCAACTTTTTATTTTGATGTCTTCAACTTTCTTCTCGCAACATGCGCGAATGAAGGCACTGGCGAGACGAGCGTTCGTTATCAACGGTATGTTGAAATCAATGGCTCCACGACGAATGGCATAACCATTGGACAACTCTCTATGTGTGCTGTCTTTAGGAATATTGATTACTAAATCAAATTGCTTTTCAGAAATCATCTGCATGACATTCAATACGTTATGGTCATCATCTGGCCATCCTACTTGAACAGAATTTATTCCGTTCTCTTCTAAGAATCGGTGTGTGCCTGCCGTCGCGTAAATCTTGTATTCGTTGTCTTGCAACATTCTGCATGCATCTAACAAATCAACTTTTTCTTTCGTCGCTCCAGAGGAAATCATAATGTTTTTCTTTGGAATCCTATATCCGACAGACAACAAAGATTTCAAAAGGGCTTCGGAGAAATCGTCTCCGATACATCCAACTTCACCAGTCGATGCCATGTCTACACCATGAACAGGGTCGGCTTGCTGTAAACGCTGGTATGAGAATTGTGATGACTTGATTCCGACATAGTCCAAGTCGAACGCTGATTTCTCTGGTTTCTCAACTTTCAAGCCTAACATAATCTTTGTAGCCAACTCAATGAAGTTGATTTTCAACACTTTAGATACGAATGGGAAACTACGAGATGAACGGAGGTTACATTCGATAACCTTAATCTCATTGTTTTTTGCCAAGAACTGAATGTTGAATGGTCCAGAGATGTGAAGCGCTTTCGCAATTTCTCGAGCGATGTGTTTGATACGGCGAACAGTCTCCACATAGATTTTTTGTGGAGGAAACTGCGTTGTAGCATCTCCAGAGTGGACTCCTGCATACTCAACGTGTTCTGAAATGGCGTAAACCATAATTTCACCGTTTTGTGCAACTGCATCTATTTCAATCTCTTTGCAACGTTCCATAAATTCAGAGATGACGACAGGATGCTTTTTAGAGACGTTGGCAGCCAACTGCAAGAAATTCTCTAATTGCGATTGGTTGTAGCAGACGTTCATTGCGGCACCCGAAAGAACGTATGACGGACGAACCAAAACAGGGTATCCGATACGGTCTACGAAACTATTGACATCGTCCATGGTGGTTAACTCTTGCCATCTTGGTTGGTCAATGTGAAGGTCATCCAACATCTGAGAGAACTTGTGGCGGTCTTCCGCGTTGTCAATGTCTTCAGCTTGCGTTCCTAAAATTCTGACTCCACTATTTGATAATTTGACTGCAAGATTGTTTGGAATCTGACCACCTGTTGAAACAATCACACCCATTGGGTTCTCTAAGTCAAGAATATCCATCACGCGCTCGTAGGTGAGCTCGTCGAAATAGAGTCTGTCGCACATATCATAGTCTGTTGAGACTGTCTCTGGGTTGTAGTTGATCATGACAGAGCGGTAGCCCTCTTTGCGGATTGTGTTCAAGGCATTGACACCACACCAATCGAACTCTACGGAAGAACCGATACGGTAGGCTCCTGAACCGAGAACAACGCAGGAACGGTGGTCTCCTAAGTATTTAACATCGTTTCCAACACCGTTATAGGTGATGTACAGATAGTTGGTTTGCGCAGGATATTCGGCAGCCAACGTGTCAATCTGTTTCACGACAGGAACAATGTTTCTTGATTTTCTGTATTTGCGAACGTTCAACACTTCGTTGTCAATGTCGTTGTTGCTACATTTTGTAACTAAACGAGCAATTTGGAAGTCGGAGAATCCGATTTGTTTAGCATATCTCAAAAGGTCGTCTGGCAACTCAGTGAGTGCGTTATATTTTGAGAGTTCGCTTTCTGTGTTGACGATGTATTGCAATTTCTGCAGGAACCAAAGGTCGATTTTGGTGAGATCGTGGATTCTTTGGATGGTGTATCCTTCGTGCAATGCTTGTGCAATGTAGAAGATACGTTTGTCTGTTGGTTTAGAGAGCGCCTCGTCAAGGTTATCTGCGTGGATTGCTTTGTTGGCAACAAATCCGTGCATCCCTTGACCAATCATTCTCAAGCCTTTCTGAATGGCTTCTTCAAAATTTCTACCGATAGCCATAATCTCTCCGACACTCTTCATGCTTGACCCGAGAAGGTGTGAGACTCCTTGGAATTTACCCAAATCCCAACGTGGAATCTTGCAAACGATGTAGTCAAGCGCAGGTTCAAAGAATGCAGAAGTCTCTTTGGTTACGTTGTTTTTCAATTCTGGGAGTGCATAACCCATACCTAATTTGGCAGCGATGAATGCCAATGGATAACCTGTTGCCTTTGAAGCCAATGCAGAAGAACGACTCAAACGAGCGTTCACCTCGATTACGCGATAGTCCTCAGATTCTGGGTCGTATGCGTACTGCACGTTGCATTCACCAACGATGCCAATATGACGGATAATGCGTATCGCCAACTCGCGAAGTTTGTAATAGTCTCGGTTGGATAGTGTTTGTGAAGGTGCGACGACGATAGATTCACCAGTGTGGATTCCCAATGGATCAAAATTCTCCATGTTACAAACGGTGATACAGTTGTCGTAGCGGTCGCGTACTACTTCATATTCTATTTCTTTCCAACCCTTGAGCGATTTTTCAACCAAAACTTGAGGAGAGTAGGAGAATGCCTTTTCTACCAACACCTTAAGCTCTTCATCATTGTTGCAGAATCCTGATCCTAATCCGCCTAATGCGTATGCTGCACGAACGATGACAGGATAACCCAATTCGTTGGCTGCTTTCAAGGCGTGGTCTATATCCGTAACGGCTTCACTCTTAATATATTTGACATCAATTTCGTGAAGTTTTTGATTGAAAATTTCACGGTCTTCTGTATCGATTATGGCCTGTACTGGCGTTCCTAATACTTGAATGTTGTATTTTTCAAGAACTCCGCTCTTGTAGAGAGCAACACCGCAGTTTAATGCTGTCTGTCCACCGAAAGAGAGGAAAATACCATCTGGTCTCTCTTTCTCAATAACGCGTTCAACGAACTCTGGGGTGACAGGGAGAAAGTAAACTTTGTCTGCCACGCCTTCAGATGTCTGTACAGTCGCGATGTTAGGGTTGATAAGGACGGTTTTGACTCCTTCTTCCTTCAATGCTTTTAAAGCTTGCGAACCAGAATAGTCAAACTCTCCTGCTTCTCCAATCTTCAATGCTCCTGATCCTAAGAGAAGTACTTTGTTGTATTTTTTAGGACCTGTGTAGACTCCGAGGTCGGAAGGGTTGAATGTACGGATGCTCTTGTCCCGAACCATATTCACGAAAGCGTCGAACAAGAAATCTGTGTCAGTTGGACCCGAGCATGCCTCAGGGTGGAACTGGGCAGAGAAGAAAGGTTTGCTCTTATGGCGGATTCCTTCATTCGTGCCATCGTTCATATTGATAAAGAGAGGCTCCCAATCGCTTCCTAAGGTAGTGTTATCAACAGCAAAACCGTGGTTTTGCGTGGTGATGAAAGCGCGGGTGCTTCCGAGCATGCTTACTGGTTGGTTGTGGCTACGGTGTCCGTATTTCAGTTTGTATGTTTTAGCACCGCCTGCGATGGAAAGCAGTTGATTACCCATACAGATTCCGAATATAGGCTTTTCTTTCTTCATGGCCTCGCGGATATGATCAACCGTAATACCGCAGAGTTCTGGGTTTCCTGGACCGTTGGAAATGAAAAGACCGTCGTATTCCAAAGTGTTGAAATCGTAATCCCAAGGCACGCGGATGACGGTAACATCTCTCTTGAGGAGACAACGGATGATGTTGTTTTTCACACCGCAGTCTACAAGAACAACTTTCTCTTTTCCTTTTCCGTATGTAATAACTTCTTTGCAACTTACTCGAGCAACTTGGTTGACGATGTTAGGGTCTACGAAAGGAATGTCTTCCTCGTCTGGAAACACTAATTTCCCCTTCATAGCGCCTTTTTCGCGGACTAATTTCGTTAGTTCTCGGGTGTCGATGCCATAGATGCCAGGAATCTTATGCTCTTTCAACCAGTCGCCTAAACTCTTTACTGCGTTCCAATGGCTGTATTCAAAAGAAAAATCGGAAATAATCAAGCCTTCAACTTGAATCTTCTCCGATTCTAAAAATTTAGAAATACCATTCTCATCCATTTCGTCAGAAGGAACTCCATAGTTGCCGACTAATGGAAATGTTATCGCGAGAATCTGTCCTGCGTATGAAGGATCTGTCAAACTCTCTGGATAGCCAACCATAGCGGTGCTGAAAACTACTTCTCCTGCCACCGACTTCTCATAACCAAATGATTTCCCTTTGAATACTGTGCCATCTTCAAGCACTAAGTGAAAAGGTTTATAAGCGTGCATATACAAGTTATTTATAATTCGTGCAAATTTCGGAAATATTCCCTTAATGAGAAAATGATTTATCTTAAAAATGAAATGGAAATGTTTTGCACGTTGATATATGTGCCAATACGAATGAATTAGTCTTTGGGTTAAATGGTCATTTTTTATACCTCTTTCGGCAGGTAGTCTTCCTGGACGTTCATCATAGCGCGGAGTAGGCTGCTTTTTGCGTTAGGGTTGAGTTCGGTCATCTTCTCAAGCACCTCGTTGACGGTGGTGCGTTGTGAGTTGGTTTCATAGGGACAGTTTTCTTTCTGCTTTTTGAATCCTCGCATATTGGCGAACTCAATGAGGTTTTTCTCCTCAACGAGGCATAAAGGACGGATGATTTTCATCTTGAACTTGTTCATCTGCAAGAGAGGTGGCATTGTGCTGAATGAACCTTGGAAGGTGAGGTTCATCAGTAGCGTATGTAGCATATCGTCTAAATGGTGTCCGAGTGCTATTTTATTGCAGTTCAGTTCTTTAGCTAAACTGAACATACGTTTCCTTCGAGTCCACGAGCAGAGAAAACAGGGTGTATTTCTTGTGTCTGTGGAAGGGTCAAATGATGTAATGTCGTGAATGAATTCTACATCAAATGATTGGCAATAGTTCCGTAGATAGTCAATGTCTGCCTGATAGGGGATATTTCCCATTGAAATATGGACTGCCAAAAGGGTGAAGTTTGGGTGGTGAGCTCTGCGTTTACGGGCGAGAAACTCCACCAAAGCGAGTGAATCTTTGCCTCCAGATAGTCCGATAAGGATTTTATCGCCTTCTTCAATGAGTCCGAATTTGTCTATCGCTTTTCTGATCTTTTGAAATATTTTGTCTTGAAGTTCCATAAGGATGTAGATCAAAATGTTTCCCAAAGTTAAATATTTTCCATTGTAATTTTGCGAAAATCTTGGTCAATCCGTTTGATTTACAAAGGCTTCTTTTTTTTCTGTAGTGCGACTTTGTTGGCTTCAATTAAAAGGCGAAGAAAATCTTCATTTGATCGTTTAATGCCATCTTTGAAGTTTTTGTAATGAGACGTTTGTAGATTCCCATTATTGCTTGGGTTGACGTAATAAAGTCCGATGACAAACTTCTTGTCATCGGACTTTATTGTTTTTTTATTCACTTTTATCGTATCAACTGTATGTAGCCTTTTTTCGTTCCACTCTTGTCAATTCCGTGGAATCCATTAGACTCCCAATCAACGGTATATCCGTAAATGCCTTCTGGACATTTCTCATTATTGTATTTACCATCCCAGTATCCGTCAATGTCTTCTGTCTGGAAGACGATGGTTCCGATTCTGTTGTAGATGGTTAATTTAACTTTCGTGAGGAATTGGGTTCCTTTCAGGCGGAAGACATCGTTGATACCGTCTTCGTTTGGTGTGAACGCCGTTGGCATCCAGAACATCTTCCATACATAGATGGTTGAGTCTACTGAGTATTCACACCCTAACTCGTCTATTACGTTTGCTGTTACGATGAATGAGTCGCGTGTGCCTGGGTTAGGGTAGTTGTAGGTTGCTTCTACTCCCTCAATGCCTTCTCCAATTCCGTCTCCTGCATCCCAAGTCCACTCTGCATTGTCAGGATAAATTCCCTTCATCGTGATGATTGGGTTCTCCTCTAAGATAACGGATGGCTCAACACTGAACTGTATTGGCTTGTGGGTCAACGTGTCGACGTAGAGGTCGGCTGTTGTGTAACATCCTGATACATCATAACCTGTTACAATCACATGGGTTAACTCATCAATCGTTGCAGAGAGTTCGTTGACGGTATTTCCTGCAATCTCTTGGTTTACTGGCTCAGAACTCCATTGGAAGTTTTGTGCGCCTCCTGCGACCATGCTGATCGTGGTTGGTGTGCCAGGACAACCAGTGATGTCTGCCAATTTCAACCAAACTTCTGGACGGTTGCTGACTGCGACTTCAACTTCTGCGGTTGAGCTACATCCGTTGGATGAAGTTCCTTTCACGCTGATGGTGGTTGATTTCTCCAACGCCTCCAATATGGTTGAGCTTCCGATTATACCGTTGCTCCACTCGTAGTCTTGTGCGCCAAAGGCGGTCAGAACTGCGTTGTCACCCTTACATACCGCACTATCACCGCGGATAGCCACGCTTGGTGAAGCGTTGGCGGTAACTTGAATGTCTGTAGATGTCTCACAAGAGCCTAACAGACCGACGAGCGTTACACGGGTGTTGCCGATTGGCTTGAAGCGCAAGGTGTCGCCGTAGGCTGTATCACTCTTAGCACTGATGTTATAAGTCCAATAGTATGAACTTGCTCCGTGTCCGATGAGCTCTGCTGTATCTCCTAAACAGATAACGTCTTTACCTGTGTGGAGTACAGAAGGACTCTGTTTCAAAGTGATACGTTTCTGAACAATTGTAGAACAGTTGTTAGAGTCAACGGCCATAACGTAGATAGGTATGCTCTTTTCGATGGTCTCTGTAACGATCTCGTCGTTCATACTGCGGGCATCGTCGGTAACATTGGTTCCAAATCCCCAGTAATATGTCTGAGCATCTCCAGAAGCGTAGAATTCAGCGGTGTAGCCACGACAGATACTGTCTTCTCCAAAGACTTCGAAGCTTGGCTTTTGATGAACTGCCACTGGAATAGTGATGGTTGTTGCACATCCGAACTCGTCCTTACCTGTCAACGTGTAATCACGACTCACAGAAGGGTAAGTTGTGAGAGTATCACTCTTCAATCCCGTGCTCCATTGGTATTCTTTCGCTCCGTATGCTACGAGTTCCATCTTCGTTCCTCTACAGATACTCGTGTTTCCTTGGTAAGAGACGGTTGGATTCTGGAGAACATCCACGGAGATTGACAGATTTGTCGCACAGTTGTTAGAAACACCTTCTACGTTGTAGACGGTTGTGCCTTCTGGGTAGTCGGTCATTCTTCCTGTGTGGTTCTTAGGATCGTTTGCCCAGTTGTAAGAGTCTGCTCCTGTTACGATGATCTGCACTGGTGTCTTGGCACATGCTTGTGCAGGTGCTGAGTAGGACAATGTAGGGTAAGCGTAGCTTCTTACTGTATGGGTCTTCTTAACCGTACAATTATTTGATCCAGTCGCTTCTACTGTAAAGACGGTAGACTTGTTGATGATAGGTGTAACAGTCTCTCCGCTTGCTCCATTGCTCCAACTGTATTTGAGCGCATCTCCGTTCTTGATCGCAAGAGTGATGGTGTTACCCTCACACGCTTGTGTTGGACCATCAATCTCGAACTTAGGTAATGAGTCAACATTGACGGTGTAGGTCTGTGTGCTGCTACACTTGTTGGCATCTGTTCCGACAACGGTGTAGGTGGTCTTCTCTGTTGGGTGTGCGTTGTATGATTCAGCCGTTGAGATGGCGGTCTTGCCTGTCTTGTCGGATGTCCAAACGTAGGTTAGTGCGCCAGATGCGGTCAACAATGTAGAAGATTCTTTACAGATGGTGTTTGTACCAGAGATCCAAACCGTTGGATGTTGAAGCACGTCAATCATGAAACGGATACTTGACTGACAACCGCTCTTGTCTCCGACAACAGTGTAGGTCGTCGTGTTCTCAGGGACATCTGTATAAGTGAATGTCTTACCTTCGATTGTATCGCCATTGTAGAAGTATTTAGATGCTCCTGTGATGGTGAACTTGGCTGGTTCTCCCTTACATACTTGTGCAGGTGCTTCGTAGGCGAGTGTAGGGTATTCAATGACGTTAACCCACTTGTTAGCACTACCTTCACATCCGTATATGTCCTTACCTATCACGTTGAAGAAGGTTCTCTTCGTAATAGTAGGGTAGATCGTGGCATCGTTACTATTGTAGCCTGACGTCCAAATGTAGGTGTTGGCTCCAGAAGCGGTGAGTTGTGCGGATGTTCCGTCACATACCTCCGCACTACCTGTGATGATGATTTTTGGTGCGCCGTGAACGGTAACCTCGTATGGCTCTGTCTCGAACGAACAACCGTTGACATCTGTACCGACTACTGAGTATTGGTATGTGCCAGGTTCATTCTTGTAGAATATGTTGATATTCTCGCCACTCTTACCATTACTCCACTTGTATGTGGAAGCTCCTTTGGCAGAGAGGGTAATCTCACTATAGGTACATGTGTCGCGAGATCCTGTAATCCAAACGTATGGCTTCGGATTCACGTTGACAACAAATTGGTCTGTTGTCGTACATCCGTTGAGCGTAGCGTATGCAGTCAGTGTCTTGCCCGCGTCAATGTTCGTAATCTCATACTCATTGCCGATTGTTCCGTCTTGCCACTTGTAATCGGTTGCGTTAGAGATTGCTGTAATCGTTACATCTGTTCCTTCGCAGATGATGTCGTTAGACGACTCAAATGAGAGGGTAGGATAATCTTTCTTGGTAATCAACTTCATGCGTGTAGTCTCACATCCATAGTCGTTTCGACCGATAACCATATAGTTGGCAGTCTCGTAAATGGCAGGATAGATAGAGTCTTTCAACTCTCCTGTATTCGTCCATGTGAATGAAGTTGCGTGTCCATCGACGTTTTTGTCGTATTTGACGAACAATGTGTCGTACGAGCCTTCACACACATAGTCTGAAGTCGCTTCTACCGTAAACTCAGGTGCAGTGTTGACTTTGATGGTGTATGGCTCGCTTGTGCTATGACATCCATTGTCATCTGTACCATAGACGACGTACTGGGTCGTTTCAAGTGGTGAAACGGTGCGTTTCGTGTTGGTAATGGATTCGCCGACCCATTCGTATTGAGTCGCTCCATTGGCAGTCAGTGTGGCTGAAGCTCCCTTACAAATTGCATCCGCTGAAGAAGAAATCCATACAGTCGGATTCTCAAACACTTGGAGTGAGATGTCTTTCGTCTGAGAACATTCACCAACGTAAGCCACGATTGTGAATGTTGTGTCTTTAGAAGGACTGATTGTCATCTTTCCGTTTGGAATCAAGTCGTCTTCTGTCGTGTAGTATTTCTCTGCTCCAGAGAGAACGACTTCCGTTTCGTCTCCGTTACAGATGTATTTAGGAAGTGTGGCTGCCAATGAAGGGATTGATTTGGCAGCAACTGCTTTCTTCGCACTGTTCTTACATCCGTTATAGTCTTCAACCTCAACTTGGAACGTCTTGCCGTTGGTGATGGTCGCAGTGATGGTTTGATCTGTTTCTCCAGAACTCCAGTTGTAGTTCCTAATTCCAACGGAACTGATTGCCACGAGGGTTACTTGCTCCTTCATACATACAGCATCCACACCTTCAATCTTAATGTCTGGCAACTCATTGACAACAACGTCAAATTCTGATTGATTTTTACATCCGTGAATGTCCTCTCCGTGTACTTGGTAGGTCGTTGTTCCGACTGTTGTTGGTGCTGCTGTATAGCTGTCTTCTGTTCCTATGACAGTCGTGTTTCCAGATATGTTCCAAATGTACTTGCCCGATTCTCCTCCTGCGGCGTTGAGAAGAATAGACTCTTTCTCGCAAATCTCATTGTTGGATTTAACGGTTGAGATGGAGATGGATGGCAATGACCATACGCTTACGTTAATTGTCTTGTCGGTCGCACAGCCATTTGTCGTACCTGTAACCTTGAATGTTCTGTCTCCTGTCAACTTCTCTGTGATGGCACTGATGTGCTTGTTCCCTGAAGTTGATGTCTCAATGGTAACGGTCTCATCGTCCTTGTCCCAAGTGTAGGTGTCTGCACCTGAAACTTTGACAGTCGCATTCTCATCGTAGCAGACGGCTGCAGGTGCTTCTTCAATCGTGATGACAGGATAAGGCTTCGTAGACACTAAGATAGAGTCGCGGTTCTCGCATCCATTGATGTCTGTTCCGATAACACGGAGATAGACAGGAGCGTTAACTGTGAGGTTTGTTACATCGCCGGTTCCGTTGGCTGTCCAAGGACCATTGATGCTTTCTGCGGTGTACCATGCATAATCGATGGCACCTGTCGCCTCTGCGGTCGTGGCGTCGCCTTCACAAACGACTGGCGTTCTGTCTGTGATAGTAACAGTAGGCAATGCGTTTACTTTGACGGTGTGGCTCTGTGTTGCGTAACATTTGTTAGCGTCAGTTGCCTTTACGGTGTAAGTGAATGTGTTAGCCGTCTTCACTGTCTCTGTATAACTGTCTCCTGTATGGTTCTTGCCAATCCATTCGTAAGTGTATTGGTCTTTGTCGCTGATTGCTTTGGCGGTGATAGTCAAACTGCTGTTGTTACAGATGTTTGACACTCCGTCAAGTGAGAAGTCTGGTAATGTCCAAATGCCAATCTCAATCGTTGTGTCGGTCGTACATCCTGCGGTCGTACCTTTGACAGTGATTCTCTTTTGTGCATTGAGACTTGTGAATTCACGGAATGAGTTGGTGTTGACCTCGTCTGTCCATTCCCATGTATCTGCGCCTTCCATTTGGATCTTTATGCTTTGTGGAAGTCCTTTACAAATACTGTCTTTTCCTGTAGGAGAAGTTGTCTTATAGGTCAAAGTAGGGTATTCTTTCACCTTGACGGTTATTTCTCCAAAGTTCACACAAGTATTCATATCTTCAGCACGAACAGTGTAGGTTACAGAGTTCTCTCCGTTTGCAGGGACTACTTTTGGAGTGATGAGGTCTGATGTTCCTATTACCTTATCGTTTCCTTTTATGTTCCAAATGTAACTATTCGCAGAACCGATGGCTTGGATCGTTGCTTCTGTTCCTCTACATACAGGTTCAACTGCTGGAATTGTGAGGGTAGGACGATTGTAGACCATCAAGTCTGTTGTCGCTGTATTGACACATCCGTTAGCGTCTGTTCCTTGTACTTCGTAAGTCAAACTACGTCCTGCTTCGCCTGTCGCAAACTTGACGGAAGGCGTCACCTTGACGTTGTCTGTCTTCTCGCCTGCAGGTGTCAGCCAAACGTATTTGCCAGAAACACCTCCCTTGGCAGTCAATGTAACTGTACTATCCAAACAGATTTCGCTCTTATCGCTTTCAATCTTGATGTCTGGTAATGACCATACTTTAATAGTCTTTTCTATGGTTGTCGTACAATATTCATCGCCTTTCAAAGCCTCTTTTGCAGTTACAGAGACGAATGTCTGTCCTTGAACATTCTCGAATGTCATTTTGTTGCTTGTCTCGGCGTATGTCTTATCTGTCGTAGACCAAGAGTAGGTGTAGTCTGCTACATTTGACGTGATTGTCATATTTCCACCTAAACATACATACTCGCTTGTAGCACCAAGGTCGTTCTTCATATCCAACTCGAAGACAGGCAAGTTTTGAATCGTGATGGCTGGTACACTGATTTTTGTCGTACATCCTTCTGCCGACTTACCGATAACCTCGCGGGCGTATGTCTTCGTTGCGTCTGCAGTCTCGGAGAAACTCCAATCGCTCTTGTAGCCGTCTCCATCATTCCAATCGTATGACAAAGTACGGTTGCTTGCGGTGAGCTTGATGTCGCTGCCGTTGCAGACAGGCGAGTTTGTCGCAATGGTGAATTTCGGATTCTCGTAGTTGGAAATCTTAACGACAACAGATCCTTCACAACCCTGAGCATCTATACCCTTTGCAACGTAACGGGTCTCGCTTGTGATACCGTTTGCCTCTGTTGTGGTGTACTTGTTTCCGTTCGCATCTTTCTGTTGGAGAATGTTTGTCTCACTTGCATCCATCCAATACCATTCTGTGATAGTGGAATTGCTTCTTGCTCCGATGGTTCCGTTGTTGCCTTCACAAACTTTTGCGTCTTCTGCTATGATTGTTGGCAACTGCAAAACACCGACAACCGCATCTTTCAACGTCTTACATCCTCCCTCTTCTGAGGTGGCTGTTACGGTGAATTTCGTGTTCTTGGCTACGTTGACCGTTATCTTTGCATCTGTCTTGTCTATGCCAGACCAAGCGTAGGTTGCGGCAACTCCTTTGTTTACAACTTCTAATGTCGCTTCCGAACCTTTGCAGACGGAGGCTGGAGCAATCAATTCAATGTCTGGATAATCGAACGCTTTCAAAGTTACTGTCTTGTAGCCTTCTGCCGTACATCCATTGTTGTTGGTTCCCTTGACATAGAAAATGGTGTCTTGTGTAATAATAGGGCGGAATACTTGCGCTCTGGAAACAATGCTCTCAGAACTGAAGTCTTTTTTGTTTGCCCATACATACGAGAGACCTTCGTTGCTTGTCGCTTCGAGAATAGCTTGTGATCCTACACAGTATCCAGTGTTGTAGTTGACACTGAATTCTGGTAATGGATTAACAGAAATCTCAATCTCTGCGGAATTCTCACATCCATTATTGTCTTTACCCCAAACTTTTATCTTTTCTGAGTTGATGATATTTGTGGTCTGGAGTTCTGAACTTGCTTTGTATTGGGTAGCGTCGTACTCTTTCCATACGTAGGCTATACCTCCTTCTGCATGCAAAACCAAGTCTGAACCAGAACATACGGAGATGTTGGAACCCTCTTCAATGATGATTTCTGGCAATTGGTTCACTTGGATCGTGATTGTTGAGTCGGTTGTACACTCGTTGAGTGTCGCAGTTATGTAGAAGTCTTGGTTGTCTTTCAAGAGTCCTGTCTCACAAGAACTTGTGGTTGATTTAACTTCTCCGTTCTTGTTGTTGAGTTGCCACTTCCAATCGTACTGGTCTTTCTTTGACGAACTGATGTTGATTGTCTTGTTTTCTTGGTTTGCACAAACAGTTGGCACACTCTCAAACTCGATGATAGGGTATGGCTTCGTGTATAAGTCGATTGTTGCAGAGCCTTCACACGATGTGGCTTGATCCATCGCTTTTACTGTGAGGTGTGTTTCTGCGTTGACATTCAACTCGTAAGATGTCGTGTTCTGATAACCTGCTCCATTCCAATCGTAAAGAAGGGATGGCTTGTCTGCGTTGATTGTAACGATATCGCCTTGACAAACTGTCGTCTTGCTGTCTGCTGTAGATAAACCGAATGTTGGAAGTTCTTTTACCTTGACATTTTGCCATGCTGTGTCTTCGCATGTCGCGCTACCAAGATGTTCATCCGATACTATCACGTAGTAGGTGACTGCTCTTGTCGCTTCATCGTAGGCTCCAATCTCGTTGATAGGATTTCTTGTTGATGTAGCGTTATTTGATAAGAAATTGATACCGTTAGGGGTCTTTACGAACCATTGGTAAGATTGTTTAGTACCCGTTCCTGTTGCAGATGCGGTCAATGTAGCATTCTCGCCTTCACAAACAGATTCGTCTCCAGAGATTGTGATGTAAGGAAGGTCGTTGACGTTGATTGTGAATGTAGCTGTTGTCGGACATGTTACTGTCTCCGTCTCATACTGTGAGTATGCATAACTTGCTTCAACTGTGTATTTTGTATTTGAACTGTTGACTGCAGGAGTAGTGTATTTAGTGGTGTTTTCCCCAGCGATAGTTCTTCCTGCGGCATCTTTCCAAATGATGGTCGCCGCATTGCCGTTATCAGCAGCTTGGATGTCGTTGATTTCAAGTTGCGCCGTAGAACCTTTACAGATGGTTTTGTCAAAGTTGTCTGCCGTAATGGCAGGTGCGTTGACAGCCTTCACTGTGAACTCATAGGTCGTCGTACATCCGTTTTCATTCTTTGCCACAACGGTTACTTTCACATCTTTCGTAACATTGTTGAATGTGTATTCATCGCTGGTGGTGCTATTCCCATTGACTGTCCAAGTGAAGTCCATACCTCCATTTTCAGCTATCGCCTTGACTTTGGTTGAGCTGCCTAAACATACAACGGTGTCGCCACTGATATGGAACTTAGGGTTGTCGTTAACTTGAATGTTCGTTTCAGCAGATGCTTTACATCCGTTTGCGTCTTGACCCCATACATAGATGTTCATCTCCGCTGTTAATGGACCAGCTATGCTATAGGTGTTTGCCTCGGTCAAGTCGGCGGTTGGCTCTGTGATTTCTTGCGTAGACCATTTGTATGCCAAACCTCCGTTTGCGGTGATGGAGATGTCTCTCGTTCCGTTGCAATATGCTCCGTCTGCGTTGACCGAGATGTTTGGCAATGCATTAACGTTGACATCAACTGTCTCCTTCGCAACACAAGACTTGTTGTTGCTATCATATAACTTCGTCGCTGTCACCGTATATGTACTTGCATCTTTCAAATTGTCTGTTGTAAACACGCCGTCACTGATTTCTGTGATAGATGATTTGTTCCAAGAATAGGTGTTGATACCTTCTGTAACATTATCCGTAATGGTCAATGTGGCTGGCTTGTTATAACATGGAGTGGTAGCGGCAATCGAGATTTCTGGATTGCTTAAAACCTCTACGCTATGATTTACAGGGGATGACAAACATCCGTTTCCGTCTTTTGCTTTAACCGCAATGGTCAATGCGTTGGTAACGGTATATCTGTTGCTGCTATTAGGATTGTAGTTTCCACTGTTTGTCCAATCATACTCTAAGCTCTTGTTGGAAGCACTGATTGTTACTGTGTTTCCATTACACTCCGCAATGTCTCCCGAAAGGGTGAACGTAGGCAAAGTGTCGACGGTGAGGGTGATCGTGGCACTATCGGCACACTTGTATGTGTCGGTAACTCGAACTTTGTACTCGTATTCTCCTTTGATCGTCGGTGTGATAGTCTTAGAGTCTGTTCCTGCGTTCCATGATTCTTCACCAGGAGCTTTCCAATCGTAGTTGAATGTGATGCCACTTTGTGCGCTGGTTGCTGTGACTTTCAATGTTTTCTCAGAATTGATACAAGTTCTGACGTCTTCAACAGCAATAGTTGGCAGGTTTCTCGGACCAGCATTCTGATGACCTGTTGCTGTACAAGTGAGATTTTGTACGTTTGTTGTTGATGTTCCATCTCTACTAATTACATAGTTCTTATAGGCTGTGAACTCAAATATCGTTAGTTCAGTTATAAGTTCTTTAGGAGAGAAAGAAATCTCATTTTCGTTCGCGTTATCATCACTGCCCTCGTTATCCTTGATGTTGGTCGATTTGCCTTCCCAAACGATATAATCTGTGTTTGTGGCATTTACAACCAACGGAGTAGGGTTGTTGTAACATACATTGCCGAATCCTGAAAAACTAAGTGTTGGAATGGTCTTGCTTTCAACCTTAAAGGTTTTTGTGGCTTCGCAATACTTTGTTTGTTGGTCGCTAATGTATGATGCAGTCGCTTTCACTGCGTATGTCGCGTCGCTTGTAATGTTAGTAATTGACAAGCTATTGCCATTTTCTGACGACATAGTCGATCCATTCTTCGTCCAAGCGAAGGTGTAGTTCGTTCCAGATATTCCACTGTTGAGGGTGGCATCTGTTCCCATACATACTCCGATGTGTTCTTCTGGTATCTCTATGTTGGTTTTGCCTACACGAAGAATGCTTGCGGTAGCAGTGTTCTGACAACCATTGCCATCGGTAACTCGTACTGTGTAATAGGTCGTTGTGCTTTCTCCGTCTTGTCCTACATCTGGAGTTACTTCAAATGTGTTCTCAGAGGTATTGTCGTTTTCCGCACTCTTGTCGTCAGAATAGCTGTCGCCTTTCTGCCACTCGTATGTTGTCAAATTAGTGCCTGTTGCAGTGAGTGTGACTTTCTTATCGTCTTCTGCACAGACGAGGGAAGCGCCGCTGACTGAAACGCTTGGCAATTCGTTGACTGTTACATACGTTGTATTCTTAGTCGTACAAGTGTAGTTTTTGCTGTTATAGATCTTAGTCCATGAACCTGTAACCTCATACTCTTTTGGTGCCATGCTGGCTACTTGTGTGGAAGCCTCTGTGAATGTTACCGTGGTATTGTCTCCATTGACAGAAGATTGGGCATCTCCGTCAATACCCCAAGTATAGGTGAGGTTGTCTGCGGTAGGTGCCGTTGCGGTGAGAACCACATTCCCTCCATCACAAATGTTATCGGCTTTGAGGTCGAAGGTTGGATTTGCCACCTCGTAGATGCTTGTTGAGGCTGTGTAAGTACATCCGTTTCCGTCTGTCGCTTTCACACTATAGGTCTTCGTGTTTCCTGCATTGCCAGAGAGTGTTACCGTTGCACTGCGGGCGGTGTTCGTCAATCCCAACTCTGCAGGCCACTCGTAATTTTGTGCGTAGTTGCTTGCGACTACATTGATGGTTGTTGATCCATCTGTACATACGGCTTCTGCAACAGGTTCAAGTTTGAACTCTGGCAAAGCGTTGACAACCACAGAGTAGGTTGATGTCCCTTCACATCCGTTGTTGTCTGTGAATTTTACTTTGTAGTCTGCCGATTGGGTTGTCGGCGCATTGTAAGATTGTCCGTCTGCATTACTTATCGCCACCTCGTCTGTGCCATTGACAGTGTACCATTGATATGATTTCGCTGTGTTACTTGACGTTGCAGTCAAAGTGTATTGACCGTTCTCATTATAACAGAGTGCGGTACGTCCTCCTTCAACGTAAT
This sequence comes from Clostridiales bacterium, assembly GCA_963626555.1. Lineage (GTDB taxonomy): Bacteria > Bacteroidota > Bacteroidia > Bacteroidales > Paludibacteraceae > UBA1181. The sequence continues at coordinate 25,766 of CAVFXQ010000008.1, forward strand.
TGTTGATTTGAACGACAGGTAATGTGTTCGTCGTGATGGTGAAGGTCTTCTCTGAAGTACATCCATTGTCTTTTGCGGTGATGGTGTATTCAGTTGAACCATTTGGCGTGAACTTGTATTTGTTTGCGTTATTCGCGTCTTTCTCAGCACCGATACCATCTACCGTGATTGTCGCTGTGGATGGAGTTGTTTCGATAATGATTTCTGTAGAACTTCCCTCACATATAGACATATTGTCGATGTTGTCGATGGTAGGAGCAGATTTCGTTGTAACCGCAATAGGACTTGACTTGACTTCACAGCCTAATGAGGTGGTCGCTTTCACATAGAACTCTGAATTCTCGGTGATAGTAACAGTCGTCTTCGCACTATTGGCTAATTCTTTGTCGTCTGCTTCGGTCGCTCCTTTCTTATACCAAGTGTAGGTTGCATTTGCCCCCGCTCCACTTGCAGATAAGGTTACATCTGACCCTGCACATACGCTTGCTTGGTCTACGTTGGTTGTGAGGGTTGGTGTCTGTGCGACACTGATAGTGTGTTCTGCTTTATTTTTGCTGAGACAACCATTCCCGTCGATCGCTGTCGCATAGACAGTGTAGACTCCGTTTCCGTTTTTACCTCCTGCCTGAGTCAACTTGCTCGTTGTAACTTGACTTGCGTTGGATATGTCTGTACTAAGGATAAGACTTTGATCGTCAGAACTCCACTTGAATGAGTATGGCGCAACTGCATCAACGGCTGAGGCATTGATGATTGCTCTACTTTGGTCGCATACATAGTTGTCTCCGCTTATGGTTACAGAAGGAAGACTGAGCACCTTGACTTCAAAATCGGCTTTACCGATACAACCGTCTGCTGTTTCTACGTATGCTTCATATTTCTTGTCAGACTCTACTACGATTCCGCTTAGTGTGGCTTCCGTGCTAATACGGTTTTCTTCTCCTTGGTTTGTCCAATAGTACGACTTCATGCCTGTATTGGTGATACTTACATCTGGCAATGTTCCACCGTTGCAGACTGATGCACTGTTTTGAGACAATGTTACCGTTGGATTCTCAACTACGCTGACAGTATGAGTTGTAGCTTGAGAGGTACAACCTGTTGTGTTGTCGGTTGCCGTAACACTGTAGGTTTTTGCCGTAGTGAGAGCCTCTGTCGTGCGTTCTGTTCCACCTGTATAGCCATCTGCCCATGTGTAGGTGTAGTTGGATACAGGGTCTTTTATTCTGAATGTTGCCGTACCTCCGTTACATGCAATGTCATCTCCGTCAAACTCTACTGTTGGTATAGGGTTTACGTTAACCGTATATTCTGTGGATCCTTCACAGAATGTGTTTGTAATAGGTTCGTAGGTTGCTGTTACAGTGTATGTCGTACTTGCGGCAGGGGCAACATTCGTGGTTGCACTCGTCTCTCCTGTACTCCATTTGTATGAGACTCCTGCGGTTGAACTGCTTGCAGTCAATGAGACAGGTGTTTCTCCCTGACAAATGGCTTCGCTACCGTTGATCTTGTTGTTGATCATAACATCAGGAAGTGGAGCAATTGTAACTGTCCAAACATCGGTTGCCGAACATCCGTCCGCCGAGGTTACAGTAACGTTGTAGTTGGTGTCGGTGGTAGGTTTGTCTGTGAAGACTGTGTAACCAACGTTTTCATCGGTTCCAACTTTGCCAGTCAATCCCTCGATGGTAACGTCATCTGTTGTGTTACCTCCTTTGGCTCTCAGTTGAACTTCAGAACCGTAGCATATAGTTGCACTTCCTGTGCCTTCAATGTTTGGCAATGCATAGGTTGTAACTTCAAACACTTTATCAGCTTCACAAGTTCCATCGCTGATGTACAAGTGATAGAAATATGATTTGTTTTCCTCAGCCAATGTCTCTTGCAACTTGTCTGTGTTGCTTGTGCCTTGTGAGATAAGTGATCCGTCTTTCTTCGTATCATTGTCGTAATTATACCAAGTGATACTTGCCACTGTGCTTGTTACAGCTATGTCTGTTGTCTCTCCAGGGCAATAGCTTGTCTTGCCGTTTAAGGCGATTGTAGGTTTTTGGTTGACTGTAAACTGTCCGTCCATCGTTTCAGACATACAACCGTCGTTCTCAATCGTCAACGAGTAATTGTAGGTTCCCGCCGTCAGTCCGTTGGAAGATGGATATGTTACAGACTGTGTTTTGTCTGCCAATGTCTCTGAATTTATTATCCAGTTGTAAGTGGTTGCGGTCGCATCGGCAGTTAAGGTAACTGTTTCTCCTTCACAAATTGGTGAGGATACGTTGATATTGTTGATGACTGGTTTTGTCTTTGGCTCTACTGTAATCGTTTGTGCGTCTGATGAACAACCATCTAATGTCGCTATCACACTGTAGGTCTCAGCCGTTGTCAAATTCCCTGTCGTGTATTGCTTGGTGGCTTCCGTCGTTTGTCCATCTAATACGACCGTGTTGTTTTGGGTCCATTCGAAGATGGTTCCGTCGGTGTAGCCAGAAACTGAAATATCTACCGTATTGCCGTAGCAAACGCTGGATGGCTTGTCAATTGTGAATGTTGGAATTGCGTTTCCTGTAACATCAACTGGGTCGGACAATGCCTCGCAGGTCAATGTAGAACCATTTGCCAAGGTGTACGTTGCTGCTCCTTTTATCTTGTAGCTTACAGCGTTGTCTGTTGCCGTTACAGTTTGATTTTCTCCCGTTCCGAGCGCACTGAAGTCGGATGCACTACTTGTTTTGCTATACCACTCGAAAGTAGTGTTGTTTGTAGAACTTGATGCGGTCAACTCTACATCTTTACCGACACATGCTATTCCCGATTCAATCTTCAAATCTTTTGGCTTGCTGTAGACAACGACCGTCTGACTATTTACTGGCTCAGAAGTACATTCAGTAGTGTTGTCTTTACCTCTTACACTATAAATACCTTTCTTAGTGGCGGTATATGTATTGCCAGTTTGTGTGTTGAAGGTGTTCGTCGCATTACCATCATTGTCTGGTTCTGCCCATGAGTAGGTGATGTTTGACGAGTTGTAAAGGTCTGTTACAGTGAATGTTGCACTCTCACCATCACAGAAACCGTATGCCTCTGTGAGAATAAGTTTTGGCAATGGATTGATGGTCACTTTCACCTCAGATTGAGTTGTACATCCTCCGTCCGTTGCGCTTACTGAGTATGTCTTCTCTGTTGTGTTTTCTGCAGTCAGACTTGCTATTGAGTATGTGCTACGTTCTGTTTCCTCATTTTGTCCGTTCCACTGAACTTTTGCGGTTGCGGTGGAGATTGCGGTCAACTTGATTCCTTCTCCACTACAGATTGTCGTTGCGTTGGCCTTGTCTGTCTCTATCGTGATTGTCGGCTTGGCTTTTGCGGTTACTGTAACCTTGTTAGAAGGGTTGGTCTCACATTCGTTGGCATCTTGCCCAACAACGTATGCGGTAATGTCTTTGGTTACATTTGCGACGGTGATTGTTTTTCCTCCATCCGAGGCTGTGATTCTACTTGAAGCAACGTCTTCTGTTCCTTCTTTAACCGTCCATGTGTAAGACACTGCATCTCCTTGTGATACGGTGAATTCAGCATTTTCGCCAGCACAAACTGATTCTGAACCTGTGATGGAAATGCTCTCTTTCCCATAGAAGGCTATCTCTTGCTCTATGGTAGTTGAACAATTATGCTCGTTCTCTGTAACAACTGCTTGAATTGTTCCTGCAACGCTGTTCAACGTAAGGGTTGTCTCGTTGGCGTTGTTGCTTCCAAAGCTGTGCTCTGTCTTGTTAGACGACCATGAGGTGCTGTATTGGCTATTGCCTGTGAGAACTGCTTTTACTGGAAGTTCTGTAACATTTTGACATACGGTGTAAGTCTGTCCATTCGTCTGCTGATTGTTCACATAGATTTCTGCTGATGGAGCAGGGTAGAACGAATTGGCAGTTACGGTTGCGTCTGATGAACAAACTAACGATTTGCCGTTGCCAAGGTCGTATGTCTTTGTTCCTGTTAAGGTGTACGACTTCGCAGCGGAAATCTTCTCATCGGATGTCCAAATCTTACTCGTTGGGTCATACGATCCTGCTGCCCAGGCAATCGTTATGTCGTCATCGCTGCTATTTTGCAACTTCGCCTCTGTGTTCGGACAGATTTGCTCCGCAGTTACATTGATGATAGGGTTGTCTTTTACCTCAACCTTAGCAGTCGTCGTGCCGACGCATCCATATTCGTTAGTTCCCGAAATGGTAATGTCTACGGATTTGTCTGCGTTGAATATGTATTGTGCGTCTGTTGATACTGTTGCTGAATTGGCTGTCCAAGTATAGCTTTGACCTCCATCTGCATAGATTTCAACGGATTGACCCTTACATACGGTTTGGTCTCCTCCCGTCAGTGTGATGTTTGGTGTCGCTTGAACAGTGAAACTTGCTTCAGTCTCATTGTAACATGTTACAGACTGACCATCAACGGTTTGTGTTAATCCAACTTTCACCTGGTAGGTGTAATCACCTGCTTTGTCTTTTGTCGCTATGTATTGGTAGTTGGTTTCTCCGCTGATGCTGTTATAATCATTGCCTTCTTTCTCGTACCATTGGTAGGTATAGCCGTTACCCTCGGTTGCGGAGAGTGTGTTCGTTTCACCTGGACAGTCTTTTGTGTCAAGTGAAATACTTACAGTTGGCTTAGAAACAACTTTGACTGGTACTTCGATCGTGGCAGAACATTGTCCCGCTATGCTTGCTTCTACCGTATAGGTTTTATCTTCTGTTATTGCTTTGAGATTGTCTCCTAAGACGGTGATAGGACATTCGGTTCCTGTCTGTGTTACTTCTTGTATTTGAGAAGTTCCTTCACTCCAAATGTATTTCAACCCAGCCATGTCTGCGGTAACCTTGATGTCGCTACTTGGCTTGTCTCCGCTACATGCTAATAATGTTCCGCTGACGGTCAGCGTAGGGTTGGCACTCGGTGTAACTTCGTATGAAACTCGCTCTGAAGCACAACCATTGGAGTAGGAAATGACTGATCCTTTCTTGGACGTGTTACTTCCTTTCGCAATAGAAACTGTGATGGATTGAGTGGTTTCTCCTGTGGCTATTCCATTTTCATCAAACCATTCGTATTTGCTACTCATCACAGAACCTGCTTTGTCTGTTGCTGTGAATGTTACGTCGACACCTTCACAAGCCGCTGTTGAGGCAAACGCTTCAAGCTGTGGTCGGGCATTGATATTAATGGTCTTGCTATCTTTTGCCTGGCACTTGCTACTCTTGTCTGTTGCTACCACGGTGTAGACGATGGTCTCGTCTGCCGTTGTGTTCTTATTAATGGTGTGAGTAGAACTCTTTGTTGCGACGGCTGTCGTATTGTCTCCCTCATACCAGTCGTACTCGTATGCACTGTTTGATCCGCTAAGTTCCAAATCAACTCCTGCACATACTTCGGCGTCTCCTAAAATCGTGAATACAGGACTTGGATTGACGGAGACAATCTTGCTCTTTTCTGTCGTACAGGTAGGAACAATCGTACTCTTAGCCAATACTGTTACTGTTGCATCTGCAGTTAACGCTTCTGTTGTAATGCTATTGTTGCCATTTTTTGTGTAGGTTCCACTTGTTGTCCAAGTGAAATCAACGTCGCTTGATGCGTTGGTGATGGAAACTGTTGCAGGGTTTCCTTCACAAACATTGTAATTTTCTGCATCAAAATCAAATGTTGGTGCGCTAACAACATAGATGGTTTGGCTTACTGGGGCTGTTTCACATCCATTTGCATCTGTTGCAACCAACTGATAGGTTGTTTCTGCAGTCGGACTAAAGGTTGCCTTCTCTTCTGTGTTGATGACATTGCTATTGCCTGCTATGCTCCATTCATAGTGAGAGTAGGCGGTTCCAGATGCAAGTTCAACGGTTGATCCTGCACAAATGTAGTTCTTTCCTCCATTTTCTGTCGCATTGCTGACTGTGATAGTGTTAGTTGGCAATGCGTTGACGGTCAGTGTTACACTTTCTGTTTTTTCACATTTTGCTGTGGTTGTTGATTTCGCCGTAACTGAGAACTTATACGTTCCTGCTGTTGTTATTGTACCTGCTACGTTTCCGTTTGTCGCAGTGAGTCCGCTTGGAAGATTGTCCCATGTAATGTCGCAGTTGGTTGCGGTCGCTGTGAGGTTCACGTTTGCGCCAGAACATACAGATGTCTCTCCAGAGATAGAAATAGTAGGTAACTCTTCTACATTGACGGTTACGGTTGCTTCAGAAGAACATCCTCCTCCGTCTGCTTCGCTATAAACGGTTACATCGTATGATTTAGAGGCTGTTACTGTTCCGAATGAGTAGGTGTTGCTGCCACTCGCATCCGAATTGAATGTACCTGTAGGCCATTTTACACTCTTGACTCCCTTAATGCTTACTTCCGCTTCTGTTCCGCTACATACGGTCGCATTCTCGACGGTTGCGACTGGTAATGCTTGTGCCGTGATCTCATCGGAGGTCGCTGTTGCCTTACATCCATTATTATCGGTTGCTTCAACGGAGTATTTAACGGCGGTCGTGCTGTTGAATACTGGCTCAATCTTTTCTCCAACACCAACTTGCTGTCCGCTTTCGTTATACCAAACGTATGTTCCTGCTGTGCTTTCTGCTGTCAATTCTTTACTGCTTCCGACGCAGATTGGACCATCCGCAACTTTTATGCTGACAGTCGGCTTCTCATTGACGGTGATTGCGATAGTCGCTTCGTTCTGACATCCGCTTTCGTTCTCTCCAACAACTTTATAAGTGTATGAACCAGCTGTGTTTACGTTAGAAATGGTTGCTTTATCTGTGCCATTTGCTATAACGGTGTTCTCTAATGTCCATACATATTTGCTTACAACTCCGCCTGTTGCCGTCAGAGTTGCATTTCCTGTCTCTTGGCAAATCGCCTTATCTATAGGGTCGCATGTAATTTGAATGTCTGGTTTTGCATTGACTGTCAGAGAAGCTGTCTTCTTCTCGCTCGCACATCCGTTTGCATAACCTATGATAGAGAAGTTCGTGCTGTTGTTGAATGTTTCTGTCGTTGTATATGAATCAACACCGTTGCTTCCGTCTTCTACTACTACTTCTTGCGCAGAAGTGGATGTCCATGAAACGGTGAACGACTCAACTTTGTTGTCTAATTGGATGGTTGCTACGTTGCCCGTACAGATTGGGGCTATGGTTGGTGTGAAGACAGGCAACTCTTTCACGTCTACAACATACCAAGCTGTGTCGTAACATCCGCTTGCATTTGATCCAAATACTGCGAATGTCGTCTTTTTGCTGACGGTTGGTGTGTAGTTTGTTCCTCCTCCAACGCCAGTTACTCCTTCCAACCACTGGTAGTTTCCGCTTTCAGAACCTGATGCCGTCAATGTTACTGAACTTCCTTTACATATAGATTCGTTGGCTGTTGTTGCATCTTTGTCAACATCGCTTACTCCATTGATAGACAATGTAGGCTTCGCAATAATGCTGACGTTGTAGGTTGCCCAGTCTGAGTAACATTCTCCATCTTTTACTCTTACAGATGCCGTCTTATTGGTGCTCGTTGGTGTGAATGCCGTTTTACTATCTGTCTCTGTTGTGTGTTTCCATTCAAATGCAGAGAGAGAAGCATCGGATGGGGTGGCAACGAGGTCAATGCTCTGACCTTCACAGACGCTGTTCTTTCCATCGGCACTCGTAAGGGTTACCTTTGGAATGTCGTTTACTGTGATGTCTACGGATTCGGTGTTCTCACATCCGCTTTCATTCTTTACTGTAACGGTAAAGGTGTAGGTCTTCGCAATGGTGAGTGTTGTGTCAAATGTGATTTGTGTCTCATTCGTTGTCTTTGTTTCTCCGTTTGGCAAGGTGAAAATTTTCTCTCCTGTTTCCGTAGAACTGATGGTCAATGTTACTTTTTCGTTGCGACAAACGACCGTTTTACCTGTCGTAACGTCCAAGTTTGGTTTCGTAGCCACTGTGACAGACTTTTGAACAGCGTCAGATATACAGCCGTTAATGTCTGTACCAGTTACGTTATAGGTGATGGTTGTATTCTCTTGAACGTTTGTCAACTGATAGTTTGAAGACGAAACATCTTTCTTATTGGCGTCGCTAATTGCTCCTTCATACCAAGTCCAACCGTTACTGCTCATCTTGGTGTTGTCTCCGCTCTTCTCCGTTGCAGTAAAGGTTACGTTGCTGCCAGGACAAGGTCTTTCTGTCGCAGACACAGCGATTTCTGGTTTCGCAATCACTTTGATAGTTGATGTCGCAGGTTCTGTTGTACATCCGTGATTGTCTAACGCACTTAATGTAACGGTTACATCGCTTCCGCTTGTGGCGTTGCTGATTGTTGCAGATTCGTCTGTTGCAGATATGGTTGCATTTGTTGCAGTCCACTTCCAGTCTCTTGTTCCTCCGATAGCCTTCAAATCAATGGACGATCCTTCGCACACTTGACCTGTTCCGTTGTCGATACCGATTGCCTCTTTGGTGTAGACATCCAATGTGATTGATGCTTCTGCGTCGCAGTTTTCTGCTGTGCTGGCTACAACTTTGAAGGCCGTGCTGGCGTTAATCGTTCCTGTGGTCAAGTCTTCTGTTGTCGCTGTTGAGTTATCCCACTTCCAACCGTTGACTGTGGCATTGCCATTGGTGTTCTTGGCGTGTAGCGTCGTTGTTTCTTCTCCTGGACAGAGTGTTGACTTGTCTGCTGTGATTGTGATGACTGGTGTCTCCTTGGCAGAAATGTAGATAGTGGCTTTACCTTGACAGTCGTTGCTTGTACCTGTTGCGATATAAGCCGTATTGTCTGTGATTGTAGGGTTGATATTTGTGTTACAATCGGTGCAAGGGTAGCCTTTGGTGTCGTTTAAAACTTTATTGCCAGATGCATCGGTCGTGTAGGTCGCATACTCCCATGTGTAAGTTGTACCGCTCTTGTCGCTACTTGGAGTGATTATCACAGATTTGTTCTGACACACGTCTGTCGCACTTGCTTTCAAAGTGATAGTCGGTGAATCATTACCTGTAACGGTGAACACATCTGATGTTCCGACACATCCGTTCTTATCTGCTCCTTGTACGGTGAACGTATTGTCCCCTGTTACGAGTGTCGGTGTGATAACGTCTGTCTTTTCGTTCGTACTCCATACATAGTTGCCTGTCGTACCTCCCTTGGCGGTAAGGGTTACGTTTGTGTTGGCACAGCCGTTGTCGCTACCTGTAATGTAGATGACAGGAGGGGTGGAAACTGGGAAACTGTAGGTGGTGTCTGTCTCACATCCTTCGATCGAAATCAACTTCAAATCAACTAAGTAGTTGTTGATGTCGTCAGTCAACTTCAAGTCTGCTGCGGAGACAGAGAATTTGTATGTGTTTCCTGTATGTTTTGTTCCATTCGTGTATGTTTGAGCATCAGACCATTCGTATGAAATTTGCTTTGCTGTCTCATCTTCCAACACAATCTCAATGCCCAATCCTTGACAGATTGCAGCAGGAACGGATTTCGTCTTGATAGTTGGGTACTTGTTGGCGGTTGCTTTGGCGGTTGCTGCTTTGCTCACACAACCGTGGACATCTGTCGCTACCACTGTGAATGTGGTCGTTTGTGAAAGAGAAAGTGAAACATCTTCACCAGTAGCATCTCCAATGTTGTTATTGTCTTCGTCTGTCAATTTCCAACTGTAGGTAGCTGCGGTTCCATCGCATGTGTACGAGTTGTTTTTGTCTACAGAGATTTTGACTTCTGAGTTCTCGCAGACTGATGTTGAGGTTGGAGTGGTTGCAACCACTGGCAATGCGTAGGTTGAAACGTTGATAGTCTTCGTTCCTGTACAATTGTTGTCTCCGTCTGCCTTTACGGTCACTTCAATTGTTTCGGTTGGGTTCGGAGCATAGACCTCTTTGCCAACGGTTGAGATTTCTTTTGTCGGTGCAACGGTTTCGCCGCTCTCTCCTTCAATAGTCCATGTGTATTGTTTGCCTGTTCCTGCTCCAGAGGCTGACAATGTAATCTTTTGTCCTGTACAAAGACCAGCTTCATGACCTGTGATAGCGAGTGACGGTGCATTATCTATCTGAATGCCTTGACGAAGTGTGCTTTGACAAGTAGCACTCTTAGTTTCTCCATCTATCGTGGCGGTGTAGGCTCTCTCTGCAGAGAGTTCGTAATAAACTGTACCTGTGCTTGAAGGTGTATGAGAGGCAGTCGTTTTTGTTTCGTCCGTGTTGATCTGCTTGTTGTCATACTTCCAAACGTAGGTGTCTGTATAGGTTGCTCCTGAAGGTGCGTCAACGGTCGCATCTAATGAAATCTCTACGTTTTCGCAGGCTCTGTCGTCTCCTTTGAACGTGAGCGTAGGTGCGTTGACAACCGTAACGGTTACCGCTTTCTTAGCGGATGCACATTGGTTGCTGTTGGTCGCCGTCACATAGTAGGTGGTTGTCACATCTGGTGTGACGGTATAGGTGGCACTTTGCGGACCGTTAATCCATTCGAATGTGGAGATGGCATCATCGCCGGTCGCACCGTCATTCTCCTTTGCAGTCAAGACATCAGATGAGTTTTGACAGATGTAGCCCTTCTCTGCAGACACTGTGAATGTAGGTGCTTTGTGAATGGTGATTTCTGTGCTGTCGACCCAGGTACAACCCGTGTGGTTCGTTCCTGTGAATCCTTTTAGATAGTACTTTATGGAAGATAGCCCTGTTGCTGGCGTATCTTTCAGTTTAGAATCTGAAGAGAGGGTGGATGAGAAATCTCTGCTTGTGCTCCAGTAGTAGCTTCCTGCACCGCTTGCGTCTAAATTGACTGCCTCTCCCTCACAGACATTACCTGCGATAGCATTGTTGTCGATGATAGAGATTTTAGGCGCTTCTGTGATAGAGAAATTAGAGAAATCTACTGTGCTTTTACATTCTGTGTAGAGAAGGTCTCCGTCGTTGTTCTTATATTGGAACGAGTCAACGCCCACTACCTCGTAGGTTTGAGTTGCAGTGCTTGGCACGTCAGACATGTAGACGTGGTTCTTTATTTCTTCTGCATTTTGTGTAGCGTCGGCCGACACTCCATAGTAAGTAGGAGAGACACCTCCTGCCCACTCTTCGAAATAGTCTGCTCCAGACGCTTTGAGTTTCAACTCTTCGCCTTCACAGATTGTGCATCCGTTGGTAAGCGCACATTCAACTTTTGGCTCAGGCAACTTGTTGACCATGATTGTTGTGTCTGTTGTAGACGAACAACCGTTCTCATTTTCACCTGTTAATTTCAAAGTCGTCTTGCTTCCTGCTGTGAATGCAGAACCAAATTCAAGGTCGAGGGTTGGCGATTGGAAGGTGAGTCCACCACCGTATGTCCATACATAGCTACTACTCTTCTCTGCACCGCTTGCCTTGAATTCGTAATCCGTACCTGAACAAACCTGGGTAGGACCTTCAATTTCCAATTTTGGAGATTCCATCGTAACGAATTTGACGGAGTCTATCATCATACAAGCACCATCCGAGGCAGTAACCACTGCGTAGTAGTAGGTAACATCATCGTTGATGACAGGTGTCGAGAAAGTGTGTGTACTTGCGTCTTTTTCTATGTCTTGCAGGCCGACAGTGTCGCATACTGTGTTCCAACCAAAGTTACCTGTGATATTGGTTGTCGCACCAAACTCGGCAGTTTCACCCTTACAGATATTCTTCGTTCGGACACCCGTCGTTGCATCTTTAGCCACGTCTAAGGTCAGAGTCGGACTTTCATAAACGGTGACGTTATACTCGCCTGTGTAGACACACTCGCGAGTCGTACCTGTGCTTCCAGTCTCCGTGCTGTTGATGTTGAGGTAGTAGTAGACAGAACCCGTAGAGGTAGGGCTGATGACGAGTTTAGTCGCCGCTTCGCCTGTTTGTACCTTGTCTGTGCTTGACCCTGCATCTTTCTGGGTGTTTCCTGCCTCATCCGTCCACACATATTTGTAAGGATTTCCAAAAGAATTTGTGTAAGACCCCAAGTAGGCATTCTCGCCTGTAAGCGTGATAGTCTTCTTCTCGCCGTAGCAAATCGTAGGGTCTCCATCAATGATTACCTCAGGACGTCTCTTGACGGTGATGTCCACTACGTCGCTGATTTGACAGTCATTTGCTGTGTAAAGAGTGCGGTTAACCTTGTAGACGGTGTCTTGGTTTACCGAAGGCGAAGGCAATTCCAAAGTTACGGGGTTGCCCTGGGTTTCATAGTCACGTCCCTCATAATTATAAGTCCAGATCTGGTAAAGAATAGAGTCTGGCTTATAATCCACCATTTCGAACTGTCCCGATGCAGGATTGTATTTGTTGTATTTTATCTTCTTAATCTGCGAATTGTCTGTGAAAACCACTTCGTTGTAGCAGGCAATGTCGTTGTTGATATCAGTGTCAATTGGTTTTGAAATTAAAGTGAATTTGTCCACTGCTTTAGTGCAAGAACTGCTACTGTTTGTTCCATTTATATTGCCAAGCAAATTCTTGTCTGATTCGTCAGAAGACATAGTCACGCTATATTCATTACCTTCCGTTACATTTGTAGCCTTGATTGTTGCTATGTTTTTGTCAGTTCCACTCTGCGACAATCCTGAAGACCAGGAATAGTTTTTGAATCCTTCTGGTGCGGTTAGAGTGATTGTACCGTCATTACAGTTTTTAATAACTGTTTCAAATTTTTTTGTTTCAGCAGTAAAGTAACCGTATGTGCGGTGTGAACTAGCTTTGAAAAAATGGTATGTGTTACCGCTACCTGTAGTCGCATAGTCTTCCACGCAATCGTGGTTTAGTACTTCAAATATTATTTCTTCTCCAATGTATGGGCGGAGGTCATATGAGACTGTAGTCCAAGGCTTGTAATAAGTTCCGGCCAACTCTGTTTGCGTAAGATATGATTGCAAACATTTGACCGATGTCGCCTCTTGTATATGTTCTTCGCAATCTGTGCTTGAACAATTCAGGATTGAGTCGTTTGTGGCAGCATTGTTGTTTTCTCCATATTCAACATATCGATCTTTTGCATCGTACCAACTGCATTGGGTACATATTTGTAAGGTCGTGTCATATTGGACAGTCCCATATTTAGAACACTCGGCTGTTACGTTCCAGACCCTCCAACCCCAAAAATCCTCTTCAAAACGTACATCTTTGCCGTTCTCATCTTTGTATTTTTCATCTGCACTAATCGTCCAATCGCATTTCCATGCGTTTTGTCTACCACTCCAACGGCAGTTTGATCCCAGTTTCGTACAGTTGCCGTTCGCATCTTTTTCTAAGCATTGGTCGTACCAGTCCTCTACCCAATTTTTGGTAAAGGTTTTCGTAAGGCAAATGTCGCGTGTCTTTTTTACTACAAACGATTTATAGTCGTCGCATTTGAATCCTTTCTCCTTTGCTTTATTCTCGCATGTTGTACAATATGATTTGTAGTTATCTTCGGTAACGTTGCTTAAATCATCAGTGCATGTGTAGTCTTTTTGTTCGTAACTTTTCAGGTTGCATTTTGAACATAGTCCATCTTTGGTTTGGTTTGTACTCGCTTTTGTCAATCCATTGCTGTTCAAAACAACGGTAGAGGCACAGATTGTGTCATTTCCTCTGATAATATAGATGGCAAATGGAGGTTTGTCTGCGTTGTGTTCATGGTTGTCGTTGGCACCAGTCATAACGACTGCATACTTGTAAGTGAGCAATGTTGAATTTTCATCAACAGTGAATTTGTATTGCATTTTCTCTGCCATTGCACGTGGGTACGTTCCTGAGCCGAGTGTTGCAACGTCGTTTTCTGTAGCGTCTTTAGAACCGATTCTTACAGAATATTTGCTATTGTTTGGGACTTGTGTCAGGTTGTTACATGCAACATTTGGATCGTTGCTTGCAGATGACATTACCTCGAACGAACCGTTGATTGTGTTGACCTGTGTAGTTTCTGTTTCCTTCCAGACATCGGTAGCGTCAACAGTGGCTCTTGAGTCTGGACTTATTCTTTGATTTGAGTAGACGAACGTACCATCGTAGTTTGTGGAGTATCCTGTCGGTCCATAGTAGGAATAATAGCGGGTCCAATTATCAAAGTTTCCATTTTCAAAACTCATGTTCGGAGTGCTGATGTTGCTTTCTGCTGCTGAAAGCGTAGCGCACAGAGTGAAAAGCCCTGAGAATAATAATATGAGTATGTGTCGCATTGTCTTGTGTATACGTTTGCGCATAATAATTGTCTTTGTTTGATCTGCTATACAAAATTTCTAATTTGCAAAGTTATTAATAAAATAGAAAGAGGCAAAATGAGAAAGAGGGAAAATATTTTTTTGCGTAAAAACGTAAAAAAAAACGAAGAAAGGTTTGGAGATAAAGGAAAAGGTTGTATCTTTGCAACGTCAAAAAGAAATGAGGCGTTTAAAATAAAATTTACTTGTTTCTTTTGAAAGAAAATGGCGGATTAGTGTAGGGGTCCAGCACGTAGCTCTCTCACGGCTTAGACCCGGGTTCGAATCCCGGATCCGCTACTAAAAGGAGGTTGATAACCTCCTTTTTTTGTTTCTGATTATTGGTTTGTTTATGAAAATCATACAGTCTGCGATAGTATTTTTATTTGCAATGGGCCTTTTGTCCTGTAGTTCAAATAAAGGTGAGAATAATTCAGTGTCGGGAACGATCAATACAACGGTTCCTGCGAAATCATTAGTTATTCGTCCGACGTTTGAGGTCGACAGTGCGATGTGTTTTTTGAAAAGACAATGTGATTTCGGATGTCGGGTACCTATGTCGGAGGCGCATATACAATGTGCGGTGTACCTTCAACAACAGTTGTGTCTATATTGCGACACAGTTGTGGTACAGAAATTTGATGCCGTCAACTATGCTGGAGAGACGTGGAATGGTACAAATCTGATTGGGCAGATTCATCCCGAGATGATTCGGAGAGTGGCGTTGTTCGCCCATTGGGATTGTCGATCGGTTTCGGATAATGACGAGAAAGAAAATTGGCATAAACCTGTGATGGGTGCTAATGATGGTGCCAGTGGGGTGGCAGTGTTGTTGGAGGTCGCTCGCCAGTTGCAGTTAGGAAATGATTCTTTGGGTGTAGATATTGTCTTTTTAGACTTGGAAGATGGTGGTCAGCCTTCATTTGAAGTGGGCGAAAAAGAGGACACTTGGTGTTTAGGTTCGCAATATTTGGTGAAAAATCCATACTATAAGAATGGAAAGCCAGAATGGGGAATACTTTTGGATATGGTAGGCGGAAAGTCTCCGTTCTTCGGGTTTGACGAAGTGTCGCTCTATTTTGCGGAGTCTCGTTTGCGCCAAGTGTGGCAACATGCGCAGCAGTTGGGCTATAGCAATTCGTTTGTACCGCAAAAATCGGGTTCGATTATGGACGACCATTATTACATTAACCTTTTCGCTCGAATACCGACCATCGACATTATCGACTATCATTCAGAGCGAGGGTTCGCTGAGACGTGGCATACACAACAGGACATTCCCGAAAATATAGACCCCAACACTCTGAAAATGGTGGGTGAAGTTGTTCTGAAAACACTTAGAGAGCAATAGAATAGCATGAAGGACTCTACGAAGGTGTATTTGTATACGGGAGGATGGTGTTTGTATTTCTTGCAAGGGACTTTTGGAATGAAAGGTTCTTCTGTTTCGGCTATCCTATCTGTACTATTAGTAACTATCTCCCTTTCGTATGTGTTTTTGGCGCAACCAATTAATGAAATAAAAAGAGGAAAAATACCTTTTTTGTTAGTTGCCTTGGATATGTTTCTTGTTGTACTTATATTCTATAAAGTATTATATATGGCAAGAGAGGGAGATGTTACAGCACTAATGTCTAAAGACTTGCAGGTTCTGTGTATAACCTTGCTTCCAGTTTACTTTTACTACTATTATGCGAAAAAGGGTTGCTTGACAGAGAGGGAGATGCGGTATGTTGCTGTTCTGTTTTTTATTTTCATGTTTTTTTACTATTTTCAGTCGTATGTGGATATAATGCAGAGGGTGGAGAGTGACGAGTTTACTAATAATGCGGGTCGCTTCTTGGTTACGATATTGCCGATGTTGATGCTCTTTGACGATAAAAATAGATTGCAAATCATTTTAGGACTTATAGTCTCAGTTTTGGTTTTGTTGTCGGTTAAGAGAGAGGCTATACTTGTTTTGGCAATTGAAATAATGATAGTTTTTATTTGGAAAACAAGAGATTCATCTATAAAACAGAAGATAAAAACATATTTTGTCTTGCTCGTAACTGTTTCGCTGATTGCAATGTTGTTCTATTATATGTTTGAAAACGTAAATTATTTTCAAAAAAGAGTAAGTGAAACGATGTATGGAAATTTGTCGGGCCGAGATAGAATAATTCCGAAATTAGTATACGATTATCTTAATGATACTAATGATACTCAATTTCTAATTGGAAGGGGAACTTTAAAGACATTGACTCTTGTCGGGAATTTTGCACATAATGATTTGGTGGAGCTGTTTACATGTTATGGAATAGTTGGAGTGGCGTTTTACTTGAATCTTTGGGTAGCATTGATATCTTTTTGGAAAAAACAACAGAGTGGTGTTTTGAAGATTGCATCATTGATGTTACTTGTGGATTTTTTTTGTGGAGCTTTTTTTTCAAGATTTTATTTTTCAACGTATGTACCTCTTTTTGCAATGTTAGGCTTTATCTTAGGAAGACAGAAAAATCGGGAAAGGAGATTGGCGTGTGAATGATTACATATTATACAAAGGGTGTTGGATCTGTGCGTCTGCGCCTCATCTTTGGGAAAAGCTTACTGAGGAAGAAATGTTAGATATGCTTTCTTCTCAGGGGTATATGGTAAGAAATGTTTATGATTATGATTGCAAATATCAAACCTCTTTTTGGTGTGTTATAAAAGATTCATTTGGCGGAATGAAAGAACTATCATTGAGAACGAGAAATAAGGTTCGGAGGGCGTTAAAGACAATGGATTACAAATTGATTTCGCCAGCACAATTGCTTGAAGATGGTGGTTATGAGGTTATGGTAAAGTCGTGTAAGGGATATAAGGTAAAGTGCAAATATCCTTGCAAAGATGAGTTTGAGAAATACGTGATGTCATTAACTGATTGTCAGATTTGGGGAGGCTACCTGAAGGATTCTGACCGAATTGTAGTGTACTCAATATGTCGGGTGGATCAGGATTGTTGCAATCTGCAGACTTGCAAATGTGATCCTTCTTTCTTGAGAAATTTGCAAAACGCGCGTCCTTGTTATCCTTACTATGGGCTATTTTACTTTTTAAGTGAATATTACCTAAAACAGTGTGGCTTAAAATATATCTTTGATGGCACAAGAACGGTTACGGAACATTCTAATGTGCAAAATTACTTAGAAGAAAAATTTAATTTTAGAAAGGCGTACTGTAAGCTTCATGTAAGGTATAAGCCTTGGGTAAAAATTGCTGTCAATATACTATATCCATTCAGGAAGTGTAAGGTTTTGCCCTTGAAGGTGAGAGGGGTTTTGAATATGGAAGCAATGCAAAGAGGTGAGATGTAATATGTTATATTTTTATAGATACGATAGAACGAAACATCATGATAGTTTGCCCAATAACTTTAATGTTATTTTCAGAAAAACTATTATGCCATTTGATAGTTTCCATAATGTTATGTGGCATGTGTTTTCTATTTTGAAAGGAGAATGTCTCTATGAGTATCAAGTTTTGAGAAATGGAGAAATTGTGTCGACGGCGCAGGTGTGTCCTAAAATACCAATTTTTGAATTTATCCCTAAAAATGGATGGCATATTGGTCCTTGTCATACGGTAGAATTACAAAGAGGTAATGGTTTCTATCCCTTATTGTTGCAATTTATTGTTCGGGAACATCCAAATAGAGATTTCTATATGATTATAGACGAGAAGAACATATCTTCGCAGAAAGGTGTTGGTAAGGCAGGTTTTGAAAAGTTCGCTGAGGGTAAAAAAGACTGCTTGGGAAGATATGTGAAAGAGATAGAAATCGTTACGAAATGAACAAATCAAATAAAATAATCCTTCTCACAGAATCTCTTGATTCAGGCGGTGCTGAACGCCAGTTGGTTTCTCTTGCTGTTCTTTTGAAAGAAAATGGAAAGAATGTGGAGGTTTGGACTTACGATTCAAGAAATTTTTACTTGACGAATTTGTTGAATTCAGATATTCCTTATTATTGTTTTGCAGAGGGGAAAAATAAAATAAGCAGAATTTTAACATTCACAAAAAAAATATATGAAGTTCAGCCGAGTGTTCTGATTGCATATTGTGATTCTCCTTGTGTTTTGTCATGTATTTGTAAGTTGTTATTGTTCGTTTTGAGGATAGATTTTAATTTAATTGTTTCAGAGAGAAACATAACCTGGAAAATTTCGATGAAAGCAAGACTGAAGTTCTCGCTTTTTAGATTTGCAAGCAACATTGTTACAAACACTTATACTCAGAAATCATTTATAGAAAAAAAATTTAGAATTTTAGCAAAGAGAACAGTTGCTATTAGTAATTGCATTGATACCAATTTTTTTGTGCCATCCATGAAAAAATGTGATTGTCTCGATGAAACTATTCGTTTGTTGACAGTTGGGAGAATTTTCGCTCAGAAAAATGTTAAAACCTATTTTTGTGCAATAAAGAAACTTGTTGACGAGGGATATAAAATAAGAGTGGACTGGTATGGTACAATCCAAGATGAATCTTATTATAAAGAATGTGTTGATTTTATAAATGAAAATTCCCTTGAAAAAATAATTTTTTTCCATTCTCCTGTTGTGAACATTAGAGAGGTATATTATAATTCGGATGTTCTTTGCCTTCCTTCTTTGTATGAAGGATGTCCTAATGTATTATGTGAGGCGATGGCGTGTGGACTACCTGTCACTTGTAGTTCTGTGTCTGACATTCCGTTGATTGTTGGATCTGAAAATGCCCCTTTCCTATTCAATCCTGAGAATGTTGATTCTATTGTTAGAAGTTTAAGTTCATTATTGTCCAAGGATAAATTAATTTTGTGTGAAATAGGTCGGAAGAATAGAGAAAGAATTGTATTAAATAATTCGAAAGAGATTTTTCTGTCAAAATATTTATCATTGATAGAGTCCCAAGATATATGAAAAAGAAGTTAGTCTTAGTTTTATACTATTTGATACTCAGATATCTTCCCTCAACTGATAATTGTTTGTTTATGTCTCGGGTTATTAGAAAACTGAGAGGTATAACAAGAGTCGTTTTTGATAGTAGTGGAACGAATATCAATATAGAAAGAGGCGCGGATTTTGGTAGTGGAAGAGGCATTCTAATTGGCAGTAACTCAGGACTAGGCATAAACAGTAAAGTGAGAGGACCTTTGGAAATAGGAGATAATGTTATGATGGGGCCGGAGGTAATGATATTTACGTCTAATCATAGATTTGATAGAATTGATATCCCAATGATCTGTCAGGAGAGAGAAGAACCTAAAAAAGTTGTGATCGGAGATGATGTATGGATAGGAGCAAGAGTAATCATACTTTCTGGTGTTCGTGTTGGAAATGGTGTTGTAATAGGTGCGGGATCTGTAGTAACTCACGATGTCCCAGACTATGCGGTTGTGTGTGGTGTGCCTGCTAAAGTTATAAGATATCGAAATGGAAAAGAAGTATAGCTACTATCTTATTGGTAATGCGGGTGGCAAGGCTCACAGTTTGGATGGTCAAACGGTGAAAACACAGATGATGATTCAGTTAATGTCGGCCTTGAATCTTGATTTCCAATGTTATGATACGGCAGATTTTACGGAAAACCGTTGGAGTGTTTTTAAAATGTTCCGAAATATTTGTCGAACAGACAAACTGATTTATCTGCCAGCGAAACGAAATTTGTTATTGATTTTCCCTCTGATTTTTATTCTTTCTAAACTATTCCACACGAAAATCTATTATTTCGTTATCGGTGGATGGTTGGCAGAATATTTAAAAAACAAGCCGTTGCATCGTTGGATGTTAAAGCGTATTGAGCGGATTTGCACAGAAACGGATTTGCTGAAAAATCGAATGCAAACGGGATATAGGTTTGACAATGTAACGCGATTTGATAATTTTCGATATTTTGATAATTTGTTTGTTGAAAATCACCAAGAAGGAATTTTGAAGGTTGTTTTTTGTGCGAGAGTGGAAAAAAGGAAAGGGGTGGAGACTCTTTTAAAAACAGCTGATTTTTTCCACAAAGAATATGAGAATCGAATCTCTGTGGAGGTATATGGAAAGATTTCTCCGTTGGAATTAGAATGGGAAAATGAGTTTCTGAAGCATCCAAATGTGAAATATAAAGGAGTTCTGTCTCCTAATGGGATTTCAACTATACTTTCAAAATATGATGTATCTGTTTTGCCGACACAATATGCCACGGAGGGACTTCCTGGCACAGTCATTGATGCTTTTGTCTCAGGTATTCCTATTATAATAACGGAGTGGCAATATGCGCATGAGTTCATTCAAGATGGGGAGAATGGCTTCATCATTCCGTTTGGCGATTGCTTAGATGTTCTAAAAGACAAAATCATTTATCTTTTAGAACATGAGAATGAATTATCGCAGATGAAACGTTCAGCATTTGAGTGTCGGGATCGTTTTTCTGCAGAAGTGGCGAGGAAAAAGTTTGAGGAGATAGTGATGGTGAAGTGTGAATAAGTCTCTTTATTTGCAAATATAAGGTGGTTGTTGTCGTAAACAAGAAACTATCACAATCTTTTTGAATGTGTGAGGTTTTATCTTTTTTATTTTATTAACTTTATAATGATTTTGGCTGATCTATAATACAGAAATGTGTCATTCCTAATAAAATGAAAAAAAAACTCGCCATTATAGGCTTAGGCTATGTGGGACTTCCCTTGGCTCGCCTTTTTTCTACTAAATATGAGACGATTGGCTATGATTTGAATAGTCAACGTGTGGAGTCGTTGATGCAGGGCATAGACGCTACTTGTGAGGTGCCAGACGACCTACTATTGGATGCAATCCGTAATCATGGTTTTCGTTGCACTTCTAATATAGAGGATATTCAAAGCTGCAACATTTATATCGTTGCCGTTCCGACGCCTGTGGATATGAACAATCGTCCTGATCTTCGTCCTCTGATCTCGGCAAGTGAGACGGTGGGAAAGGTCATCTCGAAAGGCGATATTGTCATTTATGAGTCGACCGTCTATCCTGGTGTGACGGAGGAGGACTGCATACCAGTGGTGGAAAGTGTCAGCGGATTGAAATACAATGTGGATTTCTTCGCTGGGTATTCACCAGAACGTATCAATCCTGGAGATAAGGAACATACAGTGGAGAAAATTAAAAAAGTGACGAGCGGTTCAACACCAGAAATAGCGGATGTGGTGGATCATCTTTACAATTCTGTCTTAGAGAACGGAACATTTAAGGCATCCTCTATTCGTGTGGCTGAAGCATCTAAGATTATTGAAAACTCGCAGCGGGATGTCAATATTGCCTTTATGAATGAGTTGGCGAAGATTTTTAATGCGATGAACATTGATACGCATGATGTGATTGAAGCAGCCTCTACAAAATGGAATTTCATCAAAATGTCGCCTGGATTGGTGGGCGGTCATTGTATCTCGGTCGATCCTTACTACTTGATTCAGAAGGCGCAGGTGTATGGTGTTCTGCCTCGCATTATGTCATCTGCTCGTCGCCTCAACGATGGCATGGGCGACTATGTGGCGAACCAGACTATCAAATGTATGAACAAAAAGGGCATTTTGGTGAAGGGTGCCAAAATCCTGATATTGGGTGTTACGTTCAAAGAGAATTGTCCAGATATTCGCAATACGAAAGTGGTGGATATTTACCATACTTTGCGAGAATATACAGAGAATATCACGGTGTGCGACCCATGGGCAAACGATGAAGATGTGATGCGTGAGTATGGTGTGTCTGTTGAGAAAGAGATCCCGACCGAGCGATTTGATGCCATTATATTGGCAGTCCCTCACAGTCTTTTCCATAACATAGATATCCATTCTTTGAAGAAAGAAAATTCGGTAGTCTATGATGTGAAGGGATTTTTAGACAGAAGTCTTGTGGATATGCGACTCTAAATAGCGAAAATGATATCCATAATTTGTCCTGTATATAATGAGGAGGCGAACATTGTCCAATGTATTGATTCCATATTGAATCAAGATTTGACAGAACCATACGAGCTTCTGTTAGTAGATGGAAAAAGCACAGATCGAACGGTGGAGATTATTCAACCTTACTTGAAATCACACCCCTTTATTCGTCTGTTGGAGAATCCGAAACGGACGGCACCCTGTGCGATGAATATCGGTATGCAAGCGGCAATAGGTGAAATCATCATTCGTATTGATGCCCACAGTGAATATCCGAACGATTATTGCAGTCGGTTGGTTGAGGCTTTGCGGACATTGCCGAATGCTGAAAATGTTGGGGGTGTGGCAGTTGGTACAAATACGGAAACCACGAATACGGCTGTGGCTATTTCTTCTGTGTTATCACATCCTTTAGGAGTTGGCAACAGTCAGTTTCGTATCGGAACGAACGAGATAAAGGAGGTGGACACAGTTCCCTTCGGTTGTTTCCAGAAATCTATTTTTGAGAGAGTCGGATTCTACAACGAAAAACTCACCCGTAATCAAGATATCGAACTGAATGAGCGAATCCGAAAGTCGGGGGGCAAGATTTATCTTTTGCCCGACTTGCAGATAAAATATAAAGCACGCTCCACCTATTCGGCATTGGCAAAGAATAATTTTGAGAACGGACTTTGGAACATTCTTACCTTGTATTATACACGAAATTTATCTGCGCTATCTCTGCGCCACTTTGTTCCGCTGCTTTTTTTGCTATCGTTGATTATCCCCACCTTGCTGATGTTGATAAATCCTCTCTTCGGAATTTTGTCGGCTATGTCTCTCTTCGTATACCTTATATTAATAATAGGCGTAAGTGTGAAGATGGATAGAGAAAATGAATGTGGTATCCATCGCTTTGTGTTTACATTTTTCACTTTGCATTTCTCATACGGATGGGGAAGTATAGTGGGATTGTTCAAGGTTCTATGGATGTGTGTTTGGGAAGAGAGATAGAAACACGAGCGTCAGTTGAACGTGGATAATCGGAGAGAAAATGTTATCTTTGTTAGAAAATAGAATAGTGAAAATAGGATGGAGCAGATATTGAAATATTTCCCCAACTTGACAGAACGTCAGAAAGAGCAGTTTGCCTCTCTTTACGATCTATACACCGATTGGAATAGTAAAATAAACGTGATTTCCCGTAAGGATATAGAAAATCTTTATGAGCATCATGTCTTGCATTCGTTGGCGATTGCAAAGATTATCACTTTTCAACCAGAAACGCAGATTATGGATGTGGGTACGGGTGGAGGTTTTCCTGGAATTCCGTTGGCGATTCTTTTCCCAACTTGCCATTTCCATTTGGTAGATTCTGTAGGTAAGAAGATTCGTGTTGCAACTGAGGTGGCTACGGCTATTGGGTTGGAGAATGTGACCTTTGCCTACGAGCGTGTGGAAGATGAAAAACAAAAATTTGAGTTTGTCGTTAGTCGTGCGGTGATGCCGTTAGGTGATTTGATGCGCTTGGTGTCAAAGAATGTTGTTACAAAGAACCCTAAGAATGCTTTGCCGAACGGAGTCATCTGTTTGAAAGGAGGCGAGTTGGCAGCGGAGGTGCAACCCTACCGAAAGATGGCAAGTGTTTTTGATGTGAGCGATTTCTTCTCGGAGGAGTATTTCAAGACGAAGAAGGCGGTTTATGTTCCAGTCGTAAAATGAGATGCCGTGGCTGATTTTGTCGGAAATAAGTTTGTAGCGCGTCGCAAAAGGTTGGTTGAGTTGTTGAGACAGAAAGGAATTTCGTCCGAGCGTGTGTTAATGGCTATTCAGTTGGTGCCACGCGAGTGTTTCATGCCTGCATCTATGTCTGAGTTGGCTTACGAAGACAAGGCATTCCCTATTGGTGCTGAGCAAACTATATCGCAGCCCTATACGGTGGCACGTCAGACGGATTTGCTGTGTCTGCGAGGTGAAGAGAAAGTGTTGGAGATTGGAACAGGGTCGGGCTATCAGACGGCAGTACTCTTAGAATGTGGTTGTAGGGTCTATAGTGTTGAACGGATAGCCTCTTTGTATGAACATGCAAAAGAAAGGTTGTCGCGGTTAGACTATACGCCTTTTTTGAAAGAAGACGATGGTCACGAGGGTTGGCAGAGTAACGCTCCGTTTGACCGAATTATCATCACTGCTGGATGTAAGCAACTTCCTCAGAAACTATTAGGACAGTTGGCAGTCGGCGGCATTATGGTGTTGCCGATAGAGAAGTCTGGTGAACTCCGATTGTGCCGTGTTGAGCGGAAAAGCGAATCCGATTTTCAGTCGGAGTTTTTTGAGACTTGTGCATTTGTTCCTATGTTGGAAGGAGTGGTGGAGTGAAAAGTGAACGCATGCGTTCACTTTCTAAAATCTATGAAAATGTCTGCAGAGATTTTTTCTTTAGAGAATTTGTCGATTGGATATGGTGGAAAAACACTGATGAATGGCGTTAATGCGAAGGTGGCATTAGGCAATTTTGTCGCTGTTTTAGGACCTAATGGAGTGGGAAAGACTACTTTATTACGGACGATAACGGGTTTTTTGCCTCCGCTGTCGGGAAATGTTTTTGTATGGAAAGATGGCGAAAAACAGTCTATGCGCTCGTCGTCTGTTGAGGCATGCGCATCGGTGGTAAGTGTGGTTTTTTCTCACAGATTGAATTTGTCTATGATGTCTGTTTGCGATTATGTTGCGATTGGTCAATATCGGTTCTCAGACTGGATGGGTCGGTGTGATGAGCAACGGAAAACGAAAGTGAAGCAATTGTTGTCTGATTTACAGATAGATGATTTGACTCATCGTAATGTGAGTGAGCTTTCTGATGGAGAGTTCCAACGTGTGGAAATAGCACGAGCATTAGCGCAAGATACACCTGCAATTGTGATGGATGAACCCACCTCTCACTTAGATTATTGGAGTCGACGAGAAATTATGGGTCTGCTTCAACGTACATCGCACGAGAAAAACATTGCAATCATTGCTTGTACGCATGAGATTGATTTGGCGGAGAAATATTGTGATGATTTTTGGTTGATGAAGCGAGGAGGCACATTTGAACAGACGACGAGGTTGGATAACGAGAAGATTGAGGAAATGTTTGTAAATTTAACTGGTAAACTTTAGTGCTATGGATAAATATATTCAATCGGATCGTTATCGTATTGGAAGACGTCCATTCTTATTTCAAGTGGTTATGAGGAAATGTGCAAGTTCAAGTGGCTTCTTGCAACTTATATATAGGGGTGTTTATAGGTATCTTTGTTCTAAAAGGGCTATAGAAATTTCTTGGAGAACTAAAATTGGATATGGGTTATATATTGGTCATGCGTACGGAATTACCATTAATGATCAAGTTAAAATTGGCAATAACTGTAATATACACAAAGGGGTAACCATAGGTCAGGAGAATAGGGGTGTTCGTAAGGGAGTCCCAACAATTGGCAATGATGTTTGGATTGGTGTAAATGCAACGATAGTTGGGAATGTTACAATTGGCGACGATGTGTTGATTGCTCCGAACAGCTATGTTAATTGTGATGTGCCTTCTCATTCTATCGTTGTCGGTAACCCATGCTCTATTAAACATTGTGATAATGCAACTGAATATTATGTAAATAATAGATTTGTCGAAAGCGATATGTTTAAGTCTTTGCCATAAAATAAAAGAAAGGATTCTAAGTTTCCTCAGAATCCTTTCTTTATAGTTTTTGTTTGTACTCCGGTTAGAAATCTGCTGTTTTTGGTGTGCGTGGGAATGGAATGACATCGCGAATGTTCTGCATGCCTGTTACGAATAACATCAGACGCTCGAAGCCTAAGCCGAAACCAGCGTGCGGACAAGTTCCGTATTTACGAGTGTCCAAATACCACCACATGTCTTTCATCGGGATATTCAACTCGGTGATTCTTCCCATCAGCTTGTCGTAGTTCTCCTCTCTGACACTTCCTCCGATGATTTCTCCAATCTGAGGGAAAAGGACATCTGTCCCTTGCACCGTCTTGTTGTCTTCGTTGATCTTCATGTAGAATGCTTTGATCTCCTTCGGATAGTCTATCATGATGACAGGACGTTTGAAATGCTCTTCAACTAAGTAACGTTCATGCTCGCTGGCAAGGTCGCAACCCCAATATACAGGGAATTCAAATTTCTTTCCATTCTTGATGGCTTCTTCCAATATTTTGACACCCTCGGTATAGGGCAAACGAACGAACTCAGATTTTGCGACGGCTTGCAAACGCTCAATCAGTCCGTTGTCAATCATCTTGTTCAAGAACTGAAGGTCGTCCTGGCAATGCTCTAATGCCCAGTTGACGCAGAATTTGATGAACTCTTCTTCTAAGTCCATCAGTTCAGGAAGATCCATGAAGGCGATTTCAGGCTCAATCATCCAGAACTCTGCCAAGTGGCGTGGTGTGTTGGAGTTCTCAGCACGGAACGTCGGTCCGAAAGTGTAGATAGCCCCCAATGCGGTTGCACCTAACTCACCCTCCAACTGACCAGAAACGGTGAGGCTGGTAGGTTTGCCGAAGAAATCATCATCGTAGCGGATATTACCGTTCTCATCTTTCTTGAGGTTGTAGAGGTTTTGTGTAGTTACTTGGAACATCTGACCTGCACCCTCACAGTCGGACGCTGTGATGATAGGTGTGTGGAAGTAGTAATACCCTTTTTGATGGAAGAACGTGTGGATGGCAAATGCCATGTTGTGGCGAAGACGAAGCACCGCACTGAAAGTGTTGGTGCGGGGACGCAAGTGGGCAATTTCGCGTAAGAATTCCATAGTGTGCCCTTTCTTTTGCAACGGATAGGTATTATCTGCCGTTCCGTACACCTCAATGGAAGAGGCTTGGATCTCTACTGCTTGTCCGCCACCCATTGATTCAACCAATTTCCCGACAACGCTTAAACAAGCGCCCGTCGTGATAGTCTTCATCAACTCGTCATCAAATTTGGTAACGTCGGCTACAATCTGAATATTATTGATGGTTGAGCCATCGTTCAATGCGATGAAATTGACACTTTTATTGCCACGTTTGGTGCGAACCCAACCTTTTACATTGATGTCTTCTCCGTATGTTGTGCACTTCAATGCGTCCACAACTCTCGTTCTACGAATTGCCATAATTCTATCTGCTATTTATTTCTTATATTCAGTTGATTATTAGATGATTACATTCTCTCTGGTACCTCAATTCCTAATAGACCCATTCCAGTTTTGACCACCGCTGCAATTTTCTTTGAGAGAAGCAGACGGAAATTGCGTAAAGCCTCGTTTTCTTCTTTCAAGATTGAGAAATCGTGGTAGAAAGAATTGTATTGTTTCACCAGGTCGTATATGTAGTTGGCGATGAGTGCCGGACTGTATTCTTTTCCTGCTTGCTCGACAATACTTGGGAATGAGGCAACGAATTGAATCAGATTTGCCTCTGTGTCTGAGAGTTTTATATTGTCATCAACCTTGTCGCCTAATTGGAGTCCTTGTTCTGTAGCCTTGCGGAGAACGGAACAGATACGCGCGTGGGTGTATTGGATGAAAGGACCTGTGTTTCCGTTGAAGTCAATAGACTCTTTGGGATTGAAGAGCATGTTTTTGCGAGGGTCTACTTTAAGAATGAAATATTTCAAAGCACCCAATCCGCAGATACGTGCGATTTCGTTGGCTTCTTGCTCTGATATATTGTCCATCTTTCCTAATTCGGAAGAGACCTCCTTGGCGGTGCTGATCATCTCGTCCATCAAATCGTCTGCGTCGACAACCGTACCTTCGCGAGATTTCATTTTGCCCTCAGGCAACTCCACCATTCCGTAGGAGAAGTGAACCAAGTCTTTACCCCACGAGAAGCCGAGGCGGTCGAGGAGAATAGACAACACCTGGAAGTGGTAGTTCTGTTCGTTCCCCACCACATATATCATTTTCGTAATGTCGAATTCTTTGAAACGTTGGGTGGCAGTCCCTATGTCTTGTGTCATATAGACGGAGGTTCCATCGGCACGGAGCAAGAGTTTCTCGTCCAATCCATCCTTGGTCAAGTCGGCCCAAACAGAGCCATCCTCGCGACGGTAGAAGAGACCTTTCTCAAGTCCTTCGTTCACTTTTGCCTTTCCATCTATATAAGTGGTTGACTCATAATAAATCTTGTCGAAAGAGACTCCGAGGCGTTTGTAAGTCTCGTCGAATCCTGCGTATACCCAGCTGTTCATTTCTGCCCAGAGTTTGCGTACTTCTGGGTCTCCGTCCTCCCATTTCTTCAACATGGCTTGAGCCTCTTGAAGAATAGGAGCTTGTTTTTTTGCTTCTTCTTCTGTCAATCCTTTTTCTATAAGCTCGTTGACTTCCGCTTTGTAGGCTTTGTCGAAAGCAACGTAGTAGTCGCCTACGAGGTGGTCTCCTTTTTTGCCTGAAGAAGCAGGAGTTTCACCTTTGCCGAATTTCTGCCATGCGAGCATGGACTTGCAGATGTGGATGCCACGGTCGTTGACAATGTTCGTCTTGATGACGCGCAGACCATTCGCTTCGAGGATGCGGCAGAGGCTGTAGCCGAGCAGGTTGTTGCGAACATGCCCTAAGTGGAGTGGTTTGTTGGTGTTCGGCGAAGAGTATTCCACCATATAGAGAGGAGCGTCTGGTTTCACCTCTTTCAATCCGAAGTGGTCGTTCGCCAAAATGGCGTTGAGCGTGTCCACCCAGACATTCTGAGCAATGACGAGGTTGAGAAACCCTTTGATGACATTAAATTTCTCTATAGTAGGGGTCGCAGCGACGAGGGCATTGCCGATTTCTTCAGCAGTCTCTTCAGGCTTTTTCTTCGACATTTTCACGAAAGGGAACACCACGAGGGTAAGGTCGCCTTCGAACTCCTTCTTAGTGGTCTGCAGTTGGATCAACTTGCTGTCGACAGGTTGTCCGTAGAGGTTTTCTATAACCTTTTGAGCAGACTTGGCTACAATTTCTTCTACATTCATATTTTATGTTGATACGATATCGTTATACTATTGGTTGAGTTGCAAAAATACAACAAAAAGGGGAGGTATAGACAACCTCCCCGTGTTTTTTCGACAATACAACGGTCAGAAAGACGGTAATTCCTTATTTGATAACCTCTTCCAACTTTGCTCCAGCCTTGAATTTAACGACTTTCTTGGCTGCGATTGTGATTTTCTCTTTCGTACGAGGATTGACTCCTTGACGCTCAGCGTTTTCTTTGACTGAGAAAGTTCCCCAACCCAAGAGTGCTAACTGGTCGCCTGCTTTGAGGACATCAGCGACAACATCTTGAAAAGCCTCGATTGCTTTCTGGCTATCTGCTTTAGAAAGACCAGATTTGTCAGCGACAGCGGCAATAAATTCTGTTTTGTTCATTGTAATATAATTATGAATAAAATGGTCGTGCAATATAGTATAAATTTTTCATTTGCCAAATTTTTTTGCCTATCTTTACAAGCCATTTAGAAAATGTTGGTGATGAGAAAATCCCTGAAAAAGAAGACGTTTTTTGGATTTGTATGGACATCCATTGAGAAGTCTGGGCAACTTGTCATTCAGTTTATAGTCGGGGTTCTCTTGTCGCGTCAATTGTCGCCAGAAGACTATGGCATAATGGGAATGATAGCCATTTTTATAGGCATCTCGTCTGTCATTATTGATGCAGGGTTTGGTAGTGCATTGATACAGAAAAAAGATAGAAATGAGGATGATTACTCTACCTGTTTCTATTTCAATGTTTTGGTTGGACTCCTATTATATATAATTCTTTGGTTTTCGTCTTCCGTAATATCTGATTTTTATGAGGCTCCGATCTTGTGCGATATTGTAAAGGTGTCGGGAGTCGCATTGATACTCAACTCTTTGTGTGTGTCGCAGGTGGCTAAGCTGCGGTCGGAGTTGCGGTTTAAGGAGATAATGATCATCACACTTGTTACGCGTTTGTTGTCTGGCATCGGTGCGTTGGCTATGGCGTATATGGGCTATGGCGTGTGGGCGTTGGTGTTTCAGCAAGTCTGTTTTGGAGCAGTATATTTTCTCTCAATAGAGATTTGTATGAGATGGCATCCGAAACTTTCATTCTCGATAAACTCCTTCAAACATTTATTTTCTTTTGGCTCAAAATTACTTTGTTCAAGTCTGATAGACACGATATGCAATAATATCTATACGTTAGTGATTGGGAAATTTTTCTCTGTTAGTCATGTAGGGTATTACAGCAGAGCCAAAGGTTATGCGGTGCTGCCGTCCAACACTTTGATGTATACGATTATGAAAGTGGCCTATCCTGTGATGTCGGAGATTCAGAATGAGGAGGAGCATTTACGAGCTGCGTATATGAAGTTTTTGAGAATGACTGCCTTTTTGTTATGCCCGACTATTTTATGTCTGATAGTACTTGCGAAGCCTTTTATTGTTGTTCTGATTGGTGAAAAATGGCTTCCTGTTGTTCCCTTGTTTCAGATTTTGTGTGTTGGGGCTTTCTTTGAACCCTTAAACCAGTTGAATATAAATGTGTTGTATGTGAAGGGGAGAACAGATATGGTTTTAAAATTGGAGATTATCAAAAAGCCAGTTGCGTTTGCTCTTTTGTTTGTGACGATTCCATTAGGGTTGAAATGGATTTGTATTGGACAGTCTCTCTATTGCTTTATCGCATATTGTGTAAATTGCTATTGTTCGGGGAAATATTTGGATTTTGGACTTTTCAAACAAATGCGAACAAATGTTCCTATCATACTTAATTCGTTTATTGTGAGTTCGTTGTGTTATTGTTGCGTATTCCTCTTTGAAAGTTTGTATCTTCAGTTGATAGGAGGAGTTTTGACGAGTGTTGTAGCCTATCTTTTCATCGCTTACAAGTCAAAAGATGAGTCTCTGCTGGATTTGAAGGATATTGCAAAACGAGTACTATGATGAAGATGTGAAGAATTAATCTGTTTGCAGGTTGTCATATTTATGAAGGAGACGTATTATTAGCGTTAAATCTCTTATCTTTGCCCCACAAAAACACTTTTAAACAATGCGTTATGCAACTAAAATCTCAATCTGATAGTAATTCAGGATTCCTTTCTTCTCTTCCTCCTGCTACGAAGCATCTCTTGATTATCAATGTGTTGGTGTGGTTGGCTACATTTGCTTTGTTGAAGTCAAATTCGGGGATAGATTTGTTCCAGGTGTTAGGTCTGCACTATTTCAAGGGAACAGACTTCCACTTCTACCAACTGTTCACCTATATGTTTATGCATAGTTTGTCCTTTAGCCACATATTTTTCAATATGTTCGCTTTGTGGATGTTCGGTACGGTGTTGGAACGCAATTTTGGTACGAAGTTCTTCCTCTTCTTCTACGTCGTGGCAGGTTTAGGAGCAGGCGTGTTGCAAGAATTGACTTGGATGTACGATCTCCGTCCGTTTGCCGAGGAGATTGCTCGGTGGATGAACACGGATCTTTCCGAGGGCTTGAATGTACATGACAAGATTGTCTATTCGGTGGACGAACTGACGCAATGGGTGCACGAATCCTATTATAACCGCTTCACGACGGTGGGAGCTTCGGGTTCTGTCTTCGGACTGCTTGCAGGTTTCGCCATGCTGTTCCCTAATCAGCCGATGTATATTATGTTCATTCCGATTCCTATAAAAGCCAAATATGTGATGATTGGCTATGCGGCTATCGAACTCTTCTGCGGTGTGCAGAACTTTTCTTGGGATAATGTTGCACATTTCGCTCACCTTGGTGGTGCTATCGTCGGGGTTATCCTCTGTGTGATGTGGAAACGAGGAATGCTCAGATTTTAATTGTTGAATACGAATGTCGTTTGTTTCAGATGTGAAAAGATCCTTTCAAGAAGGTTCTATGCTTACTAAATTGATTTTTGTCAATCTTGGCGTTTTTGTAGTTGTCAAGTTGCTGATGGTCATTTTTACGCTTTGTGCCATTCCGACGGATTGGCTCTATTGGCTGACGATGACTTCCAACGTGTCGGCTTGGTTGCATAAGCCATGGACAGTGTTGACGTATATGTTTTTACACGTCGATTTTGTACACATTCTTTTCAATGTGTTGACGCTTTATTGGTTTGGACAGATTTTCCTGATGTTCTACTCGCAACGAGATTTGGTGGGTGTCTATCTGATAGGAGGATTGTCGGGTGCTGCATTCTATGCGTTGATTTTCAACGTCTTCCCTTATTTCAATGGATTTGTTGAGTGGTCGCAACTCTTGGGCGCTTCTGCTTCGGTGATGGCTATTGTGTTGGCTGCCGCTACCTATTCGCCCGACTATCGATTGCGACTTTTCTTGGTAGGAAGTGTGAAGCTTTCGTGGTTAGCGATTGTATACGTGCTGATCAGTATTTTGAGTTTGGCAGACTCGAACGGAGGCGGAGAGTGCGCTCATATTGGTGGAGCGTTGGCGGGTTTTGTATTCGCTGTTCTCTACAAGAAAGGTACGAATATAACGGCATGGATAGGGAAAATCATTGATTGGATAGTAGATTTGTTTAAGAAAATCACGACACGACAACCCAAGATGAAAGTTTCTTACGAAAATAAGAATTATAAAGAGCCAGATCCGAAGAGAGAGACAGATATGGAATACAATATACGAAAAAAACAAGAAAGCGACAATATAGACAGAATCCTTGATAAGGTGAAGCAGAGTGGCTACGACTCGCTGTCGGAGGATGAAAGGCGGACATTGTTCGGTAGAAAATAGAGTACGCTTTAATGAGCGTTTGATAAATAACGAATACATTGATAAAATATATCATTCGCATATTTATATTTGTTTTTTCTCTTTCTGTTTTTGCGGAGACGAATGGTCGTCTGCTTGATGAGGTGAAAGTGGAAGCAGAAAAGAATGCAGTGGGTGAGAAACCTTTCTCGCAAGGGGCAGAATGGAAGGTGCCCGAGGCGGTGAAGACACAGATGGAAACTTCTACATTGTCTGATCTGCTCACCCGAACGACACCTATATTCATAAAGGAGTCTGGCAACGGTATGTTGGCAACTATCTCGATGCGAGGGACTTCCGCATCGCATACCAATGTCAATTGGGAGGGCGTCAATATCAATTCGAAGACGATGGGGCAGGTGGATTTCAATCAAATGCCTCTCTTTTTTTTTGACAAGGTAGGAGTTTATCCTGGAGGGGAAAGCTCTGTCTTTGGCAATGGCTCGATTGGAGGCGCAATCAATCTACAGAGTGAAAGAAACTTTCGAGACACCTTTCGTTTGCAACTCCATTCAACATACGGTTCAAACAACTCTCTTTTTGAAGGATTGAAGATGGTGGTGGGCGAGGAGCATGTACACTCGCATACAGCTTTTTTCTATCGAAGGTCTGACAATGATTTTAAGTTTGATTATCGAGGAGAAACGCAACGACAGAAAAATGCGTCGTTCTATGATTATGGTATTTTGGAAGACCTCTCCATCCGATTGAAGAAGAAGTCGATTCTGTCGGGACATCTCTGGCACACCTTTTATGATCGGGAGATTCAGCCGATGATGCAACAGAATAACGACTCTTCGAAGTATGAAACTATCTCCAATCGTTCGTCCAGAGTGATTGTAGAATATGCCAATTTATCGCCCTATACTTGGAAAATACGAGGAGGATGGATGGGAGATGATCAAGTTTATGAGAAAGATACGATTGCAACGGACACTTGGTTGGCTCAGACTACCGTGGAACATGATTGGTTTCCCAGCGATTATCTGAAGATACGCGTGAAGGTGGGGTATGAGTTTCAAGCAATTATACCGCATGTCTATGCCTATCTTACCAACGAGACGGAGTATAGACACACAGCGTATGTTTTGACAAAATATGATTTGCTCAGCCGTTGGCAATTGACGCTAAATCTGCGGAAAGAGTATGTTTCGCATACAGATGTGCCTTTTGCACCTTCCGCAGGATTGTCGTTTGCATTGTTGAAGAAAGAACGACAGCAACTTTCACTTTCCGTGAACTATTCAAAAAATGTGAATGTGCCTTCTCTGAATGACAAATATTGGGGATTGATGGGCAATCGAGATTTGCAGACGGAGGATGGAAATAACATTGAAATGGGGTTGAAATATGGTTTGTCAGTGAGGAAATATGCGTTGAAATTTCAAGGAAGTATCTATCGCAACAATGTCAAAAATTGGATTCTATGGATACCAAGAGGAAATGTTTGGAAGCCGTTGAACATTGCGAGAGTCAAGGCAAAAGGAATAGAGCTTTCTGTGGAGCAGAGTGTTGAGGCGAAAGACAAGGGAATACATTTGCTGGCAAATTATGCGTTCAATCATACGGAGGTGAAGGAGGGGTTTGCGGAGATGAAGCCTTTCGTAGGTCAACAGGTGGCGTTGATTCCAGAACATACATTGTCGGCGACGTTGTGGGGAAACGTGCGACATTTTAACTGTTCTATTTTAGGAAAGTATGTGGGAGAACGACATTCGTCCGACATTTTTGACATTTTAAAAGCCTACTTCGTGGTAAACGTGATAGCAGACTATGAGTTCCATTTTAAGAGTAAAAAGAAAAAAAATCTTTTAGTGTTGGATGTTGGCGGTCAGGTGAACAATATTTTCGGAAGAGAGTATCAAGTAATGCCGTTTAGGGCAATGCCAAAGCAAAATTTTGTTATATTTGCAAAGTTTTTGGTGTCTAAATAACAGACGGCGGTCTGTGAACCAGAAACTTGAAGGAAAAGAAGAGTGGTTTTCAGGATGTTGACAAGTCTTGTCAGACTCCAGTCCGCTTCGAGCAGAGGTGCGCTGAACATCAATTCAGGAAACATAAATAATATTCAAATGAAAAAAAATTACAGATTAGCAGTAGGACTATTGCTTTCAGTGGCATTGTTCTCATGTAGTAAAGATGACGATGATTCTGAGAAGAATGGTCAAAGTGTGGGTTATGAGTATGAGACCTTGATCATCAACCAAGGAAACTACAGTGAGTCAAATGGAAGTATCTCATTGTGGAAAAACAATCAAGTAGTGAACCAAGTGTATGAGAACGCTAACGGAGGAGAAAAGTTGGCCTCTATCATAGAGTCGGCAGTAGACTGTGGCACGTCGTGGGCTTTGTTGTGCAACAATGCGGATAAAATCGAGTGGGTTGACAAGTCAACTTTCCAGAGTGTGGGGGTGTTGACAGGCGTTAAAACTCCACGTTATGGAGTGGTGAAAGATGGCTATTTGTATGTAACCTCTGTAACCGATTGGTATGGAAGCGATGGAAACGTATACAAAATCAACTTGAATAGCAAGAAGATAGAGGTGACTATTCCAGTGAAGGGACAGCCAGAGGGACTAATTGAGAACGATGGTTCTCTTTATGTAGCCACTGCGTGGGCTTACAATTCAGCGACATATAGCAACGACTCAACGGGTGTCGCTGTGATATCGGAAGGCGACAATACGGTGGTTTATTATGGAAGCGCAGTCGTCTCTGGTGCTGTTTCAAGACACATTGCGAAAGCTGCTAATGGCAATATCTACTTGTCAGTTTCCTCTTACTATGAAGGCAATAAAGGACTCTACCAATTGTCTGAAAATGACGGAGTTAAAACATTGACAAACCACATTGCTTTGGAAGGTTTGAACTACGCTGGACATATCTACATCGTTGACAATACCGTTTACTACCTTACAACCGACAATCAGTATGGCGGAGCAGGTGCGGCAGACGAGAATAATAGTGTTGTTGCCTACAATTTGGAAAGTGCAACTTCTACGAAAGTGGCGACAGGAAATGGATTCTATGGCTTTGGCATCAATCCCAAAACTTTGGAAATTTACACCGCCAATTCAGAAGGTTTCGTAACCAACAGTATTTTCTACCTTTTCAAGAATGGTTCTGCTGTTGAGACAGGCGAACAATTGGCAGGAGTAGGTGCTTGTCGTTTCTATTTCCCTAATTGAGAATATGCGTTAAGGTAGGCTAGGAATTTAATAAACATATAGAAGGGAAACCACGAGTTCTGTAAGGAGCTTGTGGTTTTCTTGTGTTTTTTTATTTCTTAAAAAATGCAAATTTTTGATTCCGTTTTATTACATTTGCCTCGTGTAGTGTATTTAGTATAAATGGGTTTACGAAAATATGGAAACCATGAATAAAACGATAATGAGATTATTTGCGACTTGTGCTTTTGCACTTGGCGTAACGTTGCAGGTGTGCGCTGTGAAAGTGCATATCAACTCGGGTAATCCAGCCTATCCGTTTCCTCAGTTCTTGCCGTACACCTATGGGTCAAGCCATAGTTTAGGTAATTTGGCTACGCAGAATGCTGAGGGTGTATGTCATGCGGAGATGGAGCAGGATATTCGTGATGCCTACCAGGTGCATGCCAATGAGTTTGTAACAACGGGCGAAAGTTGGGGAGGTTACGACTATCTGTGGACACCTTACAAATCGGCTTACGATTGTACAGAAGGCGATGGATATGCGTTGTTGGCTGCCGCCTATATGGCTGATGTTGTAACCTTCAATGGATATTGGATGTGTACCCACGACAAGCGAAGAAATAGAACGAAAAAGTATGCCGATTGTTCGGATGTTGCGATGGATTATGGCTATGGTCCATTTGCGATTGGAGATCACGGCGCAGGAGGAAACACCGCTGCCGACGGTGATGTCGATGTCGCATTGGCACTCTATGTGGCTTATAAGCAGTGGGGTGAGTTTATGCGCAAACCAGACGGAACGATTCTGAATGATGCGTGTGGAAATCCAATCTCCTACAAAGAGGCGATGATTGAGGTGATTCGTGGTTTGGTTGCTATGAGTACCAAATTTCCAACGGAGAATCCTATGCGTGTCAACACAGGTATGATTGGTTTGGACGGTTATCCTAAGGGAGGAGATACCTGGAATGAGCAAACTACCTATTCTACGGATAACAAGATGGCGTTGGCAGAAGATTATAGTATCTTTGATATGACGAAAAATGGTCTTCCTTCCGATGTGAAGACGACCATTGCCAAGGGAACGTTGATTTATCCTGAGTTTGGAAGCGGAGACAAGCAGCATGTGGATTACAATGCGCCAGCCTATTACCGAGAGTTCTGGGAGTTGTTCGAGCAGATTGCCGAAGAGGAGGGAATTCCGAATTTTGAGATTGAACAATTCAAACGTGGGGAGGCGTCTTCGGATTGGCAAATCGGAGAGTTGCTCAAGCAGAGCCCATATTCTGTTCCTACGGCGGGTTGGGTGGCTATTGACAAAGACAACAAATGTACCTTCACCAACTTCAATCAAGGTGAGGATTATCGTCACTCCTGGCGTACGTTGTCTAATTATGTATGGCATGGAAATCCATCGCTCACTTGGGATCCTACCACACACAAAGCCAATGCCGGTTCTAATACCTTTGAGTATGATGCATGCGTAAGAATGGCGAAGTGGATGAACGACCCTTCTAACTGGAAAATGACGGACACAGGTTATATTTGTATTGATTATGGTTCTGTGAAAAATGTGCCGTATAGTGGTCCTGCAACTATTCGTTGGCAGAATGACCCTAATACAGGATTGCCAACTGCAGGACAAGATTTCTACTGTTCTTTAAGTATGCAGACAGGTACGGGATCTTTCGCAGCCATTGGCGCACAAGATTATGAGTTGATGGGATTGGCATACCGCGAGTGTAACATCAAATGGGATACGAAAGGAGATGCAACAGGTATTGATGTTCCTGCTGGTGAAGAGTGTAATTTAGGAAAAACCTCTAATTATATGCACGGTTGGGCTCGTCAGTTGGGTATGATGGCGTTGTCAGGAAACTATCATGCGCCCTCTGCGATGAATGGTGGGGCAAATATGAAAATCTATCGCGCTATCAAAGACAGTGTAACCTATTGTTACACAGGAGATACCATTACCTATTTGTTGGATTATCGTAACTACGGATCAGTTGATGCGACTGGAGTTAAGATTGTGGAGCGAGTGCCGCAAGACTTCATCGTTACGGAGGTGAAGAATGGCGGTACTTATGATAAAGCATCTCATACAATCACCTGGAACATCGGAAGTGTCAAAGGATATCACAGTGATGGCAATGAGGCAGGAGCAGCGTTGAATAAGACGAATGCTAATTTCAAAGCCACGATTGGACAAGTCTCTTATCGTGCTAAAGCGGGAGCAGAGGCATCGGGGCGCTACTGCACGACAGCGGAAATTACTTGTACGAATGGAGCAGGATGGACTTCCAACGAATATCCAAACTACATTACGGCAACAATGCAGCGCAACTGCGTGGATGTGGTGAAGCGTTCACTTAAGATTGAAAAGTCGGTTGATCGTGCAAAAATCAATCCAGGTAATGCTGCCACATATACAATTAATTTTGAGAACAGCTCGGAGGCAGGATGGATTGATGGTGGTCGTCCGCGTGTGAATGTTTCGTGGGCATTCGAAGACCAAGGCAATCAAGCAGGAATGAAGATTCGTCTGTTCAATGATGCGATTGAATCATATATCAATTATGGAAACTATCGAATCTCATATTACCTGTTTGACGCATCAGTTACTGGACTTGGAAATGGCGGATGGGCTGCCAACTCATCCATTTATGAGGGAGGAAAAAAAGAAGGTGTGACACTTAGCCACGAAGATGTCGTAGAAGGCTCGGATGAGAAAGGAAAGTGGAATCAAAGATTGATGATACAATTCGCACCGCTTTTCGTAACGACAACGATGGTCACCTCTTGGAATACAGGAAATCCAAACTGTACGATCCACAAGGGAGGCGATTATCCTCTGCGTGGCGTTTGGTTGGTGAACGGAAACAATTATAGCGATAAAGTCGTTTGGTCGGATGACTGGTCGTATGGCGCAAAATATAAAGACGCAGATGGTGGCAACTACTACCCAATCACACCATCATGGCAGAAATTGGATGAAAATGGAAAAACCATTGAAGAACCAATCAACAAATGGTTGACCTGCGGTTGTACAGAGTCTGACATAACAGTAGACAATATCTTGGTGGAAGAGTATGACGGATATGTATGGCGTCGTATTTTGGGTAACGGACCAATGGCAGGTCGTGATGTTGAGAATGTCTATGTGCGTGATACCTTGCCAAAGGGGTTGACGTTCGGAGATTTCCTCACAGACTGTCCGTTGGAAGATATGGGGGCAACGCTCAGACATTACACTATCGATGATGGACGAGAGGTGGTTGAATGGTATAGTCCGAAGATGCAGGTGAAACAGAAAGGAACGATTAAGTATAGTGCGACGGTCAACTTCCCTTCTGGCGCAGAGTGTATTACGGACGATGAGGATATCATTAACACCGCATATATCATGGCAGACAAGAATTCGCAAATCGGAGACACTGCCAAGATTACGGTGACTTGTGCAAAGGTGCCAGACCCTATCGTGCCAACGACCTTAAAAAAGACGGCAGACAAAGAGAAATACGCTGTGGGTGATGATATCACATATACAATTGAATATGAACAAACACATGGTTCTATCTTCGACGACGCTGCTAAAGACTATTCAAGCGATTGGACGAATACAGGAAATGTAACCAATGCTTCAGGCGTGTTGTCGATTGGTCAAGGCGGTAACGCTCAGTTTGATTATTCAAAATCAAAGAACCTCTTTGTTACTCTTCACGCATCTATGAATAGAGGAAGTTCTACCAGAGATTCGGAAACTATCTTCTACTTCAGAAACGATATGAAGATTGGATTCTATCTGAACTACGACGGAGGAGCGGCTTTGGTAATCAATGCTTATAAAGGCAATACGCTGATTAAGAGTGCAGATATTGTGTCGAAGAAATCTGAGTTTGATTTGAAATTTGATATCAACGAAGACATTATCCGTGTTTGGTTGGATAAAGACACATCAACGATTGCAGGATTCACTGTGGATGAGGGTGTCTCTACCGATGAAGGTTATTTCGGCATCCAAGCACCAGCTAATGGATCTTGTACAATTTCAAAGATACACGTCCACACCGATTATGCATACAATCTTTCTATTCGCGATATCAAGCCAGAGGAAATTGATTTTGTTGAGGCTGACAGTGACGGAAAATTGGTAGATGGCGAAATCGTTTGGACGTTTGAACAAGGAAAAGCAAATCCAATTCCATTTGGCAAAGAATATACTGTAACGTGGACAGGAACGGTGAAGGTTTGTGACGAATCTATCATCAACATTGCTTACGTTCAATTGATGGGACACGATGATAGTGAGATTCGTGCGCAAGCCGTCAGCGAGTGTGGTGAGGTGGGTTGTGATTTAACAAAGGTGACGCTTGCATTAGACGATGAAACTTTGTGTGAGGGAGACTCAACCATTTTACGAGCAACTGCTACTGAAAAGGGATCCTATGTCTATACCTACTATTTAGATGATGAGAAAATAGCATCCTCTAAGTATGACACATTGATTGTCAAGACAGGTGGAAAATATAAAGTCGTTGTGACGAGTTCAACAGATGAGACCTGCACGAAGACCAGTTCTGCGGTAACATTGAAGGTGAATGAAAATCCTACGGGAAAGAACTATGATTTCGGCACGGTATGTAAGAATCAGGCTTTCTCGCAAAATGCAGAGTTCTCGCAGTTGGCACTCTTTGCTGTGGCTCAGATGATTTTAGGTCATCAGATCAGATGGTATTATCCTGATGGCGAAGAAATTGGAGATTTCTCTGAGATTCCGAATATTATCAACGTGCCAGCTTTAACTCCAGGTTTGTACGACTATCGGATGTTGAATATAGAAACGAAGACAGGCTGTAAGAGTGACTCGTTCCATATCACATTCACGATTGCCGATACCGCCAGCATTTCGTTGAAAGACGAAACTATTTGTGAGAATACGAAATCGGCATTAGACCCTGGCGCAAGTGAAGATGCCAAGGATGTTTGGAAGTATGAGTGGAGCGATGGAAGTACAGACCAAGTGCTAAAGACCGCAACAGCAGGTGTTTATACTGTGAATGTTACAAATAGTGCAGGATGTGTCAGCACAGCCTCTGCTGAGGTGAAAGTACAGGCAGAGTTGGAGGTGGACTTAGGTGGAGACACGACCGTGTGCAAGGCTTCTCTTCCATATACAATCAAGCCAGCGTCGGAGTATGACTCTTACGAGTGGAATGATGGTTCGACGGAGTCAACGCTCTCGGTAGATGAAGCAGGAACTTACTCTGTGAAAGTAACAAAAGGACTATGCTCGGGTGAACAATCTGTTGAGGTGAAAGTTTCAGAGGTTGCGAATCCGACAGGAACATTTACGGTTTCCTATCTGATAAGCGATTCTACGAAGACGGGAACATTCGACAAGACGTTGGGTGAGATGGATCCAACCTATTTGGATAGATTAGATGACGCATCTCATTATGTTCTCTACGGAAAACTCATCTACAAGTGGTATGACGAGGATATGAATTTGTTGGATGGAGAACCTATACCTACGATGCCTGCAGATAGAAAGAGTACGGAACTAACCTACTATGTTACGGTAGAGAACGTGTATGGATGTGTCTCCGAGCCTATGAAGATAACCGTTCCGATTATTGGTGTGCCATATCCAAAGGCTGAAGATGTAGCTTATTGTGTGGGCGAAACGGCTGAAGCATTGAGTGCTGAGGCATCTGAAGGTGATGATCCAAGTGTTGAATACATATTGCAGTGGTATGATGCGGATGGAAAACTGATAGGAGAAAAATCTCCGACGCCATCTACAGAGGCTGCTGGTGCAACTGTTTATTATGTGTCTCAAAAATCAACAGGCACAGATGCTGCTGAGAGTGGAAAACGAAAAGTCACCGTTAGCGTCTACGGCGTAGCCACTCCAGACACCACGGGCAACCGCTACGACTACT
>CAVFXQ010000009.1:0-62848 GCA_963626555.1 Clostridiales bacterium
GAGATAATCACACTAAATCGCATAAAAAAAGTGAGATAAAGTGTGATTATCTCACATATTTGGGTTTTGGAAGGTTGAAACAAGTATATTTGCAATGATAATTTAATGCGACTATGAGGCAGTGTATCATCGGTAGAGAAAAGGAACAGGCGGAATTAGAACGGTGTATGAAATCCAACCGGTCGGAGTTCGTTATTGTGTATGGTAGAAGGCGTGTGGGCAAGACTTTCTTGGTAGACAATTTCTTCGACAGTACGTTTGATTTCACCTTCGTCGGAGGGCATCGTCTGACAAAGGCAAAGCAATTGCGCCTTTTCGCTAAATCGCTAAAAAAATCGGCTGGACTTTCTAAGCAGCCTGTGTTCAAAGACTGGTTAGACGCTTTTGATGCGCTTGAGGGGTATTTAGAGTCGCTTCCCGCTGATCGCAAAAAGGTGATTTTTATTGATGAGTTGCCTTGGATCGACACGCCTAAATCTGAATTTGTTGAGGCTTTAGAGAGTTTTTGGAATAGCTGGGGCGCACGTCGTAATGATATCGTCTTTATCGCGAGTGGTTCTGCCTCATCATGGATGATGGATAAATTAGTGGAGAACCCCGGCGGACTGCATGCCAGAATCACCTGCAACATCTATGTGCGACCATTTACACTAAAGGAGACGAAAGAATATCTTGTCAGCCAAGGAATGATTTTGGATGATTATCAAATCATTCAAATCTATATGATTCTGGGTGGAATCCCATTCTACTTGAGTCTGCTTAATCCTGACGAGGGCATCTTAGCGAACATCGACAGACTCTTTTTCGAGCGGAACGGTGAACTAAGAACGGAGTTCGACGAACTCTATAACGCAATATTCAGTAACTCGGAAAAATATTTAGAAGTGGTTGATTTACTGAACAATAACAAAGAAGGACTCACCTATAATCAGATCTTATCATACGTCAAATTGGATGGCAGACGACTCACGACGATACTGAAGAATTTGGAACGATGTGATTTCATCATCTCTTACATTCAGTTTGGCAACAAAGCCAAAGGAACAGTCTACCGCCTTGTGGATTTCTATACGCTGTTCTATTATAAATTCTTGGGTCAGAGGGATTCGAAAGATGAGCATTGGTGGACTAACAACTACGACTCCCGCTCCGTGATGGCGTGGCAGGGTGTGGCGTTCGAATTGGTTTGTCTCACCCACCTGCCTCAGATTAAACAGGCGTTAGGTATTTCGGGAATATCGACAGATGCTTCAATGTGGAGATATACGGCTGATAGAGACGACAAGGAAGATCAGGGGGCGCAGATAGATTTGGTTATCGATCGGGGCGACCACACTATCAATTTGTGTGAAATGAAATTCAGCACTACTCCGTATGTGATTAGTGAGAAATATGAGCAACTCATACGCAATCGTATGGCTCTTTTCCGTGAGAAAACGAAAACCACAAAATCTCTGGTTTCAACTTTTGTTACCACGTTTGGTGTGGCAAACGGTATGCACAAAAGCATTGTTGGAAAAGAGGTAACGGCAAAAGATCTGTTTTTATAGCTGCTTTTTTTCTCAAACTTGCGAGATAATCACACTAAATCGCACAAAAAAAGTGAGATAAAGTGTGATTATCTCACATATTTGACCTCCATCCGAAATTTACTGCAAATTTACAGTAAATTTCGGATAGCATACAACCGCATCTTTTTCTTTTCAGATTAATTGCTTTTTCTCCTTTTTTAATGCTACATTTGCTTTGATAAGATTAAGTATAACTATAAATTAAAATCTATGTCTGTTAACAAAGTCATTTTGGTTGGCAATGTGGGCAAAGACCCAGAAGTAAGGTATGTCGATAAAGATGTGCCAGTAGCGAATTTTACATTAGCTACGAGTGAAAGAGGTTTTAAACGTCAGGATGGTTCGGAAGTGGCAGAACGCACGGAATGGCATAACATCGTTGTATGGCGAGGATTGGCAAAGGTAGTTGAGTCGTATGTTCGTAAGGGAACGCAGATTTATGTAGAGGGGAAGTTGCGCACTCGGTCGTGGACAGACCAGAATAATGTAACTCGTTATATCACCGAGGTGGTGGCAGACCAGTTGCAGTTGTTGGGTAAGAAGCCAGAAGGTGGTGTCGCTCCGTTGGCAGCTCCGCAAGAGTCGAGCAACAACGCTCCATTGCCGTCAGCCCCTCCTGTGGAGGAGACGGTGGATGATCTGCCTTTCTAAAGGTGCAATCTATTGTTTAAATAATTTGCTATATTTGCAAGGACGGAAAAATTCCGTCCTTGTCTGTTTAACAAAATTATTATCACTTGGATATCCCGTTACCTATAGTTGACTCTGTGAGTCATTGGTTTGGTGCAAACAGCACTGAAAGCACTGAAATGTATGTGATTTTGGGTGTTCTCTCAGTTTTCACCATCGTTTCTTTCATATTTTTATCGTATATCGCCTATTTTGAGGCAGAGTTTTTTTCATTATCA
Source organism: Clostridiales bacterium (assembly GCA_963626555.1). Lineage (GTDB taxonomy): Bacteria > Bacteroidota > Bacteroidia > Bacteroidales > Paludibacteraceae > UBA1181. The sequence goes on from CAVFXQ010000009.1 coordinate 2,480, forward strand.
GCCAGCGAAATGGCAGAGGTGAAAATATCGAGCGACCCGAAATTCAATCGGCTTAAATCGTTGTCAGAGAATCCTTTAAGAACATTAGGAAGTGTCATTGTGGCGCGTTATATCACAATCGCATTTTCGTTGGTCATCGGGGTTTTTATCATCAGCACGATTTTAGAATTGACCGGTATTAGTAGAGGTTTGATTTGCGTCATTTCGTTGTTAGTGATGGTCTGTCTGCTGTTCACTTTCACGGAGTTCATTCCGGAGAGGATGGTAAAGAGAGAGAGTCCATTCACTATTTGCAGGGGTGCATCTATCGTGGCGGCGTTCGGATGGGTTTTCCGTCCGTTTGTCAATAGGATGGTTCACTCTACAGGCATAGTGGAGCGTCGCTTAGAGTCGCGCACACAGAGAAGTGCGGCCATTGACGATATATCCGACTCGCTAAACCTCAACGGTGCGGATGTAGACGAGAAGGAGATGCTCCGAGGTATGTTGGAGTTTGGTAAGACGACGGTCGACGAGATTATGCAGCCACGTGTCGACATTGTTGATATTGACTATGAAAGTGACTTTGAGACGGTGCTGAAGATAGTCCGCGAATCAGAATACTCTCGATTGCCGGTCTACTGTGATTCTATCGACTACGTCAAGGGAATCCTCTACATCAAGGATTTTTTGCAATATACCGACCAAGGAAAGGAGTTTAAGTGGCAGGAGCATATTCGCGATCCCTATTTTGTGCCAGAGCATAAGAAGATAGATGACCTCTTCAGGGAATTTCAGAAGAAGCACATCCACATGGCTATCGTCGTGGACGAGTTTGGAGGAACGGCGGGAATCGTAACGATGGAAGACATCATTGAGGTGATCGTTGGTGATATATGCGACGAACACGATGAGGAGGAGACGCAGGTGACACAGTTGACGAATCAGTCGTATTTGTTAGATGGGAAGCTGTTGTTGTCTGATTTCTATCGCATTGAGGATGTTGACAAAGAGATATTTGAGTCTATTGAGGGAGATGCCGACACGTTGGCGGGTTTGATTTTGGAAGTAAAGGGATATATCCCTGCGAAGGGCGAAAAGATAGAGGTGGAGAACTATCTCTTTGAGATTGTATCGGCAGACAAACGCCGTATTCGCGAGGTGATTATGACTATCAAAGAAGAAGAAAAGAAAAAGACGGAGGAGAAATAGGTATGGATTGTATGAAAATGTTGATTCGTTGTTGGTTGATGGCTATGTTATGTGTCGTCGTTGCAACATCATGCAGCAACGGTGTGCCGAAGCCTCGTGGGTATTTTCGCATTGAACTACCCGAGAAGGAGTATGCAGAGTATCGCCATGATCAGTTTCCTTGCCAATTCGACTATCCAGAGAATGTGTCGAATGTGCAGTTGAGCGGATCTAATCAAGATTCCGCATGGATCAATATCGTCTATCCATCCTATAAAGCGAAGATTTATTGCACCTATCGCACGTTGAATGGCAATTTCCAGCAACTTTCGGAAGATTCTCGTAATCTGGTCTACAAGCCCCATACTGTAAAAGCGGATGCCATCACCGAGCAGGTTTACCTCAACGATGAGCATAAAGTTTACGGCGTTTTATATGAGTTGAAAGGCAATACAGCATCCAATATTCAGTTTGTAATGTCGGACAGCACGAAGCATTTTTTGCGTGGAGCGCTATATTTCGATGTGAACCCAAACAAAGATTCGCTCTCGCCTGTCGTAGATTATATTCGAGAAGACATTGTCCGTCTTGTTGAGTCGTTAGAATGGAAATAAAGGAGAAATGAAAAGTGTATTGATAAAGAAAATCGGGAGAACTGCTCTCTTTGTGGCAGTTGCCGCTGTGGTGTGCTTCCTTTCTGAGAAGTTTTTCTTTCGTTTAGATTTAACGTCAGAAAAAAGATACACTTTGTCTGACAACACAAAGCACTTGCTGAGCAGTTTAGACAAGGAGATAGAGGTGGTCATCTATTTAGATGGCGACCTTAACTCGGGTTTTCTTCGTCTTCGAAAGGCAACGAAGGAGTTGTTAGACGAATTTGATGCCTACGCTGGAAAGCGTGTGAAATACCAGTTTGTTAATCCATCGGAGGGTGCTACCAACGAGGAGCGTCAGAAGAAATACGAGGAACTGGAAAAAAAAGGTATGCGAGGCATAATGGTGTACGACAAAGATGCTGAGGGCGAGTCTCGACAGAAAGTAGTCTATCCTTGGGCGGAAATCCATTTTGGAGACAAAACCAGAATGGTGAATTTGTTGAAAAACATACCGAATAGGTCAGGAGAAGAGAATCTGAATGTTTCAATTGAATCTTTGGAATATGAGGTGACGGATGTATTGCGCATATTGACTACCACAACAGTACCCAAGGTAGCTTTTTTGGAGGGACATGGTGAGTTTGACGAGCCTTTTGTTTACGATTTCACACAAACATTAAGCTATTACTATCAAGTAGATAGAGGTATCCTTTCGGGAACTGTCGGCGAATTGGACGGCTATGAGGCTGTGATTATCGCAGGGCCGACGGAGAAGTTCTCGGAGAAAGACAAATATGTGTTAGATCAGTACATTATGAATGGTGGTCGTGTGATGTGGCTGATTGATGGTGCTAGGATCTCGTTGGACAGTCTTTCGACTGCGTCGCAGACGATTGGAGTAGAGAACGATGTCAACCTCTCCGACCAATTATTCAAATATGGGGTTCGTATTAATGCGGATTTGGTTCAAGATGTGCAGTGCGTGTTGATACCTGTCAACACGGCTCGTATGGGCGACAGTCCGAAGTATGAGCCAATGTCGTGGTACTATTCTCCGCTTATGCTGACCGTTCCCGTCCACCCTATTTCAAAGAATCTCGCTCCGGTCAAGACAGAGTTCGTCAGTTCGCTCAATTTTGTGAATAACACTGATCAAATACAGAAGACTCCCCTACTTGTTTCCTCTACGGGCACGCATGTTCAGAATATTCCGTCCATTGTCAGTATGGATATTGTCAATGTGGAGCAGAATGGTTATTATTTCAATCAGCACAATGTGATGGCGGGCGCAGTCTTAGAAGGCGTATTTCCTTCTGTTTTTACCAATAGGATGGTGCCTGAAGGCGTGATAGGTAAGACAGAAATGCGTATTGAGAGTAAACCGACGAAAATGGTGGTTGTCACAGATGGAGATGTCATACGCAATGAAGTGCAAGGAAGCGGATCGAAAGCTAATGTTTTGCCTTTGGGGTATGATAGATATATGAACCAGAAATTTGGCAACAGCGACTTTTTGTTGAATGCAGTCAATTACCTCACCGATGATGATGGGTGGCTCAATCTACGAGCCAGAGAAGTGAAGTTGAGGTTGCTCAACAAGCCAGCGGTGATAGGTCAGCGTCGTTTTTGGCAGACGGTGAACATTGTCTTGCCGTTGGTGTTTGTCGGTTTGTTCGGACTGATATTCACTTTTGTCAGGAAGCGAAAATACACGAAATAAGAGGGAAGGGCTGACTTCTGACATTGTTAATAACTTGTTAGAAATTCGTTTATAATTCGTTGAAAACACACATTGAGAAAGAGACTTTTCAGAAGATTCGTTTCGTTATCTTTGCAGATAGGGGGTGAAGGTCCTTCTTAAAAAGAGATAATAAAATAAAAGTATATATATGAATTTTTCAGTATCAAGTGCCACTCTATTGACACATTTGCAGGCGATCAGTCGTGTGATTAATTCCAAGAACACGTTGCCTATTTTGGATAACTTCTTGTTTAATTTGCATGACGGTGTTTTGACGATAACCGCTGCCGATATGGAGACTACAATGACGACGACCGTAACTCTAAACAGTTCGGAGGGTTCGGGTCTTGTAGCTTTGTCTGCAAAGATTTTGATGGACACATTGAAAGAGTTTTCAGACGAGCCGTTGAACTTTGACATCAACGACTCTAACTATATGATGAAAATCACATCTGTAGCCAATAACGGAAAGTATGAGTTTATTGGTCAGAATGCAGACGAGTTTCCTAAGATGCGTGATTTGGATGAGAACAATTCGCGAATCATCATACCATCCAATGTTTTGAATATGGGTATTACGGCAACAGCGTTTGCTACGAGCGAGTCGGAAACACACCCTATCATGGGCGGTATCTATTTCGATATTACTACGGAAAATATTACGTTCGTTGCCACTGATGGTCGTAAGTTGGTGCGCATCAAGAGTACTTCTACAAAGGGAGAGTCTAATAACTCTTTCGTTTTGCCTAAGAAACCTATCGCACTTTTGAAAACCATTCTTTCGAAAGAGCCAGGCGATGTTGAAGTGAGATTTGACTCAAAGAATGTCTACTTTAAATTGTCAGACTACCAGTTGGTTTGTCGCTTGATTGAGGGTAACTATCCTAATTACAACGCTGTTATTCCGACAAATAATCCAAATAAGGCAGTGATAGAGAGAACGGCACTGCTCAACGCTCTCCGTCGTGTTGCTGTGTATGCAAGCCAGTCTACTAACCTTGTGAAAATGGATTTTGAGAACAACCAACTCACTTGTTCTGCTCAGGATTTTGACTTCTCTATCTCAGCAGAGGAGAGTTTGAGTTGTAGTTACGAGGGAGAACCGATAAAGATAGGTTTCAAGTGTTCTATCATGATTGACATGTTGAACAATTTGAATTCTGATAATGTCGCTATGGAGATGTCTGATCCTGCGCGTGCAGGTCTTCTTTTGCCTTTAGAGCAGAACGGGACGGAGGATGTTTTGATGCTTTTGATGCCAATGCAGTTGGCTGACTAATGGTATAATTAGGGACAGGTTGAAGAAATTCCTTTGACTTGTCCTTTTCTCTTTTTCAAGGACTTAAATAGCGAAAAGATGGAGTTGAATTTGAAGAAGCCAATTGTTTTCTTTGATTTAGAAACTACTGGACTAAACATCGTTACAGATAGGATCATTGAGCTTTCAATGATTAAGGTGATGCCGAATGGCGATCAGGAGGTTAAAACCAGGCGAGTTAAACCCGTAGATTTGGGAGGCGTTCAGATACCGCTTCCTAAAGAGGTGGTTGATTTGACGCACATTACTGATGACGATTTGAAAGATCAACCAACCTTTAAGGAGATAGCTAAGTCGTTGGCAGAATGGATAAAAGGTTGTGATTTAGGAGGTTATAACTCAAATCGTTTTGACATTCCGTTGTTGGCAGAAGAATTTATACGTGCGGGTGTAGACATAGATTTGCGTAGAAGCAAGTTTGTTGATGCGCAAGTTATTTTCAATAAAAAGGAGCAGAGAACGCTTACCGCTGCTTATAAGTTCTATTGCGACAAGGACTTGGAGGGGGCGCACGGAGCACAGGCAGACATCTTGGCTACATACGAAGTGTTGAAGGCGCAGCTTGATCGTTACCCTGATTTGAAGAACGACATAGACTTCTTGGCAGAGTATTCCGCTCATAACAATAATGTAGATTTCGCAGGTCGTTTCGTCTATAATGACAAGAAGGAAGAGATTGTGAATTTCGGAAAGTACAAAGGAAGAAAATTAGCTGAAGTACTGCTGACCGACCCTGGTTACTATAATTGGATGATGCAGAGTGATTTCACCTTAGACACTAAGCGAATGCTCACTCAGGTAAAGATAAAATACAATATTCGCTAAGAAAATTATATGCCAAATTCCTATTTTCAATTCAAGCAATTCACTGTGTACCAGAATGATTGTGCAATGAAAGTGGGGACGGATGGCGTTTTATTAGGAGCATGGGCAAACATTGGAGGAGCTAAGCGAGTTTTGGACATAGGGGCAGGTACTGGGTTACTCTCTTTGATGGTTGCGCAACGCTCATCAGCGCAAATTTTAGGGATAGAAATAGATGGGTTGGCGGCTCGACAAGCGACAGAGAATGTTGAGAGGAGTGATTGGCGAGATAGGATTAAAATCGAAAACGTGTCATTGCAGGAGTTTGTTGTTCAGACGAAAGAAAAGTTTGATTTCATCATCAGCAATCCTCCCTACTTTAATGGATCTTTAAAGGCGGAAAGCAAGGAGCGTACGATGGCTCGCCACACAGACACACTGTCGTACGAGGTGTTGTTGAAGTCTGTTTCAACTATGCTGACGGAGGAGGGTCGTTTTGCTGTTGTTCTCCCCTACTCCGAGAAGGAGCGTTTCATATCATTGGCTACAACACACAATTTGTTTACAAGTCGAATAGTTGAGGTCTATCCTACCCCAAAGTCAACGCCCAAGCGAATTCTTGCTGAGTTTTCAAGGGAAAAAACAGAATGTGAGGTTGCAAGGATGGTTATTGAGAGTGGTGGTCGCCATCAGTATTCCGAGGAATATGTAGAGTTGACGAGAGAGTATTATTTGAAAATGTAACTTTTATAATACCCACTCCATCCAATTTTCGGGGGTGATGATGGCTTTGTCTTTCACAGAGTAGGACTTCTCAAAGATTTCTGGAAATTTGGTGTTGGCACGTTTGGAATTCCATTTCATCTCGAAAAGGGTAAATTCTCCGTTACACTCTTCTATATAGTCAATTTTCTGTTGTTTAGAGGTGCGCCAGAAATAACTGTTGACGTACCTTCCAACGTAGTGGTTTGCCTTTAGACGTTCGCTGATGAAGAAATTCTCCCATAATGCTCCGATATCCTGTCTGAGTGCTATTGGAGCGAAGTTGTTAAGAATCGCATTACGAATACCATTGTCGTAGAAGTAAACCTTTTTGCTGAGTTTCAATTCGGTTCTTAGGTTTCGATTGAATCCATTTAAACGAAATACGACATAGCATTTTTCTAATAAGTCTATGTATTTCTCCACGGTTTTGTTATTTGTTCCGATTGTCTGCGCAAGTTCGTTGTATGACACCTCGCTTGTAACTTGAAGAGCCAATGAAATAAGTAGTTTGTTCAACAAAGCGGGTTTTCGAATGCTTTCCAACGCAAGTAAATCCTTGTAGAGATAACTTTCGGAGAGGTTATGGAGAAGTTCTATTGCATTGCCATTATTTTTGTACACATCAGGGTATGAGCCGTAGATAAGTCGGTTTTCGAAGGACTGTTTTACTGCCAATAGACCGTCTGACTTCAAAATCTCAGCGGTAGAAAGAGGAAATAGATGGTACTCAAATTTTCTACCTGTAAGAGGTTCGTTTAATTTATTTTGTAGGTCGAACGAGGAAGAGCCGGTGGCTAATAATTGCACATTTGGGAAATTATCCACGATGCGTTTCAAAATCATTCCGATATCGTTTACCCTTTGTGCCTCGTCTATCAAGACAACTTGATTGTTTCCGATGAGCAGTTTTAGTTCTTGCGTGTTTGTTTGTGAGAGCAGTGCTCGCACCTCGGGGTCGTCGCAATTGAGTTGCAAAGTTGGTTTGTTGAGTTTGTCCACTACCATCTTGAACAGCGTACTCTTCCCTACCTGCCTCGCTCCGATTAGGATGATTGCCTTCCCACTGAATATTCTGCTTTCTATCACCTCTTGTAGTTGTCGTTGTATCATTTTTTACTGTATCTATAGATGACTACAAACTTAGTGATTATTCCTCTAATCCCAAAAATATCGGGTGTTTTTGGGATTATAATCCTAAAAATACATAGTTATTTTAGGATTAGTGCTTTGGTGGTGGATTTTTGTTTTACCAGGTTTTGAAAGGTTTGACAGCTAAGTTGGCGTTGGTGTATCGTTTGTCTGCTGAGACTTCCTCCCCGATCCAAGAAGGCTTTTCGAAAGGTTGATCTTCGCTTTTCAGTTCAATTTCTGCAACGACCAAGCCTTCATTGTCTCCTAAGAATTCATCCACTTCCCATACGTTGCCAGCGAAAGGAATTTTGTAGCGGTATTTTTCAACTGCGTTGGTTTTGGCAATGGTAAATAGTTTTTCAGCATCTTCCAATGGAATGTCATATTCAAATTCCATGCGTGAGATGTTGTGGGCTTTGCTCTTGATGGTAAGTTTCGCTTTATATCCCTCGATGCGCACGCGAACGGTGTTTTCTCCTTTCTCGTTTAGGTAGGCTTGTTTGTAGCGCACGCCGACGGCGAGTCCTTTCCATGAATTATCTTTCAGAAGATATTTACGTTCAATTTCTATATTCATTTTCCGACTTTAATAAACATCACGAAGTTAGGCATTTCATCTTTAATTTAGTAAATTTGCCGACCAAACTAATATGTTTTTTGCTAAATAATATGGAGAATAGAGAGCAACAAGAAGAGATGAATATCTTTCAAGTGATGAGTCGTGTAGGACGTGCCTTTGGTGGGTTCTTCAAGTCTGTGCTGTCCTACGTTGGTGAGTTTTGTCGCTTGATGTACAAATATAAAATAGTCACCCTTGTTTTGTTTGTTTTTGCGATAGGAAGTCTTGCAATCTATCTGAGACGGGAGTCGAAAGCCTCATACGCACAGATGCATGTTGTGATCAACGATGGCAACATGTTCATTTATGAGAACTTAATCAATCAACTCAATGGATATTTGGTAACCCATCAGACGGAAGGTTTGGCAGATGTGTTGGGTATTACCTCTGAGTTGGCATCTAAGTTGCAGAATTTCAGGTATAAACACGTAATTGATGAGAACAAAGATAGCATTGCTGATTGGGTTGATTATTACGATGAGGTAAGTTGTGGCGATTCAATGGTGATGAAGAACCAGTTCATTCTTCAAGTTCGGTTGACTTCGCTTGATGAATGTGCTGAGGTACAGAAAAGTTTGGTCTCTTATTTTTCTAAGAATGATTATTTAGCTTCTTTGAACATTGCTCGTTTGGCATCTTTGGAAGAGCGTGAATGGATGTTCCACAATGCGTTGCTCAATGTCGATAGTCTTCAGAAGGTAGATTTCTTCAGCAAAGATCCTCATTATAAGATGGAGTTTGCACCAAAAAAAGATGAAGACAAACCGTTGTTGACGACGAAGCGAGAAATGTATTACGATCATTTGAAGAATCTCTTTGACATCAATGAAAAGATTGCTGTTGATCTCTCTGCGAATTTGGAGGTCGTTACGATTGTATCCGATCTGCAGCCTTGTAGGGTCTATGGTCTCGCCGATTATTCGTATGTCATGTTCTTAAAGTCGCCTAAGGGAAAGATGATTAGCGGTGTTGTCCTTGTTGTGCTTACCATCATTCTCTTTGATAAAAGAAAACGTATTTTGGAGTATTTGAAGGGGAAAGATTAAAAATCTTCTTGAGTGAAAATATATATAATAATAAGATATAAAAAGGGAATGTGTCATTGATGCGTTCCCTTTTGCGTTCGTGTTCGTTGTTGAGGCTACTCTTCTCTCCAGTTTACCAAATAAAGTTTTTGAGTTGCGCGGGTGAAAGCGGTGTAGAGCCAACGAAGGTGTTCCTTTCCTAACATTTCTTTGGTGATATAGCCTTGGTCGAGAAAGACAGTACTCCATTGTCCGCCTTGCGCTTTATGGCAGGTGATTGCGTATGCGAATTTCACTTGCAATGCATTCAACCACGGGTCTTCGCTCATCTTTTTATAGCGTTCTCGTTTATTTCCGATATGCATATAGTCTTCTTGCACAGCGTTATAGAGGCGGTCGCTCTCTTCGCGTGTCAGTGAGGGTGATTCGCTTTGGAGTGTGTCTAATAGGATACGAACTTCAAGGTCTAAATCGTAGTCGGGAAATTCTAAAATGACATCGGCAAAGTGGAATCCGTACATTTCGTAGGTATGTCGAATACGGTGTAATCGGGCGATGTCTCCGTTTGCTATGAAGTCGAGTTTTCCATCGGTTTGTTTCGACCAGAAATAATTGTTTTTCACCACCATTAGAAGATCACCAGACGAAAGTTCTTCTTCTCGGTAGAGTATTCGGTTGCGAATGCCGTTGTTGAATATATTGGCTCGTTTGTTAGATCTTGAAACTACGATCACATCGTCGTAACCGCAATGGCTGTAGGAAGATGAGATTTCTTCGATGAGTTCTTCTCCCGACACTTTTCGGACATCTGGGCAGCTGAAGTCGATTTTCGGAAAGTCGGAGAATTGTTCTTCTGCGATAAGTTGGCGCAAGTGGGTGGCATTCTTCAAAATCCCCGATTCATGCGTTTGTCGGACAACATCAGTGAGTTCAAAAGTAATAGTTTGTAGGTAAGACCCACGATAGAAATTAGGATCGAGAGCTGGACTGATTTCTTGTCCGATAGGAGGTAGCTGCGCAGAGTCTCCCACCAGAATGAGACGACAACCTTCTGTGCCGTAGACAAAACTGATGAGGTCGTCGAGTAGGTGTCCAGATCCGAATATTCCTTCATTGTAGTTGGTGATCATTGAGGCTTCGTCAACGATGAAGAGGGTATGTTTGCAGAGGTTGACATTGAGCGAGAAAGCGCCATACAGCTCCCCTACTGTTTGTTGACGATAAATTCTTTTATGGATGGTGAAGGCGGGGTGGTCGGAGTAGTTGGCAAGAACTTTAGCTGCGCGACCCGTAGGAGCAAGCAGTTGCACAGGCTGTTTAAGCTCGTCCATAGCACGAATCAAGGCACTGACGATGGATGTTTTGCCAGTACCTGCATAGCCACGAAGGATGAAGATCGTGTCGCGTGAAAACTGAACAAAATCAGCCAATTGATTCAAAAGTTGCTCCTGTTGCGCTGTAGGCGTATGAGGGAATTTTGATTTTATATTGTCAAGAAAAAAATTATTAACCATAATGCAAAAATAAAATGAAACTAAAAGCAATCGGTTAAAAGGTTTTTTCTATTTTTGTACAATCTGAGTGGAAAAGCACTTTTTAGAATTTCAAAATTGTAGAGAAACAAAAAAAAATAAAAATAGAGATATGAGAATCGCATCTAAAGTCTTATTGGTGTTGACTTCTATCATGTTGGCATATATGTGCTATAGAAGTATATTGAACCCAATTGAGTTTGAGAAGGAGAAGTCAGTTCGAGACAAAGCCGTAATCGCAAGATTGGTAGACATTCGTAAAGCACAGATTGCTTACAAAGAGTCTAAGGGTGTTTACACAAACAGTTTTGACACACTTTTGAATTTCGTAAGGAACGACAAAATTATGAGAATCTCCAAAAAAGGTGAGTTGACAGACCAACAGTTGGAGAAAGGTATGACAGAAGAGATTGCTTTGAATTTGACGGAGGAAGAGGCTCCTAAGTATGGAATTGAAGACTACTATGCGTTCAAGGAGAATTTCCGTCGAGACACTTCGTATATTAGTGTATTGGAGAGCGTTTTCGGGGCAGGTTACAACGTAGACTCTATGTCATACGTTCCTTTCACTGGAGGCAAGAAGTTTGAAATGGAGACTGGAGAAAATACAACTAAGTCTGGTATCGTGATTCCTTTGTTTGAGGCACGCACGCCATACAAGGTTTATTTGGACGGGTTGAATAAGCAAGAGATTGTGAACTTGACAAAGAAAGCAACTGCTCTTGGCAAGTATGAAGGTTTGAAGGTGGGTGATATCTACAATCCTAACAACAACGCTGGTAACTGGGAGTAAGATAATTCATTATATGATTGAGGTATCAGACACATCGTTTGATTTGTCCCACGCATTAACGTATACATTATCCATTCGGCTCATACCGAGTGGATTTTGTTTTTCTTTCTTTGACAGTGACAAGAGACTGGTTCGTTATGTAGAAGTGGATGAAGACAAAGTCAAGGATGAGGAATTTTTGAAGAAACGTTATGCTTCTGTCTTCTATATGGTCGACTCCAATCGTTATACGTTGTTGCCCGGCCCTGCTTTTCAGAAGGAGAATCAGTCGCTCTTTTGGAATCTGAATTTCGGCAGGATAGAGTCTGATGAGGAATTGCGATATGACGAGGTGAGACTAACAGGCATTGTAAACTTGTATGCGGCGAAGAAGAAAGATTGGGAGCAGGTCGCTGCGTTGTTTACGGAGCAAGAGGTGCGTTGCGTTCATCGTCAAAGTGTACAGATGACGATTGCTGTGATGCGCAACAAGCAAGCCAACCGTCGTCAACTTTTCGTCTATATGCGAGAGAAGGAGTTTGATGTCTTGTTGTTGGATATGGGGCAGGTGATTTTGGCAAACACTTTCACTTATCGGAACACAAATGACTTTTTGTATTTCACGTTGAATGTGTTCAATCAGTTAAGAATAGATCCGTTTAATACGGAGGTGTGTATCAGTGGGTCAGAGAGTGGGGTTGAGTTGGAGCAGTTGTCAAAATATATAGAAAAAGTAAGAGATGATGATTTCTTGCAGAAGGAAATACCGACTACAATTATGAAATCATCAGTGTCAAGTGAGATAATAAAAAAATCATCGACGTTGATAAACCTTCCTTTTTCCGTTAATTAGTTGCGAAAGAAATTTGTATGAGAATAGTAAGTGGAGAATTTAAGGGGAGGCATTTCTTCCCACCGAAGAACTTAGCGGCTCGTCCGACGACAGATATTGCCAAGGAGGGTTTGTTCGACATCTTGTCTCACCGTCTCGACATAGAAGATATTACGGTATATGATATGTTTGGAGGAACAGGAGGCATCAGTTTGGAGTTTGCCTCTCGGGGATGCGAGCATGTTACGTTGACGGAGTTGAACGGTGTGAATTATGCGTTTATAAGGAAAGTGATAGAAGAATTGAAAGTGCGTACGATTCAGACTTATAAGACGGATGCTTTTCGATTTGTGCAGAATACTAAGCAAAAATTTGATTTGGTGTTTGCTGACCCTCCGTATGATTTGCCTAAATTGCCGGAGATTCCCGATTTAATTTTCGAAAAGGAACTATTAAACGAGGGCGGTGTTTTGATTTTGGAACACCCTAAGGATTTTGATTTCTCCCAACATTCTCATTTTTCGGAGCATCGAAAGTACGGGCATGTCAATTTCACTTTTTTTGAATAAAATTTGTAAGACGAGATGTTGCAAACGCTTGAGTTAGAGAATATGCGCTTTCATGCTTATCATGGTGTGATGTCGAATGAGCAGTTGGTGGGAGGAGAATATAGTGTGTCTTTTAAGATCTTGTATGATTTTGACAAAGCGCAGGTGAGTGATGATATGAATGATGCGATAGATTATGGCAATATCTATCAGATAGTCAAAAAGGAGATGATGCAGCCCAGCAAGTTGATTGAGAGGGTGGCAAGGCGAGTTCAGGACGCTGTTTTGTCTGTTTATCCACAGATTGAGAAGATGGAGACGAAGGTGAGCAAGCATCGTCCGCCGATTGAGGGTATTTTAGATTGTGCTTCAATTATCTTGAAATATAGCAGGTAGGAGAGGGCAGAAACAGAATTAGAAAAAGAAGGTCTCGCATTGAAAGAATGCGAGACCTTCTTTATGGATGTATTGTGATTTTGCGAATCTTACACGTTAAAGCGAAAATGCATGATATCGCCGTCTTGACCGACGTAGTCCTTTCCCTCGATAGCAATTTTTCCTGCTTCACGGCAGGCAGCCTCAGAGCCGAGTGTCACATAGTCGTCGTACTTGATGACCTCAGCACGTATAAATCCCTTTTCAAAATCGGTGTGGATGACACCGGCGCATTGAGGGGCTTTCATACCGCGGTGGAAAGTCCAGGCGCGAGTTTCGTCAGATCCTGAGGTGAAGAATGTTTGGAGGTCAAGCAGTTTGTAGGCAGCTTTGATAAGTCTGGAAACACCGGATTCCTCTAAACCAGCGGCTTCAAGGAACTCTTTACGCTCTTCGTAGGTTTCGAGTTCTGCGATGTCTGCTTCTGTGGCTGCAGCAACGATTAACATTTCTGCTCCCTCTTCTTTGATGGCTTCTGCAACGGCTTGAGTGTATTTATTGCCTGATACTGCGCTACCTTCGTCGACGTTGCAGACGTAGAGAACAGGTTTAGTTGTGAGGAGGAAAAGGTCTTTAGTAAGTGGTTTCTCCTCTTTGGTGAGTTCCACTACACGGGCAGACTTTCCGTTGAGAAGGGCGGCTTGGTATCTTTGAAGAATTTCAAGTTGTGCCTTTGCTGTTTTGTCTCCGCCAGTTTTAGCTTGCTTTTCAACTTTTGCGATACGGCTTTCAATGGTCTCTAAATCTTTCAATTGAAGTTCAAGGTCAATGATTTCCTTGTCGCGGACAGGGTTGACAGAGCCGTCGACGTGTGTTACGTTGTCGTCGTCGAAGCAACGGAGAACATGTATGATGGCGTCAGTCTCGCGGATGTTAGCGAGAAATTTGTTGCCAAGTCCCTCGCCTTTGCTGGCACCCTTGACGAGGCCTGCGATGTCTACGATTTCAACGGTCGTAGGGATGATACGGGCGGGGTGGTCGATTTCAGCAAGTTTGTTGAGACGATCGTCAGGGACGGTAATTACGCCGACATTAGGTTCGATCGTACAGAAAGGGAAATTGGCTGCCTGTGCCTTAGCGTTGGAGAGGCAGTTGAAAAGGGTGGACTTGCCCACGTTTGGAAGTCCGACGATACCACATTGTAGTGCCATTTTATCTGTGTTTATTTATAATCAATGAAAGTATTTACAAAGATAGCGTAAAAAAGTGAAATAGGAGCTGAAGAGGAGCGTATGGAGCGTTGAATGTTGAGAAAGAAGGAGGGAAAGAGTACTATGATATGGTGCTAAACTTCTGAAAAATCTTGAAAAAATGTAAGAAAACCGGTAGTTTCACCTTGGAAAAGTGTAAAAAATATATCACTTTTGCCTTGGAAAAATGTAAGAAAAAGTATTAACACAATGATAAATAGGAAGATAGAGCGTTGGTTAGACCATTTTTTTAAAAATACGAAAAAAGCTTTGTTAATAACGGGTGCAAGGCAGATAGGGAAGACCTATTCGATAAGAGTTGCTGGGAAGCGGAATTTTGAGAATTTTGTTGAGATAAACTTTATCAATTCGCCGGATGCTGTAAATATCTTTAGGGGGTCGAAGGATGCAAAAGAGGTTTTACTGAGGCTGTCTTCGTATACCGATATACCTTTAGTAAAAGGGGAAACGTTGATATTTTTTGACGAAGTTCAAGTATATCCAGAGGTGGTTACGATGATAAAGTTTCTGGTGGATGAAGGAAGTTATCAGTATGTGATGAGTGGTTCTTTGTTGGGGGTAGAGTTGAA
The DNA here is from genome assembly GCA_963626555.1 of Clostridiales bacterium. Taxonomy (GTDB): domain Bacteria; phylum Bacteroidota; class Bacteroidia; order Bacteroidales; family Paludibacteraceae; genus UBA1181. Next base: position 17,548 of record CAVFXQ010000009.1, read on the forward strand.
TAATTTACGGTCGGAGCCTGTAGGGTATATGGATATAAAAGAGATGTATCCGCTTGATTTAGAAGAGTTTTTGTGTGCGATAGGATTGGCGTCAGGTGTGATAGAAACATTGCGCAGAAATTGGGAGGGTCGCACGGCTGTGGATGGGTTTGTCCATAGTCGGTTGATGAATGCATTTCGGCTTTATTTGGTAGTCGGTGGTATGCCAGAGGCGGTGCAAAGTTATTTAGACACGAATAACCTGCAGAATGTGAATGCCATTCAACAGAGTATTTTGAGAGAGTATCAAAGAGATATTACGAAATATAAAACGGATGATAACAGTCAGAAGTTGTACATTGACGAGATATTTCAGTTGATACCGTCTGAATTGAATGCGAAGAATAAGCGATTCATCTTAAAGAATCTGAATGAGAATGCAAGATATAGCACTTACGAAAATAGTTTTTTATGGTTGAGGGATGCAGGTGTAGCATTGCCGACCTATAGTGTTGAGGAACCCAAAATTCCATTGTTGTTGTCGAAGACGAGGAATCTGTTCAAACTGTTTCAGAGTGATGTAGGATTGTTGACGAGTCAGTTTGCTAATGGTATACAGTTGCAGTTGTTGAGTGGTGGAGAATCGGTCAACTTTGGCTCTGTCTATGAGAATGTTGTAGCGCAGGAGTTGAAGGCGCATGGGTTTAGCCTGTACTATTATAATAGTAAAAAGTTTGGAGAGTTGGATTTTGTTGTGGAATATGAGGGTCAAATCTTGCCGATAGAGGTGAAGTCTGGAAAGTATTACGAGCGACACAATGCGTTGAGCAATGTGATGGCATCTTCGGAATATCAGATTCCAGAGGCACTCGTTTTGTGTGGAGGAAATGTTGATGTCAAAGAGAAAGTTGTTTATATGCCAATTTATATGATGATGTTTTTAGAAAAGAAGGAATTTGGGAGCGTTGTCTATAAGATAGATTTATCAGATTTGTAAAATAAATAAAACCTGCATAAAAAGAAAAAAATCGGCTTTTATATCCCCACAAATGGCTATAAGGAGGCGAAAAAATTACCAACAAATGGGGATTTCAAGAAAGGAAATAGGGTATTAAATTTGTATCGTTAAAAGAAAGAAAAAGTTACAAACCATAATAAACAAGAAAAGAAATGAGTAAAGTAGGAGTTTTCTTTGGTTCAAGTACAGGGGTTACTGAAGAGATCGCAGGAAAGATCGCAGAGAAGTTGGGTGCTGATGTTCATAATGTATCTGAGGCAGACAAAGCCATGGTTGAAAGTTACGATGCATTGGTTTTGGGAAGTTCGACTTGGGGAAGTGGTGATTTGCAAGACGATTGGTACGATGGTATCAAAGTTTTCAAGGAGGCTGACCTCAGTGGCAAGAAAATTGCGCTTTTCGGATTAGGAGATAGTAGTTCGTTCAGCGACACATTCTGCGATGCGATCGGTTTGATTTACAAAGACCTTCAAGGTAAAGGAGCTGAGTTCGTAGGTTCTGTATCAACAGATGGGTACACGTTTGATTCATCGGTGTCTGTAGAAGGAGATAAGTTCGTTGGCTTGCCATTGGATGAGGTAAACGAGTCGTTCAAGACAGATGAGAGAATTGACGCATGGGTAGGTTCGTTGAACCTCTAAAAAAAGGACTCAGACGTAAATTATTGAAATTGGCAATATAATGTTTTTCTTCATTCTATGAAATTACGTCTTTTTTAGTTTACAATTATGAAAAAAATAGCATTTGTGCCAGGGGAATTCAAGGTCTTAGCGAACCACATCTATGAATTCAAGAAAGGGGTGAGAAATTTGGTTCTTTACACGTTAGATGTAAAGTATGCCGATATGGCATGTCAGCGGCTTGAGAGCCAGGAGATTGCGTATTTTAAGCAAGAGGTAAACGGACAAAACGTGAACCTTTATTTTGGCGAGCCAGCGTGCTTGAACGTAATCAAGAGTTTCATCAATCGACCACTCAACCAATTGACACCCGAGGAAGATTTCATATTAGGTGCATTGTTGGGTTACGACATCTGCAAACAGTGTACCCGGTTCTGCGAAAGGAAAAAAAGGTGCAACAAGGAAAACTCCCTTTCCGAGATTGCCTAAAGGACAAAATGCTAATCATATTATGATCTACCTTGCAGAAGGCTCCCATTTTGAATGGGAGCCTTTTTATCGTCAACATTAACAAAATTCTCCTACTCATTGCTTAAAAATCACTATTCTTAGTGTTTTCGACTTGGTATTTTTGCTTTGTGTTAGGAAGAAAAAGTTGATACCATGAAAAAACATAGAATTATGAAACGTACGATATTGTGCTTGTTATTGGCGTGTTGTTGTTTGTGTATGCAGGCAGCACGAAATCTTGAGTGGCTTGATCGTGGACTGGTGGCAGTGAAGACGACGAATGGTGTTTTTCTCAGTTGGCGTGTACTTGGAACAGACCCTACTGATATTGGTTTTAACCTCTATCGCGATGGCACGAAAGTCAATGCTTCTCCTATCACCACTTGTTCGAACTATACGGATGCAAGTGGCTCTACATCATCTACTTACACAGTGAAGCCTGTGATAAATGGCGTTGAGAATGGTATTGGAGGAACTGCTAATGTATGGTCTTCGCAGTCGTTGACTATTAAATTGAATCGTCCAACGTCAAGTAACTGCACCTATTCTCCTAATGATTGCAGTGTGGGTGATGTGGATGGAGATGGTCAATGGGAAATAATCTTGAAATGGGATCCTTCTAATAGTCAGGATAACTCGAAAAGTGGAAAGACGGATAAAGTTTACTTAGACTGCTACGAGTTGGATGGTACGCAACGTTGGCGTATTGACCTCGGTTATAATATTCGTGCGGGTGCACACTATACTCAGTTTTTGGTGGGCGATTATGACGGAGATGGGAAAGCGGAAGTAGTATGTAAAACTGCTCCTGGAACAAAGGATGGAAAGGGAAACTATTTGAGCAAAGGCCCTGCTGCCAGTGCCGATCATAGTCAGGTTTATCGTAATTCTAAAGGATATATATTAACGGGACCAGAATATCTGACTATTTTCAATGGTTTAACGGGAGAGGAGATTTCAACGGTAGATTTCAATCCAGGACGTGGAACGGTTAGTTCGTGGGGTGATAAATATGGAAATCGTGTTGATCGTTTTCTGGCAACGAATGCCTATTTAGGGAATGGCAATAATCCAAGCATTGTTTATGTGCGTGGTTATTACACTAGAATGGCAGTAACGGCATGGGATTTTAATGGGTCTACCCTCACTCAACGTTGGTATTACAATGCGGCGACAAGTGGCAAAGAGGGCTATGGACAGGGGAACCACAACTTGGCTTGTGGTGATGTTGACAATGATGGCTATGATGAGATTATCCATGGTGCATGTGCTATTGATCATAATGGGAAATTTATGTACCGAACAGGTTTAGGACATGGAGATGCCATGCATTTCGGTGATTTGAACCCAGACCGTGATGGTTTGGAGGTCTTCTGTGTGCATGAGGAGACTTCTGCCGCATACGGTTATGAGTATCACGATGCTCGTACAGGTGAAATCCTCGGTGGTGCGAAGACGGGTACAGACAATGGTCGTGGTATCGCCGCAGACATTGATGCTTCTTCAAGAGGGTATGAGGCCTGGTCTGGAGGAAATGGTAATGTTATCAAGTGTGATGGTACGGAGGGTGGCACACGCAATGGTTTGTCGCAAAATTTCCGTCTTTATTGGGATGGAGACTTGCAAGACGAGTTGATGGATGGCGGTTATACAGAAGATTTCACCATCACTAAATGGATTTCTAATAATAACGTAAGTACAATCTATACTTTACCAGGAAAATCTTGCAATACGACAAAACGCACACCAAACCTTTCTGCTGATATTTTAGGTGATTGGCGTGAGGAGGTCATTTCGCACAATGGCGCTGACGAACTCTACATCACGACAACAGTTATTCCAACGGATTACAAGATGTATACGTTGATGCATGATCCTATTTATCGTAATGCTATATCGTGGCAGAATACAGCCTACAATCAGCCACCTCACCTTGGATTTTGGTTGGGGAGTGGTAAGTTCCCTACGCCAGACATCAATCTTGTTGGTGGAGATCAAGAGATTGTCATACTTCCTCCAACATTGACAAAAAACGGAGGGGGAAGTTCCTCTCAAACAGTGGCTGTTGGCTCAAACATCTCGGATTTCTCATTTGTGTGGGAGAATGCCTCAACGGTGAAAATCTCGTGGGAGCCTTTCGTGCCTGAGGGACTCTCCGTGAAGATCGATGATGCTGACAAACGCATCTCGTTCACGGGTGCATCTAATGTGAGTGGAAAATATACTTATAGTATTACAACAATCAGTGGATATGAGACAGAAGCATCAAAGTCGGGTACGCTCGTTTTCGGTGATGGTACTTATCCCAAAGCTACTCTTCAGAAATGTGGAGGTGGCAGTTCTAAACAGTCAGTCCCTTTAGATTCGGTCATCTATAGTTTCTATTACAAGTGGAATTACGCTGAGACGGTAAGTGTTACCTGGGAACCAAGCACGCCTGAGGGTATTAATGTTGATATTGATAATGACAGCAAAGAAGTGCATTTTTCAGGTGGTGTAACGAATGCATCCGCTTGCGATCAATCATTCAATTTCACGGTCACAACGGTAGGAAATCCATCTGGTTTGGATAGTACAAAGACTGGTAGGATTACCGTCACCAAGACAAGTCATGTGTTTGAATGTTCTGCTACCAACGGTGATTGGGACGAAGGTACCTATTGGAATGACAATGCTGTACCTACCGATTGCGACACTGCTTATTTGCGAACTGGCGAGGCTAACATTACTTCCGACGTTCGTGCGTTGACTTATGTTGAGACAGATGGCATTTTTAGAATCCGCGATAACGTGGCAGTCCGTGAAGTGCATTTCGTGGGTGGACAGTTGAAGTCGTACACTAGTAATCCAGAGTTTCGACTCACGGCTTCTGCACTCTATTTTGACAGCGATACGAAAGTAACTGTTGGCTCTGTCGAGACTTCGCTTTTTAAAATTAACGGTGCGATCATGGGGGAAGGAAATGTAACCAAAGTAGGTATTGGAACACTTTATCTTAACGCTTCTGCGGCAGATTTCTCTGGTAAGTGGATGCAGGCAGAGGGTACGTTGCAAGTAGTTAAGTCTGATGCTTTAGGAAAGACGGGTGTCGAAGTAGACAAAGATGCTATATTACAGATTGATGTTACTAATACAACGGGTTCCTTATCAATGGAGTCGGGAGCAACCACAGTGTTGAATGCCGATCTCACCGTAAGCTATGCAACTTTGGGCGATAAAAAATTGCCTGCAGGAACATACACTGCATCTGATTATCCAGATTTTCTTTCTGGAACAGCTAATCTGATTGTTACGGTTGGAGAGTCTTCAACCTCTACTATGGAGATTGAGGCGGATGAAAAAGAGGTGGTTCTTGTTCCGAATCCTGCTAAGTCAATTACAACGTTACAATTTACTGCAGATAATGTGAGTAAATATGTGATTGATGTAGTTGGTTTGACTGGATCTGTTCTGAAGAGCGAGACTGGTATCGCATTTGAGGGGAAAAACAGGGTGCAGTTGGAGGTGTCAGACCTTTCTGCTGGCATCTATTTAGTTATAGTGTCGTTGGAAAATGAGGTAAAGGTTTTGAAGCTGATCGTTGAGTAAGACAATAAGAATAATTTTCTTCATGTACGAGGTGGAGGTTGGCCGAGTTGGTCAGTCTCCACTTCTTTTGCTATTTCGTATGGTGTAGAGAAATATTTCGCATAGAGAAAATACATCCGCAATAGTCTTGACGGTAGATTTGATGTTCGCGAGTGATGACAATTGATCGTTCATAGCCTTTCTTTCGTTTGAAATCAGATGGGAGATGTTTCACATGGTAGATTTCTGACAATGACTCTCCTATCTCGTTGATTTTATCTGCGTTTTTCTTCGGACTGATGCTTAGTGTCGTCGTAAAATAGTCACAATTGAATTTTTGTGCAAGATAGGCTGCTCGTTCCATTCTCAACCGATAGCATACAAAGCAACGTTCGCCCAATTCAGGCTCCTTTTCCAATCCTTTGACAGCCTCATAGAAGACATTGGGACGATACTCACCTTCAATGATGGTGATAGGATATTTAGTGTGCATCTCGCTGATTAGCCTACGAAACTCCGAGAATCGATGCTCATATTCTTCTACAGGAGCGATGTTTGGATTGTAGAAAAAAGCAGTGATTTGGAAGTGTTCTGATAGATACTCTAAGGTGTAGCTGCTGCACGGACCGCAGCAACAATGCAACAGTAATGTAGGAGGTTCGTCAGTCCCAGAGTAAGACTCAATTAGTCGGTCTAATTTTCTTTGATAGTTTATTCTGTTCATTTCAACGCTAAAAAGACACTATCTTTTTTAATTTGTAAATTAACTAAGAATATCTTTTTTTTGCACCATAAAATTAGAATTATGAAAAAAATATCGAACTTATTTCTATTAGTGGCTACAATGTCTCTTTTTTCATGTAGCTCAAAAAACATTGAAAACGGTCAGTCTTCAGAGATTGATAGCACTGAATTGGCTGAAATAGACACTGTTAAGGCGGTTGTCGTAGAAGAATCTCTATCGTCTGAGTCGGGGCTTTTGCTTGTAGATTCTGTTCGTATAGTTAATAAAGTGCCTGATATGACCAACGAGGGAGATTCAACGAATTATGTACTATATTTCGAGTATCCCATGTCAAATGACAATTCGGTTTTGGCAGATACTATTCGTAATTATGTGGTTAACACTATTTTATGTTCAAACGAAGGAAAATCCATTCTTGGGGAGAAAGACATAAATAAGGTGTCTGCTTTTGTTGAAGACGTATACGCCTCTTCTTTTAAGGATAGAGAAGAATATGGTTTGGAAATAAGAAAAGTAGCAGACAATCACAATTTTGTGTCGTTCCTTTCAAGTGGTTACGAATTTCCTCGTGGTGCAGCTCACGGTTCGTATGGTTGCGTCGGAACTACTTTCTTGAAAAATTCTTTGCAGAGAATCTCATGGGATTGTTTCAAGGACACTCAGTCAAGATCATTTAAAAAGTTGATGGTGAAGTATTTGAAGTTGTTCTTTTCTGAGGATGGAAAGACGCCGATTTCAGACAAAGAATTGGAAGAGATAATCATTGAGCCAGTGGGAGTGCCTACTAATTGTCCGTATTTCACCGCGGAAGGAGCGGTTTTCAATTACGGAATATACGCTATCGCCCCTTATTGCTACGGAGATCCTTCTTTCGTCGTCCCTTTTGATGAAATCAAGCCCTTCATAAAGAGTGAAATAATAGAAGCTCTTGGATTGAATAAATAAAATGTGTTGTTTGTCTCTCTATCAAAAAAGACTATTTTTGTAGGGAAAACGAGTAAAGAAAAATAAATACGAAAGAAAATGAAGAGTAAATTTTTGTCAGAGTTCAAAGAGTTCGCAGTTCGTGGTAATGTAATCGATATGGCAGTCGGTGTGATCATCGGTGGTGCTTTCGGCAAGATCGTTACTTCGTTGGTTTCAGATATTTTTATGCCTTTGATTTCGTTGGCGACGGGTGGCGTTGATTTTACCAACTGGTTCGTTCAGTTAGGTGGTCGTGAAGTGGAAATTTATGATACGCTGGCAAAGGCACAGGAGGCAGGTGTTGCGGTGTTGAGTTTTGGTAATTTTCTCCAGGTGTTGTTTGATTTCATTATCGTCGCTTTCTGTATCTTCTTATTCATCAAGTTGCTTAACTCCTTGAAGAAGAAAGAAGAGGCTCCTGCTGCTCCAGCTCCAGAACCTACGCCTTCTAAAGAAGAGTTGTTGTTAACTGAAATTCGTGATTTGTTGAAGAACAAATAAGAATGAGGTGAGCGTTTTCATGTAAGTAAAAACAGACCGTCGCTCCTTGTATTAATGAGGTGCTGCGGTCTTTCTCTTTTCATACTATCATATTAGAAAACAAAATGGAAAAATTGACTTTAATAAAGGTTGGCGGTAAGATTGTCGAAGAGCAAGATACTTTGACCGCTCTCCTTGAGCGTTTCTCAAAGATAGAAGGGTATAAAGTATTGGTGCATGGAGGGGGTCGTTCTGCTACGGCATTGGCTACTCAGTTGGGAATTGAAAGTAAGATGGTGAATGGTCGTCGTATTACTGATGCTGATATGCTTCGTGTGGTTACTATGGTTTATGGCGGTTTAGTCAATAAGACGATCGTCGCTAAACTTCAAGCCTTGAATATTAATGCTTTAGGACTGACAGGAGCTGATATGAACTATATGCAGTCGGATAAAAGACCAGTCAAGGATGTCGACTATGGTTTTGTGGGTGATGTGAAGAAGGTGGATGCCGACTTACTCTCCGATTTGATTAAAAAAGGGGTTGTTCCTGTTTTGGCTCCACTCACACATGACAAGAAGGGTAATTTGTTGAATACCAATGCCGATACGATTGCAGGGGAGGCGGCTAAAGCATTAGCCAAGCATTTTGATGTTACGTTGGTTTATTGTTTTGAGAAGAAGGGCGTTTTAATGGATGCCAACGATGATGATAGTGTCATTCCTGAGATTACAAAAGATTTGTTCGTAAAGTATGTAGAACAGGAGATTATCCAAGGTGGAATGATTCCAAAATTAGAGAATGCCTTCGCAGCCATTGATGCTGGTGTAAAAGAGGTTGTCATCACCGAGGCAGGTCAGATTGGCGGCAATACGGGAACAGTGGTGAAATAGTAAATTTATTCTGAAAAATTTGCAGATAAGCGCGAAACGCATTAATTTCGCACTACTAAAAAATAGAGTTAGGGAGTTTGACGTTCCCTAATGTCTGAAAAGACTAATATAATACAGTAGACACAGCGAAATGAGTGCGTATTGTTATGGATTACAGAATTTCAAATATTAACATTATTTCCTTGTTGCTTCTCTTGCGTTGCTTGAGGAAGTGAGGAATGTATGCTAAAAAAAGATAGAGACAAAGCCTTTCTCACTTCCCCTGTGAGAGAGGTTTTTTTTTGTTTCTGTGTCCGATGACGACAGAGAACGCATAAGTTGAACGATGAATAACGAATAACAAAAAAACATACTATAATGGCAGACAGATTATATATATTCGACACTACCCTGAGAGATGGTGAGCAAGTGCCTGGTTGTCAACTGAGCACAGTGGAAAAGATAGAGGTTGCACGTGCATTGGAGGCTTTGGGCGTCGATGTGATAGAGGCGGGTTTCCCTATCTCAAGTCCGGGCGATTTCAACTCAGTGGTCGAAATATCAAAGGTCGTTTCTAACCCTGTCGTTTGTGCGCTTACTCGTAGTGTTCAAAAAGACATTGACGTAGCGAGCGAAGCGTTGCAGTATGCCAAACGTAAACGAATACATACGGGTATCGGTACGTCCGACCAACATATTCGCTATAAATTCAACTCCAATAGGGAGGATATCTTAGAGCGTGCAATTGCAGCGACTAAGTATGCTAAGAAATATGTTGAGGACGTGGAGTTTTATTGCGAGGATGCAGGACGCACAGACAATGAATATTTGGCTCGTGTGGTTGAGGCTGTCATCAAGGCGGGCGCTACGGTTGTCAATATTCCCGACACTACGGGTTATTGTCTTCCTCAGGAGTTTGCCGCTAAGATACAATACTTGATGGAGCATGTTGATGGAGTACATAAGGCTACAATCTCAACTCACTGCCACAATGATTTAGGTATGGCGACGGCTAATACTTTGGCGGGTGTCTTGGCAGGTGCACGTCAGGTCGAGGTTACAATCAATGGAGTGGGCGAGCGTGCAGGTAACACCTCTTTGGAGGAGGTTGTGATGGCTCTCCGATGCCACAAAGGTTTGAATATAGACACGGAAATTGATACGAAGCAGATTTATCATACAAGTCGCATCGTTTCTAATTTGATGAACATGCCTATCCAGATGAACAAGGCTATCGTCGGTCGGAATGCTTTTTCTCATTCGTCTGGAATTCACCAAGATGGTGTGTTGAAGAACCTTTGCACCTACGAGATTATGGATCCAAAGGATGTTGGTATAGACAATAACTTGATTGTCTTAACGGCTCGAAGCGGTCGTGCCGCTCTTCGCCACCGTCTCAACGTGATGGGGTACACTGTCAGCGACGAGAAGTTGGATGAGATATACAAAGAGTTCCTTGTCTTGGCGGATAAGAAGAAGGAGATTCACGACGATGACATTCGTATCTTGATGGGTGCGAGAGGAGATGGCGGAAAGGCTATAGAGATAGACTATCTCCGTGTCAACGCAGGTAAAGATGTTGAGCATACGGCAGATTTGGGCTTGACTGTTCACGGTGAGAAGAAAACGGCCGTGGCAACAGGTAATGGTCCGGTAGATGCCACTATCAATGCACTAAAGAAGATTTTGGACAAGAAGATGACACTCAGCGAATTCACCATCCAATCAATCAATAAGGGAAGCAATGATGTGGCGAAAATACACATGCAGGTGGAATGTGATGGACACGTCTACTTTGGATTCGGAGCAAGCACAGACATTGTCGAAGGTTCTCTTCAGGCCTACGTTGATGCGCTCAACAAATTTATGTAAGATAATATTGTCCTAATATAATAAGAGTTTATACTGTATAATTTCTAACCAATATGAACACGTTATTCGATAAAATCTGGGATTCACATGTGGTTTCTCAAGTAGTCGACGGTCCTACGCAACTCTATATCGACCGCCTTTACTGTCATGAGGTTACCTCTCCACAGGCTTTTACGGGCATGCGCGAAAGAGGACTGAAATGTTTCCGTCCTAAGCAGATTTTTTGTATGCCAGATCACAACACGCCTACGCATGATCAGGATAAGCCTATAGAGGATCCTGTTTCAAGAAAGCAGGTTGACACGCTTGCTAAGAATGCTGCAGACTTCGGTTTGACTCATTTCGGAATGTTGAACGATCATAATGGTGTGATTCATGTGGTTGGTCCAGAACGTGGCCTTTCTTTGCCAGGAATGACCATTGTATGTGGAGACTCTCATACTTCAACTCATGGTGCTATGGGTGCTGTTGCATTCGGTATCGGTACTTCTGAGGTTGAGATGGTAATGGCGAGCCAATGTATCCTTCAATCAAAGCCAAAGTCGATGAGAATCAACATCAACGGCGAGTTGAAGAAAGGTGTAACTGCAAAAGACGTTGCTCTCTATATCATGAGTAAGATGACAACCTCGGGTGCTACAGGTTATTTTGTAGAATACTCAGGGTCTGTTGTGAAGAACCTCACGATGGAAGGTCGTTTGACCCTTAGCAACTTGACTATCGAGATGGGTGCTCGTGGAGGATTTATCGCTCCTGACGAGACAACATTTGAGTATTTGAAGGGTCGTGAATATGCTCCTAAGGGTGCTGACTGGGATAAAGCCGTTGCATTCTGGAGAACATTGAAGAGTGGAGATGATGCAGTATTTGACAAGGAGATCAATTTTGATGCTGCGGATATTGAACCAATGGTTACCTATGGAACAAATCCAGGTATGGGTATGGGTATTTCTCAACATATTCCTACTTTGGACACTATTGATGCGGCAGGTCAAATCTCTTTCAAGAAGAGTTTGGACTATATGGGATTCGCTCCTGGAGACAGCCTCTTAGGCAAGAAAGTTGACTATGTGTTCTGTGGATCATGTACCAACGGTCGTATCGAAGACTTCCGTGCTTTCGCTTCTATTGTGAAGGGAAAGAAGAAGGCAGAGAATATCACTTGTTGGTTGGTGCCAGGATCATGGATGGTTGATAAGCAGATTAGAGAAGAAGGTTTGGATAAGATCTTCGAGGAAGCGGGATTCCAACTTCGTCAACCAGGGTGTTCAGCATGTTTGGCTATGAACGACGATAAGATCCCAGCAGGGAAGTTGAGCGTTTCTACTTCAAACCGTAATTTCGAGGGTCGTCAGGGTCCAGGTGCGCGCACCGTTTTGGCTAGTCCATTGGTAGCGGCTGCTGCAGCCATTACAGGTGTTATCACCGATCCACGTACATTGATTTAAGTCGAAAACCACAAAAGAGAAAAACAATGAAACAAAAATTTGATATAATCACGAGTAGCTGCATTCCTCTGCCATTAGAGAATGTGGACACCGATCAGATCATTCCAGCTCGTTTTTTGAAAGCAACAGACAAAGCTGGATTTGGTGACAACCTCTTCCGTGACTGGAGATATGACAAAGATGGAAACCCAATCAAGAGTTTCGTTTTGAACGACCCAACCTATAGCGGTTGCATCCTCGTTGCAGGAAAGAATTTCGGTAGTGGAAGTAGCCGTGAACATGCAGCTTGGGCTATCGCAGGATATGGATTCCGTGTCGTAATCTCAAGTTTTTTCGCCGATATACACAAGAACAACGAGTTGAACAACTTTGTGTTGCCAGTTGTTGTTTCAGAGCAGTTCCTCGCTGAACTCTTCGCAAGCATCAAGGCAAATCCTAAAATGGAGGTGAAGGTAGACTTGCCTAATCAGACAGTTACAAATTTGGCTACTGGCAAGAGTGAGAAATTTGAGATCAATGCCTACAAGAAGGAGTGTCTGATGAATGGTTATGATGACATCGATTACTTGTTGAGCAAGAAGTCGTTGATTGAAGAGTACGAGGAAAAACATAAATAAGTAGAGAGGAGTCGCAATGGAGATAATGGACACAACCCTTCGTGATGGGGAACAGACCTCCGGTGTCTCTTTCGCTCCGCATGAAAAGCTTGGCATAGCCCAAATGTTATTGGAAACATTGGGTGTAGACCGGGTGGAGGTTGCCTCCGCCCGGGTTTCTGCGGGTGAGTTTGATGCGGTGAAGCGCATAGCCGATTGGGCGAAGGTGGCAGGTTATCTCGACCGTGTAGAGGTGTTGGCTTTTGTAGATAAAGGCACTTCCCTCGAATGGATTGAAAAGGTGGGCTGTAAAGTGATGAACCTCCTTACGAAAGGGTCAAAGAAACATGTAGAGGGTCAGTTGCGCAAAACTACTGCACAGCACATTGCTGATGTGCGAGATGCTGTTCTGGAGGCGCATAGGCACGGCATCGCTGTCAATCTTTATATGGAAGATTGGAGCAATGGTATGATTCACTCTCGTGATTATGTTTATGAATATCTTGATGCGATTGCCGATTTACCTGTTAAAAGAGTAATGTTGCCCGATACCTTGGGTATTCTGAATCCTTGCCAAACGTATGAATTTTGCAAGGATATGGTGAGTCGTTATCCGAATTATCATTTTGATTTTCACGCACATAATGATTACGACCTTGCTTTGGGGAATGTCTTTATGGCGGCGAGTGCAGGCATTCAGGGGTTGCACACCACTGTGAATGGTTTGGGAGAGAGAGCAGGAAATGCTCCGATGACAAGTGTTGTAGCCGTTTTACACGACCAACTCAATATCAAAACTCAAATCAGAGAAGATAAAATATATCAAATCAGCAAATTAGTTGAGACTTATTCCAGCGTTCGTATTCCGAATAACAAGCCAATTATCGGAGACAATGTTTTCACTCAGTGTGCTGGAGTTCATGCTGACGGTGATTCCAAAGGCGACCTTTATGTCAACGCACTCCTTCCAGAACGGTTTGGTAGACAGCGCGAGTATGCGCTTGGTAAAGTGTCTGGAAGAGCCAATATCCGCAAGAATATTGAGGAATTGGGCATTGTGTTAGACGAAGAGTCTATGGATAAAGTGACGAAACGTATCATCGAATTGGGGGACAAGAAGCAAATTGTCACTCAGGACGAGTTACCATATATCATATCGGATGTGTTGAAGCATCCTGTTGAAAAACAAAAGATTAGAATGATTAACTATTCCCTTTCTCTCACTCATGGCTTACGTCCAGTTGCTACTGTGAAGATTGAAGTGGAAGGTGAGGTCTATCAGACTACAGCTCCAGGGGATGGTCAGTATGATGCGTTCTCGAAGGCATTGTGGAAAATCTACAAACAATTAGGCAAGCCGACGCCGGAATTGATAGACTATGCTGTAATCATTCCACCAGGGGGAAAGACGGATGCACTTGTGCATACGACGATTACTTGGAAATTCAAAGACCGTGTGTTCAAGACTCATGGATTGGATGCCGACCAGACTGAGGCTGCCATCCAAGCAACAGAGAAAATGTTAAACTTAATAGAAGAGAAATAATGAAACTAAATCTTGCAGTTTTACCAGGCGACGGTATCGGACCAGAAGTGGTTGGCGTTGCCCTTGATGTTGTGAAAGCTATCGCAAAGAAGTTCAACCACGAGTTGACATACGATACTGCTCTTGTTGGTGCGTGTGCAATTGACAAATACGGTGATGCTTACCCAGATTCTACTCACGAGCTTTGTATGAAGTCTGACGCAGTGCTTTTCGGTGCTGTTGGTGATCCTCGTTACGATAACAACCCAACTTCAAAAGTGCGTCCTGAGCAAGGTTTGCTCGCTATGCGTAAGAAATTAGGTCTCTACGCCAATCTTCGTCCAGTTGAAACTTATAAATCGCTTGTTAAAGCTTCTCCATTGAAAGAGGAGTTGGTTGACGGTGCAGATTTCCTCTGCGTTCGTGAGTTGACAGGTGGTATGTATTTCGGAGAGAAGGGCCGTAAGGAGAACGGAACTGTTGCATACGATACTTGTATCTACAGCCAAAAAGAGGTAGACCGTATCTTGAAACTTTCTTTTGAGTATGCTATGAGAAGAAGAAAACACCTGACTATCGTTGATAAGGCAAACGTGTTGGAGTCTTCAAGACTTTGGAGAGAGCGTGGACAAGAGATGGAGAAAAACTATCCAGAGGTAAAGACAGACTATATGTTTGTTGATAATGCTGCAATGCAGTTGGTTCGTTGCCCTAAGTTCTTCGACGTTATGGTAACTGAGAACACATTTGGTGATATCTTGACAGACGAGGCCAGTGTGATCGCAGGTTCAATGGGACTTTTGGCTTCTGCATCAGTAGGAGAGCATACAAGTTTGTTTGAGCCAATCCACGGAAGTTACCCACAGGCAGCAGGAAAAGACATTGCCAACCCATTGGCAGCAGTTCTTTCGGCCGCTATGATGTTCGAGTATGCATTCAATGCAAAGGCTGAGGGAGCATTGATTCGTGAGGCAGTAGCAGCATCATTGAACGCTGCTGTTGTAACAGAGGATCTTGCCCTTGAAGGAGCAAAGAAATACAAGACGAGTGAAGTCGGCAAATGGTTGGTCGACTATATCTCAAATAAATAAAAAACATTTGCAAAAGTTTCTAACTTATTGAACAGTGGGCGCATCGATGAGATATCTGGTGCGCCTCTTTTAGATGAATCAATCTGCCGATGATGCGCTGAAGCAGATTGTCTTGAAGCGATATTCAGACCGTTTTGATTTGTACCACTATCCAATTGTGAAGGTTGGAATTACATTCGATAGGGAAACGCATAGTTTGGGGGAGTGGAAGGTTGAGGGGTGAAGAATAAATTTAACTATTGCTGTCCGCTAAAACTTTTTCAAGCATAAAAAACAAGGGCGCTTTTAAAATTTCCATCCGCAACACCTATTTACTGGCCTTGCGGACGGTTTTTCTCGCTGTTCGGATATTTAGCGGACAGCAATAGTATCAATTCTTTTCCCCTTTCCCCCCATTCTTTGTCAAAATAGGAACAAAAATTTGCTGTTAAAAAATAAAATTCTTCTTTTGCATCGTCTTCAAGAAAAGACTGACGAATGAGGCTTTGTGTCGTGTTTGTTTAGCGTAATTATTTGATAGACAGAGTGTAATGTCGTGTGTTCTGACGTGTAAAAGTGTTTTGAGATGAAGAAAACGATGAATTGTGAACCTATCTTGACGATTACGGGATCCGACAGTGTCGGCGGCTCTGGAATCCAAGCGGATATCAAGACAATCTCGTCGTTGGGAGGCTACGCTGCCTCTGCTATCACCGCAGTGACGGTACAGAATACAGTGGGTATTCAGGAGGTGTTCGACCTTCCTGTTGAAATCGTTGAGCAACAGATTCGCGCTGTGATGGAAGACCTTGCTCCTAAGGTGGTGAAAGTGGGTCTGCTTCGCAATGAAGCTTCCATCCTTTCCATTTCAAGTCTCTTGAAGCACTACCAACCTCGCTTTGTGGTGTGCGATCCTGGAATTGTTTCTATTCACGGTGATGTCCTTATGGATCGCTGGACGCTTAGTATATTGAAAAAGAATCTATTCCCTCTTTGCTCTGTGGTGAATCTGAAGAGTGAGGCCGCTTCCTATCTACTCAATCGAAAAATTGAGAGTGAGGATGCTATGGTTGAGGTGGCTCAACTGCTTGTAGATCAAGGGTGTAATGCCGTTCTATTACAGAGTCCAAGTGCGATGGGTGACCGACATACTGATGTTCTGGTGAGATACGGAAGCGATGAGCCAACCTATTTCTCATCTCCTGGTATCATTGAGAGAAACTCGCATGGTGTGAGTGGTGCTTTCTCAGCGGCTATCGCTACTTTTCTTTCAACGGGGACTGACCTTCAAACGGCAGTCTCGAAAGCGCGAGAATATGTCAACCGATTGGTGATTTATTCGTTGGATATGAAATTGGGTCATGGCGGTAGATTGCTCAATCACGCTGGCAAACGGATGGTTTCAACTCACTTGGTGGAACTCTACAACAAACTGATGAGCGAGATTATGCTTCATGGCAAAGAGAATAGCGATGTCGCTTTTTATGCTGATAAACTCAATGTTAGTACTCGCTATTTGGCTGAGGTGACCAAAAAGGTGGTGGGGCGTTCACCGAAAGATCTGATTCGCGACCACTTGATTCAAGAGATCGAAGTGGAACTCAAAAGCGACAACAAAAACATGCAGGAAGTGGCTTATAAATTTGGATTCTCCTCGCAGGCACAGTTTACAAAATTCTTCAAGCAGATGAGAGGTTGTCCGCCAAGTGAGTTCAGAAATTCTAATCGTCAATAATTAAAGTTGGAAAATAAGGTTGTGTACATATCAACTAAAACTCAATATGATAATTTATAAAAAAATAAATAAAATAAAAATACAATGATTATGGCAAACGACAGACAAAAATTAAATCGTGATTTGGCGGAACAGTTGAAGGGTGGCGTTATCATGGATGTTACGACACCCGAGCAGGCGAGAATAGCTGAAGAGGCAGGTGCATGTGCTGTAATGGCGTTGGAGAGAATTCCAGCGGATATTCGTGCGGCAGGTGGTGTTTCTCGTATGAGCGACCCAAAGATGATAAAAGGAATACAAGCGGCTGTTTCTATTCCAGTGATGGCAAAGGTTCGTATCGGTCATATTGCTGAGGCGCAGATCTTGCAGGCGATTGAGATTGACTATATCGATGAGAGTGAGGTGTTGTCTCCTGCGGACAATGTTTTCCATATTGACAAAACAAAGTTTGATGTTCCTTTCGTTTGTGGTGCGAAAAACTTAGGTGAAGCACTCCGTCGTATTGCTGAGGGTGCAACGATGATTCGTACGAAGGGTGAACCTGGAACGGGCGATGTCGTTCAAGCGGTTACTCACATGCGTTTGATTCAAAGCGAGATGAGACGCTTAGTTTCTTTGAGCGAGGATGAACTTTTTGAGGCTGCTAAGCAATTGCAGGCTCCATACGAGTTGGTGAAGTATGTTCATGAGCATGGTAAATTGCCAGTAGTGAATTTCGCAGCGGGTGGTGTCGCAACTCCTGCCGATGCTGCTTTGATGATGCAACTTGGTGCAGAAGGCGTTTTTGTGGGTAGTGGTATCTTCAAGAGTGGAAATCCTGCAAAGCGTGCCGCAGCTATTGTGAAGGCAGTAACAAACTATAACGATCCTAAAGTATTGGCCGAGTTGAGTGAGGACTTAGGTGAGGCGATGGTTGGCATCAATGAGCATGAAATAGAACTCTTAATGGCAGAAAGAGGAAAATAGATTTTTCTGATGACGTTATAATTTCTGGGTGGGCGGAGAACTAATAGAAGGTTCTCCGTTCTTTAAAAACAAAATCAATAATTAACATATTGTTTGAGTAAATACATAAAAATATGAAGATAGCAGTTTTGGCTTTGCAAGGGGATTTTCGTGAGCATCGTCAGATATTGGATAAAATAGGAGTAGAGTCGTTTGAGGTTCGACAGGCGGCGGACTGGGGAAAGGAGAAAGATGGATTGATTTTACCTGGAGGAGAGAGTACGACGATGTTGAAGTTACTCAACGAGTTGGGCTTGCGAAAAAATATCAAGGCAGATATAGAGGCAGGTTTGCCTGTGTATGGAACGTGTGCCGGACTGATCTTGCTCTCTGCGCATGTGGTAGGCGAGGAGAAGGATCGTTTTAACACAATGGATATTACCACTCGCAGAAATGCGTATGGTCGGCAGTTGGGCAGTTTTTTTACAGAGGCTGAAGTAAAGGGGATTGACCATAAAGTGCCAATGACCTTTATCCGTGCGCCATACATTGAGTCGGTAGGCAAAGGCGTCGAAGTGTTGTCAACAGTGGATGGCCATATTGTGGCGGCTCGTCAAGGCAATCAGTTGGTAACCTCGTTTCACCCCGAGTTGAATGAGGATGTCGCTGTGCATCAGTTGTTTATCGACATTATCAGGAAGAGAAATGCCTAATCGGTAATTTCTTTCTGCTCAGCCCATTCTTCGTTGGCATTAATGTGTAGGTAGCGGTTTCTCAAATCCCATTTCTCGCCCAAAAGAAGATTTCGAAAGAATCGGACTAAGAAATTAGGGCTGTATTCTATTCCTTTCTGAATATTGCGATAGTTGGCTCGAACCAATGCGTTGCGAAAATACCACGAGTGGAGTGCAAACATCTTGTTGACGTTGAAGCCCATTGTGCGAAGATATTGAATGGTGAATACGGCAGTCGTTCTTGTATTCCCTTCTCTAAATGCATGGATTTGCCACAGGTCAGCTACGAAATTTGCAATGTGTTCAATTTGTTCGTCAACCGTTAATCCCTTATATCTAAAGGATTTCTCTTGATTGAGATCCCACTCAATAGCTTGGTGCAAGTCTTCCCAGTTGAGGTAGATGACTGTGTCGCCGTCTAAAACCCACTCTTTTTTAGTGATGTTGTAATTCCGAACTTCTCCAGCGTGCTTGAACACTCCTTCGAAGATGCGTCGATGAAGGGATATGTAGCCGTTGGCGTTGAATGCAAAAGTGGACGTTGACAAGATTTTCGCAATGTTAGCAGAAACTTTGTCGGCTTCTTCTTCCTCCTCCTCTTGTGGGGTTCGCGATGCCTTACTTTTATAATAGGAGTCGATCAACTGTTGACTCTCCTCAATCGAAATTTCACCTTCTATGTTTTTATGAGCGATGTCTATCAAATAGGATGAAGGTCTCAACCCATCAACAGCCTGCAATCCAATGGCAGTTTGCCAGTTAGTTGCGCTCTTTTGTTGACTGGGTTTCGCCTCCCGAATATATTTGTCAAACGAGGATATGTATTTTTGTTCTTCGCTCATATTCATTCCTTTGTTACAAAGATAGTCTATTTATGGCTCTCTAAATAGCGATTGGTCAACTTAGAAACGGCGTAATTCTCAATTTCATCACGGTTCACTTGTATATATTTGTCATTGTTATGAGCCAGTTTTGCCGAACCTGTGAAAAACCATGCGTGCAAGGTCTGATGGGTCAGAACGTGCTTCATTTCTGCTGAAATTGACTCTATCGTGATATTTACAAATTCTTTTTTAAAGAATGTCATTATAGATGGAAAATCTTTACTTTCTTCAAAAGTTGAGGCTAATTCCATCAAGGGAAATTCATAAAGTCCTGCCCATATATCTTTATTATCTCTTCGATGCAGATAATAGGTGCCTTTTTCATTAACAACGAAATAGACAAAATAACGATCCTTTGTTTGAATTTTCTTTGATTTCACGGGGTAGTCTGCTTGGCAATTCTGGTCGGCCGCTAAACAGTTTTCTGAGAGAGGACACTCCCTACAAAGTGGATTTTGTGGAAGACAAATAGTCGCACCAATATCCATCACACCTTGGTTGTATAGTTCAGGGTGTTTTTTGTCCATTAGTTCCTGCGTCAATGTTTGAAATTCTTTTATTCCAGCTGTTGTGTCGATAGGTGTTTTGATTGTAAAAAAACGAGAAAGGACACGAAATACATTACCATCCAACACAGCGTATGGTAGATGAAAGGCAAAGGAGGCTATCGCTGCTGCTGTATAATTACCAACACCTTTCAACGACCGAATTTCTTTGTAAGTGGATGGAAATGAACCGTTAAACTTTTCCATTATTTGTTTTGCGGCGGAGTGCATGTTTCGTGCGCGGGAATAGTAACCTAATCCTTGCCAAACAAGTAGTACCTCATCTTCTGATGCGCTGGCGAGAGAGGCTATTGTTGGAAATTTTTCTATAAAACGAAGGTAGTAGTTGTAACCTTGAGCAATGCGAGTTTGTTGGAGTATCACCTCTGAGACCCATATTTTGTAGGGGTCGGAAATGTCTCTCCAAGGGAGATCTCGCTTGTTGAGTTGATACCAGCGAATGATTTTGTCGCTGAAAAAAGTGTCCATAGAAAGTGGTTTATCGGATGATAAAACAAGAATTTCGTAAAGAGTTGATTTTCAAAAGTAAGAAAATTTTTGCTATTGTCTGTTTCTAATCCTTAAAAAAGCCTTATATTTGCATATTGTTGAAACTAAGTATAAAAACATAAAAATTAACAGTTTAGCAAGATGACTAAAGCGGAAATTGTAAATGAAATCGCGAAATCGACTGGCATCGACAAAATTGAAGTGTTGACGATTGTAGAGTCGTTTATGGAAGAGGTCAAGAAGGCGATGATAGGAGGTGAAGAGGTCTTTTTAAGAGGCTTTGGGTCGTTCATTATCAAGGAAAGGGCAGAGAAAACGGCTCGTAACATCTCGAAAGGTACTTCTATCCGAATTCCTGCACATAAGATTCCCGCGTTCAAGCCTGCTAAAACTTTTATGTCGAAAGTAAGCGATATAGACGCGAGTCAAAAGTAAATTTTGAAGTCTTCCGCGTTTGTGGAACAGCGATCGCAGAAATAACTTTTCATAATTATAAACCTAAAAATTTTTATAACCATGCCAAGCGGAAAAAAGAGAAAGAGACATAAAATGTCTACTCACAAACGCAAGAAGAGATTAAAGAAGAACCGTCATAAGAAGAAGTAATTCTTAAGGTTTTTTGCAGTCTATATGCGCAAGAGACAAAGAACAAGCTTAGGAATATTCTTGAGTTTGTTCTTTTTTTGGAATTAAAAAGAGGAACGCAGAGGCGTTCTCTATGTAAAAACTTATTGTAATGAATAGCGAATTAGTAATTGATGTCAATGCATCTAAGATGTCAATCGCCTTGTTGGAAGATAAGCGTTTAGTTGAGTTTAACGAGGAAAGTAGAGTGTCTCAATTCTCTGTGGGCGATGTCTACCTTGCAAGGGTCAAGAAGATAATGCCAGGACTCAATGCTGCATTCGTTGACGTGGGTTTCGATAAAGGTGCTTTCCTTCATTATCAGGATATTGGACCGAAATTCCAATCCTTCGCAAAATTATCCAAAGCTCTACGGTCGGGACATAAAGGACTTTCTTTGGCTGAGTATGTAGTAGATTCAGAAATCTCAAAACGTGGATCAATTTCCGATGTATTAGTACAGGGACAAGAGATATTGGTGCAGATAGCTAAAGAACCTATCTCTACTAAGGGTCCGCGACTGACGGCCGAGATTTCTTTCGCAGGACGGTTTCTTGTGTTAATCCCTTTTTCAGGTCGTGTTTTTGTATCCCAGAAAATAAAATCTGCTGCAGAGCGTAAGCGCATCACAAAGATCATGGAGGAAATTCTTCCTCCTAGTTTCGGTGCTATCATTAGAACTGTGGCTGAGGGGATTGAGAAAAAAGAGTTCGTTGCTGAAATTGACTATTTGATGTCTCGCTGGAATAATGCCATTTCGCAGATTAAACAAGACCAGAAACTGCCCAAGCTTCTCTTCGAAGAGATGGATCGCTCGGTAAGCCTATTGAGGGATATTTTTAACCCTTCGTTCGAGAGTATTTATATGAACGACGAGGGGGTATATCGTGAAATATCAGATTACGTTGGGTTGATCGCTCCTGATCGAAAAAATATTGTAAAGCTTTATAAAGGAGATTTACCTATTTTCGATCATTTCGCAATAACCAAGCAACTGAAATCTTCGTTTGGACGTACCGTTTCGTTCAAAAGTGGTGCCTATTTGATTATTGAAAAGACGGAAGCTATGCATGTGGTGGATGTCAATAGTGGAAATAAGTCTCGGGCAGGAAACGATCAAGAGTCAAATGCCATTGAGGTGAATCTCGCAGCTGCAGATGAGCTTGCAAGACAAATGAGGCTCAGAGATCTAGGTGGCATTATCGTAGTTGATTTCATTGATATGATGAAGGTGGAAAATCGTAATGCCCTCTTCGCCCGTATGAAGGAGAATATGGCGCATGATCGTGCTAAACACAATATTCTGCCATTGAGCAAGTTTGGTCTTATGCAGATAACACGCCAACGTGTGCGTCCAGAGATGCACGTCGACACCGAGGAGGTGTGTCCCACGTGCTATGGGAAAGGCGTAGCACAACCTTCAATCCTGTTTGTCGATGCACTCGAAAATAAGATTGATTATTTAGTTAACACATTGAATACGAAAGAGTTTAAACTCTTTGTTCATCCGTATGTTTATGCCTATCTAACCCAAGGTGTACCATTTTTCACGTTAAAGTGGAAATGGAAACGTACTTACAAAGCCTCTTTTGATATTCTACCATCTGAAGCACTTCCGTTTCTACAATATAGGTTTGTAGATGGAAAGGGTAATGAAATTGACTTAAAGGAAGAAATTGAAACTGTCAACAGTAAAGCAGCTTTGACAAAGTAAAAGAGATAAGCAGTCCGCCAAGTGTGGTTAACTTGGCGGACTGTTCTTTTTTTCTGCTCCAATCAAAATTATAATATTTGTGATGAATGGAGAGCAAAAAAGCGTAGCCAAATTGACTACGCTTTTCTCTATCTTGTTCTTATGTAAGAATTCGATGTGAAAAGATTAGAGGTTAGAGTTGTACTTCTTCCAATCCTCAATTGCAGGAAGAACACCCATAGAGATAACCTCATCACGCATCTTGCAAAGGTGTTCGTAAGAAGCGTCCAAAGACTTCTTCTCATCAGCTGAAAGGTTGGCCTCAGTGTAAGAAACACCATTCTCGTCGATAGTAGACTTCATTGCCATACATACGTTCTTGTAGCCGTACATTCCGTCTTTTACGAAGCAACCTGCAGGCAAAGTGAATTTCTTTCCTCCCATTGCAGCCTCGATCATTTCGATAGCAACGTATGCTGGAGAGAGGTTAGAAGAACGACCGCGAAGAGCGATGATGTTAGAACCACCTTGGATAGTCTTTTGCTTGATTTCCTCGAACTTTTCTGCAGGGATGTTGTATTTAGCAAGAGGCTTGCCCATAACTAAAACGTCAGAAGTAACAGGAACCATCTTTTCGCCGTGTCCACCCAATGTAGCACAACCGCTAACTGCATATTGAGGAATGTTGAAATATTTAGCCAACTCACTCTGCAAACGAGTAGAGTCCAAACCAGCCAAAGTAGTTACTCTTTCAGGAGCCAAACCAGACTTAACCAAAACTACCAATCCTGTTACGTCAGCAGGGTTGAAGATAACAACGATGTGCTCACACTTAGGACAATATTTCTTTACATTGTCTCCGAAATCTGCAGCAATCTGAGCGTTACCTTTCAAAAGGTCTTCACGGGTCATACCCTCCTTACGAGGAGCACCACCTGAAGAGATGATGAATGATGCACCAGTCAAAGCCTCTTCTACGTTGTCAGTGAAAGTGAAGTTTACGCCTTCGAATCCACAGTGGCGCATCTCTTCGTAAACACCCTCAAGACCCTTCAAGTATGGATCGTAAAGAGTGATATTGTTCGTTAAACCTTTAACGGCTGCCAACTGAGCCATAGTTGAACCGATAGCACCTGCGGCACCAACGATAACCAATTTTTTGTTTGATAAGAAACTCATATTAATATATAGTTTATAGAAATTTCAGTCCTTTCTAAAATCCCCTGTCCATCGGGGCTTGCCCATTTTATATTACAACGTCTTTCTCACGTTTGTTATATGCAAAAATAAGAAAATTATTCTATATGTATTCTTCTTTAGACACCTTTATTTTTTATAATTGGTTTTCTATAAATTTCATTTAACTTCTTCTTTCATAGGTGATTATTTGTTAACTTTGTGCATAAAAACATAAGAAATTTAAAAAACAAAGCATAAATGGCTGATTATAAGAAAATTAAGACTGCTTTGGTATCTGTTTACCACAAAGATAATTTGGACGAGATTGTTCGTAAATTACATGCAGAGGGAGTGAAACTGATTTCTACGGGTGGAACTCAAGCTTTTATAGAATCTTTAGGCGTGCCTTGCCAGGCTGTTGAGTCTCTAACGACTTACCCTTCCATTCTGGGTGGACGTGTGAAGACCTTGCATCCAAAAATTTTCGGTGGCATTTTGGGTCGTCGCGACGTTCCTGAGGACAATGCGCAAATGGCTAAGTATGAGATTCCTGAAATTGACCTTGTAATTGTCGACCTATATCCGTTTGAAGACACTGTGGCTTCAGGTGCTGATGAGCAATCAATCATTGAAAAAATTGACATAGGTGGTATTTCGTTGATTCGTGCAGCAGCGAAAAACTTCAAGGATGTTGTTATCGTGGCTTCTAAGGCTCAGTACAAACCATTGCTTGACCAGTTGAACGCAAATGGTGCTCAGACGACGCTTGACACTCGTAAGTGGTTTGCTAAGGAGGCTTTCGGTGTTTCTTCTCACTATGACACCGCTATCCACGCTTATTTTGAGGGTGCAACGAAATAATTTGTTCTTAACTTTAAAATATTTAAAGAATTAGATTATGGGTCTTTTTTCGTTCACACAAGAGATAGCGATGGACCTCGGAACGGCCAATACGATTATCATCCACAACGATAAGATTGTAGTTGACGAGCCATCTGTGGTTGCCTTGGATCGCAAAACAGATAAGTTAATAGCAATAGGAGAGAAGGCGCAGCAGATGCACGGAAAGGCACACGAGGGAATTCGCACGGTTCGTCCGTTGCGCGATGGTGTGATTGCCGACTTCTACGCTGCAGAGCAGATGATGAGGGGTATGATCAAGACGGCGACTTCTCACAATCGTTGGTTTTCTTCTCCATCTTTAAAGATTGTTGTATGTATTCCTTCGGGTAGTACCGAGGTTGAGATTCGTGCCGTGCGTGACTCTTCCGAGCATGCAGGTGGTCGCGAGGTTTATATGATTTACGAGCCAATGGCTGCTGCAATCGGTATTGGTATTGACGTTGAGGCTCCAGAGGGCAATATGATTGTTGATATAGGTGGTGGAACTACTGAGATTGCTGTCATCTCTTTGGGGGGTATTGTTTCAAACAAGTCTATTCGTACTGCGGGTGATGATCTCACGGAGGACATTATTGAATATGTTCGTCGCCAGCATAACATTAAAGTGGGTGAGCGTACTGCCGAGCAGATTAAGATTAATGTTGGTTCTGCGTTGACGGATTTGGATCCTGAGGAGGCTCCTGAACCATACATTGTTCGCGGACCAAACCAGATGACTGCGTTGCCAATGGAGGTGCCTATCTCGTATCAAGAGGTAGCTCATTGTTTAGAGAAGTCAATCTCAAAGATGGAAGCGGCGATTATGAGTGCCTTGGAGCAGACACCGCCTGAGTTGTATGTCGACATTGTTCGCAATGGTATCTACTTGGCAGGTGGCGGTGCTTTGTTGAGAGGATTGGCAAAGCGTTTCTCTGACAAAATTGGTATTCCGTTCAACATTGCGAACGACCCTCTTCATGCGGTTGCGAGAGGAACGGGAGTTGCCTTAAAGAACACGGATAAATTCTCCTTCTTGAAGAGATAAAAAATAAAAGGAACACAAAAAACCACAAAGATGAATTAGAAGTCTTTGTGGTTTGATTTTATGTCTGTAGTAGTGTATTTATAGAAAAATAGTCGGGAAGCATGCGTGCGCTCATACGTTTTTTGATGCAATTTAAGACACTTTTTCTTTTCTTTTTGATGGAGATAGTGTCTTTGGCTATGATTGTGAATCATAGTCTGTTTCAGCGTGTCCATTTCCTTAACTCAAGTAATGTGGTAGTTGGTGTTTTGTATGAGTATGCTGATGCGGTGAAAAACTATTTTTCGTTGGGGGAGGTGAACCAACGGCTAACGAGCGAAAACTCATCTTTGAAACGACAGATAACGGAGTTGCGTTCGCAGTTGAGTGAGATGCGCTACGACACGACGTATGTGCGACGAAAGGATCTGTCTATAAAGAAAGACTATATTTTTCGTACAGCCCATGTGGTGTCTGCTACGACCAACCTCAACAATAATTATCTGACGATAGACAAAGGTCGGAAGGATGGCATAAAAGATGGAATGGGAGTAATTAATGACCAGGGAGTCGTTGGAATCGTTAGTAGCGTGTCGAGCCATTTTTCTGTAGTGTTGCCGATTATCAACTCGTATGCTCGTATGAATGCGAAATTGGCAGGTAAAAGTGAAGAGGGGACACTATTTTGGGATGGGGGGGATATCCGTTACGCCCAATTGGAGGAAGTGCCTCATTACATTGAGGTGAACGAAGGAGACAGCGTTCGCACGAGTGCCTATTCGTCGGTGTTCCCAGAGGGAATGTTGGTTGGAAAGGTTGTTTCGTGGCGTAGTAGGAAAGACAATTTTTACTCTATTGAAGTGGCTTTATCCGTAGATTTTGGGAATCTTTCGTATGTAGATGTGATTGAGTTAAAAAATGCAGACGAAAAGAAGATTTTAGAAGAAAGTGAGGTGATGGAATGATCAACGGAACTTTCAAACAGTTATTGACATTTATAGGATTGGTGCTTTTACAGGTACTGATTCTCAATAATATATGTTTTTTAGGATATATTAACCCGTATTTTTACATCTATTTCATACTTGTAGCGCCATCGTCTATCAACAAGGATTTGCTTTTGTTGTTAGGTTTTGTCTTGGGCTTATGTGTGGATGTTTTCTCTGGAACGTTGGGTTGTCATGCCTTTGCAACGACATTGATAGCATACTTGAAACCATACTTTCACAAATTGTTCGGTCCTCGCGAAATATACGAGGAGTCAGAGCCTTCGATGAGGGTTTTTGGCGTTGGTGCGTTTATGAAATATGTTTCATTGTTGGTATTGGTTCATCATCTTGCGTTTTTCTTTGTTGAGACAATGTCGTTGGCGCATTTCTTCCGTACTTTCATTGTTGCCGTCGGATGTTCCGTTTTTACGATATTACTAATTTATTTGGTGCAAAGGCTGAAACGGGAGTAAAAAAGGAAAGAAGAATAATAAGGTAAAGGAATAGACAAGCTTTTGTGTTATGCTGAATGATGCGTATGGAAATAGAAGGTATGTGATTGGCGGAATGGTTACATTGGTAGTTCTGATTTATATCATACGCCTTTTTGGTTTGCAGATTTTAGACGATACATATAGGGACAAGGCAGATAGCAATGCTTATCTGAAGAGGATTGAGTTTCCTGCTCGTGGTTTGATAATGGATCGAAACGGAGAGGTTTTGGTCTTCAATAAGCCGTCGTATGATGTGATGATGGTGGTTAGGGAGATGCATGACTTTGACACGCTTGCGTTCTGTAGGTTGATGGATGTTACGAAATTGGAGTTTGTGAAGCGCATGCAAGATATGCGAAAGCGAAGCGGATATTCACCATTTACGCCTCAGCCGTTTATGACTTCGTTGTCGTCGGAAGATTATGGAGTGTTGCAGGAGCAGTTGTTCCGTTTCAAAGGTGTCTCGTTGCAAAAGCGAACGTTGCGCGACTATAAATATCCTTATGCTGCGTTGTTGTTGGGGTCTATCGGAGAGGTGAATCGTAAGATGATTGATTCCGATCCTTTCTATGTGATGGGTGATTATGCAGGTCAGAATGGTATTGAGTTGACATACGAGAAATATTTGCGAGGAGAGAAAGGTGTTGAAATTTTTCTGAGAGATGCTCATGGTCGAGTGAAAGGTCGTTTGGAAGAAGGTGCTTTGGATGTTGAGTCTAAGCCAGGACAAGATTTGACACTTTCCATTGATATTGCATTGCAAGGGTATGGGGAGGAGCTAATGCGTAATAAGGTTGGGAGCGTTGTGGCAATAGACCCTTCAACGGGGGAGATTTTAGCATTGGTGTCCAGTCCGACCTACGACCCATCGTTGTTGGTGGGGCGAAAGCGTTCGCGTAACTACAATAAGTTGTTGAATGATCCCTATAAACCTTTGTTCGATCGTCCTGTGATGGCGTGTTATCCACCAGGCTCCACGTTTAAAACGGCAGATGCCTTAGCGTTAGAGCAAGAGAAAATCATTAATGCGAACACTGCTTATCCATGTCGAAAAGGTTATCACGTTGGTAGTTTCACTGTAGGTTGTCATGCCCATTTTTCGCCGTTGAATCTGATACAATCTGTGCAACACTCGTGCAACGCCTACTATTGTGCAGGCTTTCGTGCGATGATGGACAGTAAAAAATACAAGAATATTTCGGAGGCGTTTGAGACATGGAAGAATCATATCGTGTCGTTAGGGTTTGGATATAAGTTAGGAGCGGATGTGCCGAATGAAAAACGAGGGTATCTTCCTAATTCTAAAGTGTATGACAAAATCTATGGAGAAGGACGATGGAAGTCGTTGATGATTGTATCCAACTCTATCGGACAAGGAGAAATCTTGGCGACACCATTGCAGATTGCAAACCTTTCGGCAACGATTGCCAACCGAGGTTTTTATTATGTTCCTCATTTGGTGAAGCACATTGACGGATATCAATTAGATTCGACATTCACGACAAAACATGTTGCAACGATAGATAGCCAATATTTCAGTCCGATAGTAGATGGTATGGAGTTGGTGATGAAAGCGGGGACAGGGTGGGCTTCGCGAATTGACAGTGTTGCTGTTTGTGGAAAGACGGGAACGGCGCAGAATCCTCATGGGAAAGACCATTCTATCTTTATGGCATTTGCTCCGAAAGACAATCCGAAGATTGCCATTTGTGTGGTAGTGGAAAATAGTGGATTCGGTGCGACGTGGGCGGCTCCGATTGCTTCGTTGATGATGGAGAAATATCTGAAGGGATATATCCCAAAGCGGAAAAAGTGGATGGAAGATCGAATCTTACAGGCTGACTTGATGCCAACGCTCACAGAGCAGGCAAAACCAGTGGAGACTAAAGAAAATAAGGTAGAACATAAAGAAACAACAAAGGAAGAGAATGCCATCAAGACAGAATAACGTATTTAGAAATGTAGATTGGATAACTATTGTGCTGTATTTCTTATTGGTAGTAGCAGGGTGGTTCTGTATCTATGGAGCCTCATACAATTTTGAGGATGCCGCTTTTTATGACATTTCGTATCGTTATGGCAAGCAGTTGATGTGGATAGGCTGTTCGATAGTGTTGGCATTGGTTTTGCTGTTGTTAGACAGTCAGGTTTACAATATGTTTGCCTATTTTGTCTATGGAGGAATGCTACTTTTGTTATTGGTTACGATTTTCATAGCTCCAGATGTGAAGGGATCTCATTCGTGGATTGTTTTAGGTCCTGTAAGTCTTCAGCCTGCGGAGTTTGCTAAAACTGCGACTTGTTTGGCATTGGCGAAGTGTATGAGTTCGTACGGGTTTCAGATGAAGCGGCTTAGTGATGCTGTGATTGCTTTTGCCATTATGTTAACGCCAATGGTATTGATTATTTTGCAGAATGAGACGGGTTCTGCATTGGTTTACAGCACATTCTTGTTAGTGTTCTATCGAGAGGGTATGTCAGGAATCATTCTCTTCGTATGTATCTTGCTGGCGGTGGTTTTTGTCGTCTCAATACGTTTCGGAGAAGTGGCGATATTGACGGAGATTCCTAACGAGTCGTTGGGGTTGTTTCTTGTAATGTTGCTTTTGGTAGTTGTAACTACAGTGTTGGTGAAAGTTTATACGAAGCGGGACAATAAGACTCCTTTGGTCGTTTTGGGTGCTAACGCAGTTGTTTTTGTAATAGCCTATTTAATCCATAAATTTTTTCATCTGACGTTTCATTTTACCTATGTTGGTTATTTTTCCATAGGTGTGACGTTTCTCTATTTAGTGTATGTTTCGATTACACAACGCACGAAGACATACTTTTTGATAGGTTTGCTAACGCTTAGCTTTGTTGCATTTTCAAATATTTCAGACCTTGCTTTTGACAAGTTGAAGCCTCATCAGCAGACAAGAATCAAGGTAACTTTGGGAATGGAGCGGGATCCGCAGAAAGCAGGGTACAATGTCAACCAGTCTATGATTGCGATTGGATCGGGTGGATTTTCAGGAAAAGGATTTTTGAATGGAACTCAGACGAAGTTGAAATACGTTCCCGAGCAAGATACAGATTTTATTTTCTGCACTGTGGGCGAAGAGCATGGATTTGTGGGGACAACCGCCGTGATAGGTATGTTTTTTATACTTATTTTAAGGTTGATTTATCTGGCAGAGAGACAACGATCGCTATTCAGTAGAATCTATGGCTATTGTGTAGCCTCTATTATTTTCTTTCACTTAGCCATCAATGTCGGTATGGTGATTGGTTTGACGCCTGTGATTGGAATTCCGTTGCCGTTTTTCAGTTATGGGGGTTCATCATTGTGGGGTTTCACGATTCTGTTGTTCATCTTCTTGCGGTTAGATGCAAGCAGAACGGAGTTGTTTGGGGAGTAGAAGCTAATTTGATTTGCAATAATTGCTTGCCAATAAGGGGATAAAACCACTTCTCACTTCTTCGTTTGGAATATCCAGCAAGTATAAGTCTCTTCGTTCGTCGTAGCCTTTAATTGTTAGATATCCGCCTTGGTAAATTTTTTCTTTGCAATTTCCTCTATAGGGTCTTGAAAATATTGGTTGATTTCGTCCTCTGAAATACCGCATAGTGTATCTCCGTCCATTTCATTTCATTAAATTATTTTGTTCATTGCAAATGATAGTGGAATAATTGGGAATGAAGTTGAATTGAAAAAATGAAAAAGGGAACTATAAGCAGTTCCCCTTCCTCATAAATGTCTTATTATCCTATTTTGCAACAATCACCTTGACGACCTCGTCCTCGATTTTCACGAGGTATACACCAGTAGTTGGAACAGAAATGCGCTCGTCATTGCCAGTGTAGATTAATTGGCTCAGTGTATTGAAAACAGACACTTCTTCAGTGGTGATGCCGTTGACAACGATTGTCAATGATTCGGTGTAGACTTTCACGTTGTCATTGTTGCAGAGTGTAATATTTGTTGTGCTTTCGGCTTTGAAGTTGGCTGTCAACTCAACATCTGATATTACAATGATTGAACGCTCGGGTGTGGAATCATTATCGCTCCAGTTCGTAAAAGTGTAGTAGTCAAACGGGACAGCGGTGATTTTGACTGTCTCTCCGTATTTGTAAGTGCCACTACCCAATGCAAGTCCCATTTCGTCATTGTTAGAGTTGACGGTAACAGAATAGGTTTTCAATTCAAATACAGCGGTCAATGCTGTGTCTTGTGTAACATTGATGGTGCGAACTTTATCTGTTACGCCGTCGCTCCATTTCACAAATTCGTAACCATCTTTAGCGGTTGCAGCAATTTTTGTTGAATCGCCTGGTTTAAATGCCCCGCCTCCGTAAACATTTCCACCACATGCGTCTACAGTTGATACTTCAAGATTGACGGGGGCTGCAAAGATTGCGGTTAAAGACATATTTTTCAATGCTACAATTGTACGAGGATTATCTGTGTTGTCGTCGCTCCATCTCATGAAATAGTACCCCTCAGCAGGCGTGGCAGAAATTGTCAATGATGAGTCTTGAATGTAGGTAGTGCTACCTTCAACTGTTCCCATAGTCGTATCATTGCTGAGAACATTTATTTTTATGACTGGTAATGTTGTGAGAGTAAGCGTTACGTTGACGCAACCAGTGTCAGATGGTACTAGCTTTGTGTATGTGCCAGCTGTAGCGATTGAGTCTCCATAGAAAATGTAGACGCTGTCTTCGCGAATTTTTTCCTCAATTGACAATTCTGTTGTTGGTAAGACTGTTAGTGAGAGATTGATGATGGAATCACATTCTTCAGAGGAAAGTAAAGTGTCTTGATAAACGCCACTTTCTGTTAATATTTTATTTCCAAAAACATATTCTTCTCCTTGACAGATTGTTGCGGATGTGTCAACTGTAGTTTCTTCACAACCTGTTGAGGTAGTGAATGTTACCCAATCTCCATATACTTTTCCTCCTTCTGATTTTTCATAGAAAGCACGATATTTGTAGGTGCTGCCCTCCTTTAGATTGTTGAGAGAAACTGAGAATGATTCACTTAAAGAGAGTACTTTTTCTGAGGTTGTAGAAGAGTCTGTGTGAGCGTACTCAAATCCGACATTATTCACGTTTGTTGCCTCCTTACAGACACCGTTAATAGTAGCCCTTTTAGACCTGATGTTGTTTGCCTCTAATGTCTTCACAATATTCATTCCCTTGAGGATTGGGAATCCATTGTTGACTTGAGGGGTAGAGTCAAAAACAAAGACGGTGGAGTCGGTGTTTAAGGTATCTACAAAGGCAGCCAATTTCATCTCTTCTGTGGTTTTACTTCTGGTCCCCCCAAGATTGGAGGCAGAACCGTTTAATGAAAACACATTGGATGTTGTTCCAGAAACCAATGCTCCATACGATGCTTTTGCTCCATTATAGTAACAATTTTTAATTATGGCAGAACCTGAAGCAATAAATCCAGATGTTGTACTAATTTTTCCTACACAAGATAAGTTTCCAGAAGAGTAACTGTTAGTGATACTGTTTTTTGAGGAGGATGAATTACCGCAAAAACCTCCTGCGTAGCTATAAGTATATACGCAATCAGAGCAATAACCATCTGTATAATTAGAGGATGCATACGATTTTGTACTTACATTAGCATTTGAGTAACACTCGTCTAAAGCAAAATCTGCTGCCTTCCCAATAAAACCACCCGCATAGGAATAAATAGATACGGAAGGAGCATGTCTATATGCTTCATAAATAGGATAATACCAATTTGTGTACGTAGCAGAACCTTTCAATGTTACATTTCCACTCATTATGCATTGTCTAAAAGTAATCTTCCCAGTTGAATAGCCCACAAAACCGCCGGCGTAGCAGTATTGTGTAACACTTGGGTGGAGTTCATTTGTACAGCCAGAAGAGTAAGAATACGAGGGAACAACAGATACATTGGCATGACATTTTAGGAACGTAATGGTTCCACTGTTATTACCTACGAATCCTCCTGTCATTGTGGTAGTAGCAGTAACAGAGTCATTTATACTGCAGTTCTCAAAGGATAATATACCAGAATTTGTGCTTATAAAACCTCCGTTAGATTTTACATTGCCACTTACATTACTGTTTTGAATTTTCACAGAGTCCGAGGAGCTGGAAATGAGAGCAATTCCGATAGCGTTTACGTTTATAAATTTTGCACTCTTTACTGAGCCAAATATGGTTGCATAGGAGTTATTTGCATTCACACTAAAACTTCCTCCATCATAATTTCCCTTAAAGGTATAGGATGTACTTTTCCCAATCGCCGTCCAGGTTTTCTTCCCCATGTCAAAATCTTGCATCTGTTTAAAATAGGTGCCTTCGTATGATGTACCTGCGTTTACTTTTGTCGCCAGATAGGCTAACTGCGATGCCGTTTCCAACTGATATGGATTACTTTCTGTTCCGTCTCCCTTCGTCCATGCGGTCGAAGTTCCATCCCACACGTCTGTTGCTGATACGTTTACAACGCTCAACAACATCATCACAAAAACAAAAAACTTACAAAGCATTTTCATTTTTCTAATCTTTAAATTCAACATACTTGTGTTATTTTTAAATTACAGCCGCAAAAGAATATTCAAAATGTAAAATTTAAAGTCTCAGAATATTGGATTATATAATTTATTTTGTCTTTTGCTATTGTTTTGTGTTGGGAAACAAAATGGAAACATAGCGTATATTGTTGTCCGAAAACAAACCATGTTTTTAATTCTTGCTCCATTTACCCCTCTTCTCATTCGTATGCTCATTTTTGAATTATTAATCCTACCTTTGCACTCGCTGACTAAAGCAAAAAAACGATTGTTAACAAAGATAATATGAAGCAATATATTGACCTTATCAACCGTGTGCTGAACGAGGGGACGTTCAAGGAGGATCGGACTGGCACTGGCACGTTGAGTGTTTTCGGACATCAGATGAGATTTAACTTGGAGGAGGGATTTCCCTTGCTGACCACCAAGAAACTGCATTTGAAGTCTATTGTATATGAATTGCTTTGGTTCTTGCAGGGTAGCACGAATGTGAAATATTTACAGGAACACGGTGTGCGAATATGGAATGAATGGGCCGACGAGAATGGTGAATTGGGTCCCGTGTATGGTCATCAGTGGCGTTCATGGCCCGATTACAATGGCGGAACGATAGACCAAATTGCTAATGTGGTTGAGATGATCAAGAAAAATCCTGATTCACGTCGTTTGATTGTATCTGCTTGGAATGTCGCCGAAGTGGAGCAGATGGCTCTTCCTCCTTGCCACACGCTTTTCCAATTTTATGTGGCAGATGGTAGGCTGAGTTTGCAACTCTACCAACGTAGTGCTGATATTTTCTTGGGCGTGCCTTTCAACATTGCCTCCTACGCTTTGTTGTTGATGATGGTGGCTCAGGTTACGGGTTTGAAAGCGGGCGATTTTGTTCATACGTTAGGTGATGCACATATTTACAAGAACCATTTGGAACAGGTGAAGTTGCAGATTCAACGCGAACCAAGACCATTGCCAACGATGAAGATCAATCCCGATGTGAAAGACTTATTTTCTTTTCAATATGAGGATTTCTCGTTAGAGAACTATGACCCACATCCGCACATCGCCGGTGTTGTGGCAGTTTAGAAAAATTGTTTGCGTTTTTCAAACAGAACGGTAAAAACAAAACGAAAGAAAAAAGTAAAGGGTGCGTTTTTGACACACCCTTCAAATTTTCGTTTCAGGCAAACACTTAAGCGTTCTTCTCAAGGTAATCGTAAAGATCAGCAAATGTCTGGA
Source organism: Clostridiales bacterium (assembly GCA_963626555.1). Lineage (GTDB taxonomy): Bacteria > Bacteroidota > Bacteroidia > Bacteroidales > Paludibacteraceae > UBA1181. Next base: position 52,832 of record CAVFXQ010000009.1, read on the forward strand.
TCTTCTTCATTTCGTCGCCCTTAATCTTAACGCTAAATTCGTCTTCGATGAGTGCCACCAAGTCAACGAGACTAAGGCTATCCAAGTTCAAAGTGTCTTTGATACTCTTGTCCGCTGCGATTTCGGTAGCTTCAACCTCAAACTCGTCAGCGAGTACTGTATTCACCTTTTCAATTAATTCCTCTCTATTCATATCTATATCCAATTTATTTCTTGTTGCAAATTTCAGTTAATTTTTTTTAACCACCAAGAAAATTGCACATATATGATGTACTATTTTTCCTCTTTTATATGATTTATCATAGAAAAGTTCCTATTTTTGTGGGCAAAATCGGATATATCGAACTATAACGAAGAAAATATGAACATGGACATTATCAGCTTGGCTGATTTTAAGAAGATACCCAGTGTATCGATATATGAAAATGACGTGTTGGTAATTAGGGCGAAAGACATCCCTTTTATCCCTAAGCCGAAATATCCCGTTCGTATCAAATATTTCTTGTTCGTCTGTTGTACGGAGGGGTCTGCTCGATTTTCGATCAACACAAAAGTGTTTAAAATAAGCAAAGACCAATTCCTGCTCACCACATCGGATTGCGTGATGGAGTTCTATGAAATCAATGATTTTAAAGGAACTTTTTTAGTTGTCTCTCATGATTATATGAAATCGCTCACATCGCCATTGGCAGCGGCGTGGAAGCGTTTGGCCGCCATTTCCAATTCGGCCGTGTTTGATATTACAGAAAAAGAGAAGTCAAGTGCCGCGGAATATATTGACAAGATGGCTCGAACATGTCGCGACGAGAGTGTACTTTTTAAGAACGAGGTGTTGCAACATCAAATCATCGCCTTTCTCTACGAAATGTGTGGATTTGAATCGGTGGTCAACATTGAAACCAGTTTGCACGAATTAGATCGCAACGAAGAAATTTATAGCGAATTCATGTCGCTGGTTATTCGCAATATAAAAGAGGAGCATTCCGTGCAGTTTTATGCTGATAAGATGAATGTAACCCCTAAGTATCTTTCTGTAGCGGTGAAAAAAGCGTCGGGGACAACGCCAAGCGAATGCATACAGAAAGTGCTGATACAAGAGGTGATGGTGTTGCTGAAGAACACAAATCTTCCTTTGAAGGAAATTGTCAATATCCTCAATTTCCCAACTGCCACTTTCTTTTGCAGATATTTCAAGCATCATACCGGAATGTCTCCTAACGAATATAGAAGCAAATCTCTATGATAATTGAGATGCGTTGGGGTCTTCTATAGGAATTAGGAGTGTATTTGTATAATTCAATATAAATAAAATGAAAAGATTTTTGTTGTCTGTGATTTTCTTGGTTTCGTTGTTTGGGGTACAAGCCCAGGCATTGATGGATGAGGTGAAGTATAACGATCCGCAAGAGCCGAAGAGTATTGGAATCGTGTTGTATTCTAATGATGTGGAGACAGTTTTTAATGCGCTTCGTCTCGCTAATTATTCGCAAGAGTGGAATAACAAAGTGCAGATTTTCTTATTGGGAAAGGGTGTTGATTTAGAAGGCTTGATGACCGAAAACAAAGATATAAAAGAGCAGGTGGAGAAGTTCATTGATTTGGGTGGCGTGTTGATGGGTTGCCAAACTTGTTTTAACGCACGGCAAAAGGGATCTAAAATTTGTAAAGTCAGTTGTATTCAAGATCTTTATGATTTGGTGAAGAAAAATCAGATAGTGCTGACTTTTTAAGGTTGAGAGTCGGAAAGGCTGACTTGAAAAAAGTATTAACTTTGAAGATTAAGAATGATTGTACTTAATAAAAGAATATAATAAATAAGAAAAATGATAAAAGTAGGAATTATTGGTGGGGCAGGGTACACTGCAGGAGAGTTACTTCGTATCTTGTTGAATCACCCACAGGTGGAGATTACATTTGTGAACAGTAGCAGTAATGCTGGCAATAAACTCTACGATGTGCATGAAGGTTTGTTCGGAGAGACGGAGATGACTTTCACAGACGAGTTGCCGTTGGATAAGATTGACGCAATGTTCATTTGCTCAGGTCATGGCGATAGCAAGAAGTTTTTAGAGTCACATAATGTCCCTGCTAATGTGAAGATTATCGACCTCTCGCAAGACTATAGAAATGAGAGCGATGGTTTTGTTTATGGTTTGCCAGAGGTGAACCGTGAAAGGATCAAGAAGGCAAACAAGTTGGCAAATCCAGGTTGCTTCGCTACTGCCATCCAAATTGGGTTGTTGCCACTTGCCGCTAACGGACTTTTAAAGGGTGAGGTTCACACCAATGGTATTACTGGGTCGACAGGTGCAGGCGTGAAACCTGGAGCTACCTCGCACTTCAGTTGGAGAAACAACAACATCTCAATCTATAAAGCATTCACTCATCAACACTTGTTGGAGATTAACCAAACGCTCCACCTTTTGCAACCATCTTTTGATAAAGAAATCAATTTCTTGCCTGTTAGAGGTGATTTTGCAAGAGGTATATTTGTTTCATCTTACACAGAATGTGAGTTGAGCATAGAAGAGATTCAGAAATTATACAAGGGTTTCTATAAGGATGCTGCATTTACATACGTAATGGATGCCAATCCTGATTTGAAACAAGTGGTGAACACTAACAAGGGTATTGTTCACGTTGAGAAGCACGGCAACAAAGTGTTGATTATCTCCTTGATAGACAACTTGTTGAAAGGTGCGTCAGGACAGGCTGTTCAGAACTTCAACCTTATGTTTGGCTTAGAGGAGACAATGGGGTTAAGGTTAAAGCCAAGCGCATTCTAAGAAAAATCTTTGTACAAGATATTGTGAAAATTCAACGAGGGTGTCTATTAGTAGCATCCTCGTTTTTTGTTAGTGTTGTTTAAACTATGAATATATAATTAAAAATCAAATAAAACTTTATACCTTTGCGCAAAGTTGGGTCTCCGAATGTTAGGGGTGTGGGGAACGCAGGTAGAAATCAATCTGGGGAAGCACAACGAATGGGATCGTTATACGAATCAAGAATATATTGTTAAATAAATTTATTATTAAATGAAGAAAAGATTACTAACAATGATTGCGCTATCGGCGGTCGTCTCTGCTTGGGGAGCGGTAAGCGATACGATAGACATTTTGACGAGTCAGTTGCCATACAAGACGGAGGATATCTTCGGAAGCGAAAAAGTATATAGGCTGACAGTGGACGAATTGACGAATGTAGCGGTTAGTTGCGACTACAAGGAGTTCGCAGGTAGTGAAACAAGTGGTTTTGTTGGTTGGAGCGGTAATTACTATTCGGTGAAGCAGTTCACTGTAAATTGTGGTGAAGGTTATGTAGAGTCATCTACATACGAGGGGAAAAAGTACCTGATTAATCCATTTTGCGAGTTACATCAATACGGTGTTCCATACGTTTTGAAGATTGATAAAGTGGAAAACATCAAGTATAATTCCGATTCGGAGTATGATGCTGGGGACACGATTACAAAATTTCCATTCGTTGAGACAGGAAACGCTAAGTATATCGTAGACAAAACGACCGCAGGGGTAACTGTGTTAGGAACAAGTCCGTCATTTATTTTAAAGGCAACGGAGGACAAAACGGTTTTTCATCTCAAGTCAAAGCATGGCTTGTTCATTAATTCGAATGTGGTATGGGATTACAAAATCACATTAAACGAGGGTGAAAATGTTAGTTTCACTGCTGTTACCACGGGTGATGAGTATGACCTTGTCGTAGACAAAGAAGATGCTTGTCCGTTGATAGCAGAAAAAGCAATCACATTACCATTTGAGGGAACGATGAAGCCTAATATAGTATGTAATCAAGAAGATAATTATGGTTATTTTTACCAGGCCTACACGTTCAATCTTGAAGAGGAGTCTTTTGTTAAAGCTTCAACTACGAGTGGCGATTTTGAAATAAAGATTTTGGATACAAAAGGTGAGGAAGTTATCATCGCAGGGAACAGTGTTTCAGAGCAGAAATTGAGTGCGGGTAAATACTATTTGGTGCAGTATGGTAGGTATAAAGCTTCCGATAGAGTGGAACTCAAGACAATTAGCGAAGATGAGTTTACCGATCGTAACGAGGTGTTTGAGGTGTCTGATCTCCCATTTGATTCCGAATTGATTGTTGGAAAGACAACGTATGGGGAGATTAACGTAGCAAAAGACACGTTTATTTCGTCTGCTTCGTTTTATGCGAAGAGTTTCTTTGTGCATTTAGAGGCTGGAAAGGCATATACTATGGTGTCAAACTTCCAAACAAAAGCCGCATCAAAAAATTCCTATTTCTATTTTATGGTTGCGAAAGACCTTGCCAGTGATGTTGTTGCAACTGGATTGCCAAATATGCGTGGTACAAGTAGTATGAAAGCGCAGAGTGGTCAGTTTGGTGTTACTGAAACAGGCGACTACATAGTTATGCTGGTATATGACACAAAACAAGATGGTCAATACTCGATTTTGGTAGAAGAGGATGATGCGAATGCTCGCTATTTAGTATTTGGAGAAGAAGAGCAAGAAACGGTAGACAAAGAAAAAGAGGCTAATTGGAGTTTCTATGTGCCGCAAGATACAGTTATTGAAATAAGTTTGAAGAGCGAACTTAATAATGTTGAAGCTTATGCAAACGATAGTGATGGTAGTTTGGCTTTTTTCCTTGGAACACCTGGCGACTATAAAGTGAGGTTGAGTCAAGGTATGTATGATTTAACCATAATAAATTATTCAAATAAATCGCTTGCTTATCAATTGCGGTTGAACATTTGTGGAGAAAAGGTTCAAAATGACACGTGTACTTTAGCACAACTATTGGCAAATGCAGAGCTCACTGATGGATTTGCTTTGAAAACATTGTCGCGCGATTGTGCCCCTGTGAAGTATGTACAAGAAGCCTTGTCTGACGGTAGTTCTAGTAGCATTTTAGGCTATAAAGCAGCTTATAAAATGGAGTTGAAGGAGGGAGAGTTGGTGTCAGTGTTTCTCAAATCTTGTGATTTGTACACCCTTGAAGATGAGGCGACTCAAGCATACAAGAAGGTTCAGACGCTTTATCCAAGTAATCATTATAAGGCTGAAAAGGATGGTGTCTACTATTTTGTGTTTTCTGTTTCAGGATGGTATGCTACAGCAAGTATTGCACTAAAAAAAGAGACGAATGTATTGTCTTTAGAGGATTACTTAGCAACTCTTTCAGAGGTAAGTTTGGATTATACAGACTCCATTGATGTTGATTATAGCAAGATTCCTTTGGTTGACTTTGGAAAATACAAAACCAGCGGTGCGACAATGTATTATTGTATAGGCTACAAATTGAGTTTGGAATCTGACAATATCTTCCGGGAAAAAACAGATCTAAGAGCTGATTTATTCTTCATAAAAGAAACGGAGTCAGGTTTTGAGATAGTAGATTATGATGATTATTATACATATTCAGAAAAAATTGAATCTACTGGTATTTACTATCTCGTCCTTGCGTACAGTGGCGGTACTTATGGTATAAGTGATGTTGTGTCTATGTTGTCTGTAAATACTAAAGACGGAATCTCGCTTGAAACATTGCTCAGCCAGGCAGAAACTTTGGAAGGTGAAAGATCTTTCACTTTGAATTATGGATCTGACGAAACCTCTTTAGTGCTTGGGGACGGTGACTTTGGTAGAGATGACGGATTATACTATTCAAAGGCGTTTAAGGTTGATTTAAAGGCAGGTCAAACGTTGCGGATAAGACATGACAATGTTGAGCTTGATGATTATACGTATATTTTCAGCGTTACGATGTCGGGAATCACAAAGTTGGGGAACTTTGATGATTACGATTTCGTTTATGCCTCTTATAGGGCAGAATATGCTGGTACTGTCTATCTTGTCTTGTCAACTTATGGAGATTATGAGACAGGAACGGCGGACTATCAAATTGATATCATAGAAGATGAAAATATTACAAGTATTGTAGATGCTTTTGCTGATGCGGAGGTCTTGAATGATAGAGGCAAGAATGTAAAAGTTGAGACGGATGAGAGATTGATTTCATTGGATGGTGAGCTTATCTGTTATCATTCTAAAATCTATAAAAGGGAGATGGCAAGTGGTCAAGCTGTTGTGTTCTATGCTGATCAACCCTCTATCATTGAGATTTTTAATATCGTAGATGGTGAGGAAAACATCGTAGGTGAATTTGAGTTTACAAATGAGGACAAAGAATATGGAAGTTTTAACGCTGAGAAAGCTGGTATGTACTACTTTAAAGTAACTCCAATGAATAGCTCTTCTATTCAGTTGAGTTATGATTTCACTATTGACTATGCAGAGTATGCTGCATCTGCTGAAATCTCAAAGTCTTCGTTCCAAATCATAGACAGTTTGATTCCGTTCCAATCGCCATTGGTGGATGATGGAACGAATACCAGACGTATGAGCAAAATGCATACTTGCACCTTTGAAGATCAGACTACTGTACTCTGTGTGAAGAAGGGTGATGTTTCATCATATAGCATTTTGCCAGAGTATAATACAGGATATGATGTTATGATTTCAGACGCAATGGTTGTCTCATACGCAATCTTGGATGCAGGTACTTATAACTTTGCTGCATACACTGAATCTGACGATGATCGTGAGGTAAAAGTGGACTATACAGTCTATCCTATACAAACCATGGATACGGTTCCTTATTGTGATGCTAAGGAGATTGATTTGACATATATTTACGATAATAATTCTCTTTTTGATGATGATGATATGATGGTTTTCTCGCAATATGGTCTCAACTGTGTAGCGAAAGCAATGAAGGTGCGTCTTGAAGAGGGTGAGCAGATCATATTTGCAGATAACTCTCCTTATCTCTCAGGTCTGGTGGGTGTTGAAATCTTCGGCGTTGAAAACGGTAAGCGCAAAAATGTTACTTCATTTGCATACTATGAGAGTACTACATTTAGCTATGTGGCTCAAAAGAGCGGATATTACTACATCACTTATCAAGCAGGGGTAGAGACAGCTTTACAAAGTGTTATAAGTTTCTCTATCAAGAAGGCTGACGCAGAAGTAGTTCCAATTGTAAAGATGACACCTTCGGTGGACTATGTTAGTTCAAGAGAGGTTGATAGTAAAGCGGCAGTATTGATGGCATTAGCTGAGGTTAATGCGGTCGCAGAGACGGAAGATGGAAATACTTTCACAATCGACAATACGAATATCACTTGGACGCTTGATGACGAGCTCACAATGGCAATGGGTGTTGTCGCTTGTCCTGAAGATTACAGTGTCGAGAAAGAGGAAATCTCTATCGTCAGTGTAGACTTGAATCCATCATTCATTACGGTAACAACAGATGGAAATGGTACTGTTGATAATGAGACAATAAAAGTACACAGAGGAAGCACGGCTGCTATTAATGTCAAGGCAAATGAAGGCTTTAATGTTGCAGAAATCACAGTCGGAGGAGAAGTTGTGGGCAACAGTCTCGTAGGCACATCGGGAGGAAATTTTGAGTTTGTAGCCGATGAAACATACTTGAATGTATCTGTCAAATTCCAACCAACTAAGACATCTGTAGAGGAAGTCTTATCTCAAAATGTCAATATCTACGGTGGCGAGCAGGTAATCAACATTGTCAATGCAGGGGTTGGTTCTCCGTTTGTTATTTACAACTTGACTGGTGCGGTTGTAAAACAGGCAACCATACATTCTGATGTTGAGGCTGTTTCTGTTGCAAAGGCAGGTTTGTACATTGTAAAGGTTGGTAATAAAGCCGTTAAGGTGATTGTTCGATAGCATTTTGGGACGCTATCTTTCGGATAGCGTCCCAATAACATATAGCAAAAAGGAGGTGTGCTTGTAAAGCATACCTCCTTTTTAGTTTCTTTGACGAAAATGCTGATGAATTGTATGCGAATGCTAATAGGTAGTATTCATTTAATAATACTTCGCAACTCTCCGCTATTTAAAATTGTACGAAGTTCATTGCCCGAAGAGGCATCTTCTGCATTTTTGAGTACTTTCCCATTGAGAATCGTGATAGAGTAGCCTCGTTTTAATATGTTTTCTGGTGAAATATGTGTGAGGGTGTTCTCCATCAATTCTATTTTATGGTGTCGTTCTTGCAAAGTGTTGTGAAACATTAAGTGCAATTTTTGATGTACCATAACAAGTTTCTGGTGTTCCAACACAAAACGATTGGAACAAGCATGAACAACGCGTTGTGAATAGTCGTCCAAGCGTTTGTGTTCGTTAGCAAGTTTTTCGGTCAGTAATATGTGGATGCGCTCTTCTAAAGAGAGGAGTCGATCTTCTTGCGCCATCATCTGTTCGTAGATGAAAGCGGCCACAGCTGTCGGTGTTTTACAGCGAGTGTGTGCCACCATGTCTGTAACAGACTCGTCTCGTTCATGTCCGATGCCCGTGATGATGGGTAGTGGGAAATTTGCCACGCAAAAGGATAGTTCATATTCATCGAATGCCAACAAATCAGTTGTGGCTCCGCCTCCTCGGATAATCACCACTACATCAAAATCGTTTCTCACCTCGTTGATTTGGTCAAGGGCTGCGATGACGCTGTTTGCAGATTGGTCGCCTTGCATAATGGCGGGGAAAAGTTGAATTTTGAAGTTGAACCCATGTCCGTTGTTTTCAAGTTGATTGCAAAAATCTCCAAATCCAGCTGCTGAAGCAGATGAGATGACGGCGATACGCTTAATCAATGGAGGCATTTCAATTTCACGGTTCATATCCCAAACGCCGTCTGCCTTCAGTCTTGCTATCGTTTCCATCCGTCTCCGTGCCATATCACCTAATGTGAATGTCGGGTCTATATCTTGAATGATGCATGACATACCATAAAGTTCATGGTAGGAGACGGAAACTTCAACTAAAATCTTCATGCCAGTCCGAAGTTGTTGTCCAGTCTGCATCATAAAGAAATTTTTCAGTCGTTGATAATTGTTTGAGTAGATGATGGCTCGCACTTTCGCCTCGATCAGTTTTGAGGAGTCATTTTTCTGAACTAGCTCCATATAACAATGTCCATTCGCATTTTCGTGAAAATCACTAATATCAGCGGTTACCCAATATGAAGATGGAAAGCATTGGGTGATAGAGGCTTTCACTTTCAGCAATAGTTCTTTTAAAGTCAAAGATGGTTGCATAGTAATAAAAATTATAGTTCATCAAAACGAAACATAAATGTAACGAGATATTAGGACATAAAGGTGAGGAAATGCTATATTTGTGCAAAAGTTTTGTTGCATTTTTAAAGGATAAGATGAATGAAAATTGAAATTGCGAATCCTATTTACGATACAGTGTTTAAGTATCTGATGGAAGATGATCGGATAGCAAAGATTTTATTGTCGGCGCTGCTTAAGAAGAGGGTTGTCAAGGCGGAGCGTAGACGACATGAATATACGGACACAAACCGCGATAAGATATCCTACTTTCGGATTGATTTTGGAGCAACCGTACAAGAAGAGGATGGCTCGGAACATTTGATTCTCATAGAGTTACAGAAAACCTGGCTACCATCAGAAACGGTTAGGTTCAGACATTACCTTAGTCAACAGTATGCCAATCAAGAGAATATCCGTAAAGATGGGAAAACCGGAGGTTCTGCCATTCCTATGGTGGCTGTTTATCTTTTAGGACACCAAGTTGGAGACATTGAAGAACCGATTATTTACATGAATCGCAAAGCCTATGACTATGAGGGAAAGGCTATTGTAAAAGGGTTGCCAGATCCTTTCATAGATAGTATCGGACATAACAGTATTATAGTCCAATTACCCTTGTTACATGGACGCGTTAGCAATCGATTGGAGGAAATTCTCAGTGTGTTTGACCAGACGAATACGTCGAAGGGAAATATGCAAACTATTACAATTGATGATGCAACGTATGATGCAGACCCTGATATGAGATATATTATCAAAAAACTTCTTATGGCTTCATCGGATGAGAAGGTGCGTAGAGAAATGACTGTTGAAGAAGAGATTTTTTCTGAAATAGACTCTCGGGATGTCAAGTTGAAAGAGAA
>CAVFXQ010000009.1:62906-64853 GCA_963626555.1 Clostridiales bacterium
TCTATGGCAGAGGCGTTGCTAAAATCTGGTTTGTCGTTGGAAAAAATCGCAGAGATAACCAGGTCGGATATAAGTGAATTAAAGACTGTGTTAGGAAGAGATGACCTATAGTTCTTTCTTATTTGGTTAAATAAAAGATAGAAAATTCTAATGCTTTCCTATTTTGTCTTACTTTTGTGACAAGGAAACAAAAAAAACTACAAACAATGAAGAAAATGTTATTCGTGGTTCTTTGCTTTTTGTGCGTGACTGCAGTCAATGCGCAGGAGGTGGCAGACTATAAATTCACACTTGACCAGGATGGTGAATGTGAAATCAGTGACACAATCACCATTCAGGTAAGTAAAGCAACTTGTTATCATCTCATCAAATCATGGCTTTATGCTAGTAAAAATAATATCGACCTTGATATACAGAAGGATGTCAAGAATGAGGAGCTTGCTTTCCGTAATACTTTCGTAATTGAGAAGCGATTCAACTCCTTTGCGGGTGAGTACTCCAATAACCTTGAGACGAGATGGCGTTTCAAAATTCTTGATGATGGCCGCCTTGCCTATAGAATCTACCACATTTCATTGGTGAAATCTTTCAATGTCGCCGTAGTCAATAAATTGCCTGTGGCAGAGCGTATTAATAAAATTAATATTGCTAAACAAGAGATTGAACGTATCAACAACGATAGTAAAATGTCAAAGTCTGAACGCCGTGCTGCGCTTGAGGAACAGAACGCCACTATTGAGGATGCAGAACTCTTAGGAAAGGGATATGATGTGTTGCAAGAGAGGCTTAACGCTATCATCACTCAAATTCATTGGTAATTGTCCATATTGTTGGATTTTAGTTTCAATTTTTTTATCATACAATGAAAAAGAAAATAGCAATAGTAGCAGGTGGAGACCAATCCGAGGTTGAAGTATCACTTCGCAGCGCTGCTGGTCTATATTCGTTTATCGACAAGGAGAAATATGACCTCTATATCGTTACCATTGTAGGTTTAGACTGGCATGTAGAAGTCGATAAAAAGAAGTTCATTATAAACAAAAACGACTTCTCGTTTGTCAATGAGAAGGGCGAAAAGGTGAATTTTGATTTTGCCTACATTACTATTCATGGTGTTCCTGGCGAGGATGGAAAATTGCAAGGCTATTTTGATTTATTGCGTATTCCATACTCCTGTTGTGGGGTTTTGGCGGCGGCGTTGACTTTCAACAAATTTTTCTGCAACCGCTATCTGCATGCTTTCGGTGTCCCTATCGCTAAATCTATAATGTGGAATAGGGGCGACGAAATCAACGAGGAGGCCATTGTCAAGGAGTTAGGTTTACCAATTTTTGTAAAACCTAATGGAGGTGGTAGTAGCTATGGAACTACAAAGGTTAAGGTTGCATCGGAACTCAAGAATGCCATCGCTGCTGCTTTGGGCGAGGGAGATCAGGTGATTATCGAGTCGTTTATGAAAGGAACGGAAATCACTTGTGGCGTGTATAAAACAAAAGAAAAGAGCGTTGTTTTCCCGATTACAGAGGTGGTGAGCAAAAATGAATTCTTTGATACAGATGCCAAATATAATGGTGCTGTTGAGGAAATCACGCCTGCTCGTCTTTCTGGGGAAGTTACAAAGTCTGTACAAGCACTCACTTCTAAGATTTATGACATTTTAGGTGCGAAAGGTATTATTCGTGTGGACTATATCATCACAGAGGGCGATCAAATCAATCTTTTGGAGGTGAACACCACACCAGGTATGACGGCTACAAGTTTCATTCCTCAGCAAGTGCGAGCTGCAGGTTTAGACATCAAGGATGTTATGAACGATATCATAGAGGAAGGCTTCAGAAGAGGATAGTCGTGTTTTCCTATTCTTTTGGTCGTGTTGTCTCGCTTAAGCATGTTCGTTTTGAAAATCATAGGATTTAATCTGTTAATTATCTGTGATTTATAAAAATT
>CAVFXQ010000010.1:0-63459 GCA_963626555.1 Clostridiales bacterium
AGACGGTATCGTAAATGGGATTTGCTATTGTTACCTTCACAATCTTATCTTTTTTAATGGTTGCTAACAAAACTATAGCAAAGTTAGCGAATGGCGGACGGATTTGCAATTTTATCGGTTGAAAAAATTTTTTTTCATCAACTTTTCCGTTTTTACAAATAACCCTTTAATTTAGCAATCGTATGCGGATTACTCTTTATTTGAAGTATTGCAGAACAAGAGAAAAAAACACGAAGAGGCTGATGAAAGCATTAAGAATTGACAATAGCAATTATATTTTGCCTATTATGCATGATATTTGCATGATAGATGTCAATTTTACCCCCCCCCATTTATAAATGTTGTAAATAGATTAAAACTATCTGCTGATTCGCTATGTGGCGAATTGGATGGATTTGTTGTGTCGTGGCGTGAGGAAGCGTTACGATAGGGGAGGTTTTTGTTTGTGGATAAATGTGTTATGTATTTAATTATAAAAAAATAGATTATTTGATATGTATGATGAATTAAAAACAATCGCTGACGATTTAGGTTGCAAGGATCTTGTGGCTGAAATTTCGAGAATTGAGGCGAGAAGCAACCAAGAGAATGCCAATTTGATTCTGCCCTTGGTGGGAGAGTTTAGTTCTGGTAAAACAACATTGATTAATGCGCTGACAGACAGCAAGAAGTTGGAAACGGCTACCAAACCAACTACGGCTACTATTTATGAGGTGCATTTTGGTTGCGACTCGTGCCAAGCTCAGGTGATGGATGAGGCTGGAAAGTTTACAAAAATCTCTAATATTGAGGATTTGAAAAATGAAGCTTTGGCAGATGCAAAGGTTGTTACAGTTTTCGATACATCTAAAAAAGTTCCTTCTTCTACGATTTTAGTGGACACTCCGGGATTGTCTTCTCCTGACCCTAAGCACAAGCAGACGTTGGTCGATTTTCTTCCAATGGCAGATGGTATTATGTTGGTTGTTGATATCAATCAGCAGATTACTCGTTCGTTGACGGATTTTGTTGATTTGATGAAGTTATCCAAACGTCCAATTTATTTGGTGTTGACAAAGTCGGATAGCAAGTCTCAGAGTGAGATTGACGCTCAGAAAAAGTATATTGGGGAGAATTGTAAAATTCCGTTGCAACAAGTAGTCGCTGTGTCTGCGAAGGATGGCAAATTGGACGAGTTTTATTCTTTGTTGGACAATGTTCAAAAAGATAAGAAGAAGATTATTGAGCAGGTGGACGCTTTGCGTATGAAGAACATTGCGCAGACATTGTCAAAGTTTATTGATGAGTTGATGCGTGCCTCTTCGTCGGATAAGGAGTTGGAGGAGGCTATCTATCAGAGTAAAAATGACTTAGATCTGTTTAATCGAAAAATTGATCGTTTGGCGAATGATGTAGTTGAAGAAATAGAAACGCAGACGAGAAATACATCAAGAACATTTGAAGATACTGTTTCGACAAGATTGAATACGATTCTCGCTAAAAAAGGATCCTGTATTAATGAGGAAGCTAATTCTACGATTAACAATGTTGCTTCTCTAATGATGAGCGACTATAAAGACAAGGTGAATGCAATTTTGTTGGATAATATGAGAAGACAGCAACATTCGGATGATTTACCACTTCACTCGTTACAGATGATTGATTTATCGTCTGTTAAATCTTCAGATTATGGGTTGGACATTGATTTGGAGAAAGTCGGGCACGAAAATGATACGATGATTAAGGGTGGTGTGGATCTTGCTATAAAAGTGGTTGGTGATGCGTTTGGTGTGCCTAAAGTGGCAGATGTTGTAACTAAATTTACGGGTTTTGTGGTAAATTTTGCGACAGAGGAGTTGGTGTCGAAACCCCAAAGGACTCGTGCAATTCGAAACTATATCGATGGAACGCTTTCTCCGGCGTTTAAGGATAATTTGAGGATAATCTCAAATGGGCTAATCACTCAAGTCCGTGAAAAGTTGAAACAGGAGGTTGCTGAATCTGTCGGGCAGAAGACTGATGCATTGGAACAGTTGAAATCTGAAATGAGTCAGAAAAAGTCTGATTTTCAGCAGAAGATAGCGAGATATAAAGAATATAAATCAATATTATCAAATATTTAAGTTTAAAAATTATGCAGCTGATTATTGGAATCGTTGTTGGTGCGGTTGTTATTTATTTGTTAAAAGACAGAATGCCAGGCGCAGGTAAGGAAGTAGAGAGTTGTAAAAAGGAGTTGAATACGTTGTATGCTGAAAATGAGAAATTCAGCAAGCAGAATAAGGAGTTGCAACGCCAAGTAGAGGATTTGACAGCGGAGGTGAATAAACTTCGCAGAAAGTCGAAAGATGCTGATGCTGATCACGATGATTTAGAGGATGAACGAGACAAGGCGAAACGTGATTTGCGAAACCTTCGCATTCAGTATGATGCCATGTCTTCTAAGCTGAAGGAGTATGAGAATGCTTTGGCAGCAAAAGAGGCTGAGATTGTGGAATTAAAAAATAAAATCGGATAAGCATGGGATTGTTTAGTTTTTTGTTTGGAGGTAAGAAAAAGGAAGAAGACACCAAACCGAAGGAGAGTTCCTTTTTGGGATCAGATGACAATGTCGGTGAAAGTGAAAAGAAAGACGTTGCTAAACTTGAGAAAAAGTATCAGTCTGAGATAAAGAAAGCAAATGAAAAATGTAAGAATCTTGAAAACCAGATTCAGACTTTAAAGTCGGACAAAGAGAAGGTTGAAAAACAATTGTCTGAAGCTCTTTCAAAAGTAAAAGATTCATTGAGGTCAGCATCGAAGTCGGACAACGCGGAAAATAGTAAGTTAAAAAAGCAGATAGAAGATTTACAAAAGGAGAAGAAGAGTCTTGAAGAAGACCTTGAAGAAGCGGAGGAGGATCTTGAAACAGAGAAGAAAAAGCGTAAAAAGAAAGAGGATGAATTAGATAAACTTCAAACTAAAATGAAAGATGAGTGCGACAAATTGAAAAAAGAGTTGGACTCTACTAAGCAAAGTTTGGAAGAAGCAGAGGAGACAATAGCAAGCAAGGGAGAAGCATTGTCTTTTGTCCAAAAGATCCTTTCTGCGCAGGAGTTTGGAAATTCGGATTACAATGCATTGCACGAGAAAATTAACAAGTGCCATGACTTCTTGTATGGAGTGTATTCTGACCTAAATACTTTTTTGTTCAAGGAAAATGGTTTGAAGTGGAGAGATGTTAGTGGTCAGGAGGCTGTGAATATTAGGATGAATTATTTTTTGCCTTTGGCTGAACAATGGGCTGTAGTGAAATCTAAAGATTGGTTGGACGGTAAGACGACAATCGCGTTTATCGGAGAGTTTTCTGCTGGTAAAACATCAATTGTGAACAGAATATTATCGCAAGATGACCCAAAGATCCCTTTGCTGCCAGTTAGTACGAAAGCGACTACTGCCATTCCGACCTATATTTCAGGAGGGCTTTCGACCTCCTACACATTTATATCGGGTGATGAAGAACGCAAGTCAATTTCCGAAGAAACTTTCAAAATGGTTTCTAAAGAGGTGTTGGATCAGGTTCCAGGAGTCTCTTCTTTGATAAAATACTTTGTGATGACCTACAAAAATCCAAATCTGAATGGTTTGAGTATTCTTGACACACCAGGATTCAATTCAAATGACGAGGAGGATAAGGAACGTACAATAGAGGTTATCAACGAGTGCGATGCTTTGTTCTGGGTAATGGATGTGAATGCAGGTACGGTAAACAAAAGTTCTCTGAATATCATCAAAGAGAAATTGAACAAGCCATTGTATGTGGTGATTAATAAAGTGGATGACAAAGCACCGTCGGAGGTGGATAAAGTCGAGAACTTGATAAAGAAGACTTTGCAGAATGAAGGAATCTCTGTAAATCAATTCATCAGATTCTCTAAAAAGGCTCCGTTGTCAGACATTATGAATGCTGTGAAAGGGGTGAGTAGAGACGCTTCTCGTGATTCGTTTGTTCAGGCATTGAGAGACGATTTATCTGATTTGGTGAAATTATCTGATAATCAGGTATCTTTAGCGCAGAAGAAATTATCTGATTCAAAAGCGAAACAAAGGGGAATTGTGGAGAGTTTTAATGGTTGTCTTAATTCTGTTTCAAATTCATGTCTTTATGCGTCTCGTATACCTCATTGGGAAGAGCATCTTTTCAGTAAGAATAGGTATGAGATGTCTTCAAGTGAAGGTAGTCAATTGATTGACTATTTGAAAAGTGCTTGTGAACAAACGAAAATTATGGAAGACTTGTTTGATCAAGTACAGGAGGTAGCGCAAAAAGTTCAAAATAACTATGAATTGTTGTGCAAACAGCAGTCAATTCACGAAAGAATGTTGGTCTGCCAAAAGGAATTTGAAAATGTATTTAAGAATTTTAATTGAAAAAATTTATGGAAAATAATCTTTTTGAAGATTTGCAAGAGCAGAAACGCAAATTGGCGGATCTCGCAACTCAAGTGGAGTTCGGCTGGATTCCAAAGCAAAAATCAGAGGCGAAAGACAAACTGAAGGGTGTCATTTCGTTGGAGGAAATCAAGGAAAAGTTGGAAAAAGATACGCTGACAATCGGTGTCATCGGTCAGATGAAATGCGGAAAGTCCACTTTCTTGAATGCTTTCGTTTTTCAAGATGATATTCTTCCTGCTGCAACAACACCAATGACAGCAGCACTATCTGTAATCACCTACGGAGAAAAAGAGCGTGTTGTGGCAGAGTTCTATACACAAGACGAGTGGGAGGAACAGAAGATGCAAGCTTCGAAGAACGAAAACGACGTGAGTAACACGCTTGAACAGTCAAAAATTAAGGCTGCAAAGGAGTTGGTTTCTAAGGCTTCAAAATTGGGTTCGTCATTGCAAAGTTACTTAGGCAAAACACAAGAGGATAGTTTCGAAAATCTGATTGAGTATGTGGGGGCAGAGGGAAAATATGTCTCTATCACAAAGTCTGTAAAAATCTATTATCCAAAGGATTATCTGAAAGGTGTAGAGGTTGTCGACACTCCAGGATTCAATGACCCAATCGTCTCTCGCGAGGAACGTACGAAGGAATTTTTGAAGAAAGCGGATGTCGTTGTGATGATGCTCTATGCGGGTCGTCCGTTCGACGCTACGGATAGGGATATCATCTTCAAGAACGTACAACAGTGTGGTATCGGAAAAATTATCGTTGGAATCAACAAGTATGATATTCCGTACGAGAATGGTGAGATGGAAGACGACATTGTTGCGTACGTCAAGGGCGAAATCAACAAAGCATGCCGAGAGTGCCAAGACGATAGTCTGAAGAACATCATTAAGGAGGTAGAGCCAATTCCGCTTTCTGCCGAAATGGCGTTGCTTGCCGAGATGCCAATGAGTAAAATCACTTCCACAGAGCGTTTTTCTTTTTCTTGGAAAAAGCATTGCGACACATTTGAAATTAGTTCTCAACCGCAGATGTACCAGAAGAGTCATCTCGACAATTTTGTTGCTGAAGTTAAGAAGATGATTGCCAATGAAAAAGGAAAAATTTTGATTGCCAAGCCGTTGAATGCCATTATGGCAGCTGGAATGTCAATGCAATCCGAGAATGAGTTGGCATTAACTACGCTGAATGGAAAAATTGAAATCCTCTCCATGCCTGATACTGAGTTGGAAGATAAGGAGACGAGCTTGAATAAGGCTGAGAGACGAGTGGAAAAGAAGATTGGCATCTTTGAGGATGATGTGGATTCAAAAATCAAAGATCTTGTTAGAGACGGCTCAAGAGAATTAGAGAATGTGGTGAGAAAGAGATGTGATCAAATCAAGAATGATGCTAATAGTTTAGGAAGATTTGAAAGTGTGGAAAAGTTGCTTCCTCGTATAAAGGGGGATATCCAAAATATTAGTACAGATTTGAAACATTCCTGTGAAGATCTTGCGAAAAAAGGAGAACGACAACTACAAAATGTTGTGGAGAATTTTTGCATTGAGATGTTTGATCTGCTGAGTAAGTATTTGTTTGACGCTGGCTCTGATTATCAGATTTTCGTGAAAGAGGTTACTGGAAAATTGCGGATGGAGATAGATGATGATAGCATATTCAGATCTGATAGCGATGAAGATTCTGATAGCGATGAAGTCGGTTGGGGAGAAATGCTTTATAATTTCTATAATGGCTTAACTTTCGGTACTTTTGGATGTTTAGTGAACGCATTTTCGCATAACGATGCGGTGGCTAAAATAGAATCATTGGCAAATAAGATTCAAAATGACTTTGATCCAAAGCCATATTTGGACACGGCGTTTCAGTGCAAAGACCGTCTCGTTTCCATTGCTCGTCAGTATTTCTTAGACGAACTCATTACCCCTATGCAGGCACAAATTGAAGAGATCCGAACTCACAAGGCAGATCGTGAAAAAGAACTTCAGTCGGCAACAGCTCAAAAGAAGAAGTTGGAGCAAAAGAAGTGTGAGATAGCCAAACAAATGGAGGATATTCAGGTATTGAAGAACTCTTTGATGTAAGGTGTAGTGTTTGATAAAAGAGCCAATTCTGCCCCTCAGAATTGGCTCTTTCACTTAGTCTCTAATCTTCTCCTGTCTTTAACTTTCTCTCTCATAAATCATTATTCTATCTTTACCTACACTGTCTCTTGCAAATGGCATCACTCTTCCGTCTTCTATTATGTCAACGTTGCGGTGTAGTATTCTCCCTACTCCACAATACTCTTCACCCTCTCAATGCCCCATTTCTTCAAACTGCTTGGGGAGATGCGGATGTACAGCGAAGAGGTCGGAAATCCAATGTACATTTTGCCTTGTATCTTTATGATATAAGTGGTTTCTCCAAATCCGTAATTGCTCAGACTTCTATGTATCTTTTTTGGTATTTTGAAGTACTCCTCCTCATTCTCTGTGCGCAGATATAGATAATCTCTTGTGATGGCTCGTGTTATATTGTACAATGTTAGAGGTATCTCGTATTGAAATTTTTCAAATTTGTCAACGCATACGCCTCTGTTTATGGCTTCCTTGATGTCTTTTTCGTGTCGAGCAACAACCTGTTCATTTGATGATTTATACAATTCAAGACTTCGTCTCCAAGGATTTCTTAACGATTCCTTGAATTGATGTGCCCATTTTTCTGTATTCATGTGCAACTTTATGGCTTCTATTTCCTTTGAATCGTCTATTCTTGTATAATAGAAGGCGTGGTTTTCTGTTTTTATAGATCCGCCTTTGATGTAATCTAAGTAGATGTGCGGCTTTATGAAATAGAACTGAAACTCCTCGTTTCTTACCTTCAAAGAATCTGAGTCTGCAAGAGGGGAAATCGCAACCTCATAACGCTCTTTTACTACGCAGAATGGCTCATCTGAACTTTGATAATCTTTGCTTGAACTTCCTTTTACGGTATACTTGGTGAAGAAATATAGACCTGGAATGTTGGTTGCTTGTATCTGGAAAAAGTCCTTTGTATTATCTGCTGTCCTTAGTCCCCAATAGCCGACAATGTCTAAATTTGCAAGATGATTCAGATAGTTTTTTGCTGCATCAAAACTATACTTGGGGTTGGAAAGTGTTTTTGCTCCGACTAAGATTTCCTGTATGTAATAAATCAATGTTAGGCGAGTTTTCTTTGTGCTTTCTAATGCTCTTGCCTCGCCAATCAATGGATAATCCTCCATAATTTGATGCTCTTTTGCAGCATCCTCGGGAGTCAATTCTTTGTCCTCTTCCTCATTATCTTCTTCCTCCTCTTCGTCACCCATTTTGATGGCACTTTCAATCATTTTAATTGTTCGGTCGAATTCTTCCGTTATGTCTCCTTTCTCTTGAACACGATCTATACCAACTATTTTGAGCAGAAACAATATCAAAACAGAGGTTGTGAGAAGATCTTCTTTTATGAGATCTTTCATAAGCTCTTCTTCTTTACTCTTCCTTTTGATATTGCTCCATAACTTAGGATACAATATATTCTTAATCAGACTTTTAACAAAAGCTTCTTTGCTCTCAAGGTCTCGTCTGGCAAATTTATTTTTGTAATAGTAAGAAGCAATTTTTACGCTTTGCATGAGGTCGTTGAGGTCTATCGCATTGTAGGTCAAGTCGCTTACCTTCTCCGCTAAATCCAAATATGCTCGTCGCCTCTCCTCTGACTTCGGAAAAGCTCTCTCTATGACGTTATTCCCGAATTTCACGTTCCAAAACTCTTCCAATTCGGCAGTGGTGTTGAAAATGAGTCGGTTTTTGTAGATCCAATTGAGCCTTGCAAGGGTCTTGTCTTCCGTTTTCGTCTCTTCCTTTTTGTCTTCTGTTTTTAATGTTTTTCCCTCTTCCATAGCTCTTTATTTACTGATTTTCTTTTTTTCTTCTTCAATCTCTATTTTTATTTGATTTGCTTTCTCGTAGTTCTCGTTTTGAATGGCTTCTTGCAAATCTTTCTCCATAAGCGCTATTCGTAGTTTGTTTGAATCGATGGAGATGAGCTGCTTGTTTGCTACCGATAGCGTAGAATCTATTAGAGATTTTGTCATCTCGCTACCTTTATACATTACTTCTTGTGTAGCATATATCGGTGCATTACTGAGAATGGCCAATGCAATTCCTTCAGTTGCTTTTACATCTATACTTTCGGTTTCAGAGTTCTCCTCTTTGTTGAAAAACAATTTTGCTTTATAGATATTTTCGTCCAAGCTAATAATATTTACCTCTTTTACTTTATATTCTTGTTGTTTCAGAAAGTCTGCAAATACTTCGTAGATTGATGGGGTCGGTAGTCGTTTCCCGAAGAGGTAGGCGGCGATGTGTGCCACCTCGTGCTTGCCAGTCGTTATTCCAAATTTTTCTTTTTCTTCCAAATCAGATAAAACAATCAAAAAACTGTCTTTAGAGGCATCTACGGTAATCATACTCAGTACTCTTACTTGAATTTTCTCCATAAAAAATAAATTGTTTGATGTGAAACAAAACTTTTGATGAGAGCTTTTTTTTAGAAACGTAGCTGTAGTTGTATCGTATTACATTCCACATAGCGAATATAGGTTGTTTTTGTGAGAAAAAAGAACATATAAGAAATTTTTCGTACTTTCGCATTTCAAGTTAATAAGTTTAAGTGCAGAAAAAACTAATCGTAATAGAGGGACCGACAGCAGTTGGAAAAACGGAGTATAGCCTTCGTGTGGCTGAAGAGTTGCATACAGAGATTATCTCGTGCGACTCTCGTCAGATGTTTCGAGAAATGAAAATCGGTACGGCAGCTCCAAAGGCTGATGAGCTGGCTCGTGTGCCACACCATTTCGTTGGCAATCTCTCGATTCATGACTATTACAGTTGTGGCAAATTTGAGATAGATGCACTGAAAAAGATAGAACAACTTTTTCAAACACATGACTTTGTGGTGATGACGGGCGGTTCTATGCTCTACATAGATGCGGTTTGCAAGGGTATTGACGAAGTGCCGAATATAGATGAGGATTTGCGTGCTTCTCTTTGGAAACGTTTTGAAAATGAAGGTCTTGACACGCTATGTAATGAGTTGAGGCAACTTGATCCTGAATACGCTCAGATAGTGGATTTGAAAAATGGGAAACGTATTATTCATGCTTTAGAGATATGTTTACAAACAGGAAAGACTTATACGGAGATTCGCAAAAACGAAAAGAAGACTCGTCCGTTTGACATAGAAAAAATCGGGATTTTTCGTCCACGTGTGGAACTGAACGAACGCATCAATAATAGGGTGAATATTATGATGGAACAGGGATTGTTGGAGGAAGTGAAAAATCTTTATCCTTACAAATCTCTCAACTCTCTTAATACAGTGGGTTACAGAGAGTTATTTGATTATATAGATGGTATTTATACCTTAGAAGAGGCCGTTGAAAAAATAAAAACGAACACTCGTCGTTATGCTAAAAAGCAGATGACGTGGTTCAAAAAAGACGAAGAAATCGTATGGATTGCTCCAGATACTTTTCAACCTATAGAAGGTGAGGTGTGCTATTGAGTTTTTTTTGTCTCATTTCTTATTTCTTCGTACCTTTGTGGTAATTTTCTTAAGAAATAAAATTGTTCAAATTAAAATATGATTACAGCTTCAGACATTGTAGTGCAGTTCGGAAAGAGGATTCTTTTCCAAGATGTAAACCTTAAATTCACTGGTGGAAATTGCTATGGTATTATCGGTGCGAATGGTGCTGGAAAATCCACTTTTTTGAAAGTTATCAGTGGCGACCTTACTCCAACGAAGGGAAGCATAACGATTGCTCCAGGTGAGCGTTTGTCTGTTCTTCGTCAGGATCACTTCCAATTTGATGAAGTGTCTGTCCTTGAGACGGTGCTTCGTGGACACCAACCTCTTTGGGAGGTGATGCAAGAAAAAGATGCTCTCTACGCTAAAGCCGATTTTACGGATGCTGATGGTATTCGTGCCTCTGAATTGGAAGAAAAATTTGCTGAAATGGATGGCTGGAACGCTGAGAGTGATGCTGCGGCTCTTTTGAGTGGATTAGGCATTAAAGAGGATCTGCACTATAAATTGATGAAGGAACTGAGTGGAAAGGAAAAAGTGCGTGTGCTTTTGGCACAAGCCTTGTTTGGTAAGCCAGACAACTTGCTTCTTGATGAGCCTACTAACGACCTCGACCTTGAGACGGTTTCTTGGCTTGAAAACTATCTTTCTAACTTTGAGAATACTGTGTTAGTCGTTTCTCACGACCGCCACTTCCTTGATTCTGTTTGTACGCACACTGTCGACATTGATTATGGAAAGATTTCAATGTTCGCTGGTAACTATAGTTTCTGGTATGAGTCAAGTCAGTTGGCTCTTCGTCAGCAAGCTCAACAAAATAAGAAGGCAGAGGAGAAGAAGAAGGAGTTGATGGAGTTTATCCAACGATTCAGTGCCAATGTGGCTAAGTCTAAACAGACCACAAGTCGTAAGAAAATGTTGGAAAAACTAAATATAGAGGAGATCCAACCTTCAACGAGAAAATACCCCGGTATCATCTTCACGCCTGATCGTGAGCCGGGAAATCAAATTTTGGAGGTGAACGATTTGTCTTACACAACGCCAGAGGGTGATTTGCTTTTCAGAAATGCTTCTTTTAATATAGAGAAAGACGACAAAGTGGTGTTCCTCTCTCACGACCCTCGTGCGATGACTGCGTTCTTTGAGATTATCAATGAAAATATTAAGGCTACGTCGGGAACATATAAGTGGGGGGTAACCATTACTTCTGCTTATTTGCCAGTTGACAATTCTAAATTTTTCAACACAGATTTGAAATTGGTTGATTGGCTGGCGCAGTATTCTCCAGACACTAATGAATCTTTTGTTCGTGGATATTTGGGTCGTATGCTCTTTTCTGGCGAGGAAATTTACAAGAAGGCAAGTGTCCTTTCTGGAGGTGAGAAAATGCGTTGTATGATTTCAAGAATGATGCTCAAGAACGCTAACTGCTTGGTACTTGACTCTCCAACCAACCACTTGGATTTGGAGTCCATTCAGGCATTCAACAATACTCTGAAGACTTTCAAGGGTGTTGTCTTGATGACTTCTCATGACCATGAATTTATCCAAACCGTTTGTAATCGTATTATAGAGTTGACTCCCAATGGAATCATAGACAAACGTATGGACTATGATGACTATATTTCAAGCGACGAAATCGCTGCTTTAAAGGCTAAACTTTACGTTTAGATAGTGTATTCATATCTTTTAAATATATCTCAAGCTGGCGAGGTTTTTCTCTCCAGTTTGAGATTTTTCTTTAAATAAAGAATTAATATATGAAAGAATTAGTTAAGTTTTTTGCTATTTCTGCCTCTCTTTTGTCTATGATGAGTTGTGGAGAGCAGTCTAATCGTTTTAAGTCTGTTAAGACAGAAACTGCTGTTGAGGCTGAGATTATCCGCATGGATAAAGATATTTATGAGTTGGACGGATGTATTGCTAAGCCTGCGAAATTGGGAGATTATGATTTGATGACAGCAGATATTCCAGACGCTGATTCTATCTGTCTTGATGAGAAATTGGTGGTGTTACAGGAGAAGTATCAGGACAAGTTTTTTCTCTATCTTCACCAGTTGGGTGCGATGACTGGCGTAATGTCTATTCGTCCTGCCACGTTGTTTTATCTTTTCCTCTCTCATCCTGCCTATCATGATCTGTTTACTGATTGCGAAAAAGAGTATGAGAATGTAGACGATTTGCAACAAGAATTTTCAAAAGCATTCTCTCGAACAAAGTCTTTGATTTCAGATTTTAATGTGCCAAAGGTATGCACTTATTTCTCTGGTTTTGCAGAATACATTGCGGCGGATTCTTCAACAGTTTATGTCTCTTTAGAGTATTTCTTAGGTGCAGATTATAAGAATTATCAATATGTACCGGGAATATATGAATATATGATACCAAATTTAAAGAGGGAAAAATTGGTTCCTGATGCGCTTTATCATTGGTTGTGTTCTGAGTATCAACTTCAGAAAGAGGCTGGTAATTTGTTGGATAACATGATTCATTATGGTAAGATCCTTTATGTGTTGGAGGCTGTTTTACCAGAAACAAGTATGAAAACTATTATAGGATATAGTCAGGATCAATGGGAGTGGTGTGAGAACAACGAGGCGCAGATGTGGAATTATCTCCGCCAATATAATCAACTATTCTCCACGGACAGCAAAGTAATTTCAGATTATTTATTTCCGGCGAATTGTACGAAATATTTCTCTACGGAGGAGAATCAAGCTCCTGCTCAAGCGACATTATGGTTAGGTTGGCGAATTGTTTCGCAGTTTATGAAAGAAAACAAAGAAGTGTCGCTCAATGATTTGTTGACGGGTAACCAAGATGCGCAGGAGATTCTACAACTTTCTAACTACCGTCCGTAAGTGAACAATGTTACTGAACAACAAAAGAGAGCAGTCAATATCTCAATGACTGCTCTCTTTTATTGTTAGACGACTGATTGGCTTATCAGCCGAAATCAATTTCAAATCGGTTAGAGGACTCATCTCCGCCATTTTCTTCCTTAGAAGAGTTGTCAGCCTCTTCGTTGTAGATAAAGTTCATCACCTCGTCGATACCATTGCGAAACTTCTCGAAATCCTCTTGGTATAAGAAAATTTTATGTTTCTCAAAAGACACCGGGGAAGTCTCATCTCCCGCAAATTTCTTCTTACTCTCTGTAATGGCCAAGAACAACTCATTCTTGCGATTACGTTTCACATCTAAATAATAGATGCGCTTCCCAGCTTTTAAAGCCTTCGAATAAACAATCTCCTGATCTCGCTTATCCGTCTCCATTAAGTTCTTTCCTTCTTCCATACTCATTTCCATTTAATTTGTTCATACACAACCACCTTTTCTCTCCACGGCAAAGCCAAATAAACTTGTCTCTGTTCGTTTCGTTTAACGAAAAGGTTCTATATTCCAAAACGAAATCGGTTACAATGTATTTTATTTTTTTGTATTTGCAAAGTTTCAACGAAAAAAATAAGAGGGAATGATAAAAAATCATCATTCCCTCCTTATAAGTTTTTTAATCGTTGATTAGTTCTCTGCTGCGATAGGCTCTACAGAAACAAAAGAACGACTGTTCTGCTTCTTCTTGAATACTACTACACCATCAATTAATGCGAACAAAGTGTGGTCTTTACCCATACCTACGTTCTCACCTGGGTGGTGAACAGTACCACGTTGGCGAACTAAAATATTTCCTGCTTTAGCAAATTGTCCGCCGAAAATCTTAACACCGAGTCGCTTACTTGCTGACTCACGACCGTTCTTGGAACTACCAACCGCTTTTTTGTGTGCCATTTCTTCTTAGTTTTTAAGGATTAAGCGACTACGTTTTTAATTTTTAACTCTGTGAAGCATTGACGATGACCGTTCAATTTACGGTATCCCTTTCTTCTCTTCTTGTGGAATACGAGAACTTTGTCTCCTTTAACGTGAGAAATAACTTCTGCTGTTACCTTTGCACCTGCGATAGTTGGAGCACCAACGGTAACATTTCCGTCATTGTCTACTAACAATACTTTGTCAAACTCTACGTCAGAACCACGTTCTGCATCCAAACGATGAACATACACTTTCTGGTCTTTCTCAACCTTGAATTGCTGTCCAGCGATTTCTACAATAGCATACATGCTTTTTACTATTTTTAAGTTATTTCCGGTGGCGGACTTCTAAAACATGAAATCTCTTTTTTCTGCCACGAAGGATAAATCGGGTGCAAATTTAGATATATTTCCCTATATAATGAAATGAAAACCTTGAAAATATAAGAAAAAGTTTCTTCTTTAAATTTGTTAATAATCAAGTGATTATGCTCTGTGCTTTCCTGTGTAGTCTTTACATCGTATTGAAAAAACACAAGTGCGTGCCATTATTTCCTTCGGAAAGTGGTAGATTTCTTTTGTTCGACCTACATGCTGCATAAGGGTATTGAGTGCGTGCGTTTTCTCTTCAAAATCATCAATAAAGTGAACTATGCCGCTACCCATCACGCTATCGTATCGAAATCCTGCCATGCAGGGTTTCTCTGTTGTGCCAGGCACAAACTCGTGTCCGCAGTCCATCTCAAAGTAGACATTGGGATTTTGCTTCAATAAGTCAATCTTCTTTCCTTCTACTGCACTGTGAATGTAAAGAATTAAATCATCATCAACTCTCTCATAACCAAAATTTAGGGCAACTGCGTATGGAAGGTGGTTGTTGTCGACCATTGCTAAATGAAGGACATCGCAGCGGTCTACGATTTTGAAAATTTCATCAATGTCGTTTACTTGTCGGTCTGTTCGTCTCATGTTGTTTTAGGTAAAGGTTATTGTTTCTTTTCTAAGGTAATTAGCGAGTATTGGGGATTGAGACCTAATCTGACGGGCATAGCCACGCATCCGATGCCTCTGGAAACGATGATGTAGTTTCCGTTTCGTTCGTATTGTCCGTCGTATTGCTCAAAACCGTATTCAGCGGGCGACCATTCCCAATTTCCTATTTTGATGCCCATCTGTGCGGCGTGGGTGTGTCCTGAAAGTGTGAGGTCTATGTTGCGAGCATCGCAGATGCTGTCTTTCCAGAATGTGGGGTCGTGGGTTAACATTATTTTGCAGGCGATGTCTTTCGTTCCCTTCATTGCTTTTTCAATCTTGCAGAAGTTGGTTTCTGGCTTCTTTCCCCAGTTCTGTGTGCCGATGATTACGAGTGAATCGTTTCCTCTGTGTAGCACGACAGATTCATCTAATAAAAGCTTAAACCCGAAATCTCTTATTTTCTGACGGATTGCCATGCTGTTCATCTCCTTTAAGTCTTCGCTTTCCCAATCTTGGAAATAGGTACTGTAGTCGTGGTTGCCTAAAATAGCCAATTTTGGTATGTCTGGATTTAGCTGTCGGAAGACGTGTGTCCAATTGTTACACTCGGTGGCAAAGGTGTTCACTAAATCCCCCGTAAAGACAATCAAGTCTGGTTTTTGGGCATTGATAGAATCCATCAGAGGCAAGAGTTTTTCTTGCGAAAAGGCAAAAGTACCTAAATGAGCATCGCTGATTTGTACTATTTTATAGCCATCAAAGGCATAAGGTAAGTTCTTCATTGGAACATTATAAACTCCTTTTTCAAAGTTGAAACGAGTGAAGAACATGCCGTGAAGAATGGTGAGCGCACAGATGGCTGCTAAAACATATCCCGTATTTTGGATTTTTCTCCATCTCTTTTTTGTCAGAAAGAAAATGAGGTCGCATGTGCAGAAGGCCAGTTTAGGAATGTAAACTAAGCCCAATACGGCGACGAACATAATCAGTCTGAAGTTGGTTTCAGGAGAAAATACATAATTGATATTTGTCAGAATAGTCAGCGAGACGATGATAAAATACGCTGATATGACCCAATGGAGAATGCTGGTTGACTTTGTTACCCAATGCTTCATAAACCTGCGGTAGAGGTAGTAGTCGGGTAGCAAAACCAGCAAAATCAAGAATATCAGAAATACGGTGTAAACGTGCATTGTCGAAATTGTGTTAACGATGTTCAAGAGCCACAACATTTTCAACGTGGTGGGTATGAGGGAACATATCCACGGGTTGAATGGCGGTGACTTTATACTTAGTGTCTAAAAGATTCAAGTCGCGCGCCTGTGTGGCGGGGTTGCAACTGACGTAGACGATACGTTTAGGCTCAGCGTTTAGAATGGTTTCAACGACATCAGGGTGCATACCGTCGCGAGGAGGGTCTGTGATGATGACATCTGGTTTTCCGTGCTGAGCGATGAATTCGTTCGTGAGAATATCTTTCATATCTCCTGCGTAGAATAATGTGTTGTCGATGTGGTTGTTCACCGCATTGACTTTTGCATCTTCTATTGCCTCTGGCACATATTCAATGCCGATCACCTTCTTTGCTAATCTTGACACGAAGCAAGCGATGGTTCCAGTCCCTGTATAGAGGTCATATACTAACTCATTTCCTGTCAATTGTGCAAAATTGCGTGCTACTTTGTACAGTTCGTAGGCTTGCGGACTATTCGTTTGGTAGAAGGACTTCGGACCAATCTTGAATTTCAAACCTTCCATTTCTTCAAAGATGTGGTCTCTACCTTTGTAGACGATGGTTTCTTGGTCGGTGATAGTGTCATTGCATTTACCGTTGATTACATATATCAAGGAGGTAACCTGAGGAAATTGCTCTATGAGGTGATTGAGCAGGTTTTCTCGTGCTTCTTTATCTTCGTGATAGAAGACGACGGTGAGCATGATTTCGCCTGTGCTGGCTGTCCTTACGATGATGGTACGCAAGAATCCTTCTTTATTCCTCAAATCGAAGAAAGGCAAATTGTGTTCTGTGGCATACGCTTTGATACAATCGCGGATTTGGTCGCACACCTCGTCTTGAAGATAACATTTCTTGAGGTCCAATACTTTGTCGAACATACCAGGAATGTGGAACCCGAGTCCGTTCATATTTTCAGTCTCAAAACTAACGCCAGAAGCGACCTGTTCGTAGGTGAGCCATTTTTTGTTTGTGAAGGTGAACTCTAATTTGTTTCTGTATCTGATGATGTTTTTAGATCCGATGATAGGGGAGATTTCTGGCAACTCAAC
This sequence comes from Clostridiales bacterium, assembly GCA_963626555.1. Lineage (GTDB taxonomy): Bacteria > Bacteroidota > Bacteroidia > Bacteroidales > Paludibacteraceae > UBA1181. The sequence continues at coordinate 17,082 of CAVFXQ010000010.1, forward strand.
TTTTCCGATACGAAGAAGATTGTTGTAGACTTGGTCTTGCTTGGCCTTTAACTGGTCTTCGTAGGGTAGTATCTGCCATTTGCAACCACCACACACACCGTAGTGGGAGCAGAACGCCTTTTCTCTTCGCTCTGAGTATTTTTTTATGTTGACCACACGACCCTCCATGTAGCTGTTTTTCTTACGAGTGATTTGGAGGTCTACCACATCACCAGGCACAACAAACTGAGTGAAAATGACCATATCATTCACCTTAGCAATCGCTTTTCCTTCGTTAGCGACTCCTGTGATTGTTATATCTTCAAGAAGCGGTAATTGCTTTTTCCTTGCCATCTTTTATAGTTTACTTTTAGTTTGTAAATTTACCTAATTTTATGAAAAAGCGAGAAAAAATAGAATGCAATGTGAAATCCTAAAATTCATAAAAATTCATTTTTTTGTTTCGTGAGAATCGGTTTCTCTTAAAAAAATGGTTAACTTCGGTTTTTCTTATAACCAATAGGATTTTGATATATGGGCAGATTAGATAAGAAAAAGAGATACACTATTGATGCATACGCATACTTTATAATAATATTCATTATGGGAATTAGTCTTTCGTCGCTTAATTTGTTTTCGTCATCTTTTGATTACAGCGTTGCGTGGAGTGAGGTGGAAAAAATTGCTTATTCCACACCGAAAAAAGCAATAGAAAGGATAGAAAATATCAATCAACATGCAAAGATGGAGAAAAATGACATTCAGCGCTTGCGTTGTATCATTGAAAAAGGAAATTTAAGTGAATCTATTGAAGAAGGTGCTTTTAAGAAAAGTTTGACGGAATTTGAAGCGTTCAGTAATGAGGTGAAAGACCCTGCAACGAAGGCGGTAACAGATTATCTCTTAGGGAAGGCTTATTTGAATTTCTATGATAACAATCGCTGGAGGATTGATGACCGAACAAATTTGGCAGATACTGTTCCTGAGGATATAGAGGAATGGACTAAAAATCTGTTTTTCAAAAAAATAAGAGAATTACAAATATCAGCCGTGCAAGTGCCAGAGGTGAAGAAGACGGAAGCGGCGACGTATAAAGCTTTGTTTGAATTTGGCAAAGACGATGCAAAATATCGTCCAACGTTGTATGACCTTTTGTTGAATGATATGGTGTGTGAACAAGATGTTTGGACGGAAGCTGAGAAATTGGATATGCGTCAGAGATTGGTGGATTTTCATCGAAGTGATTCTGACAAAAGCGCATATACGCAGGCAAAGATTGATTGGATAGGAGAAAAATTTGATGACAGAACAGAACGAGATTCCATTATTTTGTCGTTAGAGGAACTTTTGAAGGAAGTTAAAGACGACGAGGCTTCCATGTTGGTGCGTGTGGAATTGTGTAAAAATCTTGTAACAGAAGAGGCATACAACTCGGAATGGACAAAATGGGCTAATGATTTTCGTGATGAGTTGCCTCAGAAAGTGATGAAACTCGCAAATGATGGTATCAATGCTTACCCGAAACATCCTGCCACGCCGTACTTAAAATCTATTATTGATAGGGTAAAACAGCGAAAAGTGTCTGTTGTTTTGCAAAATGAGAGCGTACAAACAGGAGATACGTTGAAGTTTCGTGTAACGTATGCGAATATTACTGATTTGACATTGATTTTGTGCAAGTATGATGGAGATTATTGGTCATTGGCGCAGATAAATGATTGGGGAAAAGGTAAATATTGCAAGGAAGTAGCTCGTTATTCATTCAAGTTGGAAAAAACGAACTATTTCATTGAAAAAGACACTGTTATATCAATTCCGAAGCCTATAGATGAGTATGGTTATTACGCTATAAGAACAAATTATAATAATGAAAACAATTTCAATGGAGTTGAGTTTGCTGTAACAGATTTGTATTGTCTTGCTATCCAACGCACCTCAAAAAAATACGATTATGTCGTTGTAAATGCGAAGACGGGAAAAGCACTTCACGGTGTAGATTTAGAGTCTCATTATAAAAATCTGGAAATAGGTGCTGAATATAGTAGTTCCTTGAAAACGAATAAAACAGATGCGGATGGATTTGCTGAGGTGATGTACGAAAAAAAAGGACATTATAAGACTGTTTTTAAAAATGGCAAAGATGTTTTCCACAGTGTGAATACAGTCAATGTCTATGGAGATAAGGAGAATAATAATAGTTTATATTGGTGGAATAATGAAGGTGAAGTTGGAGAAATCTTTGTAGACCGAGCAATTTATCGTCCTGGTCAAATCGTTCATTTTAAAGTGATTTTGTATGAAAGATCAGAAGATAGTTCAAGAGTTTTGCCTGATGCCAAAGTGAGTGTTGTGTTGAAAGACTTCAATGGAACAGAAATTGGAAAAAAAGAATTGAAGACCAATGAGTTTGGTTCAACTGCATCTTCTTTTGTGTTGCCTAAAAATCTGTTAGCGGGTAGTTTTTCATTGGTCGTTAATAACAAGTATGTCAAGAAAATTCAGTTGGAGGAGTATAAACGTCCGACGTTTGAGATTTCGTTTGAAAAACCATCAAGCTCCTATATGTATGGAGATTCAATAACGATAAAGGGGAAAGCCGAGTATTTGATGGGGGCGTCAGTATCAAACGCAAAGGTAACCTGCAAGGTGGTTCGCGCACCGTTTCGACGCTATTATATGTTAAATTCTGAAGCAGAGACAATTGAAGAATCGGAGGTGCATACAGATAAGGAAGGAAATTTTAGTATCTCTTTTTGTGCAGAAAAAGGAAATGAAGAATATTGTTTTAAGTATAAATATACTGTCTCAGTTGAGGTTACAGATTCTAATGGAGAGACGCAAGAAAGCGAAACTGATATATATGTAGGGGAACACTCCATAATGTTTTCTCATGATTTAGATGAATCACTGACATTTGATAAGTTCGTAGATTTCAAATTTAGAGTTACAAAAATAGATGCTTCTGGATTGTCCAATCAGAAGGTGGACTATGAAGTGAAAAAGGATAATGAATCTTTGGCTTCTGGTTCGCAATTGTCTGGTGATGATGGATATTTCCTATTGCCAGTAGAGACATCAAAGTGGAAGTCGGGTCGGTACGAGATTGTTTTAAAAGCAAAAGATAGCAAGGGCAGAGAAGCCGTTGATACTTTGGAAACAGTCTTGTTCCGTTTGGAAGATAAATGTCCGCCAGTTTATTCTTTATTGTGGACGGATGGAGTACAGGATGTCTCGTTATCAGAGGGAGAATGTTATACGGTGAGAGTAGGTTCTTCTTTGGAAGATGCTCATTTATTGGTGATTACAACAGATGAAAATTCAAAATCAACACGAGAGTGGTATGATTTGAGCAATGAAATAAAGGAATTTAAGTTCGCCTTAGATGGTTCACGAAAGGAGGCGATGAACATTGAATTCTATTTGGTACATGAGGGTAAATTGAACGCTCAGAGGATGGTGATTTCACGAAAGAAAGAGTTGAAAGAATTGCCTGTAAGTTTGAGCGTTTTCAGAGATAAGGTGAAGCCAGGCTCAAAAGAATCATGGACGATAACAGTACCAAAGGAATATGATGCGGAGTTTTTGGCTGCGATGTATGATGCGTCGTTAGACAAGTTTTCTAAGTTGGAATGGCTTTTCTCTCCTGAGTACCGCAAATTTGTATCATTCTTAAATTGGGAGGGTGTTCCAAATCGAATGGATAAAAGTGTGTATTATGAAAACGCAGTCAATCAGAGAGACTTTTATCTTACGTTTGGGCACTGGATTCGTATGATGCAAGGAAGATTAGATAGAGGACATAGGTTTGGTATGGGAATAGGGAACTGTTGTGTCTTGTCTTCATCAATAGAATCTTTTGAAATGTCATCTGAGGACAATGGTATCCTGGAGTCCAAAAAGTGTGTAAGGGCAATGGCAAAGCGCCATGACTTGATTGATGATGATGAGTCTTTGGTGCCTTCTAATGTGCATCAGGATAGATTTAACAATGATGCATCTGTTGGAGAAGAAAAGGAGAATATTCCATTCATTGTGCGTTCTAATTTTCAAGAGACTGCTTTTTTCTATCCGCAGTTGCGTTCTGATTCGTTGGGGAAGACGACGATAAATTTCGAAATGCCAGAGAGTTTGACGCGATGGAATTTCCTTGTCTTCGGTCATACGAAAGATTTGCGACACGGCATGATTGAAAAACAAATCGTTACGCAAAAGGATTTTACTGTTTCACCCAACTTGCCAAGATTCTTTAGAAAAAATGATAAGATATCACTTACAGCCAAGGTGGTGAATCTATCTGATGCGGAGCAAAATGGAGAGGTTGAAATTCAGTTTTTAAATCCTGTTACAGAGGAGGTCATTGTTAAGCATTCGGTTGATTTCTCTGTTAGCAAAAGGGAAAATGGTGCAGTTGTGGTTGACTTTGACATTCCAGAAAACTATGATGTGCTTTTAGTAAGAACGATTGCAAAAACGATAAAGTTTTCGGATGCGGAGCAGAAATTAGTGCCAGTTCTTTCAGACAGAACGATTGTTACACAGTCTATGCCAATTTATGTGCGTGGTGGACAAACAAGAAAATATACATTCAAGAATTTGGCAGAAAATACGTCTAACACGTTGCGTACTAATTTCTTGAAATTGGAATTTTCTAATAATCCGATTTGGTATGCTGTGCAGGCACTTCCGTCTATTGCTGATGTGGAGCATAAAAATGCGAACAGCCTTTCGGCTGCTCATTTTGCGACTGTTTTAGCAAGCCATATTGTAAAGTCAAATCCGAAAATTTTCAATGTTATCAACGCTTGGAAAATGCAAGGAGGCGATGAAAAAACGTTATTGTCTCAGTTGGAAAAAAATCCAGAGGTGAAGTCGGTCTTACTTTACGAAACTCCTTGGGTGATGGAGGCGAAAAACGAAACGGAGATGAAGCAACGATTGTCAACGCTTTTTGACCTTAACGCATTAAACGAGAAATCAGAAAAATGGCTGAATGAGTTGAAGCAATATCAAAGTGAAAAAGGAGGCTATTGTTGGTTAGAAGGAATGAATCCAAATAGGCACACTACTCTGTTTGTCTTAGATAATTTTGGAAGATTAAAACAAGCTGGTCTGTTAAAAATGAATGAGTCGTTGAAAGAGACTATAGAAAATGCGATAAAGTATTTGGATGTAAAGATGAAAGAGTACTATGATTGGCAGATACGATGGGACAAAAATTATAGAAATCGTGCTACCGTAGATATATATGAGTTGTATTATTTCCAAGTACGAAGTATGTTTCCCGAGATAAAGAATCTTGCAGATAATGATGAAGCCTATAATTTCTACTATGGTCTGATGAAAATGCAATGGTCAAAATTTTCTCTTTTGGGCAAGGCTTTAGCGGCGACAGCACTATACAGAGGCGGTGACAAGAGGATTGCAAAACAGATAGTAAATTCTCTTCGGGAGTATTCTACTTCGTCTGATGAGATGGGTATGTATTGGGTGAAGAACGTGAATGGTTATTTGTGGCAGGACGCTGCAATATCAACTCATACTCGCATTATGGAGGCTTTGTCTTTGGTGGACTATAATCAAGAGGAACAAGACAACCTTCGTTTGTGGTTGTTGAATCAAAAAAGAACGCAGAATTGGGACAATGTAATTGCCAATGTCGATGCATTGAATGTGCTACTCCTCTCGGGGACTGATTGGGTTCAAAAAGAGAATGATGTTCTGATTACTGTGGGTGGAGATGTAGTGAAAGAGGAAAATGCAGAAGTGGGAACGGGTTATTTCACGAAAGTTTATGCAGGAGAGTCTGTGTCGCCTAAGTTAGCAGATGTGCAGTTGACGAGTTCTAAAGGTGGTAACATCTCGTGGGGAGCGATGTATTGGCAGTTTGAGGAGAATTACGATAAGGTGCAGAAGAGTAAAAATGCATTGCATATTGAGCGAATGATAATGTTGCAGCAAGAGAACAATGGTCAGACATTCCTCAAGAAAATTGATTCCAAAACGAATTTGAAGGTGGGTGATAAATTAGTTGTTCGCATTACATTGAGGGCGGATCGAGAGATGGACTATGTCGTTATGAAAGATCAGAGGGCGAGTTGTTTAGAGCCAATAGCGCAAAAATCAGGCTATCGTTGCGAAGATGGAGTTTGTTTCTACATATCGCCTAAGGATGCTGCAATGTATTATTACTTTGAACATCTTTCAAAGGGAACGTTTGTTTTTGAGTATCCGTTATGGATTACACATGCAGGGAATTTTGCGTCTGGTCTTGCTACCGTACAGTGTCTCTATGCGCCGGAGTTTTTGTCAAATTCAGCTTCAGAGCAAGTGCATATAAAAAAATAGGAGGGCTTTATATTATTTTTCATAACTTTGACAACTATTTAAGTGAATTAAGTCGGGTTTTAAAGTGATTAAAATAAATTAATGTAAATGGAAAAAAAACGAAGAAGCAAGATTTTGATTTTTGCGGTGGTTTGTGGTGTTCTGTTTTTGGGATCTACGAGTTGCGTAGAAGATGAGTATGACTTATCGGAGCTGTCGACGGATAGTTTGATGGTTACTACGGCTATTGAAGCCCCCCTTGCAAAGTGTATAATCTCGGTGGACGATGTGTTTCAACATCGTGGATCAAAAGGAACGGTAATTAAGTATGATGATCTGTTTGGGAAATTAGACTCCATCTATGATTTGTCAAAATTCACGAAAGACGATGCCTCTATTCTTCCTGGGTATTTTGTGATGGAAGATGGGGTCGTTGCAACAGACACGTTGAATGGTGTGAACATAAAAAATGTGTGTGGAAAGGGCAATACGATTGATTCTATCTATACGGCAGAGTTAACCTTTGATGTGGTGAATGAAGTTCCATTGGGAGGGTCAATTGAGTTTCGCTTTTTGAGGGAGGAAACATTGAATGTGATGGGAGTTGAAACGAGTCTTTATGTAGAGGAAAAATCGCTCAGACGTTCGGTAGAGGTTAGCCATAGTACGGTTGGCACGGATAGAAAATTGTTGTCGGCAGGGAAAAACACATATAAGGTAAGTTATGACGGAGATGATCTTGAAGCGTTGTCCCGTGTAGAAGACATTGAGATGGTTTATAACCTTAAACCTGCTTATGAGGATGATGAGTATTATTTATCAAAAGACTATAGGGTGTCGGTCTTTTTGTCAGTGTATATGAAAGCTAAAGTATTATTGAATAATTAATAAAGAAAGATGAAAACGAAGAAGATTTTTTTATTATGTCTGTTTTTGTTGCAGGCGGTTGCATCGTTCTCTCAATTCAGTAATACGCTTTATTTTGACAAGTATAACTATCGTCAGCATAAGTTGAACCCTGCATTTCAGCCTATTGGTAAGTTTTACATTGGATTCCCTGCTTTGTCCGATATTTCGGTTTCGGTGGGTAACAATAGACTTAGATTCAACGACATCATTCAGAACGTAGAGATTGATGGAGTGAAAAAGCCAGTCCTTTTCTTTGACAAACACGCAAAGTCGGATGGTATTTCAAATTTCTTGAATCAATTGAAGTATAATGAGCGTGTCTATGCAGCATATAGTATAGATCTCTTGGATTTCGGCTGGAGAACAAAGGGAAATTCATATATTTCAATTGCTTTGTCGAATCGTTTTGATGCAATGGTTGTTGTCCCGAAGAAATTACCAGAATTGGTTTTCAAGGGTATGGAGAAAGGCGAGCGTTACAATACGAAGATTGACGAAATGACTGTTATAGCTTCTCTATACTCTCAGTTGGCTGTAGGTTACTCTCGCCCGATTAACGACAAGTGGGTGGTCGGTGCAACTTTGAAGTATTTGTATGGTCATGCCAATGTCTCTTCAGATTTCAGAAATTTAGAGTTGTCTCTGTTGGGTGATAAGTGGTCTGTAACGGGTGATGGTTCTGTTCGTGTATCTTTCCCAGGACTCCGTTTTGTCCCTGATGAAAATAACCAGATTGATGATATTAACACAGACGATTTAGAGGTCTCAATGCTGGCGAAGCCACAGGGGCATGGAGCCGCAATTGATTTAGGTGTTACTTATCAGGTTTTGCCCCGCTTGCATTTATCTGCCAGTGTGCTTGACTTGGGATTCATCCACTGGAAAAAACATCTGAACCAGCTGAATAAGACGAATGATTTCGTTTATGATGGTGTTGTCTATGACATAGATTCAGATTCAACAGATTATTGGGGGACGTACGAAGATCAGTTGGAGAACATGTATGAGATAGGAGATTCTCCAAAAGCATACAACACTGCACTCTGTGCTAAGATTTTGCTCGGTGGAGAATACTCATTCTGGCAAGATCGTTTAGGCTTAGGTGTTTTGTCGAAGACCTACATCTTTCGTCGTTCTGCTTGGGAGGAGTTCTTGTTATCAGCCAATTTCCGTCCTTGTAAACAATTCTCTTTAGGATTGACCTATAGTCTGTTTGATGGTCAATGGAATAATCTTGGATGCAGTATGAATTTTAATTTGGGAGCATTTAATTTGAATTTTGCTGTAGACAATGTTCCAATGAAATGGTCTAAGAGCGGAGACTTAGCCTTCCCTTCAAATCAGAACAATATTCGTGCAACCGTGGGTGTTGGATTTATGTTTAGATATAGGAATAAAGACCAAGACAAGGATGGTGTTTTGGATAAATACGATTTGTGTCCAGACACTCCAGTTGGAACCGAGGTTGACTCTGTAGGTTGCCCTAAAGATTCAGATGGCGATGGCGTTCCTGATTGTGTTGATCAATGTCCAGATACGCCAAAAGAAGCCAGAGGTTTGGTTGATTCTGTAGGTTGCTCTCTTGATAGCGATGGAGATGGTGTTCCTGATTATCTTGATCAATGTCCAATGACTCCAAAGGAGGCATACGGATTTGTAGATTCTGTAGGTTGTGTCTTGGATAGTGATAATGACAATGTGCCAGACTATTTGGATAAATGTCCTGATACACCAGCAGAGGCTCTTGGTACGGTCGATTCAACGGGTTGTCCTCGCGATACTGATGGTGATGGTGTTCCTAATTATTTGGATAGGTGTCCTGATACACCGAAAGAGGCTTGGGGTACAGTTGATTCAACAGGTTGTCCTAAGGATAGCGATGGCGACGGCGTTCCTGATTATTTAGATAAGTGTCCTGATGTACCTGGTGTGAGATCAAACAACGGTTGTCCTGAAGTGAAGGCAGAGGTGAAGAGAATCTTCAAGAAAGCGTTGACAGGCATTCAGTTTGAGACGGGTAAGGCTGTGATTAAGAAATCGTCTAATTCAATCTTAAATGAGATTGTAAAGGTGATGAAAGAAAACCCAACCTATAAGTTGAATATCAGCGGACATACGGATTCAACAGGTAAGCCAGAAAAGAACTTGAAATTGTCAAAGGATCGTGCTATGGCGGTTGAAAAATACTTGCAGAGTCATGGTGTTGAGGCTTCAAGAATTCATTCTGAGGGTTATGGAGATACGAAGCCTGTAGCAAGTAATAAGACTACTCAAGGAAGAGCTAAAAACCGTCGTGTTGAGTTTGAGGTTGAGTTCTAAATTTAGTAGTTAAAATAGAAACAAAAAAGAGAAGGACGGTAGATTCATCATCTATCGTCCTTCTTTTCTTTGACTCCTCACGATTTTTCAACTGGAAACCTTAAAGTAGGACAAAGGATCCATTATAAAATATCTTTCTGAAAAATAATGATGTTGATGCTTTAAATAGTGTAAGCGTGGGTATAAAAGGTGAGGGTATTGTGTATTGTACAATTACAATATTGATAATAAAAAAACAACTGAAACTAATGAATTTCAGTTGTTTACTTGTACCCAGACCCGGGGTCGAACCGGGATGGAAGTGAATCCACTGGTGTTTGAGACCAGCGCGTCTACCGATTCCGCCATCTGGGCAATTATACCTTTAATTGCTTTATTTACAATAAAATTTTACAATGTTGAAATCAGAAATATTTTTGTACCCAGACCCGGGGTCGAACCGGGATGGAAGTGAATCCACTGGTGTTTGAGACCAGCGCGTCTACCGATTCCGCCATCTGGGCAATTATACCTTTAATTGCTTTATTTACAATAAAATTTTACAATGTTGAAATCAGAAATATTTTTGTACCCAGACCCGGGGTCGAACCGGGATGGAAGTGAATCCACTGGTGTTTGAGACCAGCGCGTCTACCGATTCCGCCATCTGGGCAATTTTTTATTTTCAACTATGTTGCTAACTCTTTAACAACCTCTTGCTTTTTTTATTGCGGTGCAAAGATACACCTCGTTTTTGAATTTTGCAAGTATTTAAATAAAAAAAACAAAGAATATTATAATCTATATTTAAGTATTTGTGATTCAGTGTTTTTTAATTATACGCTTTTCTTTCTTTTCTTCAATTCGAAGTCGCGTCCTAAGTATTTTTCTCGAACAATAGGGTTTTCTGCTAATTCTTCAGAAGTGCCTTGGAACAAGATTTTTCCCTCGAACAGTAGATAAGCGCGGTCGGTGATAGATAAAGTCTCGTCTACGTTGTGGTCAGTAATCAGGATTCCGATATTGCGTTCTTTCAGCTTCCATACGATATCTTGAATATCTTGCACAGCAATAGGGTCGACTCCCGCAAAAGGTTCGTCAAGCATGATGAATTTAGGCTCGATAGCAAGACATCTTGCAATTTCTGTTCTTCTTCGTTCCCCACCAGATAGACGGTCGCCCAAGTTATGGCGAACGTGACCTAAGTTGAATTCTGAAATAAGACTCTCTAATTTTTCTTTTTGATATGATCTTGGAAACTTTGTCATTTCAAGAACGGAGGCAATATTGTCTTCCACACTCATTTTACGGAAAACGGAGGCTTCTTGCGCTAAATAACCAATCCCTTTTTTCGCACGCATGTAAATCGGTTCTTTTGTTATTTCCTCATCGTCGAGATAGATATGACCTGCATTGGGAACAACTTGACCTGTCGTCATATAGAAAGTGGTAGTCTTTCCAGCTCCATTCGGACCCAGCAAACCAACAATCTCTCCTTGTGTTACATTGATTGAGACGTTGTTGGCAACCGTTCGACTGCCATAAACCTTTACTAATCCATCGGTTCTAAGAACCATGTTTTTTCCTTCGTCCATCTTTTTTGAACTTTGCCATAGGGCTATTTTGCGCAAAGATAAGTTTATTGTGGGAAAAAACCTTATCTTTGTCGCGCTTAATGTTGTAGGCTTTTCCCCTTCATTGAGTAGAATGATTCTGAACTACAAAAAAATCAATGGCAAAAAAACTTTTCATAGAGACATACGGATGTCAGATGAATGTGGCTGACAGTGAGGTGGTGGCTGCTGTTATGCAGACGATTGACTATGAAGTGACTGATGAGTTGAACGATGCTGATGCAGTATTCCTCAACACTTGTTCTATTCGCGACAACGCAGAGCAGAAAATTTTGTCGCGTCTGCAGTTCTTCCAAAACATGAAAAAGAAAAGACCTTTGCTTGTAGGGTTGCTTGGTTGTATGGCAGAGCGTACGAAAGATGATTTAATATCTCAGAAATTGGTGGATTTGGTGGTGGGTCCAGATTCGTATTTGGATCTTCCGAATTTAGTATCTTCGGCCGAACAGGGATTGCCTGCCCTCAATGTTGAATTGTCGACAACAGAAACTTATAAAGAGGTGGTGCCTGTACGCATTGCTGGAAATCTGATTTCTGGTTATGTCTCCATTATGCGTGGTTGCAACAATTTTTGCTCTTATTGCATAGTGCCTTATACTCGTGGTCGTGAGCGTAGTCGCGAGGTTGATAGTATAGTTAAAGAGGTCGAAGACCTTCAGAGTCGTGGTTATAAGGAGGTCGTTTTGATTGGTCAGAATGTAAATTCTTACCAATACAAGGAAGACGGAATGTCTCTCGTTACGTTTGCAGATTTGCTTCGGTTGGTGGCAGAGCGTTTCCCTAATATGCGTGTGCGTTTTACTACTTCACATCCGAAGGATATGTCAGACGAGATTTTGGAGGTCATCGCCGCTTATCCAAATGTCTGCAAGCATATACACCTTCCTGTGCAGTCGGGTAGCAACAAAATTTTAAAGTTAATGAATCGTCGTTATACAAGAGAGTGGTATTTAGATAGGATTGCGGCAATCCATCGTATAATACCAGATTGTGGTATATCAACGGATATGTTTTGCGGTTTCCATGATGAGACAGAAGAAGACCATCAGGAAACACTCTCTCTGATGCGTGAGGTTTGTTTTGATTCTGCTTTTATGTTTAAATATTCAGAACGGCCAGGCACGTATGCTTCGAAACATCTACCAGACAATATTTCTGAAGAGACGAAAATCGCTCGTCTGAACGAGATGATCGCATTGCAAAATGAGCTTTCCGCTATTTCTAATAAGAAGGATATAGGAAAAACATTTGAAGTATTGGTGGAAGGACGTTCAAAACGTTCTAAAGAACAGTTTTGTGGTCGTACGCAACAAAACAAGATGATGGTCTTTCCAAAAGGTGACTACAAAGTGGGAGACCTCATAAAAGTGAAAGTTGTTTCTACTACTTCTGCTACTTTGATTGGTGAGCTGGTTGAATAATTCCTTCAATATGAAGGTCCAATGTTCAAAACGATAAAACGACTGAGAGATTTTTTCTTTCAGTCGCTTTTTGTGAATATGGCTTTTGACATTTATGAATACTAAAAAAGTATTTGGGGTTATTAAATCGGTGATTGGTCTACTTCCTATTTTGCTTGCTCACGTTATCTTTGTTCCATAAGAAAATAAGAAAGGCATAATAATATGGAAATATCGGTTTTGAATAGAGTCAATGGTCCAAAGGACATAAAGGAACTCTCGTTAGAAGAGTTGAATGTATTGGCAGACGAGACTCGTTATTATCTTTTGAAGAAACTCAGTGAACATGGTGGTCATGTTGGTCCGAACTTGGGTATGGTTGAGGCCACGGTGGCAATGCACTATGTATTCAATTCTCCGCAAGATAAAATCGTGTTTGACGTCTCGCATCAAAGTTATCCTCATAAGATTTTAACGGGAAGAAAAGAGGCATTTATGGAAGCAGCCCGTTATGATGACGTTTCGGGTTATAGCGAACCAGCAGAAAGTGAACATGACCATTTTGTGATTGGTCATACTTCTACTTCCGTGAGTTTGGCGCTTGGTTTGGCAAAAGGACGTGATTTGTTAGGAGGAAAAGAGAATGTCATTGCGGTGATTGGTGATGGTTCTATGAGTGGAGGTGAGGCTTTGGAAGGATTCAATGTCGCAGGCTCTGAGTTATGTACAAATTTCATTATTATCGTAAATGATAATCAAATGTCTATTGCGGAAAATCATGGCGGTTTGTATAAAAACTTACAGTTGCTTCGTGAGACGAATGGTAAGGCGGAACTCAACCTTTTCAAGTCGATGGGATTTGACTATCTTTATGTAGATAAGGGGAATGATGTGGCGTCATTGATAGATGCATTCAAAAAGGTGAACAATATTGATCATCCAGTTGTGGTTCATATAAATACTTTGAAGGGTAAGGGATACAAGTTTGCAGAACAGGAAAAAGAGCGTTGGCATTGGAACTATCCTTTCGATATAGAAACGGGTGAGTCTAAGAATAATCTTGGTGGAAAAGAAAATTATTCAACGATGACAGCCGATTATCTGTTGGAGAAAATGAAAGAGTATTCTGGATTGGTTGCAATTACAGCAGGTACTCCGACGGTGTTTGGATTCACGGCAGGTCGTAGGCAGAGTGCTGGCAGACAGTTTGTGGATGTAGGAATTGCGGAGGAAACGGCCGTGGCTATGGCTTCTGGAATTGCCAAACGTGGTGGTCGTCCTGTTTGGGGTGTGTATAGCACCTTTATCCAACGAACTTATGACCAATTACAGCAGGATTTGTGTGTTAATAATAATCCTGCCACGATTTTGGTCTTCTATGGCTCTTTGAACTCAATGAACGATGTCACACACGCATGTTGGTATGACATTCCTTTGTTGGCAAACATTCCCAATATGGTTTATTTAGCTCCAACGACGGCTGAGGAATATTTCGCTATGTTGGATTGGAGCTTGTCTCAAAGGGAACATCCTGTATCAATCCGTGTACCGATAGTGGTGTCGCATGAAGACGTTGAGAAAGTTGACAAAGACTATAGCCGACTGAATACTTTTAAGGTTTCATCAAAAGGTTGTAAAGTAGCCTTGATAGGTGTGGGCAATTTTTTCGGTTTGGCGAACGAAGTAGCCGAGGAATTGAGAAAGAAATATGACATTACGGCAACGGTTATCAATCCTCGATATTTGACGGGCATAGATAAACAAATATTGGAGGATTTGAAGGCAGACCACGAAGTTGTCGTATCGTTAGAAGATGGTTTGATTGATGGTGGTTTCGGTGAGAAAATCGCTCGTTATTATGGCGATAGTGATATAAAAGTGATTGTCAGAGGAATAGAGAAAGGTTTTGAAGATCGTTATGATGCTGCTGTTTTAACAAGGAAGTTTAGACTTACGCCAGAACAGGTGACTGAAGATGTTTTCCGTTTGTTGAAATAAAAGTTGTCAAATTATTGCAGAAGATCTTTCTTAGGAAAGAAGAGATAACGAATTTTACGAGAAATATTCGTTGTCTCTTCTTTTTTTTCATCTATAAATGGTGAATATGAAAATAAATCGCTACATTTGCAAGTCCTTACTAATAAGAGTCGTTTTTATAGAATGACTCAATGAGGTAAATCTCCAAAATACAATTTGTGATTTTGTTTTCTTTGCATGAGAACTTGGGGTTTCATTTGTTTTGGATGTTTTTCAGAATAAAAAGTATTTACACGAATATAAGAAAAATAATAGGATTTCAATTCTATCTTGATTGATTGTATAATCAACTATATGTATGAAAATAAGTGAGTTAAAGACGAAAAATCTTTCAGAGTTGAGGCAACTTGCTAAAGAATTAGATATTAAGCGACCAGATTCTTATCGAAAAGATGACTTGATATCAACGATTGTAGGAGTGGTATCATCAATGATAAATCAAGGATTGCCTTTGCCAGACGCGTTTAAAGACGCAGAGGTGTCAAGTGTACGCGAACCTGTTTTGCTATCCGAACAGGGGAATAACCAACGAAATACTGATTACAATAATATGGATTCTGACAAAAAAAATGTACCTTCTGTTTCTACCGGTAGATTCTGGGACAAGAAAGAGACTGATGCGCCAGTTCAAGAAAATGGTTCTATCGATGGAGAAAAATGTAACGAGGAGGAAAATGGTTCTGTTCGTCAGCCTGCGGATGGGCGACCTATTTACTATCAAAAAAGGAAAAGAGAGATGCAACCTCAAGAGGTGCAACAAAATCGTGCTCACGGCGGATTCGACGCTATGTCGTCTGGTAATGCCGCAGCTGCGATGGCTCGTATGATTTTGAATAAGAAAAAGGGTATTCCAACTCCAGAGCCTGATGAGATTTTGGAAAATGTGAAGAGAATTAATGAAGAGGAAAAATCAAATGGATCAAAATCGAAAAATTCTCAAAATGATCAGAATGTAAGCAAAAAAGCGCAAAAAAAACAGACTCAACTTCAGCAACAGAATTCTCAAACGCTTGTTTCTGACGCTAATACTCCATTGTTCAATTTTGACAATATAGTGAAAGGAATTGGTGTACTGGAAATTGGCAATGATAACAATGGATTCCTTCGTTCTGCGGATTATAACTATCTTACATCACCAGATGATGTTTTCGTGTCTCAAGCTCAAATTAAACTTTTTGGCTTAAAGACAGGGGATGTCGTTGAAGGAGCTATTCGTCCACCAAAGGACAATGAAAAATATTTTATGCTTGTGGATGTTGATTTGATTAATGGTTGCACGCCAGACGTAGTAAGAGATCGTGTCCCATTTGATCATTTAACACCGTTGTTTCCTAATGAGAAATTCAATTTGGCAGGCTCTAAGAATTGTACGACTTCAGTACGTGCGGTAGATTTGTTTGCTCCGATTGGTAAGGGACAACGTGGTTTGATCGTTGCACAGCCTAAGACGGGTAAGACAATGTTGCTAAAGGATATTGCCAACGCTATCGCTGAAAATCATCCAGAGGTTTACATGATTGTGCTTTTGATTGATGAACGTCCAGAGGAGGTTACGGACATGGCGAGAAGCGTCAATGCCGAAGTTATCTCTTCTACTTTTGATGAGCCTGCAGATCGTCATGTCAAGATTGCTGGTTTGGTTTTGGAGAAGGCAAAAAGAATGGTGGAGTGTGGACATGATGTTGTCATACTTTTGGATTCTATCACTCGTTTGGCTCGTGCTTACAATACGGTTGCTCCAGCCTCGGGAAAAGTACTTTCGGGAGGTGTAGATGCTAATGCATTGCAGAAACCAAAACGTTTTTTCGGTGCTGCTCGTAATATAGAAAACGGAGGAAGTCTTACTATCATTGCGACTGCTTTGACAGACACAGGTTCAAAAATGGACGACGTGATTTTTGAGGAATTTAAAGGTACTGGTAATATGGAGTTGCAATTGTCTCGTTCTTTAGCGAACAAACGTATATTCCCTGCAATTGATGTTACATCATCAAGTACTCGTCGTGATGACTTGTTGCAAGCTCCTGAGGTGGTACAGCGTATGCTTCTGTTCCGTCAGCACTTGTCTGATATGACTACAGCTGAGGCAATGGATTTTGTAAAACGCCAGATTGAGACCACTCGTTCAAACGAAGAACTTTTGGCTACGATGAATAGTTAGTTTTAGACTTTATAGTATAGTTTACAAATCGCTTTACAATGGCTGAGGAGAAAGAAAATAAGCAGAAGGAGAACACACAGGAAAAGGAGAGTGAAAACACTGAGAAAAAGAGCCTTTTTCGTAGGTTGATGGTAAAATTAGTGAGCGAGCCCATTCGATATAGCGTGGGGGCGGTAGTCGTTCTGTTCTCGTTTTATCTTGTTTTGTCGTTAGTTTCTTTCTTCTTTACGGGCTGGAAAGACCAAAGTTTGTTGCAAGGCGATTTTACCGATGAATATTTAGCGGAAAACATACAGAATTGGACGGGTTTGCGTGGAGCGATCCTGTCTGATTTTTTGATAAATAGGACATTTGGAATTTCCATTTTTGCCTATGTCTTTTTCCTTGCTATAGTTGGTGCTAGGATGCTTGGAATTTATGTTTTTAAAGATAGAATGTCTGCTTTGTTCATCAACTGCTCTTTTATTTTGATATGGGGTTCTGTTTTTTTCGGTTCTTTCATTGAAGCGTATGATTCTTCTTTTATCTTTTTAGGTGGTGAACATGGTTATCAGTTGAATTTATGGATGAGGGCCAATGTTGGATGGGTTGGAGTAATTTTGTTGCTTTTCATCACGTTGTTTTTATTCTTGTTCTACGCTATAGATGGATTTTTTGAGAAAGTTTCTAATTGGACGAAATCTTTATTTGCTAAGCGACCAAAGGTTGAGGCTGATAGTGTTGTTTGTGGTGATGAAGGAAACCCTCTAAAGGGTGGAGATTTGGAAACCGAAAATTCGGACGATGGTTCAGAAAATAGTTCGGAGGATTGTGGGGATGTTGGTATCCAAGGTGGAAAGGATAATTCTGACGAAAAAGAATTTATGGGAGACAATCAAAGCAATGATCTACTCAATCCTACTGAAGAATCTAATGGTTCAGAGGAAATTCCGTTTGAAATAAAAGAACCGGAAACGAACTCACAAGGAGATTTTTCGTTTTCATCCGACTCGTCAACTGAGGAAGATGGAGGTAGCTCGGATGTTGGAGATAGTCTGTCAACGGAGAATGTTGATGAAAATATTCAAGAAACACAGTCTGTCAATGTGTTTTCAGAAAACAATGAGGGTCAAGTTGATGAAAATGTTCAGTATCAGAATAATGAGGGAGGAGTTGATTTCACGATAGAGAAAAAAGAGGTAGAGAAAATAGTAACTGAGCAAGATTTAGAGTTATACGACCCAACGAAAACTTTGGAAAACTATAAAAAACCGACGATTGATCTATTGAAAGAGTACACTGCTCCGTCGAATATTGATATAGAGGAGCAGAATCGTAATAAAAATAGAATTGTAGAGGTGCTTCGTAGTTTTGATGTTGAAATATCAACGATAAAAGCAACTGTTGGTCCAACGGTAACGCTTTATGAGATAACATTGGCACCAAGGGTGAAGATTGCAAAGATTCGTAACTTGGGAGATGACATTGCGTTGGCGATTGCCGCTAAGGGTATTCGAATTATTGCGCCGATACCTGGAAAGGGAACGGTTGGTATTGAGGTACCGAATGCAAAACCTGTTACGGTGTCAATGGCAGAAATCATTGGTAGTGTTAAGTTTCAGGAATCAAAGTTTGAGTTGCCGATAGCATTAGGAAAGACGATTACCAATGAGGTGTTTATGTTGGATTTGTGCAAAATGCCGCATGTGCTTGTGGCAGGAGCAACGGGGCAAGGAAAATCTGTGGGGTTAAACGCTATTATCACCTCTTTGTTATATAAGAAGCACCCAACGGAGTTGAAATTTGTGATGGTAGATCCGAAAATGGTGGAGTTTAGTATGTATGCGCCTATAGAGCGGCATTTCCTGGCTAAGATGCAGAACGAAGAGGATGCTATCATTACGGATGTGAAAAAGGTTGTTCAGACTCTCAACTCTCTTTGTATTGAAATGGACAATCGCTATGAGCTGTTGAAAGATGCGCATGTTCGTCAAATCAAAGAGTATAACCAAAAGTTCGTCAGTCGCCAGTTAAATCCATTAAAGGGACATCATTATATGCCATATATTGTAGTCATTATTGATGAGTTTGCCGATTTGATAATGACAGTTGGAAAAGAGGTGGAGACTCCAATCGCGAGAATTGCGCAAAAGGCTCGTGCGGTGGGTATTCACATGATCTTGGCAACACAACGTCCATCTGCCAATATCGTTACGGGAGTCATACGTGCTAATTTCCCTGCTCGTTTTGCTTTCAAGGTCTCTTCTGTAACAGAGTCGCGCATTATTTTAGATCAAATTGGAGCCGAGCATTTGATTGGTCGTGGTGATATGTTGGTTTCGGCAGGCAATGATACTATTCGTGTGCAGTGCGCCTTTGTTGATACTCCAGAGGTTGAACGAATTACAGATTATATTTCAAAACAGCAGGGTGAACCATCTGCTTTCTTGTTGCCGGAATATAAAGAGGAAGGTGAAGAAAAGGTGGTAGACCTCAAATCGCGAGATGGCTTGTTTGATCAAGTTGCGGAGTTTGTCGTTAGTTCGGGCCAAGGTTCTACTTCTTTTATTCAACGTAAGTGGGAGATAGGATACAATCGTGCTGGACGTATAATGGATCAATTGGAGGCCGCCAATATTGTCGGACCAGCAAGGGGAAGCAAACCTCGTGAGGTGTTAGTAAAAGATATGGCGCAGTTGGAAGCTATTCTGCAAAGTTTGTAGGAAAGATAGAAAAATTTTGTTATACAAAAGAAATTTGTTAAAATCTCGTTGTAGGTTTAATTTAGAATTAGTAGTAAGTATGAAGAAATATTTCTTAATGATGATAATGACGTTTGTCGCGTCAATTGGGTTGGCTCAAGAGGATGTTGCAGTAGATCCTCGTGCGATGTCTTTACTTGACAAAGCAATTTCTGCATTTGAGACGAAAAAGGGAGTCTCGGCTTCATTTTCGGTAGAGACAAAAAATGTGCGTAACAATAAGTCAAATATTTTTGAAGGCACGCTCTTGATGAAATCTGAAAAGTTTAGGTTGTCGTTACAAGGTGTAGAAACCTATTTTGATGGAAAGACACAGTGTGTTGTTATGGAGAAAGAAAAAGAGATAACTATCAGTCAACCTCAAGCTGACGAGTTGAAAGAAGTAAATCCTATTCTGATGATGAAGTCTTGCAAGACGGATTTCAAAATGAGATATTTAGGAGTTGAAAAATCTGAAGGTGTCGCAGTTGAGAAGATAGAACTTTATCCTAACAACTTAGATAATAAATATTCAATTATTACGCTGTTGATTACAAAAGATAATTTGCAGCCTAAGACAATGATATTGAAGGGTAAAGACGGAATCAATACTACTTTTAAAATCAAGAAAATAGAGTACCTCAAAGCTATTTCGGACGAATCATTTCGTTATGATAATCAGAAATACAAAGATTTTGAGGTGGTTGATTTAAGGTGATTGGGTTACACGTTTAGAGTTGATTGTAAGTATGGAAAAAATAAGATGTTTGATCATAGGCTCTGGTCCCGCAGGGTATACTGCGGCAATATATGCTGCAAGAGCGAATCTTTCTCCTGTCCTATATGAGGGACCGCTAAGGGGTGGTCAGTTGACAACCACAACGGAAGTGGAGAATTTCCCTGGCTATCCGCAAGGTATTTCTGGTTCTGAGATGATGGAAGAGATTCGGGAGCAAGCGGTTCGCTTTGGTGCAGAACTTCGTATTGGGTTAGTAACTAAGGTTGAATTGGCCACTGGGCATAACATCATAACAATTGATGGGGAAAAGCAAGTTGAGGCTTCTTCTGTCATCATCTGTACGGGTGCGTCTGCTAAGTATTTAGGATTGTCAGACGAAAAGAAATTCGCAGGCATGGGAGTTTCTGCATGTGCCACCTGCGATGGCTTCTTCTACCGTAAAAAAACGGTTGTCGTTGTGGGCGGAGGCGATACGGCATGCGAGGACGCATTGTATCTTGCTCGTATGTGCCAAAAAGTCTATTTGGCGGTTCGTAAGGACAAACTTCGTGCATCTGTCGTGATGCAAAAGCGTGTGATGGAATGTGATAAGATTGAAGTTTTGTTTAAACACGAGGTTATTGGGTTGGACGGAGACGATGGTGTGCAGTCCGCTACAATGGTTAAAAATCGTGGTGAGAATGATCAGGAGGAGTATTGTCTTCCTGTAGATGGAATGTTCTTGGCTATTGGTCATCATCCGAACTCAAAGTTGTTTGCTGACTATTTGGATTTAGACTTGGCTGGCTATATTAAGACGAAAGGAACGTCCACAGAGACAAATGTTCCTGGTGTGTTTGCTGCAGGTGATGTCGCAGACCCAATCTATCGTCAAGCCATTACGGCTGCTGCAAGTGGTTGTAAGGCTGCCAAAGATGCAGAAAGGTTTCTTTTAGAAAATAATCTTTAAGATATTTCTGCCATAGATAAATATTTATAAAGCATAGAAGAAGGGTAATTGCAGATGGATGAATTGACGAGAATACAACAACTTCGAGATGAGTTGAATAAGCATAACTACAATTATTATGTCTTATCTGCGCCAACAATTACTGACTACGAGTTTGATCAGTTAATGACTGAGTTGCAGAATTTGGAGAAAATTCATCCTGAGATGTTTGATCCCAATTCGCCAACGCAACGTGTTGGAAGTGATATATCAAAGGAGTTTCAACAGGTGGCACATCGTTATCCTATGCTTTCGTTGGGCAACACCTATTCTCGTGAGGAAGTGTCCGATTTCTATCAGCGAGTGGAAAAAGGGTTGGATGGAGAACCTTTCGAAATTGTTTGTGAATTGAAGTTTGATGGTACTTCAATTTCTCTTTGGTATGATCAAGGTAGATTAGTTAAAGCAGTTACTCGTGGCGATGGTGAAAAAGGAGATGATGTAACTGAAAATGTGAAAACGATCCGATCTATTCCCTTGGTGCTTCAAGGTGTAGGCTACCCGTCGTCTTTTGAAATAAGAGGCGAGGTTTTAATGCCATGGAATGTATTTGACAAACTAAATGAAGAACGCGCTGCAGCTGAAGAACCAATCTTTGCTAATCCACGAAATGCCGCTTCGGGTACGTTGAAAACGCAAAACTCAAAAGAAGTGGCAAAACGACGTTTGGATTCTTATCTTTACTATCTTTTAGGGGATGATTTGCCTGCCGACACGCATTACGAGAACCTTCAAGCAGCTAAAAAATGGGGTTTTAAGGTTTCGGATGCTATGAAGGTGTGTAAAACAGTAGACGAAATTTTTGAGTTCATCAACTATTGGGATGTTGAAAGAAAAAACTTGCCAGTGGCGACAGATGGTATCGTTTTGAAGGTTAATTCTATCGCTCAGCAAGAATTTTTAGGCTATACAGCAAAATCGCCAAGGTGGGCTATCGCCTATAAGTTTCAGGCAGAACGTGCATGCACAAAATTGAGAAGTGTCTCGTTTCAAGTGGGTCGTACGGGTGCGATAACTCCAGTGGCAAACTTAGACCCTGTTCAGCTCTCGGGTACAATCGTCAAACGTGCGTCGTTGCATAATGCAGACATTATTGAGTCTTTAGACCTTTATCAGGGTGATATGGTATATGTTGAGAAGGGTGGTGAGATTATTCCAAAAATTGTGGGTGTGGACTATAGCGCGCGTGGTGTAGACATCGGTCCGAAAATTCGTTTCATCACTACTTGTCCAGAGTGTGGAACACCATTGGTACGAGTTGAGGGTGAGGCTGCGCATTATTGCCCGAACGATACACATTGTCCACCTCAAATCAAAGGAAGAATAGAACATTTCGTTAGTCGTAAGGCGATGAACATTAATATAGGAGAGGAGAATGTTCGTCTTCTATATGAAAAGAAAATGGTTAACAATGTGGCAGACCTTTATGATTTGAAAATCAATGATTTGTCGGGTTTGGATCGTTGGGGGGCAACAAGTGCAAGCAATGTGATAGACAGCATTGAAGCATCAAAATCTGTGCCGTTTGATCGTGTTCTTTATGCGATAGGCATTCGCTATGTAGGGGTGACAACCGCAAAGAAAATTGCCAATGCGATGAAAAATATTGAGAATATTGAACGAGCCTCTTTTATGGATTTGCAAACCATTGATGAGGTGGGAGAACGAATTGCACAGAGCGTGATAGACTATTTTTCAGAAGAAGAAAATAAAAATATTATAGAGAGATTGAAGAAAGCAGGTTTGCAATTTGCTTTGGATGAAAATTTGTTATCGTCTCGTACAACCAAATTAGCTGGACTTTCCATCATAATCAGTGGAACTTTCAAAAATCGCTCTCGTGATGAACTGAAGACTCTGATTGAACAAAATGGAGGTAAAAATGTAACGTCAATCTCCTCTAAAACTAATTATTTGGTGGCAGGTGAGAATATGGGTCCTGCGAAATTGGAAAAAGCCCAAAAACTGAATATCAAAATCATTAGTGAGGAAGATTTTGAGGAAATGATAAGATAAAAAGAGACAGCAGAAATGTTTGAAAGTTTAAAGAGAAAATATATAAACTGGCAAATTAAGAAACGTGTAGAAAAAAAATCCTGGCAACGCGAAAAACGTTTTGTAAACTGGGATAATGCCCGTAATATTACGGTGTTGCTCTCTTATCAAGAGGTGGATTTAAAGGAAATTGCCAGGGTGAGCGAAATGCTTGCTGATAAGAATACAGCAATCTGGATTTTTGTTAATAACAAACAAGAAGTATCTTCTTCTGAAAATGTTGTGTTCCTTAATAGGCAGTCTATTTCTTTTTTGGGAAAACCAAATGAGGCAGTGATAAATAATTTCATGAAAGAAAAGACTGATATAGTGTTGGATTTGACTGATAAAGAGAATTTTACAATGAAATTTCTGTTAGGAATTTCATCGGCTCATTGCAAATGTGGTTTGAAAAAAAATGATTATCAGTATGATTTTGAAATCAGTGGAAGCAGTCAGATTCGTCGGATTGACTTGTTGGATCAAATCCTTTTTTATTTAAAAACGATTAAGGAAAAATAAAAAATTCCTCTTTGTGGTATTATAATTACGCCACTTATATTTAATTTTGCGGTTTGGATAAACTCAAGAAAAAAGATGTCACAAAATAAGTTTACTGGTTTGGGCATAGCCCTGATAACTCCATTCAAGGAAGACGAGAGTATTGATTTTGATGCGTTAGGTAGACTGTTAGACTATCAGTTGCAGAACTCAATTGATTATCTCGTGGTGTTGGGAACGACTGCGGAGACGCCAACCCTTTCAGAAACGGAAAAAAAAGATGTCTTGAAGTTTGTTCAAGAAAAAGTTAATGGAAGAGTTCCTATCGTTTTGGGTTGTGGAGGAAACAATACGCGTGGCATTGTAAATACGTTGCAGCACGATGATTTTACGGGTATCGACGCAATTCTTTCTGTTGTACCTTATTACAATAAGCCGTCGCAAGAAGGTATGTACCAGCACTATAAAGCTATTTCAGAGGCTTCGCCCGTTCCTGTCATTCTCTACAATGTGCCAGGACGTACTGGTGTTAACATGTTGCCAGATACAACCATTAGAATCGCTCGAGAGTTTGAGAATGTGGTTGCCATCAAGGAAGCTTGTGGAAATATGGATCAAATTAATGACATCATCAAGAGAAAGCCAAAGGATTTCATGGTTATTTCGGGTGATGACGGCATCACATATCCATTGATAACAATGGGTGCGAGTGGAGTAATATCGGTGATAGGCAATGCTTTCCCTAAAGAGTTTGGTCGTATGGTTCGCTTGGCTTTACAAGGTGAATATGAACAAGCCAGAGAAATTCATCATAGATTTACTGATTTGTTTGATCTGCTTTTTGTGGATGGAAATCCAGCAGGTGCTAAGTGTATGCTTTCGTTGATGGGCTACATACAGAACAAGTTACGTTTGCCTTTGGTGCCAACTCGTATGGTTACATACGAGAAAATTCGTGATGTGTTGAAAGGGTTGAATGTAAAGTGCTAAGCAAGAAAGAAGAACGATTGGATGCGCTATTTCCTAAAATTCGCTTATAAGGGAACTAACTATCATGGGTGGCAATCGCAACCTAATAATGTTTCGGTGCAGTCTGTTTTGACAGAGAAGCTATCTTTATTGCTAAGACATCCTATTGAGTTGGTCGGTGCTGGACGAACCGATGCTGGCGTGCATGCAAGGTGTATGTACGCCCATTTTGATTTAGATGATGTAATACAAGATACGTCGGGTGTTGTTCGCAAGTTGAATAGTCTTCTTCCTTTTGATATTGCAGTTGATGATTTGTTTCAGGTGGCAGATGGCATGCATGCTCGTTTCAGCGCTAAATTTCGTACTTATCGATATTATGTTTCTACGAAGAAATCGCCTTTTTTGAATGATTTGACAGTTCGTTTCCTGTTTGATTTAGATTTGGAGAAAATGAATGAGGCAGCAGCTAAGCTGTTGGAGTACAAGGATTTCACAAGTTTTTCTAAAGTTCATACGGACGTGAAAACAAATGATTGTGATGTGTCGTATGCTAAATGGGAACGTACTGGAGATACGTTGGTTTTCACGATTACAGCTAATCGCTTTTTGCGAAATATGGTAAGGGCGGTAGTGGGTACACTCGTGGAGGTTGGAAAGGGAAAAATGACTGTCGGACAATTTTGTGAGGCGATAGAAAAGAAAAATCGATGTGCTGCAGGAATGTCGGTTCCCGCTTGTGGACTCTATTTGGAGGAAGTTGGCTATTAGGTTTCTTGTGACTTTCGTTCAAATTAGAACTGCAAAATTTATTAATAATTGCCAAAAAGCGTTAAATTCGCAAAAATTATTGTGACGTTTTTATGCGCAATAGTTAAAGGAAAGAAATAAAACGAAAAAGAAGTAACCATGAAGAGGTTTATATTCGCAGTTATTGTGGCTTTGTCGGCATTGGTGGCAAATGCGCAGATGAATTTCAAGTACAGTCAGTTTTGTGTCTTCGATGGCGTGCACTATTGGTTTGAGGCTGGTGTTGTGTATAGCACGGTAAACCATAAGAGTGCGGACTATAAGTTGGGTTATCGTGCAGGTTTTGGTGCTGACATTCCAATCTATTACTCTTCTGTTTCTTTCCTTCCCTCTGTGATGTTTGAATGCAAGGGTTTTAAGGATGTTCGTGAGGGTATGAATGGATATGTAAATCCGATTGATTATGACGTGACGGCAATGTATGTCGAGGTTCCGTTGGATTTCTCGTATAATATTCGTATGGGTAAGAAATGTGGATTGCAGATTGCCGCAGGTCCGTATATTGGAATTGGAGTAGGCGGAAAATATACAATGTCGTGTGAAGACCAACTTGGCATATATGGTTCGAAAACATTTGAAATGGAGGTCTTCAAAGATGGTGGCACCGTTCAGTATCCAGGTAAAACAGAGTGGGAAAACAGGCAGTTGCTGAAACGTTTTGACATTGGAGCAGATTTGGGTCTTCGTTTTATCATTATGAAATACATTATGGTGAAGGTGAATGCTGAACTCGGTTTCATCGCTGCTAATAAAGAGAAAGAAGGAATTGCCTACCGCAATAGGTCTTTTTCGGCGGGAGTTGCTTTCCGCTATTGATATTGTGAAATAAGAAAGGAGGGAGGTTGCTATGTCGGCAGTCTCCCTTTTCTATTGTCAGAAAAAACTTTTTTCGCTATCTTCGCATAAAAATATATTTGAATGAAAAATATTCGTAACTTTTGTATTATAGCACATATTGATCACGGTAAAAGTACCTTGGCAGATAGATTATTGGAATACACGAAAACAGTAACTGCCAAGGATATGCAGGCGCAGGTTTTGGATGATATGGAGTTGGAGCGAGAGCGTGGTATCACCATCAAGAGTCATGCCATACAAATGGACTATGAGTACAAAGGTGAGAAATATACCCTTAACTTGATTGACACTCCTGGTCACGTTGATTTCTCGTATGAGGTGTCTCGTTCTATTGCTGCCTGCGAAGGGGCTTTGTTGATAGTAGATGCCGCTCAAGGTGTTCAGGCCCAAACTATCTCAAACCTTTATATGGCTTTGGAACACGACCTTGAGATCATCCCGATTATGAACAAGATAGATCTGCCTGGAGCGATGCCTGATGAGGTAGAAGATCAGATTGTTGACCTTTTAGGCTGTAAACCAGAAGATGTAATTCGGGCTAGTGGAAAGACGGGAGAGGGTGTATATGATATTCTAAATGCTATTGTGGAGCGTATAAAACCACCTGTAGGCGACCCCGAAGCACCATTGCAGTGTCTTATCTTCGACTCCGTTTTCAATCCGTTTCGTGGAATCATAGCTTACTTTAAGATTGTAAATGGAACAATTAAGACAGGTGATTTCGTGAAATTCGTATCAACGGAGAAAGAGTATTTGGCGGATGAAATAGGTATTCTTCGCTTAGATATGTCTCCTCAGAAATCGCTATCTGCGGGGAATGTTGGTTATATTATTTCTGGAATTAAGACGTCTCGGGAGGTAAAGGTTGGAGATACGATTACACATGTTGACAAACCTTGTTCAGAAGCTATCGCAGGTTTTGAAGAAGTAAAACCGATGGTCTTCGCAGGAGTATATCCTATTGAAACAGAGGATTTTGAAGATCTACGGGCATCAATTGAGAAGTTGCAATTAAACGATGCTTCGTTGACTTATCAAGCGGAGTCTTCTTTGGCGTTGGGTTTTGGATTCAGATGCGGTTTTTTGGGAATGTTGCACATGGAGATTATCCAAGAGCGTTTGGACCGCGAGTTCAATATGGATGTGATCACGACCGTTCCGAATGTGGAGTATGATGTCTATACGAAGAAGGGAGAGAAGATTGAAGTACATAATCCGTCTGGATTGCCAGACTTGACATTGATAGAGAGAATAGAAGAACCTTATATTCGGGCTTCTGTTATCACGTCAGCGGAGTATATTGGTGCGATTATGCAGCTATGCTTAGGCAAACGTGGAGAGCTGGTGCGTCAAGATTATGTTTCTGGGAATAGAGTGGAACTGATTTATGATATGCCTTTGGGCGAGATCGTGTTTGATTTCTATGATAAATTGAAGAGTATTTCAAAAGGATACGCATCTTTTGATTATCACCCTAATGGAATGAGGGAATCTAAATTGGTAAAATTGGATGTGTTGTTGAATGGTGAGGCTGTTGATGCTTTGTCTACATTAACGCATTTTGACAATGCTTATACCCTTGGAAAACGAATGTGTGAGAAATTGAAGGAATTGATTCCAAGACAACAATTTGATGTGGCTATTCAAGCAGCGGTTGGATCTAAAATCATCGCCCGAGAGACGATCAAGGCTGTGAGAAAGGATGTTACGGCAAAATGTTACGGAGGTGATATTTCTCGTAAGCGAAAATTGTTGGAAAAACAAAAACGGGGAAAGAAGAGAATGAAGCAGATTGGTACTGTTTCCGTTCCTCAGAAGGCTTTTCTGGAAGTGTTAAAGTTGGATTAAATAGAAGAATCGAAGCAAACGAGTATGATAGACAAGATATCAGAGTTGTTTAAAGGAGATTTTGGAACGAAAGTCGTGTCGGTCAGCAAAGTGTTCATTGATCTATTCAAAAAATTAAATATTGAATACGAGCAAGTGGGCGACAATGATGATGTTACCGCGTATCGTTTTCTGTATCAAGGAGAGATATTTGTCGCTGTTGCTCCTAAAACGAACATTTATAATGCGAGGGTTCTTATGCCTAATATCCTATCTGTGGACAACGATTACTATCAAGTCGTATCCTACATGATAAACGATATGAATCGTGATTTATCACCGGAAGCAAATGCTTCATTTTCCTACGACGAGAAGGAGAATAAGTATAACGCTGATGTAGTTTGTCCGATTTATTTCATTGGAATAGAGGAAAAAGACAAGCAGACATTCACGGAGTTGATGTCTTTTATGTTTGAGTATCGTCGAGTTTTTTCTGAAAAGTATCGGAACTTAGAGGAGGTATTTGATAAAAACAAGAAAAAAGATATATTTGAGGACTCGGAACGTTCTCGTCGAACAGCTTATCTTATCTTGGAGCATGAGATAATGGTTGGCGAGCAAAGGGAGTTTGGCGATGGTAAATTCCGACATTTTAAATTGACTCCTCAGGATGTTTTTTCTGTTCCTAATTATATTATTGAAGAGTCGGCTATTGACGAGTTTTCAATGACACGGGTTCATCAATCTATTTTGAGTCTGAAGAAGGACGAGTATGGAACGTTTGATATTGCGGACTACCTTCGTCAGAATAGAAAAGAGGAGAGAACGAAAAATGAACAAAAAAAAGGGAGTGACTATTTGATAAGCATCACGCAAAATGATGGTTCTGTCTATTCCGCCTATTTCGTATGGCAGTCGGAATCGAAGGTGTCGGATTATTATAAGTTGATTGTAAGTGTGCCTTCAGCTATAGAGAAGAAATATCGTGAGAGTGAGTCTACGATGGGCTATGAAACGATTTATGTTGTAGATAAATCGGAAACAAACAATTCTGCTGAAGTGCGTTATATGATTGAGGATGCGAATGATAAGATTAATGCGGGGAAAGCAGAAGAACTGACGAGCGAGCAACGTTCATTGATTGATTTTATAGGTTGGGGTGTTGCCAGCGATATCTATTGGGGCTTGAAGTATTTTCATAATGGCAGTTATTTGCAGGCTATCAAACACTTAGAATGTGTTACGGAAGTGTGGAGGTCTCGTATAGATGAGTTTGGAGAGAAGCAATTGAGTGTGGCGATGGAGGTCTATTTCAAATTGGGCTATGCGTATGCGTCGTTGAAGATTTATTCGAAAGCGTTGTACTATTTGGAATTTTCCTATGTAATGGGTTCTATCAATGGCTCAAGTGAATATATCAATTGTTTGTTGATGACAGATGATTGGCGTGCGATGTCAACTATAGATCGACAGTTGGAATTGGTTCTCGACAGATTGCCTAACGATGACGAAGAGGATTGTGATGATGATGTCAATGAAAGGTTATATGATTACCGCGATTTCCTTTATAGAAGTAAGGTTCGTTTGATGGTTTGTAAGCCGTCACTATGGAATGATGCGGAGAAACTGCTTTCGGAGCTAAGAGATAGTGAGGACGAAGATATGAAGTCTTTTGCAGAAGAAGAGATTGCATTGTTGGAAGATTTGAAGAAACAGAAAGAGGAGTTCGATAGCAAAACTGAACAAGAAAAAAAAGAGTCTTGATTATACAATAATTCTTAAAGATAAATGTTTATGAGACGATTGGATTTTTTGGTTTTTATGCTATTGGTCGTGCAGTTTGCTTTTGCTCAGTCGTTTGTGCGGGTGAACCAAGTTGGATATGTCGTTGGGATGCCCAAAGTGGCTACGGTAGCTAATCTTGATGCACCGTTCTTTGAGTTGAAGGATGCCAAAACTAATGAAATTGTCTATAAGGGGGATTTGAGTAAAAGTGCTTTTTGGAATTATTCCCGAGAAACAATTCAATCTGCAGATTTTTCGGACTTCAATCAAGAAGGAACTTATTATTTGGAAGTAAACGATGAGAAGTCGTCTCCTTTTGTGATTGGGAATAGAGATAGTCTATATTTAGACTTGATGAAGGCGGTAATGCGTACGTTCTATTATTGGAGAGCATCGACACCTATTGAAAAGCCTTATTCTGTATTTAATGGAATGGATTTTTCAAGAAATTCGGGTCATCCTGATACATTGGTGTATATCCATCAGTCAGCGGCTTCGGAGAAACGGCGTGCGATGACAACTATATCGTCTCCTGGTGGTTGGTATGATGCTGGCGATTATGGAAAATATGTTGTGAATGCGGGAATCACGCTTCATCAGTTAATTTTGTCATATACTTTATATCCAGAATTCTACAAGAGTCTATCGTTGAATATTCCACGAAAGGAGACGAGTCTGTCGTGTGATTTTTTGGAAGAGTTGAAGTGGGAGTATGACTGGCTTTTCACAATGCAAGACCCTAACGATGGTGGAGTCTATCACAAATTGACGACATTACGGTTCTGCGAATATATAATGCCCGAGTTTGATGATTCTGACAGATTTATGATGGCAAAGTCAACGGCAGCTACTTTGGATTTTGTTGCCGAGATGGCAATGTGTGTTAGAGTCTTCAAGAAAGAAAATCCAGCGTATGCGTTGAAGGCGTTGAAGGCTGCCGAAAAAGCTTGGAATTGGGCTGTGAAAAATCCAACGGTTTACTTCAATAATCCTCCCGATGTCTTTACAGGAGGTTATGAAGATGGTTTTGTGGAAGATGAATTGTTCTGGGCTGCAACGGAGATGTTCATTACCACTGGAGAAAAGAAATATTTTGATAAAATGGATTTTTTCCAAAAATTTGATACTCCAACGTGGGGGAATGTCAACACCTTAGGATTGTTAACCTTGATGGCTCATAAGGATGAGTTGCCTAATTATGTAGATGTAGATAAAATAGATGCTAAGTTTAGGGGAGTTGCAGTATCTCTATATAATAGTTTCAAGTTTTCTCCAGGTAGAGTGGCTTTGAAAAAATTTGTTTGGGGAGGAAACGGCGATGTTGCCTCCAATGGTGCAATTTTGGGATTGGCATATAAATTGTACAAAGATGATAAATTCAAGGAGGCAATGTTTGCTAATTTCGATTATTTATTAGGTGCAAACCCTACGGAATATTCATTCATAACAGGTTTCGGAAAGAAGTATCCAATTCGTTTACATGATCGTCGTTGTATGGCAGATGGTATTGACGAACCGATTCCTGGGTATTTGGCAGGTGGTCCAAATGATAGTGAAATGGCAGATTGCGGTAGACAAAATTATCCGTCTGCGGCTCCAGCACGTTGTTATTTAGATGAAACATGTAGTTATTCAACGAATGAGGTGGCAATCAATTGGAATGCTCCATTAGTGTTGCTCGTTTCAATGATTGAAAATATAGATAAGTAAAAGTGATTAAGAAAACAGCGATTATAATCGGTGCTACCTCGGGTATTGGTTTGGAGGTAGCCCGAGTTTTGGCATCAAAGGGTTGGACCCTTGGGTTGGCAGGTAGACGAGAGAATTGTTTGATTGAAATTGCTAAAGAGTTGCCCCAAGTGAAAAGTTTTCGCAAGATTGATATAACACACGAGGGGGCGACTTCTATTCTGCAAGAAATGATAGACGAATTGGGCGGAATTAATCTTTATTTTCATTCATCTGGTATTGGCTATCAAAATGTTAACTTAGAGCAGGATAAGGAGGTGTTAACAACAGAGACCAATGTTGTTGGGTTTACTCGAATGATAACATTTATGTTTCATTATTTCGCAGAACACCCAGAGATGGATGGCCATATTGCGGCTATCACTTCGATTGCGGGAACGATGGGTTTAGGTGCAGCACCTGCTTATTCCTCAACTAAAAGATATCAAAGCCAATATTTAGAGTGCATGCAACAACTGTCGAATATGAGGAGGTTGAATATTCACTTTACTGATATTCGTCCAGGTTTTGTATCGACAGATTTATTGACTGATAACTACCCTATGCAGTTGCAGGTTACGCAAGTGGCTAAGAACATAGTTTATGCATTAGAACGTAAAAAGTCAGTTTGTGTAATCGATTGGAAGTACAGGATTTTAGTTGCCTTATGGCGATTAATACCAAGATGCGTTTGGGTAAAATTAAAAGTGTCTACTAAAAAGGTATAGAGGACACTAAGTGAAAAGATTGTGGTGTTAGTTCCAACAATCGACACGTCTGCGTAGAATGTTGGTTTCGCGGAGAGTGCGTATAAATTCTTTGATGGCCTTTTTGTGATAACTGTTTTTCAGAAGATGAAAAGCACCACGCATTTTGGCGTGAGGAGAACTAAACGGAATAGCCTTTATTCCTTCATAATCTTCGGATGCGGATTTTGAAAGTACCGTGATGTATTGACCTTGAACAACCAAACGAACAATAGGGGTTACTAAATTCATCTCCATGCGAATGTTTAATTTAGGCTTGTTCTCAGCTTCCCAAACAGTATCGAAGGTGTTGCGTGCTTGAAATCCTATTACAGGGAGAATCATAGGGTATTGAGTAATGTCCGAAATGGAAATTTCTTTTTTCGTTTGCAAGGGGTGTCCTTCCTTAACAATAAGAGCCAAGGTGTCTTCGTAGAGTAGGTGAGACTCAATGTTTGAATTGTTTGTCTCAGACTGATAGGAAAGAACGAAATCAACTTCGCGTTTGTTGAGCATCTCCATCAACTCTTCCATCGTTTTATAAATGATATTGAGCTTGATTTCTGGATATTGTTTAGCAAAGTCCAATACGGCCTCGGCAGTCATAATACTGAACGAGTGAGTTACGCCAATGTTGAGTTCGCCTGTTTTCAAGGCTTTGAGGTCTTCTATGCGGTGAACACAATTTTCTGTTTGTAGTAAAACTTCGCGGGCGTATGGAAGCAACTCTTCACCTGCTTCGGTAAGTGAAACCTCGTGTGTGTTGCGGATAAAAAGCGGAATGTCCAACTCATCTTCCAATTGGCGGATGCTCTGCGAAAATGTGCTTTGTGTAACGCATACCAATTTGGCGGCTTCCGAGAAATTAAGGGTTTCTGCGGCTTTGACAAATGCTCTAAGTTGACGAATGTCCATTTTTGTGGTAAAACTTATACTGTTTCAATGATTGTGTAAATGTAATGAAATCTCTTCAATTAATTTGTTTTATCCTTTATGGAAAAGAATACGAGGTGAAACAATACCAATAACTAATGAGGTAACAGCCAAAACGCATGTGATGAAATTGTAGCTGAAAAGTCCAAAGTAATGCTCAAAAGTAGGTATTTCATTGCTTTCAAAACATAAAATCAATGATTGAACGGATCTGTAGGCATACATTCCTGGAATCATTGGAAGAAGTGCAGGAGAAGATAATGTTTCTGATCGAATCTTCCAGATAGCGGAGATAGGTATTGATAGCAATCCAATGCCTAATCCTGCGATTAAACTGGCGGGAACTATATTCCATGCTTCGTAATTCATCAAGTAGAGTCGAATATTGTGTCCTGCGGCTGCTAAAATGGCAGATGCAGAGAATCCTTTTAATGGAATATTGCTGATGCTTCCGAAGCCTATAGCTGCGATGGCTGCGAATAAAGCGTCTTTAAAGAAGATGATAAAGGTGTCCATATTCTTTCTACATAAAATGAAAGTGCATGATGATAAGTCCGATGCTTAGTCCGATAGAGAGGCATACCGTGAGTATGGCAGCATTGAAGAAGCGACTGATGGCGCAAATATGATGGCCTGATAGCATATCGCTGATAGCGTTGATGTAGGGAATGCCTGGGACAAGATACAACACGCTTGTTGCTAATGCTATGTCGGGTGTCCCTCCTAATTGGAAGATATAGCCGGCACTAGCGATGATGGCGGAAAGACACGCTGCGGTGATGGTTATAATACGAATATCCATCTTTGTATGTTTAACAAGCAGATGTTTTAATGCGAATCCGTAGGCTGTGGCAATGAAAACAATTAACATAGAAGTCCAGTCCCCACCGAAAAGAAAACAGAATGAAGAATTGGCCGCACTTGCTAAAGCGGTAACAATCCATGTTTTCAGTCGAGGCGTGGATAGGACCTCTTTAAAAAGTTTATTTGCTTCGTCTATCGGTAATCTCTCTCGTTCAATCCTTTTGCTCAACTTGTTTAGACGGGTGTTACGAGCGAAATCTAAACCTAAAGATGGAATTTTTTGATTGATGGAGTAGGTGTTCTCCTTCTTCTCATCCCAAACTGACACATAAATGTGCATTGGGAAAATTGAAGTTTCGCATGTAACCTTGTAGGCGCGAGTGAGTCGGTCTGTAACGTTCATTGCAAACTCCGTTGATGCACCCCCTGCTAATAAAGTAGAGGAGTATCCAGAAATGAACTCGCAAATTTCTTTTATGCTTTGTCCTTTAATTACCATGATGTCTGACGATTAGTCTTCGAATTTTTTCATTCCCTCTTTCTCATCGTAGGTGAAAAGGTCAACGCTGTCGATATCGAAAGAGAGGAAAGGATGCTTTCCGTCTCTTAAATTTTTTACCTTATCGTATGAGTGGAGACCCAAACAGAAAAGGGGAACAATGATGATGCACGCCCAGATGACAAGGAATGAATATGAGTTTGACAACTCAACGAAAGTGGTGATGTTGTTAATTTCTAAGATTTCCATATAAATTTATTTTTTAAGTTATACATGTTTATTTGTCAATCGAATATTCGTCAATCATCAAATAAATACAGATTGTTTCCCGATTGCATTGCAAAGGTAAAAATGGCATTAGGCTTGGTCAATAAACGATATTGTATTGTTTCAATAATGGTATTCGGATTTTCTAATAATCTAAGATTGAAAAAAGGAGAAATTTGAAATAGTCTATTGGCTTATAGTAGCAAATGATTGAAAACAGCAGCAGAATTCATTGAATATTGGTTTCTAAAAAAAAAAGAGCCTCAAACTTAAGACTCTTAAAAACAAAGAAGGATGTCATCTCGACATCCAGTCTCTCTAACCTTAAATCTAATACCATGAAAAACACAATGCAAAGATAACGATAAATTTTATGTTGCAAAACATAATTGCAAAATATTTTCTGGATTAACTTAATTTAACTGAATAGGACGATTTTACTTAATTTTAAAAAAATAGAGTTAACTTTACAATTGTTTTAAAAGATAAAAAAAGATGGAATATAGAATGGTTGCAACCGTGCTTATGTTATTGGTTTCCAATGTGTTTATGACATTTGCATGGTATGGTAATTTGAAATTACAGGAGATGAAAATTTCTACAGATTGGCCTTTGGCTTTGATAATTTTGTGTAGTTGGGGGGTGGCTTTGTTTGAGTATAGTTTCATGATTCCTGCCAATCGTATGGGTTCTCGTATTACAGGAGGACCATTTTCGTTGGTGCAACTCAAAGTAATACAAGAAGTGGTGTCAATCACTGTTTTTTCAATCATCACAACATTTCTTTTTAAGGGAGAGGCTTTGCATTGGAATCATGTAGCCGCATTTGTTTGTTTGGTGTTGGCTGTGTTCTTTGTTTTTTACAAGTCTTAAAGTGAGATAAAAAGCAGTTTATGAAATAATTTTATTAGGTTTTCGTACTTTTGCAATGAATACTAAAGGTTAATGAAAATCAAGTGAAGTAGTAAGTAAATCAGAATGAAAGCATATCAGACGTTGATATTTCTATGCTCTGTGTTGTTATTGGTCGTAGGTATCTGCCTGTTTTTCCCGAAGAATGGTGTAGAAGTGTTTGGAAAGTTACTACGGTTTCCAACGTTAGTGGAGGCTATGTCCAAGAAAAATAAAGACACGGAGTCTGCCGATGAAAAATTAGCACGTGCAGAGGAAGAGTTAAAGTTAAAGATAGAACAGGATTCGTTGATTAACGCACTCAACGCAGATTCCTTGTTGTATGTTGATACGTTGAAATCCTACCAAAAATTGATTTATGAGACAACGGCACGCATTGAGTGTCCTAATAATGATATTTCAATACTATATCCACTGTTTGATGCTTTGTCCCGATGTGCAAAAGGTAAAGAGTCTATTCATATTTTGCATTATGGGGACTCTCAGATTGAACAAGATCGTATAACAGGATATATTAGAGAAGGGTTGCAGACTCGTTTTGGCGGTTACGGTGTAGGGTTGGTGCCAGTTGTTCAACCTATACCTTCGATGTCTGTGGAACAATCTGTTTCTGATAGTTTGCCTCGCTATATTGCAGATGGTACTATGCGGTGTAGGTTGTCAAGTGATCGTTATGGTATTTTGGCTCAGGTAGCAGAGTTGAAAGGTAAAACAGCAAAAATCAAGGTGGCTTCAAGGAATTGGAAGCAGACTTTCTCGCATGTGCGTAAGTTCTCGAAAGTCTCCTTTTTCGTTGGAAATACTGGTGATGATTTTTCTGTAACTTTTTCATATTCAGGAAAAGACTCTACGATCACAAAGAGTGTGGCAGATCCAGATTTGTCGGTTTTGACATGGCAGTTGGACGACTATATCAAGAACTTCACTTTGACGGTTTCTGGTAAAGGCGAACTTTATGCTATTGAAATGGGGTCGAGAAATGGTGTTTTCGTTTCTAATATCCCTTTGCGTGGATCTTCAGGTACTTTTTTCACTAAAATTTCATCGCATTTGTTGAGTAGTACGATGAAGGCTTTGGATACTCGCCTTATCATTTTAGAGTTTGGTGGAAATTCGACGCCATACTTAAAAAGTGACAAAGGTGTTGAGTATTATAAGAGTACCATATCTCGGCAAATCGCTTATTTGAGGAAAGTTTACCCTTCGGCTGCAATTTTGTTTATAGGTCCTGCAGATATGTCGACAAGGATAGATGGGGAATTACAATCATATCCTTATTTGGAAAAGACGGTTCAAGCGTTGCGAGAAGCCGCAATGGAAAATGGTGCTATGTTCTGGAATATGTACGAGGTGATGGGAGGAAAAAACTCTATGTTGAAGTGGGTTGACCATTCACCTGCATGGGCAGGGTCTGACTATGTGCATTTTACTGAGAGTGGGGCAAATAGAATTGCAGAAGTCTTTTTGCAGTCGTTTTTGAATACTTACGACTATTATAACTTCTTGAAGAGAAACGAAAGGTGGAGTGGTGTAAAATAGGAAGATGAAAAGGCGTTTTATTTTATTTCTTGTTTTATGTGTATGGGTGAGTGGCGCATTGGGTCGTTCTATTTTAGCGAAAGATACTGCAACCTATCCGTTTATCGTAGATTCTTTGTCCGCTCTTCAATTTCCAGATTCTACGCATTTTGAAAGAAGAAATGCTTTCTATGACAAGTTGGATTCGTTGGTGTTATGTAGAAAGGGAAAGATAAGCATTCTTCACATTGGAGGGTCGCATGTTCAAGCGGATTGTATTTCGCACACTATACGTTGTCATTTCGATTCTTTGAATGAGGAGTTTCGCCCCTCTCGTGGTGTTTTTTTCCCTTTTAAAGTGGCAAAAACAAACAATCCCAGTAATTTCAAAGTGAAGTCGTCGGGAGAATGGATTGCATCCCGAAATGTGAAGAAGGAACGAGAAGCTCTTTTGGGAATGACGGGTGTTGCGGTATCAACGCAGGATTATTCTGCAGGAATACAGATTAAAATGAACACGGATTCTTTAACCCGTTGGACGTTCACTCGTTTGCGACTTTTGGGTTATGGTGATTCAATGGCAGTACCTTTGCTTTGTGAAGAGGATAGTTCGTTTCATTTTCCCATAGAAGAAGAAGGACATAAAAGTTTTTTGTATGAGTTTAATTCTCCCCAAGATAGTTTTGCCTTGTGGATTGCTCAAACGGATTCTGTCCCTCATAAATTTCATTTGCGAGGGTTCATTGCAGAAAATGATGAGCCAGGAATTGTGTATCATTCAATAGGCGTAAATGGTGCTTCTGTTTCGTCTTACCTTACATGTGAGGATTTTGAGAATGATTTAAGGCTTATTCGTCCTGATATGGTCGTATTTGCAATTGGAATCAATGACGCTGTGCCAGTTAACTTTTCGGAAGACACGTTCATTTCGCGCTACGATTCACTTATTTCGATTGTTGAGGAGGTAAATCCTTCTTGCTTTTATATTTTCATGACAAATAATGATTCGTTCCGAAAACAAGGTCGTCGTTATAATGTGAACCTCAACGGTTTGAAAGTCGAACATGCTTTTCGTGTATTGGCTGAGAAACATCAAGGTGGTTATTGGGACTTGTTCGGTTGGATGGGCGGACTGAAGTCTATGAGAGAATGGGAAAAACAAGGCTTAGCTCGAAAAGACAAAGTTCATTTTACAAAAAAAGGTTATGAAAAGATTGGTACTGCATTCTATAATGCGGTGATGAGGTCTTATTTAGATAGAGATACAGAAGATGGAAAATAGTTTGATTAATACATTCCTGAATTTTTTAGGTGATACATTTGCGTTTGATCCTCAGTCTCCTTTGTTGTTTACGCAACATTATTTTTGGGTCTTTTTCTTAGTGGTGTTTGCTATATTCAGTTTCTTGCATAACAAAGTGTTGATGCGGAATGCATTCTTGTTTGTTGTTAGCGTCTTTTTCTATTATAAGACAAGTGGATGGTTTACTTTGATATTGGTTTTCTCCACTTTCTTTAATTATTTTACAGGAGCGAAAATATACAAAGCAGAAACAGAAGGTGGGAAAAAGGCTTGGTTAGTGTCTGGTTTGGTGATTAACCTTGTTACATTATGCTATTTCAAGTATTCATATTTTTTTGCGGATATGTTGAATAACCTTTTCGGACTGCATTTAGAGGTTTTCAATGCGTTTGCTTGGTTCGGAAATGTTGTGGCAGGTGAACCTGTCTTCTCCGTGGATCGTATTTTGCTTCCTGTTGGAATCTCATTCTATACTTTCCAATGTATCAGCTATTTGATGGATATGTTTCGAAATCGTGTGACACCTGTTTCTAATATTTTAGATTTTGGTTTCTATGTCACATTCTTTCCCTCTTTGGTAGCTGGACCGATTGTGAGGGCGAGTGAGTTCATTCCGCAGATTTACAAGAAATATTTTCTGACTCGTCGTCAGTTTGGAATTGCAATGTTTTGGATTCTGAATGGTATGGCAAAGAAAATTATTTTGAGCGATTATATTGCGGTTAATTTCGTTGATCGCGTTTTTGATAATCCTACTATGTACACAGGATTTGAAAATTTAGTGGCTCTTTTTGGTTACTCTTTGCAGGTATATGCCGATTTTTCTGGATATACGGACATTGCCATTGGTGTGGCTATGTTAATGGGATTCTACCTTCCTCAAAACTTTAATTCTCCTTACAAGGCAACCAACCCAGGTGGTTTCTGGAAGCGTTGGCATATCTCTTTGTCTAAATGGTTGCAAGACTACCTTTATATTCCATTGGGGGGAAATCGTACTGCTTCGTTTGGAACATACGCCTGCATTATAACAATTTCTTTAGTGGGAACAATCCTTTCGGGTAGTGTATGGGTGGCAATTATCTTGCTTTCAATCGCAACTATTGTAACGATTAACTGCTATCGATATCCAGATAAGAAGAAAAATCTTACATCCAATATGAACCGTCTGAATACGATGTTACTCGGAGGTTTGTGGCATGGAGCGAGTTGGAACTTTATGATATGGGGAGGTTTGAATGGTATAGGAATGATTGTATATCGATTTTGGAAAGATTGGGATGTTTATATACGTACTGCCGTTATTGCTTTCATTACAATAGTATGCGGTGCGATTGCTTATCTTTTCCCCGCTCCCGTATGGAATATTGCGGTTGTTTGGGCCGGTATCATTTTTATTGGAACATTTGTTCGTTTGATATACAATGTTTTAGGTGGTAAATCTACACTTTCAAAATTGGAAATGTGTTGGGCTGTTTTTCAGACGTTTGTCTTCATCACCTGGACACGACTTTTCTTCCGTGCTGGATCCAACTTAGATCCTGCGGAAGCGAACGAAAAAGCGTGGAACACAGCGAAAAATATGGTAGGTCAGATTGGTGGAACATGGGACTGTTCTCTGATTCCTGATATTACGTTGGCTTACGCAAATGTGTTTGTATTGATAGTTTTAGGAATGGTCATTCATTGGATTCCAGAAAATTTCAAACGACGTTACCGTTTGCTCTTTGCGCAGTTACCATTGCCTGTAATGGCTGTTTCTGTAGCTTTGTTCGTGTTTGTGATTTATCAATTTATTACTGCTGACTTGCAGAAATTCATCTATTTCCAATTCTAAAAAGCATAGTGCTAAAGTCACTGAAAAAGGATTTCATTCCAATGCAAGAATGAAATCCTTTTGTTATCGTTAAAGTTTTCCTTGGTAGATGGTATTCTCAAATTCAATGATAGGCTGTTTGTCGAATAGTCCGAAGACCGCAGAACCAGAACCTGTCATAGATGCGTATATAGCACCGTTGTTATAGAATTTTTCTTTGGCTTTTGCAATGTTTGGATGATCAGGAAAAACGCTGTTCTCAAAATCATTTACAATGTGTTCTTTCCATTGTTCAATGGGATAATGAATAGTCTCATTGACGCTGATTTTGGTCTTTTTAGGCGTGATATGTGCGTATGCCTCTTTGGTCGATATGAAATCGTTTGGTTTCACTAAAACGATATAGTAACGTTTCAAATCTAATTCTATAGGTGAGAGAATCTCTCCGATTCCCGTAACGTACGTTGCCTTGTTTTCTATGAAGAAAGAACAATCTGCGCCAAGCTTAGCAGCATATTGACAAAGTGTCTCATTCGACAAGTTCAGATCAAACAACGTGTTTAATGCTTTCAGTGTGAAAGCAGCATCTGCAGAGCCACCTCCTAAGCCTGCTCCAAAAGGAATTATTTTCTCTAAATAGATGTCTACGTTAGGAATTTTAAAATCTTTTTGTATTTGTCGGAAAGCCCTCATGACGAGGTTGTCATTGGCGTCTCCATTTATGGGAATACCAGAAAGATGAAATTTCGTCTCTTGTGAGTTTGATACGACGATTTCTAATATATCTTTGAAAGGAATTGGAACGAATATACTTTCAATGTTATGATAGTTGTCTAATCTTTTCTCGACAATATTTAGTCCGATGTTTATCTTTGCGTTAGGAAATACAATCATTTTAGAATTTCTTTATAAAAAAAGAGACTCAAAAGATTGAGTCTCTGAAAGTTGCTAATCCTCGATTAACTCAACATTGTCAATCCAAAGGCAATCGCCAATTGCACCTACGTAGGCTCCGCCATAGCCTGCAGAGAAGCGGATGATGATGTGCGTGGGTGTAGCGTCAGCATCCCACCCAACTTCATCCAATTGTACGTTCTCTCCTTTTGAGTTTTTGGCATATAAAGGATATCCTTCATAGTTTAAACTCATATAATCGCGGAAATAAGATTCTTTCGAAATGTCTCCATAGTGGAGGTTGAGACGATACCCATTCACCCAATCCGTTGATTTTGTGATGCGTATATATGCAGTAGCGATGCGCTTACATTTGATGTTCCCTTCTGCATCCTCCCATCTTTTTTGGAGAAAAACGCTTACTTCGGCTGCATTGGGACCTTCAACATCGTTCTTGCTCAGTGCAGATGCTTTTATCCTTTTTCCTCCTGTTTTTGCTTTGTAGTCAAATTTAACGGCTTTGATACGATGAGTGAATGGAATACCTTGCACTAATTTTGACATTGGTGAGTTGACGTTGCGAATAGGCTCAATTAGCTCTCCTGTAAGAATACTTCCCGTCGCTAAAGCGGTAACGTGAATCAGTCCGAATACATATACCTCTTCTAAAACTGTTTCTAAACGGGCGCAGTAGCCATTACCCCTTTTCTCAGGAAAAACTGTGTTGCTACCTTTTACAACGCCCATCACATTAGCGTAGATGCTAGA
The DNA here is from genome assembly GCA_963626555.1 of Clostridiales bacterium. Classification (GTDB taxonomy): domain Bacteria; phylum Bacteroidota; class Bacteroidia; order Bacteroidales; family Paludibacteraceae; genus UBA1181. The sequence goes on from CAVFXQ010000010.1 coordinate 59,243, forward strand.
AGTCTTCCATGGAGAATCTCCTTGTTTCCATGCTGCTGCCTCTGTGCTATGTCCTTCTTTCCCAACATCATAAAGTGTGCGAATTTCTCCACCGATGAGACGACTTTCTTTTAGATCGCGTCTGTACCAACTGTCCATATCTCCGTATGGCAACTTTATTACTTTTTCGGAGTACGATGAGAACGTAGAAAAGAAAATAAAAAGTAATAGGGGAAGTAGACTTTTATTCTGCATCGTCGTATGTTAGGCTCTCTTGTTCATTTTCATTGTCAAGTCGCACGAAATAACGGGTGGCATCATTGGGCGACATAATCGTGATTTTCAATGCACCAGAGTCATATCTGCTCAACATAACATAGTATTTCTGCAATGTGAGTGAGTTCATACATTCATATTTCACGAATTTATAGTCTTTTTTCATTGTCCACTGTTGTGGTTTTTCAAAGATTTCGAATCTTGCTGTTTCCTTGTTTGAGGCATCTGATGTCGTGATGATCTGTTTGTCTAAGTCTAACGTGATAGATGTCTGGCTTGGTGCCCACGAACCCCATACATACAAGCCATTGGAGTTTTTTGTGATTATTCCATTCGTCTCCTTATAGGCTTTGAACGTGTTCACTTGTGCATGGACTGTATACACGCACAAAAGAAATGAGACAGAGAATAAAATTTTAATAACGTTTTTCATTTTTGCAGTCAACTCTTATTATTCTATAAATTTAAGGATGTTGTTGTACAACATAAAAATCCCTCGTAAATCGCTTGCAAAACTAAGAAAATAAGAAGATTTCACAAAAAATGTTAATGTGGTTTTCTTAACAAATGGACAAATGGATGGTTAACAAATGGTTGATAAATAGTTAATAAAAGTGTTTCTATAGATTAGATCCTGATTTTATAAATAATTTGAAACAAGAGTCATACATCGTCTGTATGACTCTTGCTATTCTCTTTAAGTGTGTTAGTTATAGTGAACTTTTATAACAAAGGGCGCAGGTAAAGTTCTTGAATAACAAAAAACAATGCTCCTGCGAGATAGCCAACTATGGCTAATCCTGAGATGCGTTTCAGATACCACCCGAATGGTACTTTTTCTAACCCCATAACTACGACACCTGCGGCGGAACCGATGATAAGAATTGAACCTCCTACACCAGCGCAGTAGGCTAAGAACAACCAAAAAATACCGTCTTGTGCGAAAACAGCCAAAGATGGGTCTGCTGCTACTTGTGCTGCTGAAGCTAATTGATACATTCCCATTGAACCTGCTACTAAAGGCACATTGTCAACAATAGAAGAGAGTATACCAATCACAATATCAATGACAAATACGTTGCCAATGTGTTCTTCTAAAAAGATTGAAAGATCTTTGAGAATTCCTGCACACTGCAATGCCGCTACTGCCATTAAAATGCCTAAGAAAAACAAAATAGTGGTCAAGTCTATTCTTCCTAGCACGTTAGAGATTCTTGCTTTTGATGTTTCAGGAATCTGCTTTTTTCTGTGGTACATTAGTTCGGTATACACCCAAAGGATGCTTAACCCAAACAAAACTCCGATGAATGGAGGTAAATGCGTGATTGACTTAAAGACAGGAACAAAGATCAATGACCCGATACCCATATAGAAGATGGTTCGTTGTTCTTTAGGCGTAATGTAATTGGTTGTCGTATTTGAATTTTCCTCAGAGGAAACATGGATGGGAGCCAATTCTCCTCTTAGAAAACGACTTGCAATTAGTGTTGGAACGACCATAGAAAGCAAAGACGGAACAAACAAATTCGGAATGAGTCCAGCTGTGGTAACGTTACCTCTTACCCAAAGCATAATAGTGGTAACGTCTCCGATAGGAGAGAACGCACCACCTGCATTGGCAGCCAAGATGACTATACAAGCAAAAATCCAACGTTCATTCTTGTCGCTTACCAATTTTCTGAGAAGCATAACCATGACGATGGTCGTTGTGAGGTTGTCTAAGATGGCGGACATGAAGAAGGTGATGAATGAAATCATCCATAGCAACTCTTTTTTATTCCTCGTGGAGATGCGATCGGTGATGATTGAAAAACCGCCGTGGACATCAATTAATTCAACGATAGTCATGGCACCCATTAGGAAAAATAGGGTTGATGCCACATCTCCTAAATGTTCTATGATTTGAACTCCCGTCACATGCCGAATAAGGTCTTCATGAGAAGTTGATGGACTTAAACCGAGTATATCGGAATTGATGTTTAGAATATAAACCGTCCAAAGTAGAGCGCATAACAAAAGGGCGGATGCGGCTTTATTCACGTTGATACTGTGTTCCATTGCTATACAGGTATAGCCCAAAAGGAACAGGATAATCATTAATATTTCCATTCTCAAAAATTTAGGTACATACTTCTCCTACTCATAGGGGAGACACCCGAGCAAATTTATATGTTTTTTAACACACATACAATACGGAATGATAAAATGTCATTCGGTAGAGTTAAGTTTTTTTATGATTTCAAGAAATATGATTTGCTTTATAATGTCTTTTCTATATTTGTGAAAATTGTATTTTTGCAAGCCTTAGTACAACAAAATACAACAATCACAATGAAAAAACTTTATTATTTTATAGTGTTTTCTTTTATGTTTACAATTCCATTTTTGGGTAATGCTCGACAACAAGAGCAAGAGAATGAAAAGCTTGAAGCTTTTACTGACAATAATGATTCTGATATTCTCAACGATACAATTCCTATTTCAACAGATTCGTTAGACGTACAACCTAATGAGGTATATGAACAAATTGTTTATACTCCGAAAACTTCTACTTTGCATATTCCCATAACTATCAATGTTTCTCTGCTTGAACAAAAACTCAACGAACGTTTTAGCGACCTCATTTACGAGGATAATAACATAGAAGATGATAGTTTGATGGTTAAGGCGTGGAAAGCTAAAGAATTTAAAATTGCCTACGATGGAAATGTTTTGACCTACGCTGTGCCTATCAAGTTGTGGATAAAAAAACGGTTTGACCTTGGATTTACTTATACTGATCAGGAAATTGAAGGTTCCGTTGATTTAAAGTTAAAGACTGCAATAAATTTCACAAAAGATTGGAACCTCATCACAAAGACAGATTTTATAGGGTATGAATGGATTGAAAAACCTGTTTTGAAATTGGGGGTTGTGGATATTCCAATCACTCCTATTGTTGATAAAGTGCTGAAGGCGAAAAAGAAAACATTGACTCAGAAGATTGATGAAACTGTAAAGAAAAATGTGCCTTTATCCCAGTATATACAGGATGTATGGTCTGTGGTACAGGATCCTATAGATGTTTCTACAGAGGATTTTAAGGTCTGGTTGAAGATCACACCTAAAAATCTTTATACAACCCCGATTGCAGGGACGGCGGGGCAGATACGTACCACGATTGGTATCCAATGTTTGGCTGAGATTTATATGGATCGTGTCCCTGCTGATAAACAAAAGGAACTTTCTATGCCTGCTTTTAAAATGTATAACAGTACGGATGAAAAGGTGAAGTTGAATGTTTTGACTGATATTCCATATTCAACCATTGATACGCTTGCTGGTAATATAATGACAGGGGAAACTTTCGGAGATGGAAAACATCAAATCACCGTAGATAGTATGAATTTCTATGGACAGATGGATAAAATGATTATCGGTGTGCATGTGCATGGATTTATCAATGGTGCAATCTATCTTAGTGGTATTCCTTACTATGACAAGACGACATCCTCTATTCGCATATCTGAGGTAGACTATAAACTGAAAACAAAAAATGTCTTGGCTAAGGTGGTTAATTTGTTCTATAAAAAGGGCTTGAAAAAGATGATAGAAGAGAATGTCGTTATTTCTATCAAAGATAAATTGGAGTGGGTAAAGGAAATGAGTCGCAGTGAACTTTTCAATCGCGAGCTTTTTGATAATGTCTACCTCAGCGGCTTTCTCAATGATTTGGATGTTGATGCTATTCATCTCACGAAAGAAGGTCTCAAGGTGAGTGTCAATTTGGGTGGCAAATTCATTCTGAAGGTAGAGTAAAAACTATTAGGCTGAATATGTTTAGGTAACCTTGTCGTGCTTTCCCTTTTTTATTCTTTACGAAAAAAAAATAAGCAAGCATCTAAATAGATACTTGCCTTATTTCTTCTGCGGAGAGGGAGGGATTCGAACCCCCGGTACATTGCTGTACGGCGGTTTTCAAG
>CAVFXQ010000011.1:0-61892 GCA_963626555.1 Clostridiales bacterium
ATTGTTGCTCTCACTAAGCAGCGCGACGAACTTCTACCCCTCTTGATGAACGGTCAAGCCACAGTGGGAAAACTCAATGCTTAAACAAGATTTTACCCGTCGCATCGTCCATGCCCGCAATGATGGCTATGCTCTCGACGTGGAATCCTTTCCCCCTCAGCATGCTGCCACCTTGCTGTTGCCCCTTCTCTATGGCTACCCCCAGCCCGACAACCTCTCCGCCCGCTTGGTTGACAATGTCGATGAGCCCCGTCATCGCTTGCCCATCCGCTAAGAAATCGTCCACAATCAGCACCTTGTCGGTCGACTGTATATAGGGCTTCGACACGAAGATGTTGTTCATCTTCTTATGGGTGAACGAGTAGGCGTGAGATATGTATTTCTCGCCAGGACTGTTGACGGTCTCTCCTTTTTTCGCAAACACTACGGGTACGTCATACAGCTCGCCAAGTATCGTCGCAATGGCAATCCCACTGGCTTCTATTGTCAGTACTTTCGTAACCTCTTTGCCCTCGAATCTCTTCTTTAGTTCTTGTGCTATCCGACTGATAACTTCAACATCAATCTGGTGGTTTAGAAAATTGTCCACTCTCAACACATTGCCTTGCCTTACAATGCCATCCGATAGAATTTTCTTCTCCAAAAAGTTAAGGGAGGGGTCGTCTGTTTGTCCGTTCTTCTCTTTCCCGTTCTTCTCTTCTTTCGGAAGAATAAGGTTGAGAATCACTGCAAGAAGAAAGACAACGGCAACACAGTTGTCTGCGAAGACATCTCTCACAATGTCTGGGAAGATTTTAAACATCTCGGTGGCTTGGGTGAATCCTAAGCCTACACTCAGCGACAGACTGACAATCACCATGTTGCGATGTGTATTGCCACACTTGCTCACCATCCCAAAGCTGTTATATAGGATGCCTCCGAGCATCATCAAGATGCAGCCTCCCAACACACACTGCGGAATGGACGTCAATATATATCCAACGATAGGGAAGATGCCTCCGATGATCATGATGACGGCTCCACATGCGATGGCGAAGCGGTTTACAACTCCCGAAATCGCTGCTAAACCAACATTTTGCGAGAATGAAGTGATCGGCGTGCATCCGAAGAGTCCTGAAACGGCACTCACATATCCGTCGCAACAAACGGCTTGCCCCATCTCTCGAGTCTCTGGGTTGCGTTTCAATGCGCTTGAACAAAGGGCGCTGGTGTCTCCGATTGTCTCTGTCGCAGAAACGAGATACACTGCTGTGAATGAGAGAATTGCGCCTAAATTGAACTCTGGCGTGAACGGTAAAAAGTGGGGCAGGGAAACAATGCCACAGTCTGCTAATCCGTCAAGTTTGATCATTCCCATGAATCCTGCAAGTATGCATCCAACTACCAGTCCGACGAGAACGGACAACGACCTCAAAAATCCTTTCGCAAAAACCAAACAGCAAAGACACGAAAGCAATGTTACTGTCCCGACAATCCAATTTTGCGTGTTTCCGAAATCGGGTGAGCCTTGTCCTCCTGCGAATGAGTTGGCTCCGATAGGAAGAAGAGAGAACCCGATGGCGGCGACCATAGTGGCGGCCACGATAGGCGGCACGAGTCTCATCCAATACTTAGCAAATAGACCTAATGTTCCCTCTATCAATCCGCCGATGATGACAGCCCCCATCAGCGTACCCATGCCGTAGTTGGAGGCTATGCTGATGGCAAGCGAAAGAAATGTGAACGAGATGCCCATGACGATTGGCAGTCTCGCCCCGATGCGCCAAACAGGGTAGAGCTGTATGAGCGTTCCAATTCCTGCGATAATCATGCAGTTTTGAATAAGCATAGCACTTGTTTCGTGTCCTAAACCTATGACGCTTGCGAGAATCATTATAGGTGTGATGTTGCTGACGAACATTGCCAACACATGTTGTAAACCGAACGGCACCGCTTGGGCTATAGGTACTCTTCCATCAAGGTGGTATAGGTTATCTATTTTATCATCCATAGTTTTGAAAAAATATGTCGCAAAATTATTGTTCTTTCCCCGAAATGGCTTCTTTTTTGACACTTATTTCTCGCAAATGGCTTCTTTTGTCTATCTCAACAATTTCAAGTTATTCCTATAAATGTTAAAATGTCATTTGAGCCTTTGTATTTTTGATTATTGTATGTACATTTACGACAATAACACAAATTTTATATTTATGAATATTATCGGGAAATGGAAGCCAGTGAAGCTCAATGTGGCAGTGAGCAGAGGCGATGAAGAGTATCGGACAAAAGAGTTGACAAAGGACGAGTTCTTGGCTCATTATGAGACACTGACGGAGGAAGAACAAGACGACATTTCGGACTATAAGGATATGTACGAGATGATTTTCGACTTTGCCGAGAACGGAGATATAAACATGATGATGTATGTTGCGCCAGAGCTTGTTGAGCAGGTTAAAAGTGAAGGTCTTGAAATTGACGAAGATGGCTACACGGTTATAGAGCAATCAAAGTGGAAAGAGCAGAACGGTGAGTTCTTCTATGATTCAGGTGTAGAAGGGGGAATGTATGGAGATGATGGGGAGGTCGTTCAATGCGATCCATTCGTGAAGTTCGAAGAAAGGGAGGATGGCACATTGGTATACTCTTCGATGTACATTTTGCAAAGACTGTAGGATTTTTTTAGGACGTGAAAGTAACGTGTATCGCAACGCAGTTTATTGTGTTGCGATATTTTTTTTTGACTGAAAAATTGCCTTGAAACTTATATTTTACAAATTTTTACATTTCTTTGTGTCCTGAAGGTAATGGTTCTATATGTCTATATTTATAATGTATCTATATCTATAGGTGTATTAGTATAAATGTTTCTTTTTGTTCTCTAAATTATAAAGCATGATGAAAAACACGAAATGTGCGCTGGCTATGTCTGCGTTACTGTTGGCTTCGGGAACCTCTATGGGTTCGGTTGTCATTAATGAAATTATGCCCAAGAATGTTTCGTACCAGATCAACGATCAGTTTCAGTTTTCTGGATGGGCGGAGATTGTTAACAATGGTGAAACGGACGAGGATGTCTCGCTCTATTTCTTCTCTGACGAGGCGGAGAATCCCACGAAATGGCAAATTACGACAGGTGATGACGACCTCGTCCTGAAACCTGGCGACTTTGCTGTTGTCTATTTCGATGAGATTGAAACGGATGATGATGGGGAAGTTGTCCCTCTGCATGCAAGTTTCAAGTTGCCTGCTAAGAAAGGTTGCCTCTATTTGTCGGATCAGAGTGGCATCAACATTGATCGCTTGCCTTACGACACGGTATATAGGAATATTTCATACGGAAGGATGGCTGATGGCACTTTGGCTCACTTCACGCAACCTACGTTGGGCAAAGCCAATGCGGATGCTAGCGTTGCTTCCGTTCAAACAGCAGCCCCACAGTTTAGTTTGTCTCCTGGTTTCTACACCCAAGGTCAAACTGTTGAGATATCTGCTGATCCCTCAGCAACAATCTACTACACGACGGATGGAAGCGAACCGTCTAAAACAAGTCAAAAATATGAAAGTCCGCTCTCTATTCAATCGAATACGCCTCTGAGGGCAATCGCTGTCAAAGAGGGCGAAATAAACAGCAGTATCACTACCGCATCCTATTTCTTCAATGAAAAAATAGAAAAATTACCAATCGTCTCGCTTATAACTTCTCCCGACTTTCTTTACAGCGAATCTATAGGAATGTTGGTGGCAGGCGAGAACGGCAAGGAAGTGCCAAGTTATTGTGGGGGGCAAGATGATTATGCCAACTACAATACGGATTGGGATCGTCCTTGCAATTTTGAATTGTTCGACAGGACAAAGAAAGAACGACTCAACCAAGAGGTGAAAATTGGAAATTACGGAGGTTGTTCTCGAACCAAGTATGTTAAATCTATCAAAGTGAACGCAGGAAAGGTCTATGGCGACAACAAATTGGACTATTCTATCTTCGAGGAGAAACCAAACTTGAAGTGGAAGAGCGTCGTGTTGAGAAATGCTGGGAACGATTTCGGACGTTCTTACCTTCGTGATGGCTTCATACAGACACTCTTGATTGGTCAAGCAGACATCGACCACCAGGCCTATCAGCCTGCAATGGTCTTCATCAATGGAGAATTTTATGGAATGCTCAACATTCGCGAACGCACTAACAAGGATTTTATCTACTCCAACTATGGCTTGGACGAGGGTGAGTTCTACCTCAACGAAGGCAACTGGGCTAATGAGGAGGAGAGTGGCTATGGCAGTTTGATGAGCTACTGCGTTGCTAGTAATGCTGAAAAATCTGATTTCTATGAAAACATAGATAATTTGATTGATATCAACGAATTCCTTAATTACTTCATGCTAGAGATGTATTGTGGAAACTCAGATTGGCCAAACGGAAATATCAAATGTTGGAGAGACAAAAGAGATGGAGGTAAATGGCGTTGGATCGTCTATGATACAGAGTATTCTATGTCTATCTATGGGAATACGTTGAAAACAGATTGTTTCACGAATGCTGTGAAACACAATCTTTTCAAGGCGGTCATTAAAAATGAGAAGATTAAAGAACGTCTACTGGCTAAATTCTGTGTACACTTGGCCACCACTTTCAATCCTGAACGTACGAATCACATCTTGGATAGTCTAATTTCTAACATACAGCCTGATGTGGAGCGTCATATAAAGAAAATCTCAGATGCATATAAATTGGAGGCTGTTTTTGAAAATGATATCGAGACTATACGGAGTTTCATCAAGGGTCGCCCTGCTGTGATGTTCAAAAATGCCAACAGCCGTTTCAGCGTCGACACGTTGCCAATTCATATCTATTCGGATGTGAAAGATGCATCTTTCTCTATCAATGAGGAACCCATCCGAACATCCGATTTCAATAGTTATTTTTTTACGAAAACCTATTGCCAAATTACAGCCAACGAACCTGTCGGTTATAATTTCTCTCATTGGGAGATAACCTTACCGAACGAGAGTAACACTTTGAAACTTTATGAACCAACTTATTGCGATACGTTTGTGGGTGGTTCGTTCAAGGCTGTCTACACGGTAGATGCTGATTTCAATGCGGAGGCTCCTCAAATCTACTTCAACGAAGTCTGCGCTTCAAACTCCATCTATTTAGATGAATATCGTGAGGCGGAAGACTGGGTTGAACTCTACAATACAGGACAGTCGGATTACGCATTAGGTGGTTTGTTCTTCTCAAACAATATGTCTGATTTAGGTATGTTCCAAATTCCAAGTTCCGATTCCACTATCATCAAGGCGAATGACTATCTTGTCTTTTGGGCGGATAAGGAAACGGAGCAGGGGGTAAGACACCTCAATTTTAAAATATCGGCTTCGCAGAAAAACACATTGTTCTTGTCTGAATTGAAAAATGGTCAGTTCTATATACTTGATTCTGTAACCTACCTTCCTCATAAGGAGAATGAGTCATACGCTCGGTTTGGAAAGTATGGAGTGTCTAACCCTACTTGGAAGATTACGGGGCGTCCAACCTTCGAATGCCTCAATATCTATGGAAAATCTTTAGATGTAGAGGAGGTGGTAACGATTGGAGAATCATTTGCTTACATCTATCCGAACCCTGTTGAGGATTGGCTGAATTTCTCATTCTCTTGGGAGGGAGAGTGCCAGGCTCGTATAACCACGCTGAGCGGTATGACGGTGAAAAACTTTACTGTACATGATGGTGAGAAAGTCTCTGTTGATGATTTGACTTCAGGATTCTATATTGTGATGGTACAGACTCCTAATGGCATGATGACCTTCAAACTCATCAAAAAGTAGAATTAATTTCCAAAAACCAGAGATTTCTGCCATTTTGGCAGAGTCTCTGACATAAAATCATTCCCAAATCAAATAATCTCTGACAATGTTGAGGCGTGAACTGCAAAAATGTGTTTGGCACAGCATTTGAAAGAAAAAGGGTGAGCGTTGGTTGTGCAACGCTTGAAACTAATTTTTGAATAATAATAAAGAATATAAAGATATGGGAAAGATTATTGGAATCGACTTAGGAACGACGAACTCATGCGTCGCAGTCATGGAAGGTAACAATCCGGTTGTTATCGCCAACAGTGAAGGAAAACGTACCACTCCATCAGTGATTGGTTTCATTGAAGGGGGTGAGCGTAAGGTCGGAGATCCTGCTAAAAGACAGGCTATCACCAATCCTCAAAAGACTGTTTTCTCAATCAAACGTTTCATGGGTGAGACTTACGATCAAGTAACTAAAGAGATTGAACGTGTGCCTTATAAGGTGGTTCGCGGTGAGAACAACTCTCCTCGTGTAGACATTGACGGACGTTTATACTCTCCTCAAGAGATTTCTGCAATGATTCTTCAAAAGATGAAATCAACCGCAGAGGAGTATTTAGGAGAAAAGGTTACTGAGGCAGTCATCACAGTTCCTGCTTATTTCAACGATGCTCAAAGACAAGCCACTAAGGAGGCAGGCGAAATCGCCGGCTTGACGGTTAGACGTATCGTCAACGAGCCTACGGCAGCCGCTTTGGCTTACGGTTTGGATAAGAAAGGCAACGATATGAAGATTGTCGTGTTCGACTGCGGTGGTGGTACTCACGATGTGTCTGTCCTTGAGTTGGGCGACGGCGTGTTCGAGGTTAAGGCTACCGATGGTGATACTCACTTAGGAGGTGATGATTTCGATCATCGTATCATCGAGTGGTTGGTTGATGAGTTCAAAAACGAGAACAATGGTGCCGACTTGACCAAAGACCCAATGGCCTTGCAACGTTTGAAGGAGGCTGCAGAGAAAGCTAAGATTGAGTTGTCTAACACAACTTCTTCTGAAATCAATTTGCCTTATATCTCAGTCGTTGACGGTGCGCCTAAGCACTTGGTAAAGACTTTGACTCGTGCAAAGTTTGAGCAATTGATCGATGATTTGATTCAACGTACTATCGCTCCTTGTCGTACCGCTCTTCAAAATGCAGGTCTGACGACTAACGATATTTCAGAGGTCATTCTCGTCGGAGGTTCTACTCGTATTCCTGCTATTCAAGCCGCTGTTGAGAAATTCTTCGGAAAAGCTCCTTCTAAGGGAGTGAACCCAGATGAGGTTGTCGCTGTGGGTGCTGCCATCCAAGGTGGTGTGTTGACAGGTGAGGTGAAAGATGTGCTTTTGTTGGATGTAACTCCTCTTTCATTGGGTATTGAAACAATGGGTGGAGTGATGACAAAGTTGATTGAAGCCAACACTACGATTCCGACTAAGAAGTCTGAAACATTCACAACTGCGGTAGATAATCAACCTTCTGTTGAGATTCATGTATTGCAAGGTGAGCGTTCAATGGCGAAAGACAACAAAACACTTGGTCGTTTCCACTTGGACGGAATCATGCCAGCGCGTCGTGGAGAACCTCAGATTGAGGTTACGTTTGACATTGATGCCAATGGTATTGTGAACGTTTCTGCTAAGGATAAGGCTACTGGTAAGGAGCAGAGAATCCGTATTGAGTCTTCTACAGGATTGAGCAAGGACGAAATCGAGAAGATGAAGGCGGATGCTGCCGCAAATGCCGAGGCTGATAAGAAGGAGAAGGAGCGTATCGACAAAATCAACCAAGCAGATAGCGTAATCTTCCAAACAGAGAAGAACTTGAGTGAGTATGGCGATAAGTTGCCTGCCGACAAGAAATCTGCTATCGAGAATGCGTTGAACAAATTGAAAGAAGCTCATAAAGCTCAAGATATCGCAGGTATCGATGCTGGAATCTCTGAGGTGAACGCTGCATTCCAAGCTGCAAGCCAAGAGATGTACAATGCTCAGGCACAAGCAGGGCAGGCTCAAGGTCAACCAAATGCGGGTGCTAACCAAGGAGCAGGCGCACAAGGTGGAAACACTGGCAAGGATGACAACATCACTGATGTTGACTTCGAAGAGGTTAAGTAAATTATATTATATGTTAGAGAGTGTGGATCAAAAACTCACACTCTCTTTAATTTTTTCATTTTTTAGTATTACACTTATGTTAGGAACAAGATCAAAAGGGTTGGGAATGGCTCGGCCAGAGCGCATTCATCAAATGATATGTAAAAAGCTACTTGTTGGGTTGAATCAACGTATAGGGGAAAAGAATAAGCGTTTTTGTGCAAATTTACTTTATGAAGATAGTATTAGGACAAAAGAAACTGATGAAAAAGACAGAGAGATTGTCCCTGATATTTCATTCTATAACAAATATTATGAGGAAAAGAAGAAGCCAAGGCTGGATGATTTGTTGTTTTTGATAGAGGTTTCGAGAGGGAAAAAGTGTGTACGGACGGAGAGGAACATAAAGGATATGTTCTCTCGTGAGCCAACGCTACAAGAAGCGTTTCTCTACTATTATGAAATAGATAAGTGGTTTAGGTACACGCGAGTGAAGGGTGCTAAAGTTCCCTATTCAATTGAACAAACGGACTATTCTGAGGTGTTCGGGGTGAGTTTGCAAAAATATCTTCTCTTTGAAAATCTGCCGAGCCAAAAGGAAGAATGTTGGACAGAACTCAAAGAGTAAAAAAAGTTCTGTTGAAGAAATGAATTTGTAACCTTACTTGTATTCAAGGGCTGTTTTGTTGAACATATAATTGTAAAATTTGCAATGATTGTATTTTTTATTATCATTGCAAAGCAATTTAGCTGAGTGTTGAGTAAATTATAATTATTGTGAATATGAAGATTATAAGACGATTGCTGCGGATTTTTTGTTTTTTGTTAATGACTTGTTCTGTTGTATGGGTAGGGTGTAGTAAGGAGGAGGAAGAGACGACTCCAACGCAAGAAGAAGAGGTTGAGAGCATTACAATCACGGGTTTCCCTGCGGGAAAGTCTATGCAAGTAGGTGGCACTATGCAACTTTCGGTGGAGATTGAGCCTGCTGGCGTCAGCGACGAGGATGTCGTATGGAAAAGTACAGATCAAAGTGTTGCGAAGGTGGATGGAAACGGAAAAGTAACCGCTGTAGGTGAAGGGGTTGTCTCTATATCCGCTTCGGTTGATGGAGTGAGGAAAAGTGTGTTTATCCGTGTTTATATCAAAGAAATTACGGAAATAACAATGCCAAGTAGTCTTACAATGCTTCGCGACGAAACGAAGGATTTAGAAATCAGTGTAAATAGTGGGGCATCGTTGTGCGACCTTTCCGTCGCATCTACTGATGAGAATGTTTGTTGTGTGGTCAAAGATGAGAGTTCCTGTTCCTATACCGTGAAGAGTGTCGGTGTTGGTACTGCAAAAATAACGGCATCTTTCTCTCGTTTTGATGGCACTCAAGTCTCGCAAACTTGTGATGTCGTAGTGGAGAAAGTAGATCCTACGGAAATGAAGTGGGTATGGCGGAGATCAGATGGAACAGTAGGTAATGAACTTAGTTCTTTGCAAGAAGTGTTTTTGAAGGAGGTGCAAACTGAAAAGTACCATTTTGTCAATGAGATAGAAGCAACTCTTTCTTTTACACCTGAAGGTGCGGATGTTGATTTGTCTGATGTGGTTTGTTCATCGTCCAATCCGAGTGTTGCTTCAATTCAACTTGTTGAAGATGAAAATGGAAAGTATTTTAAGATTGAACCTAAAGGCGTTGGGAAGGCGGTATTTTCCGCTACGTATAACGGACTAACTGCATCTCACACGATAGAGTTTAAGTCAAAAGTCTCAATGACTTGGGATGCGGAAGATGCAGGTGTCGATTGGCCTTATATTTATCTCCGAGCTGTAGAAAATACGAGTTGTCAAGGGCATGATCGGAGTGTCTGCGCTTCGGATGAATATTATTATGCGACGCTTTCTGTAGGTGGGTATGTGGAAGTTCGTACAGATGCTATTGGTTTGGCAGTAGGCAATAATCGAATTTTAGAGGAAGGATCAGTTTCAATTAATACAAGTATTGCAAAGTATGAAATTGTAGATCCTGGCCTTTGTGATGACGATAAAAGAATTAGGATAACAGGCTTGAGTACTGGCACCACGGTGTTGACTCTTGTTTTTAGGAGCGATTATGGTTATACTGTGACAATGAAATACCGAGTGTTTGTAGAGTAGAAAAAAGAATATCCGCAATGCCTATGTTGGGCATTGCGGATATTTTCATATTGCGCTCTTGATAGGCAAACCTATAGCGAAGTCTCTGTTTTATTTAGGACTTTGAGGGGTAAACAATTACACCTTCACAATAAAAGGTTATTTCTTTCAAATTAGATGTCCGTCAATGAACGGCCCCCCTACTAAATAAATAGGGGTTAGACTTCTCCTGAAGCCTAACCCCTATTGTTTTAAATTAAATGATTTTTTTTATTTTGGGTCGGAGCTAAACGAGAGGGCTAAGCTTCCAGCAGCGTATGAGCCAGAAACGGTCAGTCGCGCAGTGTCCGTACTCTTTGTGTAGAAGTCTGCGCTTTCGCTCTTTGTGAAACCATCTGCAACGAGCTTCTCGTAGTAGGTCGTGCCTAATGATGATTCACAATTGTAGTCAAAGAGGGCTACTGTCTCAAGACCAGAAGAAGAAGTGTATTTTACATTGTCAACTTCGCCATCAAACTCTGGGAACACTGCCAAGAACGAATGCTCTTTGACTAATGATGCCCATGTTTGTGTCGTTACTTGACCTGTAGTCTCGCCTGATCCTGTAGTCTCATCGTCGTCATCATCTCCGCATCCACTGCATAATCCTAATGCAGCGACGCACATAAATGTCAAAAAAAATTTTCTCATTATTTATTTTATTTGTTAGAATTTCTCATTAACTGCGTTTTTCTTTTCCTTAGATCTCTTGATGAGGAAGAATGTGAGTGCAATACCGCATAGCAATAAGATTATGGCTAAAACTGGTCTATAGAAAATCCATGCCAATGCAATGATTATTAACGACCAGATACCTGCTAATAGTCCGCATACTATGTTTACACCGACATTGGCAATGTTTGCCAAAAAAGGAACTACCTTGAGTAGAGTGACCAAGATTCCGAATAAGCCTTTAAAGCCGAAGAATACTAAGATGACGCCAATGACTCTGAAAATCCATGCCATGGCGGTGTTGGTAGATTCTTCTTGCTGAAAAGACTCTTGAAGGGTTGATACTCCTGTTGTCAGTCCTCCTACTGTGTAGCCGTTCTTCTCTGCATGGATGCCAAATGTGTTCCCTTTCACATCTGCCCATACGGTTACAACTTGAGGCTGACGAGAAATGCGGAACGTAATCCTCACGTCTCCTACTTTTGGATTGTTAGAATCTTGACCTAAATAAACGATATTGCCGTTGACAGCTACATATTTATAATCTTCGTTTTCTTCTATGATGGTCGGTTTGTTACTCTCGGCAACCATAGTGCCTGTTGAGTCTGCCGCACTATTGATTGTGGTGTCTTTGGCTATTGTATTTTCAGTTACTTCTTCTCTTTCCCCTTGTATTCCTTGTTGCCTCAGACATTTTTCTACGGCTTTCTCAAACTCGTCCATTTTGTCTTTTGAAAGGTTCACATTGTAAGCCTCGCTTCCACCAATTTGCGCAATGAAGTTTTGTGGTAGTTGATAGGCTCCGAAAGATGCGTTCTGTGCAATCAAATCTTTGCTTTCGATTTTCGTCAACACAAAGTTGTTATGCCCTGCTTCCTTGAACTTATCCGACTGAACGGGTGTGTCGGTCCAACCCTTTTCATAATAATAGGTTGTGGTGGTCGTTTCGGAACCTCCAAGATGTTCTTCTGTCTTTTTTTCTGTTTTCTCAATCCATTGGTAGTATTCAACGTCTCGACTGATTCTGAATGCATTTTCGTTGATGCCGAAAAGTCCGTCGGAAAGCATCTCGTCCGTTTTTGCCTCTCCAGAAGCATGGATCATCTTTCCATTGTATTCGGGATTGACGGTCGAAATGTCAGCTACTTCTATTGTTTGCTCTAATGCACCCTCGTTTGCATCTCTCTGCTTCACTGCTCGTCCCTCGTTCCACCAAAGCAGGCAGGTGCCGAGTACAATCATCACCAATCCTGTTAAAATGCCCTTGAATGAGTTCCCAAGCCGTGTTCCATATCCAGTTGTGGTTGTCTCTTGATACGCCATAAATTTTTCTGTTTTTTTTTCAATTAATACTCTACTCGCAAAGATATTGTTTCTATGTGTCTTTTAGTTTCCTTTTCTGATGATTTCCTATTTTTTATCTGAATTTTATTTATTGGCAGAATGTTTTTCCCACAGTCTGTCTAAAATTTCTTCCTCCTCAATGGTCAACAACATTCCTTTGGTCAGTTTTTCCCATTCTATGTTTGGCAACTCTTTCTGCAATACTTTCATCGGAATATTGGGCGTTTCATTAGGAGACACTGCATCGTAACAGTCAATATCAACATAGTGTGCTACCACTCTTGTTTTTTCATCTTCTGCTTCAAAAGGTTCTGAGGTGAACATTCCGCGGAAAACAATGCCTGTGTTTCCGTTCCCCACACGCACCATGTAGAAATAATCGAATTCCTCAGCCTCTTCCCATTCCGTCAACTTCCAATTATAACAGAACCCGTCAGGAAATTGCTTTAAGGCATTAGAATAATGCTCGATTTTGAAATCGTCAATGTCGGGATTCCAACTGAGTAGGTAGGTTTTATGTTCTTTCTCTTGATAATTGAACTCTGATAGTTTATTGTTTTTTCCCATCTTCTTTCGCTTTATTAAAGTGAGCGAATTTACTTATTATTTCTGAAATGAAGAATGTCTTCTCTTTATTGATATAAATTAGAATTTGTAACTTCTTGAATTTTAGAGATGTGTTGTAAAATAGTGAAGAGCTTTAATTTTTTTTGAAAAAAGATGTTGTTTGATTTGGTGTTTATATTCTGAAGTGTTACCTTTGCACTCGCAAACTTGATGGTGGGAATAGCTCAGTTGGTTAGAGTATCAGATTGTGGTCCTGAGGGTCGTGGGTTCGATCCCCATTTCCCACCCAAAGAAAGGCAGAAAGCCACACCGCTTAGGTGTGGCTTTTTTATTGTTTGGAAATACGGGAATAAGATAAAAGTCAATGAAAAGAAATATATCTCCATGGTCATGGATTCCTACGCTTTATTTTGCGGAGGGTATTCCGTACGTCATTGCGGCTACTTCGTTTGCGGTGATTATGTATCATAATCTGGGTGTCTCCAATACGGAAACGGCCTTCTACACGAGTTGGCTCTATCTCCCCTGGGTGATCAAGCCATTTTGGAGTCCGTTTGTCGATGCTATGAAGACGAAGCGTTGGTGGATTCTATCTATGCAACTACTGATTGGCGCAGGTTTGGCTGGCGTCGCTTTTTGCATTCCGACAACCCATTTTCTTCAATCCACGCTATGCCTCCTTTGGTTGGTGGCGTTCAGTTCGGCAACGCATGATATTTCGGCGGATGGTTTCTATATGCTTGGATTGAATGAGAAGGAACAGTCTTTTTTTGTGGGTATCCGTAGCACTTTCTACCGTATTTCGATGATTGTGGGGCAGGGGGCTCTGGTTTGGCTCGCAGGACATTGGGAGAAATCATTAGGTAGCGTGCCTCGTGCTTGGTGTTGTACGCTCTTTGTGGCTGCAGCCCTTTTTATTTGTTTCTTTTGTTACCATTTCTTCATACTTCCTCGTCCTGCTCAGGATGTCTGTGTACGAGAGAAGAGCGCAGTTAAGACTTTCTTTGCTTCTTTCAAGACGTTTTTCCAAAAAAAGAACATTGTTCTTGCGTTGCTCTTCATCTTGCTTTATCGGTTGGGAGAATCGCAGTTGGTTAAAATTGCTTCTCCTTTCTTGATGGATGGCATAGAAAACGGCGGATTGGGGATGAGTACGCAGTCGGTCGGAATTGTCTATGGTACGGTGGGTGTGTTGGCGTTGACTTTTGGTGGAATCTTGGGTGGCATTGTGGTCGCAGAGGGAGGTCTGAAAAAGTGGCTTTGGCCAATGGTGATAGCGATGAATGTGCCTAATTTGGTTTATGTCTATATGGCTTTTATGCAAGTTAGTAACTTTTATGTGGTGAGTTTGTTGGTGGCGATTGAACAGTTTGGCTATGGCTTCGGTTTCACTGCGTTTATGCTGTATCTGATAACGATTTCTAAAGGTGAATTCTCGACATCTCACTATGCGATCTGCACGGGATTCATGGCTTTGGGTATGATGTTGCCAGGTATGTTTGCAGGTTGGATTCAGGAAAAAATCGGCTATGACTGGTTCTTCGTGTGGGTTTGTATCTGTACGTTGCCAGGCATCTTTTTGACTCCGTTGATAAAAAAGTCTTTGTTTCAGGAAAAGGAAGAGGAAAATATTTTGAAGAAGTAAAGTTATAAGAATATGGAAGGTGTTTTGTATTTGATACCCAATACGTTAGGAGACAGCGCAATCAATCGTGTGTTACCTTCCTATAATGTGGAGGTAATTCGAGAAATTAAGAATTTTATTGTTGAGGATGTACGCACGACACGTCGTTTCCTAAAGAAGGTAGATTCAAACATCAATATTGATGAGTTGCAGTTTTTCACGTTGAACGGACATACGAAGCACGAAGAAATTTTTTCTTATTTAGAGCCTTTGAAGAATGGTATGGATATGGGGATTATCTCAGAGGCTGGTTGTCCCGCTATTGCCGATCCTGGTGCAGAGGTTGTTCGTATTGCGCAAGAGCGTGGTTATCATGTCGTTCCTTTGGTGGGTCCGTCTTCTATTCTTTTGGGATTAATGGCTTCTGGTTTCAACGGCCAAAGCTTCGCTTTCGTAGGCTATCTTCCCATTAAAGACAATGAGAGAATATTGAGAATCAAGCAGTTGGAGAAACGTGCGCATGTCGAGAGACAATCGCAGATCTTCATTGAAACGCCTTATCGTAACGAGAAAATGTTCTCGGATATTCTTTCTTCTTGTAGTGGTGATACGAAACTTTGTATCGCTTGCGACATAACTCTTCCAACGGAGTACATAAAAACAAAAACCGTCGCTGAATGGAAAAAGTCCAAACACGACGATCTCAGTAAGCGTCCTTGTATTTTTATCTTGTATTAGGAAAAACTTGACTATACTCCTAATTAAACAATTTGTCTAATTTGTGGAATGAAGAGGACAAACAGAACACAATAACGTCGTCTCCTGCTTGTATCTGTGTGTGTCCGTTGGCGATGAACCCTTTGCCATCTCTGACAACGCCTCCGATGAAAATGTCTTTCGGAAATTTCACTTCCATAATCTTAGCCTGCGTGATGGGAGAACCTTCTTTGGGTGTCAACTCCACGACTTCGGCGTCTACATGGGTGAGGCATTTCACGTTATGCACGTCGGCATCGAGCGTGTACTGATAGATGTAGCTGGCCGCCAACATTTTTTTATTGATAATTGTCCCGATGTCAAGACTTTCTGCTAACTGAATATAGTCAATATTCTCCACTTCTGCGATGGTCTTTCTTAGCCCGAAACGCTTAGCCGCTATGCATGCCAAAATGTTTGCCTCAGAGTTGTCTGTCAATGCTACGAAGGCATCCATGTCTTGAATATTCTCTTCTTGTAGCATATCCAAGTTGCTGGCATCTCCGTTGACAATCATTGCGTTGTCAACTTTCTCAATCAGATTGTTGATTTTTGCTTTGTTGCGTTCCATAATTTTCACGTCCATGTCTTCAGGAAGCGACTGCACTGTTTTGATGGTGATGTTTCCTCCGCCCATGAACATTATGTCTTTCACATTGATGACCTCCTTGCCGGCTTGGTCTCGCACGTTCGTAACATAGTCTTTTGTCGTTATGAAATAGACAATGTCGTTCGCTTTGATCTCGTCTGCTCCTTTCGGAATGATAGTCTCCGAATTTCGTTGGATGGCAACGATACGATAGAACTCACTATTGGTCAAGTCCATCAGTCGTTGGTCTACGATGGGGGCGTTGGCTCTCACCTTCATACCAATTAGGGTCAATGCTCCGTTAGAAAACTCCATCCATTGACGCACCCAATTCATCTTGATAGACGAAACAATCTCTTTGGCTGCGAGTAATTCCGGATAAATCAGTGCATCAATTCCTAAACGCTTGAAGAAATCTTGGTTCTCTGGAAGCAGATATTCATAGTTATTGATTCGCGCAAGTACTTTCCTCGCTCCCATATTGTGGGCTAAAATACATGCGGTGATGTTCTGGCTTTCAATAGGCGTAACTCCGATGAAAAGGTCTGCATTGTTGGTTTCCGCTTCTCTCAAATCGTTGATAGAGGTGGGCGACCCCTCCACTACGAGAAGATCGTACATTTGTTCTAAACGGTTTAGTTTTTCCCTATCCTCATCAATCAAGATGATGTCGTGGTTCTCGTTCGAAAGCCTTTTGGCAAGGTGGGTGCCGACTTCTCCGGCACCCGCAATTACAATTTTCATTCTCTCATTTATTATGCTATAGAATCATGCCTTAGAAACAATGTCGTTTTTAAGGATGAACGTATGTGCCGATGTTTTCTCCATTGACCACCTTCTTCAAATTGCCTTTTTTGTCCATATTGAAGACGACGATAGGGAGTTTGTTGTCGCGACACATCACTGTTGCAGAAAGATCCATCACTTTGAGGTTTTTTAGTAAAATCTCGTCGTAAGAGATTTCATCATATTTTGTTGCTGTTGGGTCTTTCTCTGGGTCTGCGGTATAAATGCCATCTACGCGCGTTCCTTTGAACATAGCGTCAGCTTCAATTTCGATTCCACGGAGTGAAGAACCTGTGTCTGTCGTAAAATATGGATTGCCTGTTCCTGCTGCGAAGATGGTGATATATCCTTGTTTAAGCAACTCAACTGCTTTGTCTTTAGTGTAGAACTCGCCAATTGGTTCCATACGGATGGCTGTTAGCAACTTAACAGGAACACCGATAGACGAAAGGGCGGAGTTGAGTGCCAATGCATTTATGACAGTCGCCAACATGCCCATTTGGTCGCCTTTCACACGATCAAATCCTTTTTTCGAACCACTCAACCCTCGGAATATGTTTCCTCCTCCAATTACAATTCCAATCTGTAATCCTGTAGAGTGTATCTCTTTTATCTGTTCTGCATATTCCATCAAACGGTTCTCGTCAATGCCATAGCCTTTCTCTCCCATTAATGATTCTCCGCTGAGTTTCAGTAAAATACGTTTAAATTTCATATCATAGATTTTTATTCATTGTAGAATATCTGTGTCATTACAAAACTATAAAAACTAAGCCGAAAAAATTACAAAAACAAATTAAATAGGGGTTGGAAGAATAAAAATATTGACTTACCTTTGAACCAACAGAAAAGAGTTTCTGATAGATGTTTCTTGAAAGATGGACGAACCGAAATACTCTTAAATGAGAATTTTTTAGATTATATAATTCACATTATATAGGGAATTGTCGCACCGTCTCCGAAGATCGTTAAACTTACATTTATAAAAACATTTTTACGGGTGTCCCTTGTCTGTCCAATGGCGGGCCACAATTTTAAGGTTTCTAATCTTAGAGTTTACATTTCGGTGTAACGGGTGGATTACAAAGGCTGATACACACTCAATTCTTACATTACGGAGTTTTAACTTGAACTGCAAGCGGTGCGACATCTTACAAAGGAAGGGGGCTTTCTATTGAAAGCCCCCTTCTCTTTTTTATGTTTTCATGATCCGTTATCGTTTTACACCTAAATTGGCGTATGTGTCGTGTAATGCTTGCTGATTGTCTGTGATAATCAACAACTTGTCTCCGACGTTGAGGCTTGTCTTTCCTGTTGGAACAAAGTATTTGTTATTCCTTTTCACCATTACCACTAATGTTTTGTCGGGCAATGAAAGATTCATCAAATAAGGTCCCTTGGCAAGCGATTGCTCGTTAAGAGTAATCTCTGAAGTTACGGATTTGATGTCGTCTGCAAATTCAACGTCAAAGTCTTCCAACGCTTTATCTTCTTGTACTGTCTTATCCTCTAAGTCAAGCCAACGTGCAACAATCGGCAACGTCGTCCCCTGCAACAGTAGCGAAACTAAAGTGCAAAAGAACACAATGTTGAATATCGTTCTCGCTTCGGGTACGTCTGCTGCTAACGGCATAATCGCAAAAATGATAGGAACTGCTCCTCTGAGTCCACACCAAGAGATGAAAATCTTTTCTTTATAGCCTACTCCATCCTTCTTGCGGAATGGTAAAAGACTGAGAAACACACTAACAGGTCGGGTTACGAAAATCATAATGGCACTTATAACAAGACCAGGAACTATGATTGGAATCAACTCATGCGGATTCACCAAGAGTCCGAGCGTCAGGAACATCAGCAACTGAAACAACCAGGTGAGTCCCTCTAAGAAATTGAGCGAAGACCGTTTGTGTACAAATGAGGAATTTCCCAAAACGAGACCTCCTATGTAAACAGCTAAGTAGCCATTCCCTTGTATGAAATATGTAATGGAGAAAATCAATGTCGAGAATGTGAATACTAAAATGGGATAGAGCGACGTGTTGTCTATGTTGATTTTGTTGATAGCAAGAATGGATAGCTTGCCTAAGACGAAACCTGCGGCCGCTCCAACTACCAATTGAATGACTAATGTGAGAATCGCCGCTCCATAATCGGGGGTGGCAGATTGCATCTTGATGATTTCAATAAAGGTGATGACGAGAACGTAAGCCATTGGGTCGTTACTTCCAGACTCTAGCTCCAACATCGGACGAAGATTGTTTTTCAAGTGTAACCCCTTTGAACGAAGAATTGAAAAAACAGAGGCGGAATCAGTAGACGACATGGTGGAAGAGAGCAGAAGCGCAGTGATTAGCCCCATTGCCGTGCTTTTGAACAAAGAGCCGAAAATTAGGTAGACTAACAATCCTGTTAGGGCGGAGGTGAGCAAAACACCGACGGTAGCCAACAAGATTCCTTGCACCATGACTGGCTTGATCTCATTAATGCGCGTAGACAAACCACCTGAATACAAAATAACGCAAAGGGCGACCGTTCCAATGGTTTGCGCTGTGGAGGTGTCCTCAAAGTGGATGCCTAATCCATCACTTCCACATAACATTCCAATGATTAGAAACAACAGCAAAGCAGGTGTCCCTAATCTTGAACTGATTTTTCCAGCACATATACTCAAAAGAAATAGTACTGATAAACCTAATAAAATCGCCTCTATTTGCATAATGTAGTCTTTATAAATTATAAAATTCGTTATAAAGCAAAAATATGAAAAAATGACATTATAAAAAAGTAGAATGTTATGTGGTAGTCGTTAAAAATTGTTGTAAAAGGTGTATTTTTGTCAAGAACAAAATATGAACAGATATGAAAAGAATAGGTAGATTTTTTAGCAAGTGTATAATGATATGTTCTGCGTTGGTCATGGTAACGTCTTGCGATGAGGATACTCTTTCATCAATTTTAGGTGATGGTGATACGGTTTCTGCATTGAAAGAAGCGTTGACAATAGGTGCGAAGACTGCCGCCACCAATTTAGGTGCGAAAGATGGTTACTTGGCGGATGCTGCTGTGAAGATTGGTTTGCCTGATGAGATTCAGACGATTGCAGAGTTGATGCAGACAGAGGCTGGAAAGACATTCTTGAGTGCGGTTGGTGCTAATAGTATGCAACCCGATAGCCTTGTTGTTGCTATGAACAGAGCTGCAGAAAAGGCTGCTCCTGAGAGCGCGGAGATTTTTGCTAACGCTATCACCAGTATGACTATTTCTGATGGTGAGAACATCTTGTTTGGTGCCAATAATGCTGCTACGGAATATTTGCACGAGAAGACCTACAGCGGACTACAGACCACTTTTGGAAGTGTCGTAACTTCTACTTTCTCTCAGGTTCAGGTGAGTGGCAAAAACTTGAACGATTTTTGGAGTAGTTTCTCTTCTGAATATAATAACATCGTTTCTTACAAGAGTGATGCAAAAGGAAAACTCGCAATGATCGCTTTGAAAGCAGGTTTGACCGCATCGGGAAATTCTGACTTGTATGATAAAATTAATGCTCTTGAATCTGTAAATACTAATTTGGGAGAGTATGTTACGGGTAAGGCGTTGGACGGACTTTTCTTGAAGGTGGCAGACAAGGAGGCAGATATCAGAACGAACGCAGCTTCTCGTACGTCGGAGCTTTTGAAGAAGGTCTTTGGCCGATTAGACAACTAATTTGTGTTTTTTAACATAATTGTAGAAAAACTTTATACTTTTGCGAGAGTTTTTATACTTAATTTAAGAGTAAAGGATGAAGAACATAGTTTCTGAGTATGACGGCATTGAAACGATTTCGCCTGTTTGGCATGTGCTGACAGAGGAACAGTTGTATTACTTGAACAGACACTGTATCGTACGAAGATTTAAGAAGAACGAACTGGTTTATAGCGAAGGCGAAGAGTCAACGCATGTCGTGTGTGTGGCAAAAGGAAAATTGAAGATTTATCGTAAGGGTGCAGGCGGTCGTAGTCAGATTGTTCGTGTGGTGAAGCCTGGAGAAATGTGTGCTTATCGTGCTATGTTTGCGGGCGAGCCTTTTGTAACCAACGCAAGTGCTATTGAGGCATCTGAACTCTATATGATTTCGCAGGATGTGATTAAAACGCTCTTGTCTCAGAATTTTGACTTGGCTTGGTATTTCATATCTAAACTCTCATTTGACTTGGGGGTGGCAGACAAACGTTCGGTTTCTCTGACTCAAAAACATGTAAAAGGGCGTTTGGCGGAGTCTCTCATCTTCTTACGCGACAATTTTGGATTTGAGGAAGATGGCAAGACTTTGGCGGCAAACCTCTCTCGTGAAGATATCGCTAATCTTTCTAACATGACTACTTCTAATGCTATCCGCACTCTTTCTTGGATGGCTAAGGAGAATATTGTTGAGGTGGATGGTCGCAAAATAAAGTTTGTCGACGAGGAATATCTAACCTGTCTTAGCAAAAACGGGTAAGAGCGAGACTCCGCAATGACGTGATTGTGAATGTTTGGAAAGTCTGGTAATGTTGATAAAAATCCTATTGATTTAGGCACTGAAATATGACTTTAGGAATTATAGGTTTAGGTCTGATTGGCGGTTCAATGGCAATAGACCTTCGTAGAAATAAGTTTGCAGATCGAATTATCGGTAGCGATAATTCAGAACTCAATGCGGTAACTGCCCAACGTATCGGTTTGGTGGATGCAGTGATGTCTGTGGATGATTTGATAAAACAGAGTGATTTGATTCTTTTGGCAGTTCCTGTAAGTGCTGCTATTCGGATGTTGTCCGACATCTTGGATAAGATAAATGATAATCAGGTGGTGGTCGACACATGTTCAACTAAAGAAAAATTGAACGATTCGGTTCATTATCATCCTAAGAGGAAGAACTATGTTGCATCGCACCCTATGGCGGGAACAGAGTTTAATGGTCCTTGGGCTGCTATCCCGAACTTGTTTGCTGGTCGCGCAGGTGTTATTTGCAATGCGGAAGATTCTGACTATAAGGCAGTTGAATTGGTTCGTAAGATGTATGATTGCTTGAACATGCGTATTATCTATATGCGTGCGGCTCATCATGATGTACATACCGCTTATGTGTCTCATATCTCTCACGTTGTGTCGTTCGCATTGGCGCTGACTGTCTTGGATAAGGAGAAGAATGAAAAAAACATTTTTGATCTTGCTTCAGGAGGTTTCACCTCAACGGCACGTTTGGCGAAGAGTAACGCAGATATGTGGGCCCCTATTTTCTTGCAAAACAAGGAAAACGTTTTGTCCGTTTTAGATGCCTATATGGACAAGTTGAATGCTTTTAAAACAGCTATCCAAGACAATGACGAGGATGCCATTCGAAAACTCATCGATGATGCCAATCGTATCAAGCGAATACTCCGATAGTGGTCAATGTTTTTTATAATATACAAAAATAAAAGGCGGTAGAGTCAAATCTATCGCCTTTTTTTGTTTTTATCTTGATTTCTTATTTCACAATGAAAGAGAGCGTCTCTTTGCTATTTGCTGTCTTTACGACTGCGAAGTAGTTTCCTGCGTCAAGACTTTCAATGTTGATCTTTACTTGATCGCTATTTCCCATATTATAGAGAATAGCGATACCTTGTGCATTGAAAATTTCAACAAATTCAATCTGTTTTGTCGCACTGATTGTGATGATATCGCTTGTTGGGTTAGGATAGAGCGCAATGGAAGTTTTTCCTGCAATATTGTCTTCAATGCTTGATGTACCATTTGAGAGAACGATAGCCATGATTGAGTAGGCTGGCACTTCAAATCCAGAGATTTCATTGTTAGCAACAGAGATAGTTCCTGTTGTCAAAGCGTTTTCGGTATGTGATTTGAAGGTTTGGCTATCTCCCAATCCTGCAAGTGTATAGGTGGTATAGTTGCCATCAGCGAATTTCGTGTTGGAGATAGAGATTTGAGGAGAGAACGTTGTTGAAGGCGAACGGTTCACCAAGACGATTGTCATAGAGTCTTTTTCAACATTGACGGATGTGTAGGCGGACAATAATGAATCGTTAGCGGAAACGGAGCTTACGTTGATGTTTTTTGCATAGGAAGAGAAGAGGTGGACAACCTCCCACATGCTGTTAGTCCATGTCCAGGGTGAGAAGTATTCCAATCCGTGTTTTGCTCCCTCTCCAATGACGGAAGCGTAGGAAAGAGCCTTTACCATTTCTGGCGCATTTGTATTGACGTTATACTCTCCGATAGCGAATGTAATGCCGTGGTTTTCACCGAAATATTGGTCTAACCACGTTTGGCAACGTTCAAAGATGTATTCTTTCTTTTGGCTTTCATCCCAACCACCATTGATCGTTTTCACACCGTTGGCTCCAGGATAAATGTAATTCTTGTCATACAATACTCGGTGAGATTGAAGAATGTCCGCTGCCTCTGTTTCCCCTGGGTAGAAATGAAGATCAAATACATCTATCATCTTTATGCCAGTCTTCTTTTGTTCTTCTGCACAGCGCATAATGAAGTACTCTAAGAAATTGTATTTCTTGCCGTTGTAGTTAGGTTGTGCGCTACAACCGTAGAACCAAGTCCATTCGCTGGCAGCATTAGGACCGCACAATTTAATATTCGGGTTCTTCTTGCGAGCAGCCTTGGCCACAGAGAAGTAATTTTGCATCATTTGTTCGTAGAAATCGTCTGTGTAGGGATTTGGGGCGAGGTCGCTGTGAGTTCCTCCCCAGATATCCATTTCGTTGTCCATGTTCCAATATTGGAATTGGTTCATGTCAAGGTGAAGGTCTTTTTCCCAGTAGTTGAGAATCTCGGTTGTAGAGTCTGCTGGCCAATCTACCATGAAAAGGTTGACATCGCCTAAATTGGCGACGCTTCCATCTGAGTTGAAGGTGCCACCGCCACACATCTTATTAGCGCATCCGCTCCACCATTGAGATTTGTTGTATTCCCAATCATTAAAATTGTAAGCGTTTGTGAAAGGAACTTTGCCCAACAACTGGAATCCGAAGATACCTTGAACATTGGGCAGTTTCTCTTGCATTTGTTGGGCTATCTCGTCCCAATCAATGCTATAAACGTTGTTGTACCAGTCTGGATGGCATGTGAGTTTTTTACGGAAGTTGTATTTCGTTACATTGTTTCCGTTGTTCAGACGTTCCATTTTCACTCCAGACTCCTTGATGTAGTTGAATTCGTCATCATTCTGCGGAACACCATTCCTCCCGTATATATATGGGGAAATTGTTTTGTTTTCTGCTTTTGTGTCAATGTCGATTTCGACACTTGTCCCCGCAAAAGACAAGGGAAAAATTGATAGTGCCAAAGCACTGAGTAGTAAGTATTTTTTCTTCATGGTAAAAATATTAGTCCGTAAAAGTAAAAAAAAGTCAACGGACATAAGAATGTTTGAGGTGATAATAGAAGGTTTGTTGCAGAACATTTTGTATGCCGTTCATTTTTTCCTTTCTTAACGCTATTTTGCGAAATTTTACATTATATTTGCAAGTGCCTTTGTTGGGTGAATTGTGTTTATACAGAAATAATTGAAAGTTAAATAATAGAAATTCTTAAAAAATGAAGAAAGTTTTCTTAGCAGTATGTGCTGCAGTGGCGTCTATGACGGCTATGGCACAGACAGAAGACAAGCCTTGGAATGTCGGTATATACGCTGGCAAAGTAGAGGCTGCGAATGACTGGGGAAATAAATTTTTCCACCCTGCTGATGGTTTCTACGGGGCTGCTTCATTCACCGTTGCAAGGTATTTGAATAATCACTTTGACGCTGAGTTGCAGGCTTTGTGGGGTCGTTATGGTGTTCAAGGCGGCGATTTCTACGCTACAGACCCTGATTTCAAGGCTGGTATGGGCTATGTAGACGTGTCTGGAAAGTACAAATTTGTTCGTACAGACCGTAATTCATTGTTCAATCCTTACGTTTTCATTAGTTTGGGTGCTCGCTCAATACATTGCATCTCTTCTTCAGAGGATTATACTTCTGTAGAGCATGGAAGCGATAACGAGGGCGTTAATTTTGTTCTCGGTGGTGGTGTTGGTTGCGACCTTCGTCTCAGCGACACTTGGGGTATCCGTTACTTCTGTAAGTATGGTTACCCATTTGGTTCATCTGCCGACAAAAACGATACTCGTGATCAAGGAAAGTTTAATGATGAACACTTGGTACATAACTTAGGTATCTATTTTAATTTTGCGTTCAATAACGATAAGGATGGTGATGGCGTTCCTAACAAGTTAGATGAATGCCCTAACACTCCTGCTGGTGTTGCCGTAGACGAGAAAGGGTGTCCTTTGGATACAGACGGCGATGGTGTTCCTGATTACATTGACCAATGTCCAGAGACTCCTGCTAATGTTGCGGTAGATTCAGTAGGTTGCCCTCTTGATGCTGATGGAGATGGTGTTGCAGACTATTTGGATGAGTGTCCTGATACTCCTGCAAATGTTTCTGTAGACGAGAAGGGTTGTCCATTGGATTCTGATGGCGACGGTGTGCCAGACTATCTTGATAAATGCCCTGGTACTCCTGCAGGTGCGAAAGGATATGTAGACGAGAATGGTTGCCCAACCGATAAGGATGATGATGGTGTTTACGACTATGAAGATGCATGTCCAGACCAACCAGGTGTCAAGGCTAACAATGGTTGCCCTGAAGTTAAGGCTGAGGTTAAGCAACTCTTCGAGAAGGCTTTGAATGGTATCACATTTGAGTCGGGAACTGCCAAAATTCAAAAGTCTTCTAACGGAATCCTAGATGGAATCGCAGGTGTAATGAAAGAGAATCCAAACTGGCAATTGACAATCAATGGTCACACAGACAATAGTGGAAACTCAGAGAAGAACCAAAAACTCTCTGAAGATCGCGCTGCTGCTGTGAAGGCATACTTGGTAAACAAGGGTGTTGAAGAGAACCGTCTTGAGTCTGCTGGATATGGTGACACTAAGCCTGTTGTTGGAACCGTTCAAAAGCAAACGAAGGCTGAAAAGGCAAAAAACCGCCGTGTTGAGTTCATCGTTCGTTTTGAAAAAAAAGTGTTGAAATAATTCAATAGATTTCAGATAAGAAGAAAAGGGGATGCATCTAAGCATCCCCTTTTTGTTTTCAAAAAAGAGAATGGTAAAAAATAAAAAGGAGTGTTGCGTACTAATTAGGGATTTTTAGTTATCTTTACGATAGTGAATAGAAAAAGAAAGCCTATGGAAATGCTTAATTTGATAAAGAATGATCCTTGGTTGAAGCCATATCAGGATGCAATTGTGGGGAGGTATAAATACTTTTTGAAGAAAGAAACTGATATAGAGAAGAAAAATGGAAGCTTGTCAGACTTCGCGACGGGTTACCTCTATTTCGGAATGCATAAGATTGGCAAACATTGGGTGTTCCGTGAATGGGCTCCTAACGCTACGGCTATCTATCTGATTGGAACGTTCAATGATTGGAAGGAGACGGAGGAATATAAACTGAAGCCTGCCGCTAACGGCGTTTGGGAGATAGAATTGCCCGAAAAATCAATGAAGCATTTAGACTTATATAAACTAAAAGTCTATTGGGATGGCGGTTGTGGTGAACGAATTCCTGCCTGGGTGCGCAGAGTTGTTCAAGATGATACCACGAAAGTGTTCTGCGCACAGATTTGGGCTCCTAAGACTTCTTATAAGTTTAAAGTGAAGAAGCACAAGCCGGAGACCTCTCCGTTGCTGATTTATGAAGCACATATTGGTATGGCGGGAGAGGAAGAAAAGGTACACTCTTATACTGAGTTTAAAGACATCGTTCTCCCTCGTATCAAAGCAGACGGGTATAATTGCGTGCAATTGATGGCGATTCAAGAACATCCTTACTATGGATCTTTCGGTTACCATGTTTCAAGTTTCTTTGCACCGTCTTCTCGTTTTGGTACGCCAGATGAGTTGAAGGAGTTGATTGATACCGCACATGAGATGGGGTTGTCTGTTATTATGGATATTGTTCATTCACATGCAGTTAAGAACGAGGTCGAAGGCTTAGGTGCATTTGATGGTACACGTTGGCAATATTTCCACGACGGGTCTAGAGGGGAACATCGCCAATGGGATTCCTATTGCTTTAATTATGGAAAGGACGAAGTGATTCATTTCCTTTTGTCAAACTGTAAATATTGGTTGGATGAGTACAAATTCGATGGATTCCGTTTTGATGGAGTTACGTCGATGATGTATTTAGACCATGGAATGGGGACTGGCTTTGGTGATTATTCTGATTATTATAGTCCGAACCAAGATGGCGATGCAATCTGTTATCTGACGTTGGCGAATGCACTCATCCACGAGGTGAACCCACGAGCTATCACGATTGCTGAGGATGTGAGTGGAATGCCGGGATTAGCGGCAAAAATCAAGGATGGCGGTATGGGTTTTGACTATCGTTTAGCGATGGGAATTCCTGATTTTTGGATTAAGTTAATTAAAGAGTCAAAGGATGAAGATTGGAAGCCTGGACATATCCTCTACACGTTGACGAATCATCGTGCCGATGAGCATGTTATCAGTTATGCCGAGAGTCATGATCAAGCGTTGGTAGGAGACAAGACGTTGATGTTCCGTTTGGCAGATGCCGATATGTATTGGCACATGTCTCGTTTGTTTGACTCGTCGTATATGGTGGATCGTGCGATTGCATTGCACAAGATTATACGGCTCATCACCTTGACGACTACGAACGGAGGATATTTAAACTTCATGGGTAACGAGTTTGGACACCCAGAGTGGATTGATTTTCCGCGAGAGGGCAATGGTTGGAGTTATAAATATGCGCGTAGACAGTGGCATTTGGTGGATGATACTGATTTGAAATATAAATATTTAGGAGACTTTGACAAGGCGATGTTGGAGTTGGTGAAATCGGTAGATAAGTTCAGTGATTTGCCAATCAAGCAGTTATGGGATAAGTCGGACGACCAAGTTTTGGCCTATCAGCGAGGCGATTTAGTGTTTGTCTACAATTTACATCCGAATAAATCGTTTGAAGGATATGGAATTTTAGCAGAAGAGGGAGCGTACAAGGTCGTGTTAGACACGGATGATAAGCAGTTTGGCGGTTTCGGACTTAATGACGATAGCAAGACGCACTTCACCATTGTCGATGATAATAAAACAGCGGATGGCAAGGGCTGGTTGCAGTTGTATCTGCCATCCAGAACAGCGGTTGTGTTGCGCAAGCAGAAGGAATATGAAATGTAAATAGTTGAATAAGAGTAATAAAATAAGGAGATGCGATTGAGATACGCATCTCCTTTTGTAATTACAACCCGTATGAGCAAATAACGTAAGGTATTTCCACTCTATGATAAGACAGAAATTAATATGATTGAAAGTTGCTTGGCATCAATGTGATTTCTATGTTACGCACTTAAATAAGAGTTATTCCAACTCTAACTATCACTCAATCAATAAAGAATCCCAAATCACAGATGAGGTTTTGGTTACTAATTATCAACCCATTGCTTTTAATATCTGAATATGAGATATATCGGAAATAAAGAAAACATAATAAATAAAATTTATAATATACTACAATCAAACAATGTTGTTGGAGAATCGTTCTTTGATTTTTTTTCTGGCACTACAAATGTAGCACGTTTTTATAAAGATTTAGGTTATTCGGTTTGCTCATCTGATGTTATGTATATGTCTTACTGTTTACAAAAAGCATATATTGAAAATAACGAAGAACCTTTATTTGATAAATTACTCCCAATTATATCACGAGAAAATATTTTGATTAGTTTATTTGCGACACCTTTAGAAATTGTCATAGCCTATCTTAATCAAGTTCCCGATGTTAAAGGGTTTATTTACAATAACTACACTCCCGAAGGAACCAAAGATTTAGAACAACCACGTATGTATTTCAGCAATGAAAATGGGTTGCGAATAGATGCAATAAGACAGCAGATTGAAAATTGGAACAAAGCAGGATTATTGTTAGAATCTGAGTATTTTATTCTGCTTACATGTTTGATAGAAACAGTGTCCTTTTACGCAAATGTAGCGGGTGTATATGCTGCGTTTCATAAAAAATGGGATCCCAGAGCAGTTAAACGACTTGACTTGAGAATCATAAAGATTCACAATAACAACAAAAAAAACATTGTGTACAATGCCAATAGTATGGATTTAATTGAAAACATCAATACGGACATATTATATTTAGATCCTCCGTACAATGAGCGTCAGTATCTTCCAAATTACCATTTAATTGAAACAATAGCGAAATATGACAATCCTTCTATTAAAGGCATTACAGGTATGAGAGAATATGAAGACAAGAAATCAACATTTTGCAATGCAAAAACAGCAATAAGAGACTTAGAGTCAATTGTAAGTAAGGCAAAATACAAAAATCTTGTGATGAGCTATAATTCCGAAGGCATTATGAACCAAAACGACATAGTCTCCATGATGTCAAAGTATGGTTCTGTAAAAATAGAAGAATTTCAATATGCTCGTTTTAAAAGCAATAATAAAGGGCTTTCAAAAACAAAAAAGCATATTAACGAACAACTATATATTTTAAGCAAATGACAGGTTGAGTCTGCTCTCAAGTAAATTTCAATCGTGCATCTTCACAATATCGTCAAAAAAAACTACTTTTGCAAAATATTAATTGCAAGTTGAATAAAAAATAACGATATGGCTTCACAAGAAGATGTTTTCAAACAGTTGGTGTCTCATTGTAAGGAGTACGGCTTCGTGTTTCCGTCAAGTGAGATCTACGGAGGTTTAGGTGCTGTTTATGATTATGGTCAGAATGGTGTTGAATTGAAAAATAACATTAAGAAGTTTTGGTGGGACAGTATGACCCTTTTGCACCAGAACATTGTCGGTATTGATGCTGCCATCTTTATGGAGCCAACGACTTGGAAGGCTTCTGGTCACGTCGATGCTTTCAACGACCCTCTGATTGATAATAGGGACTCAAAGAAACGTTATCGTGCGGATGTCCTTATTGAGGATCAAATCGCAAAATACGACGATAAGATTAATAAAGAAATTGAGAAAGCAGCTAAAAAATTTGGCGATGCTTTTGATGCAGAGAAATTTAAGTCAACAAATCCTCGTGTCTTAGAGAATATTGAGAAGCGTGAGGCTCTTCATACTCGTTTTGCTAAGGCTTTGAATGATAATGATTTAGGAGAGCTAAAGCAAATCATCCTTGATGAGGAAATCGTATGTCCTATTAGCGGAACTAAGAACTGGACGGATGTTAAGCAGTTCAACTTGATGTTTAAGACGGAAGTCGGTTCTACGGCGGAGAATACAATGCAGATTTATCTTCGTCCTGAAACATGTCAAGGTATCTTCACTAATTTCTTGAATGTTCAAAAGACAGGAAGAATGAAGATTCCTTTTGGAATTGCTCAGATTGGAAAGGCATTCCGTAATGAGATTGTCGCTCGTCAGTTCATTTTCCGTATGCGTGAGTTTGAACAAATGGAGATGCAGTTCTTTGTTAAACCAGGTACCGAGATGGAGTGGTTCAAACATTGGAAGGAGTTCCGTTTGAAGTGGCATAAGTCTCTTGGCTTGGGTGATGAGAAATATCGTTTCCACGACCACGACAAGTTGGCTCACTACGCCAATGCTGCGACGGATATTGAGTTCTTAATGCCATTCGGTTTCAAAGAGGTGGAGGGAATTCATTCGCGTACAAACTGGGATTTGTCTCGTCACGGACAGTTCTCTGGCAAGAAATTAGAATATTTCGACCCCGAAGAAGGAAAATCATACATTCCATACGTTATTGAAACGTCAATTGGAGTTGACCGTATGTTCTTGTCTGTCATGGCGGGTTCTTACAAAGAAGAGCAGTTGGAAAATGGTGAAAAACGCGTTGTCCTTTCGTTGCCGCCTGCATTAGCTCCTGTCAAATGTGCTATATTGCCTTTGTTGAAGAAAGATGGTCTTCCTGAGAAAGCGAATGAGATTATGAACGAGTTAAAGTTCGACTACAGATGTGCTTACGAGGAGAAAGATACAATCGGAAAGCGTTATCGTAGACAGGATGCTATTGGAACGCCATTCTGTGTAACCGTAGACCATCAGACTTTGGAGGATAATACAGTAACGCTTCGTAACAGAGATACAATGGCTCAAGAGCGTGTTAAGGTGGAGGATTTGCACAAGTTGATTGGAGATGCCGTAAATATGCGTAATCTCTATAAGAAGATTGTTGGCTGATAGTCCGATTTGGAAGCGATTGAGTACGCTCAGATACTGAGATAGAAAAAAAGAGGGTCCGATAGTGTTTGGATCCTCTTCTTTTTGTGAAATTATTGATAAAAATAAAGTACAACTCAATGATTTTTGTCGATGTCATATTGCCTTTAGCCATTGCAAATACCTACACCTATCGGATGCCCGATGATCTGCAGGCAGATGCAAAATTTGGTGTGCGAGTGATTGTTCCATTGAAGAATAAATTCTATACTGGATTGATATACAAGGTGCATTTCACCGAACCTGAGGGTTATGAGGTGAAGGAGGTTTTTTCTGTATTAGACCAGGAGAGCGTGATACGTCCAGTCCAAATGAAGCTTTGGGAATGGATCGCGAAATATTATCAATGCACTTTAGGAGAAGTATTCAAGGCGGCTGTGCCATCGGGCTTAAAATTGGAGAGTGAAACGCAGATTGTTGCTGTGGGCGACTTCGTTGCGGATGCTCCACTGAAAGAGAGAGAACAGCTTTTATTAGACGTGCTTGGGAATAAGCCGATGTCTGTGCAAGACTTGAATAAGTCGATGGAGATGAAAAACTGTCTTCCTTTGGTAAAGAGGATGATGGACTTGGGTGCAGTGGAGATTTCTGAAAACATAGAAGAAAAATACAAGCCAAAGATAGAGCCGTTTGTCCGACTCGCTGCGCAGTTCGAAAGAGAGTATGAGCTGACGGCTTTGATTGATTCATTGGAGAAACATCCGAAGCAGATGCAGACGATGGTGGCATATTTGCAGTTGTCTCAGTATTTTCAGGAGAAGAAAGCAAAAGAAATCAGGAAGAGAGATTTGTTGCATAAAGGGGTATCAGAATCGTCTATAAATACGTTGGTGAAGAATGGAGTGCTTGAAATCAACAAGAGGGAGGTTGGTCGACTTAATTCAAAAGTGGTTGAAACGCAAGACTTGTCGCCCCTGACGGGTGTGCAACAAGAGGCATATAATGCTATTATAGAACAGTTTAAGGAGAAACAAACTGTTTTGTTGCATGGTGTAACTTCGTCTGGTAAAACGGAGATTTATCTTCATTTGATAAAAAAAATGATGGAGGAAGGCCGTCAAACACTTTTCTTGTTGCCAGAAATTGCGTTGACAACACAAATCACGAATCGTCTCCGTAAGGTATTGGGCAATAGCCTGTTAGTGTATCATTCGAAATTTTCGGATGCGGAACGAGTGGAGGTGTGGAAAAAACTGTTAGACGACCATTCAGATGTGAAGGTGATTTTGGGTGTTCGTTCTTCTATATTTCTGCCTTTCAATAACTTAGGTCTTGTGATTGTAGATGAAGAGCATGAAACATCATATAAGCAGTTTGATCCTGCGCCAAGGTATCATGCGGGGAACGCAGCCGTTGTTTTAGCAATGTTACAGCAAGCACATGTGT
Organism: Clostridiales bacterium; assembly: GCA_963626555.1. Classification (GTDB taxonomy): domain Bacteria; phylum Bacteroidota; class Bacteroidia; order Bacteroidales; family Paludibacteraceae; genus UBA1181. The sequence continues at coordinate 32,086 of CAVFXQ010000011.1, forward strand.
TATTAGGTTCAGCGACACCATCGGTGGAATCGTATTCTAATGCGCAACGGGGGAAATATGGGTTGGTGGAGTTGATGCAGCGATACGAAGGTATTGAAATGCCAGAAATCCTCGTAGCAGACGTGAAAGAAGCTCGACGGAAGAAAGAGATGCAAATGCATTTTACTCCGTTGTTGCTGACACAAATGAGGAAAGCATTGGAAAGAAAGGAGCAAGTCATTCTATTTCAAAACCGACGTGGTTATTCACCCTATATGGAATGTCGAACCTGTTCAGCGACACCACGTTGTGTGAATTGCGACATTAGTTTGTCGTATCATAAAAACACAAACCAGTTGATTTGTCATTATTGTGGTTATTCCATACCTGTGCCGTATGTCTGTCCTGCATGTGGAGAGCCGACTCTCGCTCCGGTGGGTTTAGGAACAGAGCAGATAGAGGACGAGGTGGAGCAGTTGTTTCCGGAGGTGAAAGTGGCACGATTGGATTTAGACGTGGCGAAATCTCGTAAAAGTTATGAGACGATTATATCGCAGTTTGAGCAAGGAGAAATAGATGTACTGGTAGGTACGCAGATGATTTCAAAAGGACTGGACTTTGAGAGGGTGAGGCTTGTGGGTGTGATGAATGCTGATGCCACGCTTAATTTCCCAGATTTTAGGTCGCAAGAAAGGTCTTTTTCCATGTTCTCGCAGGTGGCAGGACGAGCTGGGAGAAAGAACAATCGAGGCATAGTGATAATTCAGACAACATCGCCAGATAATGCTGTGATTCAATTAGTTAAGCAGAATGATTATGCGACGATGTTTGATCGAGAAATGCGTGAGCGGTATGTTTTCAAATATCCACCGTATTATAGAATGATAGATGTCTACTTAAAGTCGAAAGATGCGAAAATAGTAGATTGGGCGGCTGATATGTTGTCAAATGGAATGCGTAAAGTGTTTGGAGATAGAGTGTTGGGGCCAGATCGTCCGTTAGTGTCGCGAATACAAACCTATTTCATTCGAAAAATCGTCTTAAAGATAGAGACGACGGCTTCATTTGACAATGCAAAGTCGTTGTTAAAAGAGTTGACGGTAGAGTTGTTGGCACAGAAACAATTCAAGAGTTTAGTGATAAATGTAGATGTAGACCCAATGTAGGGAATTTGTAAAAGTGTGATTTTCAACAATTATTTATAAATTTGCAGAACGCAGAAAAATTTGAAGAAAAAATATATGAAGTTTGAAGATTTAAATTTGGAGCCAAGTCTGATGGAAGGACTATCGGCGATGAATTTTCAAGAAATGACCCCAGTGCAAGAGGCTTCAATTCCGAAGATATTAGAGGGAAAAGATATAATTGCTTGTGCGCAGACGGGAACAGGAAAGACGGCTGCCTATCTATTGCCGTTGCTTAATAAGATGATGACAGATGGTCATAGTGCTGACTCTGTGAGTGCGATTGTTATGGCTCCTACCCGTGAGTTGGCACAACAGATTGATCAGCAGTTAGAGGGATTTTCTTATTTCCTTTCGGTCAGTTCTGTTGCGGTTTATGGAGGAAACGATGCCTCTGCATGGGACCAGCAGAAGAAGGCTTTGCAGATGGGAGCTGACTTTGTGATAGCAACGCCAGGGCGTTTGATTTCGCATATTTCATTAGACAATGTTGATTTTTCCAAAGTGAAATATTTCGTTTTGGATGAAGCGGATAGGATGTTAGATATGGGATTTTATGACGATATTATAACTATTGTCAAAAAATTACCCAAAGAAAGACAAACAATAATGTTCTCGGCTACGATGCCTCCAAAAATTCAGAAATTGGCAAAGACGATTTTAAACCGTCCTGAGATGGTCAACATTGCCATTTCTAAGCCTGCAGAGGGCATTAAGCAAGAGGCATACATCTGCTATGAGACACAGAAATTAGAGTTGCTTTTGAATGTTTTGAAAGAAGATGAAACCAGAAAAACCATTGTTTTCTCATCTTCAAAGTTGAAAGTGAAAGAGATTGCTCGTCAGTTGAAAAGAAAGAATCTGTCTGTCGTCGAGATGCATTCTGATTTAGAGCAAGCTGAGCGAGATGCTGCGTTGTTGGATTTCAAGAGCGGAAAGGCAACTGTTTTGATTGCCACGGATATTGTGTCTCGTGGTATAGATATTGATGATATTGAGACTGTTATTAATTATGATGTGCCTCATGATGTGGAAGATTACATTCACAGAATTGGTCGTACAGCAAGAGCGAATAGGACAGGACGTGGTGTGACCTTTGTTTCAGAAGAAGATCAAGAAAAATTTGGTAAAGTAGAACGTTTTTTGGAAAAGACAATAGACAAATTGCCTTTGCCTGAAGGTTTAGGTGAAGGCCCTGCTTACGAGCCATCGGTTCGAAGAGGAAACAATAGAGGACAGCATGACCGCAGAAACAATAATCGCCAAGGCGGAAATAGAGGCGACAGAAACGGTCAGAGTCGTAATTTTGAGAACCAAAAGTCTCAAGAAAACCAAGGAAAACAGCAACAAAGTCGTCAACAAGACGATCAAAATGATTGTCGTTATAACGGACAAAAAGGAAGAGGTAGGCGTTATGACAACCGTCGTTATAACAACCGTAGAGAAGAGGGCGAACAAAGAGCAGAAAATGTTGACTCTCAAATTCCTAATCCTCAAGAAAATGCACAAGAAGGAAGTGAGAACCGTCGTCCTCATCGCCCAAATCGTCAAAATAATCGCTACAACAATAGAGGTGAGAGAAACGATAGTCAAGTAGATAGAAGTGAAAATCGTGATGAGAATAGAGGTGAGGGGGTAGCGGACCAAAATAGGAATCGCAATCGTTATCGCAACAATAGAAGACGTTACGACAACAACAATAATAATGGAGAGAACGGAACTCCTCAAGGAGGAAGATTCTGGCAAAAAGATGGTCAGAACCGTGATGAAAATCGCTCTAATAAATACCAAGGACAACCTCGTCGTCAACAAGGTGAAAATAAGAAACCTAAGGAGTCAACATCTGAATCTGCTCCGAAGAAAGAAGAAAAGAAATCATTCTTCAAGAAGATTATTGGTTTCTTTTCTAAGTAGATGTATTGAAAAGTAGCAGTTCAAGGAATGAGGAAACGTAAGATTCTATTTGTCTGTTTAGGGAATATTTGTAGATCTGCGGCTGCCGAGGCGGTAATGAAAGCCGTCTTGGAACGCAATGGAGATGATTGTTTCTTTGTTGATTCTGCGGGTATCTTGAATTATCATGAAGGGGAGAGAGCGGATGCGAGGATGCGTTACTTCGCAGGTCAGAGAGGGTATGATATAACGTCAATCTCGCGTCCTGTTCGCAGTTCAGACTTTGAGGACTTTGACTATATCATTGGTATGGACGATTCCAATATCAATGATTTGAAGGAGAGGGCAGCGACTATTGAGCAGGAAGCTAAAATCCATAAGATGACGGAGTTTTGCGTGAATGTTGAGGCTGACCATGTGCCAGACCCCTATTATGGTGGAAATGAAGGTTTTGAGAGGGTGATGGACTTATTGGAAGATGCTTGTGAAAGCTTTTATCAGTGGTTAATTTCTGAAAAGAATTAATAGGATGAAAAATAAGAAGAGTTCGAGAAACGTGATAAGAACAGATATGTCGAAGGTTGGCTTAGTGAAGAGTATATCCGACAATCTGGTAGGAGAGAAGTGTCAATGGGGAATGCGTTTGGCGTTCTTCATTCTCACATTCGTGATTTTAGGAGTTGTCAATCGAGACTTTATGTCTCAGATTTTTTGGCGTAGCTATTTTCTGTATGATGCAGATTGGGCGTATACGAAGATAGCGCAGTCGGGCGGACTTCTGATCTATATCTCTCTGTTCCTCAATACTTTTCTTCACTCGCCTCTAATAGGAGGGTTGATCTTTGCGTTCTTGTTGACACTCTTACAATTCGGCTTGTCAAAGTGCTTTGACAAAGAAAACCGACTTTATTGGCTGTCTTATCTGCCGTCTGCTTTGCTGATTGTGGCGCTTTTGATACCAAGGTATGAAGTGTTTTGGAAATTTGAACGAGGCTACTATTTTGCATCTGTTTTAGGTCTCCTACTTTCTGTCGGTTTGTATGCTTTGATGAGGCATCTCATTAAAAATGAGATGGTTGGCGTTGTCGTAGGTGTCGTTGTAGCCGTTGTTCTTTATCCATTTTTCGGATTTTTCTCTATTCTTCCATTGCTGTATTATTCGATGCAGTATGGAGTAAAGGTGAAGATTATAGGTGTCGTTGCTTTTTTTGTGCTCTTTTTCGTCCTACCGATTCCCACTTCTATCTATGTGACGGAATTTTACTTGCATGTGCTGTTCAATCCGATGTCGGATGATTTTTTCATGTTGCATCTCATTGTATCTTTAGCTGCAGTACTTTCGGTGGTTGTTTTGGCAGTCTTGAGTGGTTTCCATGCTAAAATTGACACACGGATTATGTTAGCGACAAGCTTTTTAACTGTTGTCGCACTAATCGTATTTGTCGCAACTCCTGCCAACAAGAAGTTCCGTTCTGACCTAAAACTGATAGAATTGACACGTAACTATGAGTGGCGAGAGATTCTGAAAGAGACAAGGAGAATGAAGAAGATGGATCATTTTGAGAATACATTTCGCCTTGTTGCATTGGTGAATACAAATCATTTGCTTGATAAAGCTTTTGATGCACCTATGCCACTGCAGGCTGACGCACATCACTTGCTGAGTGTTGTTTATCGAGACTATCTATTCTTTTATAGTTCCCTCTTTAGTACAGCGTTGCAATTCAATATGGAGATGTGGACGTCGTATGGAGATGATTTTGAACGTTTAAAGAGATTCTTGGTTTTGGCTTTGCTCAATGGGGAGGACGAATTAGCAAAGCGTTACATTGAGGTAATGCGGAAAACAAAGTCAATGGATTTTGTCATTGCTCAGTTTGAAAAATATGTTGGAAATAGCCAAAAGCTATTGGAGGTTCCTATGTATAAGAATTTGAAAGATCATTCTTTCCAAGAGAAGATAGCATTGGATGGATGTAAATATTTCCAGTATTGCTATCTTCAATATGGAGATGTGGATGCTGCGAATATGGGACGACGGTTGTTGATGGATTTGGCTTTGAGAAACTTAGATGTATTTGTGAGAGATTTGTCTGTTTTGCCGAAGAACTTTTTCTCTCCTTTCCCAATATATTTTCAAGAAGCCTTGGCTTTGAAAACAATAGTCTCAAACGATGAATCATGGATAAGACGTTACCCTGTAGAAAAAAGTGTCGCACTTAGGGTGGAAAAAATTTACAATGATGTTTTTAAACATCGAAATGAAGATCGTGGGGAGTTGGGTTTGAAGTGGAGTAAGAAATATCAAGGTTCATACGCTTACTATTTCTTATTCAACAACGACAATCCTGATATTATAATGTATAGACAAAAATCAAATAAGCAAAAATAGTATTGTAAAGATATGGATTTAAGGAATATATATAGATTGTATGGAATTCTCGTATCTATAGTCGCTTTTTGCACAATTGTCTCCTGTACAGAAAGTGTCCCTTCTGCGTATGAGAATGCTAAGGATTCATTGTCTATCTATCCTGATTATAAAAATGTTGTCATTCCCAAAAATATCTCGCCACTTAATTTTGTTGTTGAAAATAAGGGAGATAAATATATCGCATCAGTACATGTAAATGGAGTGGAGAGGTTGACTGTTTCTTCTTCAAATGGAGAAATTAGGTTTCCTTTGAAGAAATGGCATGAGCTATTAGAAGAGAACTTTGATTGTCGACTTTCCGTCAATGTATTTGTTCAAAATAAAGACAAATGGTATGGTTACCCTGCATTTGATGTAAGGGTTGTGTCGGATTCTATGGATTCATATATAACTTACAGGTTGATAGAACCATCGTATGTTTGTTCTGGTGGCTTAGCCTTGTATCAGTATCATGTAGAGGATGCGGAAGAAGAGTGTTTTGTTGGCTCTCATAAATTTCGTTCAAGACCCGAATTGGGAACTTCGCGTTGTATGAACTGTCACACTTCACAACGGAACCATCCAGAGAATTACACATTCCAACAACGTGGTCCTGGCGGTGGTATGGTGATGAATTATAAAGGTGAGAAAAAAATTATTGAATCGAAGGTAGGAGATATGAAGGCGGGTGCAGTTTATGAGCGTTGGCATCCGACATTGCCATTCATCGCTTTTTCAAATAATTCGGTAGCCCAAATCTTCCCGACAAAAGGTTCTGCCAAGATAGAAGCTTTTGATCATCGCTCGGATATCCTTTTGTATGATATTGAAAAAAATGAAATCCAGTATTTGGTGAAGTCTCCGATTCAGACTACGTCATATCCAGATTGGTCGCCCGATGGTAAATATATCTACTATGCAAGTACAGCGGCGAAAAGTAGAGACGAATTGCAGAATGTCCTCAAAAAGAATTTTAATTTGATGCGTATGCCGTTCAATTCCGATACGGTGGGTGTCGGGGACTCTGAGTTGCTTTTTGATGCGGTATCTTTGAATAAAAGCATATCAAAACCAAGAGTGTCACCTGATGGACGCTATGTCGCAATGACGATTTCTGAATATGGAGGTTATCATTACACCCATAAAGATGCAGATGTTGTTCTATTTGACCTTAAAGATTCTGTGTTGAAGGAAGTTCCGATTGTTAACTCGCCAGAGGCCGATGGCTATGTGACCTGGTCTTCGAACGGTCGATGGATGATGATAGGATCGCGTCGTGAAGATGGCAATTATGTTCGACTTTATTTTTCTTACTTTGATAGAGATGGAAAGGCATACAAACCGTTCCAAATGCCACATGAAAGTCCACTTTATGACCGTATTCTTCTGAAATGTTATAATTATCCAGAATTTGGGAAAATGGCGGTAGACATAAAGCCAGAAGCTGTTTATAATTTAATGGATGATCCTACAGTACATGTAAAACCAAATTTCAAAGGGAAAACGGATAATGACTCTACGGTGGATGTTGTAACAGGAGCATCTATGGTTAGTTATTAAAGTATATAAAATGATGACAATGGATAATTTTTTGAAAGATAATGTTTTATCTTGGTTGGGTCGTGTCATCTTTTTTGTGTTTTCTTTTGTCCTTTTAGGTTTTGTCTATGAGGATGCGTTACGTTATTTCTTTTGGAATGGCTATTTCTTGTACGATGGAGAGTTTGCTCAGAAGATAATATTTCGTGGTGGAGGATTGCTCGTCTATGCGGGAAGATTTTTGAGTCAGTTGTTCAAGTCTCCGTGGTTGGGTGCGTTGCTTTTCTCTCTCTTGTTGACGACATTGCAGGTTTTAGTCGAGAAGTTGACGAAGCGTTCGGGGTGGTGGAGCATAACATTCTTGCCATCTGCTTTGTTTTTAATCGGTTTTTTGCTTGTCCGATATTTAAGTCGGTATGGCGAGAAGCTCGTCTTTGATGTAGCTTGGTTTTGGTCTCCAGTTGTTGGATCTATTCTTGCATGCGCATGGACACTTTTATATAGACAAATAAGGGGGAAGGAAGTATATAAATGGGCTATCTGCACGTTGTTTTATGTTATTTCATATCCGTTTCTCGGTGTATTCTCGGTCGTTGCAATGATTTTGATAATGCTGTCTGCACGAGAGAAAAATTGGCTATATGGTGTATCTGTTTTTTTGTCATTTCCAATATTAGTATATCTCACATCCTATTTTTATGATGAAAATTGGATGTATGTGGCTTTCTCTCCGCTACCAGTCCCTATGAACGATTATGGTTGGGTGTTTTTATCCGCCATATTGTCAATTCTGTTGATAGTTTTCACAGTCCGTTTTGTGAAAAAAAGAACGACTTCAATAAGAAAAATAATCTTTTCTATCGTTGTTTTCTTTATACCATTGTGTGCGGTAGTAGGTGTTGTGGCATTACCCTACAATGTTAGGTTTCGTTCGGATATGTGTTTGTTGCAATTAGCAAGAGAGAAAAAGTGGAAGGAAATATTAGAAGAGGTGGATATGAAAGATCGTCTCACTCATTATGAGAACGCATTTCGTGTGGTAGCTCTATCCAATACTGATAAATTATTGGAAAAAATGTTCGATTTCGTTCCGCCTCTGATCTCGCAAGAAGACAAAGTTTATCCTATTTCGTCTCCATATCTCTATTACTATGGTTCATTATTTTCGTCGGCTGAGCAGCTTAATATGGAGGATTGGGTTATCTATGGTGAAACATACGAAAGACTGAAACGATTCGCTATGCTTGCTTTGTTGAACAATGAAGGCGATTTGGCACATCGTTATATAGAGGTGATGAAGGAAACAGGGGTTATGTCTGATGATGTTCAAAAAATGGAAAAATACCTTTTCAATCGAAAATCAATGTACGAAGATAATCCTCTTTATGTGGAGATGAAAAAACACGAGTTTGCTGAGGTTGTAGATTTGAATGGTATGACGTTGTTTTATAAGAATTTTCTATCATATAGTGATGTCAACTATGATAATGTTGAGAGACGTCTCCTGGCGGACATTTACATCAAGGATTTGGATTTTTTCTTGAAGGACCTCAATACTATGTTGCGATTCTATGAAGGAAAACAACTACCGGTCTATTTCCAACAAGCCGTAGCCGTTAAAATTATGCTCACAGGAGATTTTGAATTACAAAAGAGATTTGCTGTTTCAAAGGAGGTGGGTGAAGAGGTGGAAGCAATAGCGCGGAAAGCTACGGAAAAGAAGTACACGAATGAAGAATATGATGAAGTTGCTTGGCGGATAGCAACCCAATATCCAAACAATTACGCAACATACTATTTCTTTGACAACCAAGAGTTTAGTCCATGGTGAAAAATAATTTCATAAAGAAGCTGATATATAAACATGATTGTGTGAGACTCGTTAGTTTTGTCTTCTCTTGTTGCATTTTGTCATTCTTTTTGTCTTGTTCAGATGGTATCCCAGATAAATTTTCAAATTCAAATGATCCTTTTAAAATTTATCCAGATTATAAGGATGTTTGTGTGCCCAGCAATGTTGCTCCGCTTAATTTTAAAATTGATGGAAAGGAGGGTAAGACGGTGTGCCGTGCAGCATCTGGTGAAGTTGCTCCCTTGATTGTATCTGGAAAAAATGGTGAAGTCCGATTCCCTATTACTAAATGGAAGAATTTTATAAACGAGGCAGTCCAAGGAAGAAACACTGCAAAGGTGGTTATAGATGTTTGGTATAAAGAGAGAGAACGTTGGAAAAAATTTCCTTCTTTTGAGATAACCGTTGTTAATGATTCAATCGATAGATATGTTACTTGTCGGTTGATAGAACCCTCGTATACTATGACAGGCGAAATCGGATTGTTTGAGTTTGACGTAGAAACGGGAAAATCAAAACAATTTGTTGGTGTAGGAAAATTTGACACGGATTATAAATATATTGGGCATAAGTGCATGAATTGCCACACTTCGCAGATTGGAAATCCGAAAAATAAGGTTTTTCATCATCGTTCAAACAATGGAGGTATGGTTGTAACCCATAACGGTGAAACAAAGATAGTGGACACGAAAGTTGGAGATATGCCTGCTTCTGCTGTCTATGAACGGTGGCATCCCACGCTTCCGCTGATTGTTTTTTCAGACAATGTAGTTCGTCAAGCTTTTCCATCTTTGGGAAGCTGTAAGATTGAAGTATTTGACTATTATTCGGATATATTGATATATGATATTGAGAAGAATATGGTTGAATATGTGTTGAAGACAAGAGACACGATGGAGACTTATCCAACATGGTCGCCCGATGGAAAATATCTGTATTATTGTCAAACTGATTCAATGGGATATGGTCAAGAAAATCCATACGAGGGAAGATTATACGATTTGTACAGAATTCCATTCAATGCCGAAACTCGAACTTTTGGAAAGCCCGAAGCCGTTTATAAACCATCGGCTATTCAACATAGTGTAGCAAAGCCGAGTGTTTCGGCAGACGGACGGTATGTCGCTATGACGCAGTCTTCATTCGGAGCTTATCATTATTTTCATCAAGATGCGGATGTTGTGGTTTATGATTTGCAGGATAGTTTGGTTTTAGACGTTGGCGTTGTCAATAGCCATCGTTCTGAGGGATATACTCTATGGTCAAGTACAGGACGCTGGCTGATGGTAAGTTCTCGCCGAGACGATGGCAATTACGCTCGCCTCTACTTTAGTTATTTTGATAAAGAAGGGAAGGTACATAAGCCATTCCAACTGCCACACGAAGATCCATTATACGACCTCTATTTGCTGAAAAGCTATAATTGTCCAGATATCTGTCGTGAATCCGTTGAATACACCCAGCCGTCTGTTAGCAAAATGTTATACAAGGCTAAGCATGAGAAAGCCAAGTACAATGGTCCAATGGACAAAGTTCTGATAGATGCTTTTTCTGGAGCTTCAACAATGGCACAAGATAGTGAAAATGAGAAAGAAAACACAGATGAAAAATCTATAATGGATAAATAAACGCACTAAAAGGATAACTAAAGTGTAAGAAAAACGGCTGAATGCTTTCATTTTGTCAGATAACGGGCAAAATGAAAGCATTTTGAGTTAGAAGAGAGATAGAGCAGATGAAAAAAGAGAGGAAAAGACTGCTTTTTTGACAAAATGACACGATAAATAAAGTAAAACTTTCAAAAGTTTCGTTGCTGTCAAAAAAAAATCGCTTTTTGCTAAAAAAAATAGAAGAATTTTTTTGCAGTAATAAAATTGGGTGTATATTTGCAATGTCAAAATGAAAGACACAAGGCGAAAACGAAAGCAAAGCGAAACGTTAAGTCGGTAGAAGTCTAAAATGAGACAGGTCAAATACTTGAAAGAGTTGACAAAATAAATTTGAGAGATAATTAAAAAGATATATAAACTTTTAAACTGTAATCTTATGGATGCAAAGGTAAAAGAGTTCATGGATAAGCTTATCGCTAAGAATCCAGGAGAAGAAGAGTTCCACCAGGCTGTACAAGAAGTAGTTGAGTCATTGATGCCATTCATTGAGGCTCACCCAGAGTACCAGAAGGCAAAGATTCTTGAAAGAATGACAGAGCCTGAGAGAGTAATCATGTTCCGTGTTCCTTGGGTTGATGACAAGGGAGAGTACCAGATCAACCGTGGATTCCGTATTCAGATGAACAGCGCAATCGGTCCATACAAAGGTGGTATCCGTTTGCACCCTTCAGTAAAGTTGGGTACTTTGAAATTCTTGGCATTCGAGCAGGTTTTGAAGAACTCTTTGACTACCCTTCCTATGGGTGGTGCTAAAGGAGGTTCAGATTTCGACCCTAAGGGAAAATCAGACAACGAAGTAATGCGTTTCTGCCAGAGCTTCATCACTGAGTTGTTCCGCCACATCGGTCCTGATACTGACGTTCCTGCAGGTGATATAGGAACAGGTGCTCGTGAGGTTGGCTACATGTTCGGTCAATACAAGAGATTGAGAAACGAGTTCACTGGTGTTTTGACTGGTAAGGGTCTTGAGTTCGGTGGTTCATTGATCCGTCCTGAGGCTACTGGTTACGGTGTAACTTACTTCGCACAATATATGTTTGAGACTAAGGGAGATTCTTTGAAGGGTAAGACAGTCGCTATCTCAGGTTCAGGAAACGTTGCACAGTACGCTGTTGAGAAATGTACTGAATTAGGTGCTAAGGTTTTGACAGTTTCTGATTCTAACGGAACTATCCTTGATGAGGATGGTATCGATGCAGAGAAGCTCGCTTACATCTTGGATTTGAAGAATGTAAAGCGTGGTCGTATCAAAGAATACGCTACTAAATATCCAAAGGCTAAGTACTTTGAAGGAAAACGTCCTTGGCAGTTGAGAGCATACGATGTTGCTATGCCTTGCGCAACTCAGAATGAGTTGGACGGTGACGATGCTGCTGCATTGTTGAAGAATGGAACTAAGTTGGTTGCTGAGGGTGCTAACATGCCTTCTACAATCGCTGCAGTAGAACAATTCATCGCTGCTAAGATTCTTTACGCTCCAGGTAAGGCTTCTAACGCAGGTGGTGTTGCAACTTCAGGTCTTGAGATGTGTCAGAACTCTGCTCGCTTGTCTTGGACAAGAGAAGAAGTTGACGAGAAGCTCAAGAGAATTATGAAGGACATCCACGAGAACTGTGTTAAGTATGGTACAGAGGCTGACGGCACAGTTAACTATGTTAAGGGTGCGAACATCGCAGGTTTCGTAAAGGTTGCCAATGCAATGTTAGCTCAAGGTTTGGTCTAAACGTAAACTAACCGATAATGAAAAATCCCCGTCGTAATTCAACTTCGGGGATTTTTCGTAAAAACACTTTAGTTATCCTTTTGATAAACTTGTAAATTCACTTGATTATGAGTAAAATAAAAGTTGCTGTAATCGGCTATGGTAATATTGGTCGTTACTCAGTTGAGGCTCTTCAGACTGCTTCTGATATGGAACTTGTTGGCGTGGTGCGTCGTGATGCTTCTGCTCCTCAGCCAGTAGAACTCACCAATGTAAAGGTTGTTTCTGACATCAGCGAATTGGGAAAGGTTGACGTGGCTATTCTTTGTGGTCCATCACGTAGCATTCCTGAATTGGCTACCACCTACCTTGCTAAGGGAATCTGCACTGTAGACAGTTTTGATATACATACGGATGTTTGGGATTTGCATGAAGATTTGGATGCAAAGGCAAAGAAAAGCAATGTGGCTTCTATTATCTCGGCAGGATGGGATCCAGGTTCAGACTCTGTTATCCGCACTTTGCTTGAAGCTATGGCTCCTAAGGGGTTGACATACACGAATTTTGGTCCAGGTATGAGTATGGGGCATTCTGTTGTAGCTCGTTCAAAGAAGGGCGTAAAGAATGCTTTGTCTATGACAATTCCTCAGGGAACAGGTATTCATAGCCGTATGGTTTATGTTGAATTAGAGGAGGGCTACACTGCTGAGCAGATTTATGCTGAGTTGAAGGCTGATTCTTATTTCGCTCACGATGAACTTCACGTTATCCCGGTTGCTAGTGTAGACGATTGTCGTGATATGGGACATGGTGTTCTCTTGGAGAGAAAAGGTGTTTCAGGAAAGACACAAAGCCAACGTTTTGAGTTTAAGATGACAATCAACAACCCTGCCTTGACAGGTCAGATTTTGGTGTCTTGCGCTCGTGCGGTATTAAAACAAAGACCAGGTTGCTATGTAATGCCAGAGGTCGCTCCTATGGATTACTTGCCAGGAGATAAGGAGACTTTGATTCGTTCTTTGGTATAATTTCTTAAAATCTGGTTTATAAAATAAAGAGAGTCAAGGTTCGACCTTGGCTCTCTTTCGTGTCTCTATTGTGGAAAATCACCAAAATTTCCAAAAATGCTTCACGCTGCCGTGTCCTTTGCCGATTTTGTAATCTGCGCCAGCAACAATGGCGTTAGCGAGGTAATCGTGGGCAAATTGAGAGGTTTCAGTCAGTGGTTTCCCTAATGCTAATCCGGACGCTAAGGCCGATGAGAGTGTACAGCCTGTTCCGTGGGTGTTTTGAGTATGTAGTCGATTAGAAGTTAATTCTATGACACTCTTTGTATCGTAGTTGAAAAAAATATCTGTGAGTTTGTCTTCTGTTAGATGTCCTGCTTTGAGATAAATGGAGGTGTGATATTTCTCTGCTAAACGTTGTGCAATGCTTGGAAGTTCGCTGTTCGTATTGATTTTTTCCCCGATTAAAATCTCTGCTTCTGGAATGTTGGGTGTGATGATGGCTGCTAAGGGAGCCAATATTTCGCTAAGCACTGAAATAGCGTCGTCGGTGATGAGCTTGTGTCCAGAGGTGGAAACCATAACCGGGTCTAATACAACATTTTTGATATTATATTTCTGAATCATCTTTGCTACACAACGAACGATTTCGGCAGAATGTAACATACCGATTTTGATGCTGTCAGTGCCAATATCGCTTAAAACAGCGTCTATCTGCCCCTCAATAGTATCGGTTGGCAATCCGAAAACACTTTCTACTCCTAATGTGTTTTGAACGGTTACAGCAGTAATAGCGGTGGTAGCGAAACATCCGCATGCAGAGATAGTTTTTATGTCCGCTTGTATGCCAGCACCCCCACCAGAGTCGCTGCCAGCAATGCTCAATACTCGTTTATAGGTTTTATTCTGTTCCATAGTCTGTTTCTTTGAATAGGAATGGTTTATAAAAGAAACGAGGCGAAACTATTTGTCTCGCCTTGTCCCTATTGTAGAAAAAATTATTAATCAATAGCGTTTACTCCGTTGATTGTGAGTTCTTTATCAACTTCTTTTGCGATTTTCTTAATCATACCTTGAAGAACGGCACCTGGACCGACTTCCGTGAAACTGTCAGCTCCTGCTGCAACCATGTTTTTAACAGACTGTGTCCATTTGACAGGTGCAGTCAACTGTTTGATTAAGTTGGTCTTGATGACTTCTGGGTCTGTCTCTCCTTGTGTTGAAACATTTTGGAAGACAGGACATTTTGGACTTTTGAATTTAGTATTCTTGATAGCAGTTTCCAATTCAATTTTGGCAGGTTCCATAAGAGGGGAGTGGAATGCTCCACCAACAACCAATTTCAAAGCGCGACGTGCTCCTGCTGCAGTGAGCAATTCGCATGCATGGTCAATGGCAGAATTCGTACCTGAGATGACTAATTGACCAGGACAGTTGTAGTTGGCTGGAACTACGGTATCGTCTTTGATTGAAGCGCAAATTTCTTCAACTTTCTCGTCGGGTAAACCGAGGATGGCAGCCATTGTGGATGGTTGCATTTCGCAGGCTCTTTGCATTGCCATGGCACGTTTGGAAACGAGTACAAGTCCGTCCTCAAAACTCATTGCGTCTGCAGCAACCAACGCCGAAAACTCACCTAAAGAGTGTCCTGCCACCATGTCAGGTTGGAAAGCGTCTCCCAAACATTTAGCTAAGAGGACAGAGTGGAGAAACACTGCTGGTTGTGTGACTTTGGTTTGTTTCAAGTCTTCTGCCGAACCTTCGAACATCACGTCAGTAATGCGGAATCCAAGAATATCGTTGGCTTTCTCCAACAAATCTTTGGCTGCAGCGTTCTTCTCGTATAGGTCTTTTGCCATTCCCGTGAATTGGGAACCCTGACCAGGAAATACAAATGCTTTCATATAATATTTTTCTTCTTTTTGTTTAAATAGGTAAGGAGACTAATAGGTCGCCCATTTGTTGAAATCAGATGAACTTTCAAGTTCGTTTTGTTTTTCTTTTGAGAGATTGGTGAAAAAGTCTAAGCCTGTGGTTTTTTCTATATCATCGACTGTGGTAACATAGTTGGCAATGTCGCCTTCTGCATCTTGTGAGATGATAAAAGCAATCATTTTTTCTTTGCCAGCGTATGAGAAATCATAGATGATTTTGTAGAATCGTTTCGGAATTGTGATTTCGCTCTCTTCCTTGTTCCCTCGATTATTCACATAGACCATTTTTTCAAGTCCTTTGTCTGTTAGAATTGGACCCGTTATGACATAGACTTTTTTATATTTGCGAGCCCATTTGCGGGTTTGCATTTCAAGGTCGTTCCATATTCCCGCATTGAATTCTTTTGTTTGGGGAGAAATGTTACTTGTGTAGAAGCACTCTTGCATGGCGACTTCGTCGAATTTCATATCACCAGCGGGTGCGAGATGTCCTCGTGTGTATCCGCTGTTACGATATTCGTAAGGGTGTGCTGACTCTGTCGCAACAATGGGGTCGGATACAAACCGATCTTTTCTCTCTTGCTTTCCGTAAGTCTCCTCTTTTGTCAGTTCGTATGCCACCCACTCGGCTTGCTCATCCTCTTCGGAGTAGGAAAAAGAGTAGTTCTCATGGCGGTAGAGCGTGCCTTTGTTGGTGGAATGGCTGAAGATAGCATCTCCTTTGTCGGCTGTATCATCTTTAGAAACTATTGTTTGAGTTTCACTGTCAGACGCAAACCGAGCATCCGATGTAGTTGGCTTCTTATAGAAAGAAGACGTCGCTGTGTCGGACTTAAGTTGAGAAGACTCTGTGTTGCCGCAACTGCCACAAAGTAGGGCAAGGGAGACTAATGATATAGGAAGAAAACGCCTCATTTTACGGCTTTCAAACTCATGTCCAACCCTTTGACGGAGTGGGTGAGCGCACCCACAGAGATAAAGTCAACACCGCATTCAGCGTAAGAACGAAGCGTGTCGAACGTGATTCCACCAGACGACTCCGTTTCGTATTTGCCAGCGATGCGTTTTACTGCTTCTTTGGTGTCTTCTGTATTGAAATTGTCCAGCATAATACGGTCGACACCGCCTACTTGCATCACCTCTTCCAACTCGTCGAAGTTGCGCACTTCAATTTCAATTTTGAGGTTTTTGTTATTTTTCTTCAAATAATCTTTTGCCTTTGTGATAGCGTTTTTGATGCCCCCTGCAAAGTCAACGTGGTTATCCTTCAAAAGAATCATGTCGAAAAGTCCGATTCTGTGGTTACAACCGCCACCGATTTTCACGGCTTGTTTCTCAAGAATACGCAATCCAGGAGTTGTTTTGCGGGTGTCGAGTACTTTTGTGTGCAAACCTTCCAACTGTTTTGCGTAGCGGTTAGTTTGCGTAGCTATACCACTCATTCGCTGCATAATATTGAGAACAATGCGCTCCGTTTGGAGAAGTGATTGCTCTTTGCCGGTAACATAAAAAGCAATATCGCCTTTTTTAACAGGAGTTCCGTCTTGAATCAAGACTTCAACTTTTAGGTCAGGATCAAATTTGTGGAACACTTTCTTCGCTATTTCCACACCTGCGAGGATTCCGTCCTCTTTGATGAGCAACTGAGCTTTACCGATTTTGTCGGCAGGAATACAACATAAAGTAGTATGGTCGCCATCTCCGATATCTTCGGCAAAAGCCAGATTGAGAAGGTCTTCGATAAGTTCGTTCTCGGTCTTCATATTTGAGAATTTTTCTGTTTTTCTTTTTATTTTTGCCGTAAAATATTCCATTATGAAGGTCATACTAACAGCCGTGGGCAAAACTAATAATTTAAATTTTAAAAATGCCATTTCCGACTACCAAAAGCGTCTCAAATTTTATATTCCATTTGAGATAGAGGAGTTGCCCGACATTAAGAACACGAAGAGTATGACGGAGGAGGAGCAGAAAAAGAAGGAGGGGGAGATGCTCTTAAAGTCATTCCAAGAGGGCGATGAAGTCGTATTGTTGGATGACAAAGGAGAAGAATTCACGTCGATGAAATTCTCATCTTATATAGAGAAGAAAACCCTTTCAGGATTGAAGCGATTAGTATTTGTGATTGGGGGACCCTATGGTTTTTCTTCAGAGGTATATGCTCGTGCTAATGGTAAGGTTTCTTTGTCGAAGATGACCTTTTCACATCAGATGGTCCGACTGATATTTGTTGAGCAGTTATATCGAGCAATGACGATCTTAAAGGGAGAGCCTTATCATCATGAATAGCTTGGTGACACTTTTGTTGAATGCCCTCATATTGACCATAGTGTCTTCATTTAATGAGTTCTAAGATTGTGTTTGCGATTGCACGAGCCATTAGAGGCGGAACTGCGTTGCCGACGAGGGTGTATTGCGGGATTTTTTTTGAACTGCTCCGTTGGCTTTATTATCTCGGTTGTACTATTCGTAACAGCAAAAAATTATCCCCATAGGACCACCCATTCTCCCAGAAAATTTTACTATATTTGAGCCGAGAATGTATTGAACGGAAATATGCTTAACAATAGGTTCAAAACGCTAATATGCTTTTTCTTGCTATCTCTCCCGTGTTTGCTTTGGGGAGAGACGGGCAAGGGTACTTATCGGTTCTTGAATCTTCCTTATTCGGCAAAAATAGCAGGTGTGGGTGGCGAAAACATTACGATGAGTGCCGAACATGCCGGGCAAATCTATAATAACCCGTCAATGTTTACGAGTGCGATGGCAAAGTCGCTCTCTGCGACGTATGTCAACTACCTATCCGATGCTAATGGCGGAATGTTCTCTTTTACATACACGAAAGATACTCTGAATTATTTCGGAGTGAATTTTCTCTTTATGGGGTATGGCGATTTGGAGGGTTACGACAAAAGCGGTGTCGCGACGGGCGAGTTTTCCGCTGCCGACTATGCATTGAATTTAGTCTACGCTCGCTATTTGGGCGCTCACATTCGCGTGGGTTTGGCTTTGAAGCCGATTTATTCTCATATTAGTTCGTATACGAGTGTTGGTTTAGGTTTTGATGTTGGTATGAATTATAATAATGAAGAACTCGGATTGTGTGCAGGCTTCGTGGTACGCAATTTTGGATTCCGTTTTTCAGGTTATTATGAAGACCAAGATACAGAACGTCTTCCGTGGAATATGCAAATTGGTATTTCTAAACGGCTGATGCATGCACCGTTTAGGTTTTCTGTGACCTATGATCATCTAAACGATTGGAATTTAGATTATACTCGTGTGGCGGATGCTTCAACAGGCGAGATTAAGGAGATCAATGGAGCGGATATGTTTTTCAGACATGTTGTTTTTGGCGTTGAGATTCTCTTCTCAAAGTATTTCCATATTGACGCAGGTTATAATCATCGTCGAAACAGGGAATATCAGCTTTCAGAAGCGAGGGGCATCAATGGTTTCTCTTTTGGTGCTGGCTTTAAGGTCTATAAATTCAATTTAGATGCGGCGTATGCCCAGTATGCACCTTCGGGTGGAACGTTCACTCTTTCCTTGTCTACAAACATAGATTCTTTTAAAGAGAAAACCGCACGGAAGAGTCAGAAAGAAGAATCTCAGACAACGGCAAGGATTTTGGAAAGTGTAAATTCAATAGATTAAGAAACTAAACTAATATAAAGACGAAGATGAAAAGGATAATTGTGGCGATAGATGGATTTTCATCCTGTGGAAAGAGTACGTTGGCGAAAGACCTTGCTAAGTCGGTTGGGTATGCGTATGTAGACACGGGAGCGATGTATCGTTCTGTTACGCTTTATTGTCTTCAAAATGGTTTGGTGAAGGATAATGTGGTGGACGAGAAAAAACTTAGAATCGCACTACCAGATGTAAAAATATCATTTCGTTATAATGCGGAAAAAAAACGCAATGAAACTTATTTGAATGGAGAGAATGTGGAGGAAGAGATACGTTCGTTGCGAGTTTCTAATGTGGTGAGTGTCGTGAGTGCCATTGGATTTGTAAGGAAGGCAATGGTAGCACAACAACAATCCTACAGTGTAGACAGAGGGGTCGTAATGGATGGTCGCGACATTGGTACTGTGGTTTTCCCAGATGCTGAGTTGAAGATTTTTGTTACTGCTTCACCTGAAGTTCGAGCAGAACGAAGATATGCCGAGCTGATGGCAAAGGGTGATAAAGTAACAATGGAGGAGATTTTGGAGAACGTGAAACAGCGCGATTACTTAGACCAAAATCGTAAGGAGAGTCCACTGCGACAAGCGGAGGATGCCATTGTGTTGGACAATAGTGAGATGACGATTCCGCAGCAGAACGAGTGGTTGTTGGAACGTTTTAAAGAGAGAACGAAATAAAAAAGTTTCGGAAAAAACTTCGATAGAGGTTAGAAGAAACTATAGAGGGCTTCCGTGATGATAGTAGAGATAGATAAAAACTCTGGATTTTGCTTCGGTGTGGTTACAGCCATTACTAAGGCGGAGGAGGAACTCTCGGATAAGAGCCGTTTGTATTGTTTAGGTGCGATTGTACATAACAGTATGGAGGTGGGGCGTTTAGAGTCGAAGGGCTTGATAACGATAGACCATGAAGAATTTAACAAATTGCAAGGAGGAAGGGTTTTGTTCCGTGCGCACGGTGAACCACCAACCACCTATCAACAGGCAGAAAAAAATAAAATAACGATAATAGATGCCACTTGTCCTGTGGTTTTGAATTTGCAAAAACGGATTCGGAAAGCGTACTTAGAATCGGACAGGAAGCGTACGCAGATTGTGATTTATGGCAAGGAAGCGCACGCAGAGGTGAATGGTTTAGTAGGGCAGACAGAGGGGCATGCTATAGTAATCGGCAAATTAGAAGATCTTTCAAAGATTGATTATTCAAAAAATATTCGACTGTTCTCGCAGACGACAAAGTCGATCGAGGGGTTCAATAGAATACGTCAAGAGATAGAAAAACGAATGCAACCAGGCTGTGAACTTGAGTTCAACGACACGATTTGTCGGCAGGTGGCAAATCGGATTCCGAAGATTGTGGATTTTGCCTCAAAGCATGAGTTGGTTCTTTTTGTGAGTGGAAAGGAAAGCTCAAATGGGAAGGTCTTGTTTGACGAATGTCGGAAAGTGAATCCCAATATCTATATGATATCCGATTTGGAGGAGTTGGATTTCACGGTGTTGACAGGAGTTAAAACGGTTGGAATATGTGGAGCCACCTCTACGCCGAAATGGTTGATGGAGCGGTTGAAGCAGAAAATAGAAATGAATGTTGTACCATAATTGCTAATAAAATGAAGTATCAGATTAACTGTATCGGAATTCTTACGTCTGGAGGAGATGCTCCAGGTATGAATGCGGCTATTCGTTCAGTAACGCGTGCGGCTATTTTTCATGGAATCAAGGTAAAGGGTATTTACCGTGGCTATAAAGGCTTGATTTCAGGAGAAATCAAAGAGTTCCAAACGCAGGACGTTAGTAACATTATCCAACAGGGAGGAACAATTCTTCGTACCGCGCGTTCGCAAGAGTTTAGAACGGAGGAAGGTCGTCGTCAGGCATACGAGACGATGGTGAAAGAAGAGATTGATGCCTTGGTTGTGTTGGGAGGAGATGGAACTTTCACAGGCGCCCGTATTTTCGCTCAGGAGTATAATATTCCTGTCGTTGGAGTGCCTTGTACTATCGACAACGATGTTTGCGGAACAGACTTCACTATTGGTTATGACACGGCTTTGAACACAATCGTGGATGCAGTGGATAAGATTCGTGATACGGCGAACTCGCATGAGCGGTTGTTCTTTGTTGAGGTGATGGGACGCGATGCTGGTTTCTTGGCGTTGAACTCTGCCATCGCTTCAGGTGCCGAGGCAGCTATTATCCCCGAGATCGAAACGGGAGAAGATCAGTTGGAGTCTTTGATTCAACGTGGATTCCGTAAGACGAAGAATAGTAGTATCGTATTGGTGGCAGAGAGTGATGTTACAGGTGGTGCCTTAGGCGTTCAGAAACGTTTGAAGGAGACGCATCCAGAGTATGATTCTCGTATCACTATCTTAGGACACTTGCAACGCGGAGGTCGCCCATCTGCAATGGATAGAATTTTGGCAAGCCGTTTGGGTGCTGCCGCAATCGATGCTTTGTTGGATGAGCAGAGAAATGTTATGATTGGTGTTGATGATGACAAAGTGGTTTATGTGCCATTCACGAAAGCCATCAAAGACGATAAGCCAGTTGATGTTAAGTTGATGGATGTTTTGAAGACTTTGTCTGTTTAATCAGCAAAATCTTTATAGAAAGGTGACTCATAGAACGCAATTCGCAGATTTTAAAATTTTAAGTGGTCTCGTTGTCTTTTTCAGTCTTTTACCGGTGAAATCATACGGGCAAGCGGCTGGAACAGACAGTGAGACTATCGCCTATATAGACAAGTTCTACAAGACGGCAATTGGTGAGATGTATGAGTATAGGATTCCCGCGAGCATAACGTTGGCGCAAGGAATCTTGGAGTCGGGGAGTGGGCGAAGCGACCTTGCTGTGGTGGCTAATAATCATTTCGGAATTAAGTGTACGAGCGACTATCAAGGAGAAACTTATTTGAAAGATGACGACAAGAAAGACGATTGCTTTCGTGTCTATTTAGATGCAGCATCGTCCTATCGTGATCACTCGCTCTTTTTGGTTTATCGTAGTCGGTATTCCTTTTTGTTCAATTATTGGATAAAAGATTATAAAGCATGGGCGATAGGACTGAAGAAGGCAGGGTATGCCACGAATCCAAATTATCCGCAACTCTTGATTGATGTGATTGAGAAATATCAATTGTATGAGTATGATCGTCACCCCGAAAAGTATGTGATGAAGCCAGAAGATGAAATCAGTGATTTCGCAAAAAAAGTGCTTCGGCAAGTTTCCGTTA
Source organism: Clostridiales bacterium (assembly GCA_963626555.1). Lineage (GTDB taxonomy): Bacteria > Bacteroidota > Bacteroidia > Bacteroidales > Paludibacteraceae > UBA1181. Next base: position 54,189 of record CAVFXQ010000011.1, read on the forward strand.
ATACGCAGGAATAGAAATTTATGAATGATTACAAATTGGCAATCAATGTTTTATTGTTGATTGCTTCTTTTTTTCTTTGTCAGTGTGGAGGTTCTGATGACAAGCCACAGCGATCAATTGTTGCCTCCGCTGATGATATGCGTTACGCATACGGGTTTCAAAGTGGAGACATATTGTTGATAGGAGATGATCGTTTGCGTTGTTGTAATTGGCAGGCGATCATTCCGAATGTGCGAATTGCAACGATAGCGGATAAGAAAACAACGATTGATCGTGAATTGACGGCGATGGAAGAGCGTTTTGCAGATAAAACGCCGTCGAAAATTTTCCTGATGATGGGATTCAATGAGCTGAATGAAGGAGAGGCGGTGAATAGGGTATACGAACGATTTGTAGAGTACTATAAAGAGTTGCAAAATAAACTGCCCCAAACTGAGATTGTGATTCTGTCGCAGTTGCCGGTAGGGGAGGTCTTGAAGTATGGTGAAGGGAAAGCGACTTCTCAGAATGTCTTTGCCTACAATCAGTTTGTTAAGATGTATGCCTTAGAAAATGGGTTGAGCTATATAAATTTGTTTGATGAGATGGCTACAGAGGGTGGCATTTTGAAGAGTGAGTATGACGCGATGGATGGATTTCATTTGTTTCCGAACGCATACGTTGTGATGTCGTATCGGATGAAAAATTTGATGCAATAATTCCAAAAGATTTAAATGAGTTTTGTATGGAGAGGATTGTTTTGATAACGGGAGCGACAAGCGGAATTGGAGAGGCTTGCGCTCGTAGATTTGCAAAAGAGGGATATTCGTTGATCTTGACAGGAAGGAACGAGACGAAGTTGAATGAACTCAAGAACACTTTGGAGACGGAGCATAAAGTCTCAGTTTTACCTTTGTCTTTTGACGTGCGCAATCGTCAGGAAGCAGTCAATAAGATTGAAAACTTGCCAAACGAATGGAAAAACATTGATATCTTGATTAATAATGCAGGCTTGGCAAGAGGATTGGATGCTGAATATGAAGGAGACTTCAACGAGTGGGACGAGATGATAGACACGAACATTAAGGGATTGTTGACGATGACTCGTTTGATAGTGCCTGGAATGGTAGAACGAAACAAAGGACACGTCATTAACATAGGTTCTCTTGCGGGAGATGCGGCCTATGCCGGCGGAAATGTTTATTGTGCGACGAAGAGTGCTGTTAAAGCGATATCAGACGGATTGCGAATTGACGTTGCGCATACTGAAGTACGTGTTACGAATGTGAAGCCTGGATTGGTAGAAACCCATTTTTCGAATGTCAGATTTCGTGGCGATGATGAGCGAGCCGACAACGTGTATAAGGGAATTACACCGTTGAATGGTGATGATATCGCAGATGTGGTGTATTATGCAGCATCTGCGCCAAAACATGTGCAGATTGCAGAGGTCTTGGTGTTGGCAACGCATCAAGCCAACAGTTTTTGTGTTTACAAAGGAAATTAGTTTTTGTAGCGTAAATAAGGCAATGGCACAAAGAGTGTATATGTACACTGAAATAGCCTATAATGAGAGAAGTAACTCCGTTAAAGAGTTACTTCTTTGTATATACTTTTGATTTCGTTCTTGTCGATTTCATCAAAATCTTTTCTGCGAGGAAGAACTAAAATACCTGCCATGTCAATTGCTCCTGGACTGACCATTCTAAAGGCCTCTCCTTCTGCGAAAAAGCATTCGGGACGATGTCTCTTTCGAGGGAAAACGAAAAGGTGGTAAATCCCATTCTCATACAATCCAAAGAGATTCATCTTAGGCTCTTCTTCGTTATTGTTGAGCATCTGATATTGTTTGTACACTTGTTCAAAGTAGGATTTGGCAAGTTCTGCGGATTCGCTTTCAATATGAATCGTCGTTCTTCCGTAGTTTGTCCAAAGTTCCATTTTCCCGTTTGCTAAGACTGTCCTGCCATTTGCTTTGCTCTCAGACAATATCCTTTTCCCCACTTTGTCTTTTTCTGTTTCAAAAGGAAGTTGTCCTTTGAAGACGGCTTGAAAGTGTAGATGATCGGGTGCGGAAGCTCCACTTGCAGGTCCGTTGTAGAGCAAAGTAAAATTAGGCAATTCCTTTGTGAATAAGATGAACTCAGAAATTACAGGAAGAATGGCTTGTGGTTGATGTAGGTTGTTTATAATTGTCAGATGTCCCTTTAAAATAGGAAAAGGATTGACAAAAACAGTGAAATTTTTGTTGATTGGCAATCCTCGTTGTACGACAGGACGGTTCTCTTCGCAAAGAAAACATTTACGGTTGGCAATAGACTTCGCATCTAATTTGGCATTGCTGGATACCTCTCTGGCAGGGTTGAATTGCGTGAAGATTGTGAAATCACCGAAGTCAAATTTTTTGAGTTCAACACAGTCCAATTGCAAAACACGCTCACGGAAATCGTTCCATTCCGTGAGCTGTTCATTATAGAGTCTCGTTGCATCAATCATACTGAGCGTATGTTATCGGCGATACATCTGTTGTTGTTGCTGTTGCTGCATTTGCTGTTGTTGCTGTTGCAAGCGACGTTTGTTTTGTTTGTGGCGTCGGAGCAAAGCGAGCGTACGCAATTTGTCTTTGTATCTGTCGTTTTCGTTTTGCTTCTCTATGCTAATATTGCTGTCGGTGTTGTCTTCCCAACGTCTACAAAGATAGATGGAGTTGAAGATGCGGCCGATTTGATAGTCGTGTGAGATAGTCAATCCCATAGCGTAATCCTCACCATAGCTTGTGTTCGGCATGTGGTAGCTTCTAAGAATTGGAGTGAAGAAAGCTCGAGGAGCTCCTAATCCATTGATGCGAAGAGCGTTGTTACGTCCGTTCTTTGGTGTCCACTCACGGTGGTCAATCAAACCAGGTTCTATTGGGTTGAAATCAAAGTCGGTGACTGTGTAACTACCAATGACCATTGCACACTGCAACTTGTAGAACGTATTGACGATGGTTTGCAGAGTATGTTCCGTTTGGTAGATGTCGTCGCTGTCCAATTGAACGGCGAATCGTCCGCAGTGGATGTTGTCAATGGCAAGATTCCAACATCCTCCGATATTAAGATCGTCACGTTCTGGAATGATATGGATGATACGGTTGTCTTGTTGAGCGAATTTATCAATGATTTCAGAAGTGCCGTCGGTTGAATGATTATCAACAATAATGATGTTGAAAGGAAACTCGGCTGATTGGTTGATGGCAGATTGAATTGCGTCTGAGATCGTCTTTGCTCGGTTTTTTACGGGAATGATGATGCTAGCCTCATTCTCAAAATAGTCTAATTCAAAATTGATGGGTTTGAAGACTGGCTCCAAGAAACCTCCAGTTTCTCTTAGGTGGCGTGTGCAAGCCATCTCCTTTTCTATCTGGTCTTCACGGTTGCGGGGGTCAACATAGCTGAACATCCCTTTGTTCGCATCTCCTTCAACGGTGTAGAGTAGCTCGTTAAGGTGGAAGATAGGACGTTTAGAGGAGAGAGCAAGACGCGTCCTGTACCAACCAGAAGTAACATAGTTCTCTTTGTTGTTGTTTACTTCTTGCTGGAATGCTTTGCGGTTTATCAAAATGACAGAACCGAAGTCGAAGTTGTCGCGGAGACTACCCAACTGATAGTCAATGGTAGGGTGGGCACGTTTAACGCCATCGATCACCTCGTAGTAGTCTGCGTAAATAATGCCAGCCTGCGTGATTGTGGCGACTTGGTTCAATCTTTCAACGCCATATTGAGAGAAATGAAAAGGCACATTGTGAGGACAATACATAATGTAGTCGTTTTGTGCCATTAGAGAGATGAACTTCATTGTTCGTGAACTCTCCAGGTTGTTTGTGACGATAGTCCTATAGCCAAGCTGCGGAACTGCGGTTTGGTCTGAAACAAGTAAAATAATCTCTCCAACGCATCTCTCTTCTCTCAGGGCATTTATTGTTTCAATAGTCGTCTCATCACTGAGGTAAGGAATAAAACAATCAATCATACTAATAATAATTTTAAAAAATATTTCGTTTATACTTTAATTTCGGCAAGTAATAAAGAACGTGTTCTCGGTTCTTTTTGTATTCTGCGAATATACAAACAATATTAAAATTATTTCTCGAAGAACGATATAATCTCTTTCATAAAAGAATTTTTTCCGTCTTCGCCTTCTATGCTTTCAAATGGAACTGACGAGACGACTGTTTTGTATCGTCCTCGATAGCCGACGGTGGCGGGCAGATTACATCCTTCAAAGGAGTGAATGATTTGGGAGCCATTGGCTGTATCGATTCCGTCGGGAGCTTCAACTGCATATTGTTTGTCGTTTAATACGTTGCAGTAGCGATAGAATTGGGTGTTGAACTCATCCCAAATGGAAAAATAGTTGGAAATAAGACCGCGTGTAGACAGGTGGCTTTCGCTTAGTTTGTAATGTAAAATTTTTATGGCAAAGCGAATCACATTTTCGTCGCAAGAGTCTCGCTCAAAGATGTCGGAAGCCACGTATGCACCGCTGACAAAGAGGTTGCCGTGAGCTTTAGTGAGGTATTTTTCCAATTTTATTCTCAGTTTTTGAGGGAAAAGTTCATAACGGATTTCATCACCTACTTTCGTGCTTTTTTGTTCGCCTAAAATCAAATCAACAAAATTGTAGGTGTGAAGTCCGAAGCTTCCTTCGTAGATAGCCTCGTCGCTACACGATACAAACGAATAACCTGCGGCTAATATTGCTTTCCCATGCGGATAAGTGAAGTCGAAGGTGTTGCCTGCTATCTTATTGTTTTCAAAGAGGGCATGGCTGGCACCATGTCCTGGAGCTTGGTTCGTCTTGAATTTTTTGTACTTGTTGAAGGAGTATTGGCTACCAGTATAACTTAAATCGTAGTGGTACGGGACACCGTTATCATCGGTGTCTAAGAAACCAGAGAAGAGAGGAGACTCAAAAGAAGATGGGGCAGAAACTCTGTGAAATCCGTTGATGATGAGAGCGGTTTTATCGGAGTTTGGAACATAGCCTGCGGTAAGTACCTCGGAAGGGAAGCTTTCGCCTCCGTCGTTACAAGCGGTTACCCTAAATCGGTAGATTTGGTTGGGAACAAGAGTTACTTGTATGGAAGGAGATGAGACGAGTTCTCCATCGTTCCAACCATTGTCTCCAATTGCGGTGTAGAGTATATAGCGGTCGGGCGAGGCTGTCGGCTCAAGACTGTCAATTTGAGCTTCCCAGTTGAGTGTCACCACATTATGTTCGTCGTTTGAGAATTCAGCATGGAATTTATGCACGGGAAGAGGCTGAACGACGTAAGGTCGCCCTTGTTGGGTGCAAAGAAATTTCAGTATTCCTTTATAGATGGCGCGACTGACGATGAAACGAAAACTTGGATCTAATCCGTATCGCATATCTGTGAAATTCTGGTGAGAAAGCAATTCTAAAAGTGTAGTTGGAACTTGAGGAACGCGAGCTTCATAGTAGGATGCATCTGTCAGTTTTCTTCGCGTCCAGTTAGGACGAAATGTTTGACGGATATCATTGACCACCTGGGTTTGTAGGATGTCGGTGAAGTCCCGAGCAGCGATACGCCGGTTGCCAGCATCGTAGGTGCGGAGGTTGTTGCTTTCAGACATGTAGATGCCCATCGTTCCAATGATGGAGTCTTTATAAACATAACCTGCGTCGGTGTGTAGTCCGAATGCTAACTGAATTGGTATGTTAAGTCCTTGTGTGTTAGGAGATTTAGAAGAACCACCAATGAGATGATTTACCCAGTGTCCACGGCTCATATAGTCGTCTTTGTAGTCGTCTACAAACTCTGTGTGAGAGTAGACGGAGTCAGGAAATCCTGCCCATTGTAGCCAGTAGCGAGCTCCCTCTAAGTATTTGGGTTTGTTGCTGAATACGATGGAGTCTTGCTCATTACGCTTTGCCACGACACCATAGCCTCCCCCAAAACGAACCGCATCTGCTGTTACGATGGTGCCGTTGCGTCCTCTATTGGACAGCTCAACGCTTGCAATATCTGGGTTAACTCCTTTTTTAAAGTGAAAAGTTCCCAAGTAGATCCAAGTGCTTCCGCCCATTTGCTGATTCACATTGAAGTGAGAAGCTCCTCCTGTATGGTAAACTGTGTAGTGGGCGTTTTTAGTGCTGTTGGGAAGAGTGTGGTAGGAGATATAGACGGCATAGTCGCCATCTTCAGGGATGTCAGGAGTCCAAGATGCGCCTGCCGAACCGTTTTTGTGCGCTTTTATCTGTCTGTAAGTGCCGTAACAGAAAGGATTGTCGCCATCTAAATAAGGTACGTCGCTGCGAGCGAAACCAGAGGTGTCTCCAGTGTGCCACTTATGACTTTCATCATTGACTTCATCATATAGGAAATCGCGGTCATCATTATCCACGACTACTTCGTTAAGTTGAGTGTCCCTTTCTCGTGGCATCATCACGTATGCGCCTGCTTTTTCAAGCATAGGGACGATGAATGGGATTACATAGTCGGAAGTGTAGGTGTCTTCTGCCACTTGGAAAAGTCGTGGACGTTGCCATACCCAGTCGTTCTCTCTACGCTCGAAATAGCAACCATGACTTGCCCACAATGCTAAAACATTGTTTGAAAGCCCCTTGGGAAAATTACGAATCGGACTAACTCTTCGGACAATGCAGGGCTCGTCATTGTTGTCTATGTTGAGACGTTTTTTATCAATTTTTATACTTGTTCTGTAAAAATTGGGAACAAGGTCTGATATTTCGTAGCCGTTGATGAAAATCTCTATTTTGTAATTTTTGAGATGGTTAGGAAGAACGCTGCGCACGGTGTCGTAGGCGGTGCGGACGATTTCCTCACGAAAAGGAACGCTTTCTGCATATTTGTTTGCGTAGATAGTAAAAATTTTTTTTTCGTCATTGATAAATACACTATCGCTTTGTGCGATATTATCTTTTAGAATAGGGGATAGACTTTTGAAATATGCAAAGAGGGAGGCATTCAGTTCTTTGTTGTATGGAACAACTACACTGGGCGGTTTTTTCACGGCTTTCACTTTTGCCGAGGCGACATTCTGCTCAGACCCGATGAAACAGAGCAAAAGAAGTAGCAATGTCGTAATTCTCTTCATAGGTGATTGAAAATTAGAGTGTTAAGCAGAACAGATAAAAAGGAGGTGAGCGGAAACGAAAAAAGTGCTTTACGGGAAAGCACTTTTTTTTCGAGGGTGGTACCCAGGGCGAGACTCGAACTCGCACAACCTTTCAGTCACTAGTACCTGAAACTAGCGTGTCTACCATTTCACCACCTGGGCATAATCCCGATAGCGTTTGCAAATTTAAGGAATTAATTTGAAATACAATAGGTGAAGAATGTTTTTCTGGGCGTCAATTTAAAAAAGAAAATGCAAAAGCACAAGATAATGAGTCCCCTTTACGGAGGACACATTTTTTTGTATCTTTGCCAAAACACAAAAAAATGGCGATATGAAGTACCCAGTCGGCATACAGACGTTTGAAAAAATCATTGAAGGCGGTTACGTCTACGTTGATAAAACAGATTTAATCTATTCTCTTGTAAAAGAGGCTACAATCTATTTTCTGAGTCGCCCACGACGGTTTGGAAAGAGTCTACTTATCTCCACGTTGGAAAGTTATTTCCTTGGGAAAAAAGAACTTTTCAAAGGCTTGGCGATAGAGAAGTTGGAGAGGGAGTGGAAAGAGTACCCTGTGTTC
>CAVFXQ010000012.1:0-59935 GCA_963626555.1 Clostridiales bacterium
GGCAAGATAGCCTGCGCCGAGAAACTCTTCGAACAACTCTCCACCGCTAACGTAAAGTATGGCAAGGTGGACAGCTTCGACACGCTGATGGATATAGTGAAATGATTATTGCTAGTAAACACGGAGAAGTCATTGAAACAAATATGGATGATATAGAGATTTCAATCGTCCTCAATTACTGGAATCGTAATAAGAAAACATTCTCGGAAACCTATGCCTAAATATTATGAGTACATGATTTGTGGATATTTTCTCTACAAAAGTCAGAGTTTCCACCTAAAACTCTGACTTTTGTCATTTCTTCACTTACTTCAGCAAATAATCTTCCACCACCAAAGCAACTCCATCCTCGTCGTTCGTTAATGTAACCAAATCAGCTACCTCCTTGACCGCAGGCTGCGCATTACACATCGCCACGCCTAAACCTGCATATTCTATCATTGAACGATCATTAAATCCATCGCCACAGGCTATCATTTCTTCTCTCGTCAAATTGAGATATTTCAACAACTTTTCTAACGAATATGCTTTATCTATGTTTTGTGGCATAATTTCCAAAAAGAATGGCTCTGAACGATAGATATTCAAGCGATCGCCCAACTTCTTTTTCAATCTCTCCTCTTCTACCACCAACTTCTCTGGATCACCCACCATTAAACACTTTGTTACAGGACTCCTCAATGTACCCACAAAATCATCCACCTTTACAACCTGCATCTTATTAATATACGCTTCTATGTCAATGTATTGATTGTCTGGGGTTTCCGTAATTATAACATCGTCTAAATAGGAAACAATCGCAAACCCTGCTTTTTTCGACTCTTCATACAAAAGAGGAACGATTCCATCGGGTAATGTCTTCTCAAAAATCACTTCCTTCGTTTTGTAATTGGTTATCACTCCTCCATTAAACGACAACACATATCCTCCATATTTTCCTAATTCTATGGCATCAGCTATATGTCGTATACCTGGCGTCGGACGACCAGAGGCTATCACTACCGTAACTCCTCGCTCCATCGCGGTCTGCAACGCTTTCTTCGTTCTCGGTGTTATCTCCTTTTTCGAATTCGTCAGCGTTCCATCTATGTCTAATACTATGATTTTATATTTCATTATAATTCATTACTTAATCAATTTCAATTATATTTTATTCAAATTTCATATTTTCATCAACAGTCTTACCCTCTTTCACTACCTCCAATAAATAGCATCTCAGTCTACGCATCATTGGAAAAAACAGCCATAAGGAAATTAACCCTGAGACTAATGCACACAAAAACGGAATGACGTACTCTGCACTCTGCGCAATCATGTCGCGCGTTACAATTATGCCAAACCACTTAGCCACCTGCTTCATTACGTTCAACAACATAAACTTGCTAATCATCCGAACCGTGAACCGCTGTATTCCTTGCTTCACCGCCATACCCATCGCCGACTTCACCATCCTGATCACCTGACTTTTAGCAATCATCACCGTTGATATCAACAATAACACCCAATCGGCTGACTTGTCGAAATTTTCATTTTCCCTCAATATGGTCTTACAACCAAACAGATAAAGCAACTTTTGCAATGCGACAAAAACAAACAGTTGGAACTGAACAAAGTCTAACGCTATCGCAACCCACATTAGTACCCCAGACGATGGTATCGCCAATAAAAAAGAGAGTACGCCTACCCATATCGCATGTAGGCGTACTTCCCTTTTCGTTATTTTCTCCATCTCCGCCAATGAGAATACCGATAGCGGACCATCTAATAAAATCCTTTGATATTCTCTCGGTGTCGTCTTTCTTCCAAATTTCCTTTTTAGAAATTTCTCCCGATCAATTTTCACAAATGGAATTTTCAACCCTGCTTTCATCGCAGAGTCGTATATCGACATTATTCGCGCATATAACGCTGAAAATTCCACTTGCTTTTATATATTATATTTATATATCCACTGTGATGATCAACGTAACACCCCACATAGTTGTCAGACTATGTGTTTACAAAGACCACTCGTATCCGTCTTTCGTATCTTTCACGTTGAAGCCCAAAGCTGTCAATTCATTTCGAATCTTATCGCTTGTAGCCCAGTCTTTATTGGCTTTAGCCTGTTTTCTTATTTCTAAAAGCAAATCCACCGCACCTTTGTAGGCATCGTTATGACTGTCGCCAGAAACCTCCAAACGTAGTCCGAGTATATCCATTAAATAGGTCTTGAAAAGAGATTTCAACTCGTTCAAATCGTTTGCAGAAATCGTTCCTTTCCCATCTGAAACAGTGTTAATCGCCTTGCAAGCTTCAAAGAAATAAGAGATGACGATTGGCGTGTTCAAATCGTCGTTCATCGCCTCTTCACATTTCTCTCTTAAGCCTGAAACATCAACTGTAGAAGTCGCAGAAGCTTGAAGTTTGTTTAAACGTGCGTATGCATCCGTCAACTTAGCCAAACCTTTTTCGGACGCTTGAAGTGCTTCATTTCCAAAGTCTACCGTACTACGGTAGTGTGCTTGCAAAATAAAGAAACGAATCGTCATCGGCGAATATGCTTGCGTCAACAACGGATGACTTCCCGTGAAAAACTCGTCCAACGTGATGAAGTTCCCATACGATTTGCCCATCTTCTTTCCGTTGATGGTAATCATATTGTTGTGCATCCAATAGCGAACACTGTCATGACCTAATGCGGCGCATGATTGAGCAATCTCACACTCGTGGTGAGGAAATATTAAATCCATTCCACCACCATGAATGTCGAAGGTCTCGCCAAGGTATTTCGTTCCCATAGTGGAACACTCCAAGTGCCAGCCTGGGAATCCGTCGCTCCATGGCGATGGCCAACGCATGATATGTTCTGGCTGTGCCTTCTTCCAAAGAGCAAAATCTAACGAACAACGCTTCTCGTCTTGTCCGTCCAATTCGCGTGTCGTGGCCAATAAATCATCTATGTTTCGACCAGAAAGCTTTCCATAATGGTAATCCTGATTGTATTTCCTTACGTCAAAGTAGACTGATCCTTGGCTTTCGTATGCATAGCCAGCTTCCAAAATCTTCTTGACAAACTCTATCTGCTCAATGATATGTCCAGACGCATGAGGCTCTATGCTTGGAGGCAAGACATTCAACGCTTCCATCGCCTTATGGTAGCGATTCAGATAGTATTGCACCACTTCCATAGGCTCTTTTTGCTCCAACCGTGCCTTCTTCGCAATTTTATCCTCTCCACTGTCTGCATCATGTTCCAAATGTCCTACATCCGTAATATTCCGAACATATCTCACCTTGTATCCTAAAAAGGTGAGATAACGATACAGCACATCGAACGTGATGGCAGGACGTGCATGCCCCAAATGACCATCGCCATAAACAGTCGGTCCACAAACATACATACCAACGTAGGGCGCATGTAGCGGTTCAAAACGTTGTTTTGTCCTTTTTAATGTATTGTAAATAAGCAGATTACTCTCCATTCTATTCTTTTATTTTATCTTCAATTTTACATAAACAAAAATAAAGAAAAAAGTGGAACGAAAACAATTCCGCCCCACTCCTTTATAAGTATTATCAACTTGTAAATACTACAAATTTGCTTCTATTTTGGCCACCAATTCTGGTTTGGGCAATGCGCCAACAGTCTTATCCACTTGCTTTCCTCCTTTAAGGAAAATCACAGTCGGAATACTTCTAATTCCAAACTTCTCCACTATGTCATGGTTGTTATCGACATCCACTTTCCCGATAATCGCCTTTCCCTCGTAGGTTTGTGCTAACTCATCAACAACAGGCGACAAAGTTTTACAGGGTCCACACCATTGTGCCCAAAAATCTATCACTACCAAGCGGTCTGACGTTGCGATCTCGTCAAAATTCGCATCTGTAATTGCTAATGCCATATCCTTTACGTTTTTTGTAACACATTCTTTTTTTCCTCTCTATCGAAAGAGATTGCAAATTTATAGGTTTTTAATGAGAAATGAATTTAATAAAATATAAAAATCATTTCAACTGACAATCCCTCAAATATACTTTCACCGAACCTATTGATAATTTTGCTTCTACCAACACGGGTATCAAATGTTCATCGTCTGTAACATACACGTATGCAGGGGTTTTCCCATCTACTATCGTGCCATCCCCCACGTATGCCGCTCCTTTTATACACTTGTAAATCTTATTCTCTCGTGTCTTTATCGTCTCTTTGCCTATCACATCTCCATAAATCGTATGAATTCCGTTGCCAAAGATGGGCGAAAAAGGTATTTTCTTTCCATTATTCTGCGTCAAATCTGTGTTTCGTGCCACATATACAGAGTTGATAATGTCATGCGCCGCCAACGATACCGTAAAGGTCGTGTCAAACTCTCCACTTGGAAATTTTTGCTTGTTCTTGGTATGTCGATGCACCTCGTAGTGGTCGTCCTTCTCTATGAAAATGTAACTGTCCTCATAATAATTTCCATTCTCCGAAACTTTACATTTCATATACAATGGTTTCATATTCTTCGTACACGATGCTTCGTGATAAGTGTTCATCTGATAGATTCGATCCCATTTGGGCATATTATGAGCCGTTACAATAAACTTGTAATTATCCTCCTCCTCTTCCACTCTGAACTCCGCCTCGCCTAATTTAATCCATATAGCTCCGAGATTAAAGTAGGCATCCAAAGAGAAACGCTCTCCTACAGAGAACGCTGTATTCTTTGAAACTACTTGCGCAACTACATTCGTAAGTCCACTCACAAGCAAAATTATCAACAAAAGACAACGCAAACTCCGTACCATTTCCTCTTCTTTACAATTTGTTGAAATATTTTTTCCCTTTCGCATAATAAGCAAAAACAATGCTTCCGCCATAATTGAAAGGAAATGCTGAAACTGTTTGCTTTTTTAAATTCTCTTCTCTTTTTCTAAAATATTGCGATTTTATCAAGCGAAACTCTTTTCTCGCTTTCCTAACGGCTTTGAAATTATCAATATCTCCTTTGATTAAAAACATCAATCCAGCAATATTGTCTAAGATTTTTCTCATAAACAAAACTTTCTTCAAGCTTTTGCTATTTTCATTTTTATATATCATCAAAAGATTATTGCGAAAATTGAGAAATGTCTTCCGAGGGTGATTCATATTGAGTGTACCTCCTCCTAAATGGTACACAACACTTTGCGGCACACAAACTAACTTTCGCCCCCGACTATTGAGCCTCCAACAAAGGTCTATCTCTTCCATGTGTGCGAAAAAGGTAGCATCTAAACCTCCTGCACCTTCATAATCGGCTTTGCGGATAGTCAATGCTGCTCCCGATGCCCAAAATATTTGTGTTACATCGTCATATTGCCCTTTGTCTTCTTCAACCGACGAAAAAATGCGTCCACGACAATACGGAAAGCGATATCTATCTATGAAACCGCCCGCCGCTCCTGCATGTTCAAATTTATTTTTCTCGTTGAAAGCGAGAATTTTCGGCTGACACGCCGCCACGTTTGGGTGTCTTTCCAAATAGTCGATCATCGGTGTCAACCACCCTTTAGGGGTCTCAACATCCGAGTTGAGCAAAACAACATATTCTTCCTCAACAGCCGCTATCGCTTTATTATACCCTTCTGCAAAGCCATAATTCTTATCAAAACAAATCATGTCTACATTGGGATATTTTTCTTTCAAAAAGGCGATGGAATCGTCGGTCGAACCATTGTCGGCTACCACAACCCTCGCCCATTCTTGCGGTGTATTCTGACAGACTGATGGCAGATATTTTTCCATCATCTGCCTTCCATTCCAATTAAGTATGATGACCGCTACTTTTTTCATTCTTGTCCCAGTTCTCAGGGTTATTTCTCTTCTTTTTTATTCAATCGAGGTCTGTCTACGGCATCTTCCGGAGCCTCCTCTCTATTATGCTTCCAACGTCGATGCGACCATAACCAGTACGCTGGATTTCGCAGAATTGTTTGTTCAAACAAATCAACATAACGATCTGTAATCCAATAGTCTTCCGTCTCCTTTGCATGATCTGTCAACGTAATGACATCGCATGTATAATAGCCTCGCTTCACCTTCTGGACATCAAAATAGACCACCGCATAATCTCCTTTTTTCGCAATTCGCTCTGGTCCGTTCAAAAATGGTGTCGCATGGTTAAGAAACGTCGTCCAATAATGCAAATTGTTCTTTGATGGCGTCTGGTCGGCGATAAAGCCTAAACCAAACTTCTTTCCCTCTCGTTTCATATTGACAATGAAGCGAATAGCATCATTCTTCGGTATGTTGACCGTACCAAAACGTGAACGAAGATTTAGGAAGAAATTGTCAAAATATTTGTTATTCAACGGACGATACAACTCTCCACCTACAAACTTTGTGGTGTCATAGTTCATATAAATGGATGTAATCCACTCCCAATTGCAGTAGTGCCCTAATAAGGCTACGACACTGTTGCCTGCCTCAAAATGCCTGCCCATCTCCTCTGGATTGCTAAAATGCATGTGCTTACGCATACATTCATCCGATATGTGAATCAATTTTACCGTTTCTACAAACGTGTCCGACAAATGCAAATAATAGTCTTTCTCAATTTTTACGATTTCTTCTAAACTTTTGTTTGGAAATGACGAAACCAAATTCTCTCTCACCACTTTTCTTCGATATTTCACGACATGATAAATCATAAAATAAATGAAATCGGACAAGAGATATAACACCCTCAAAGGCAACCATGCAAGTGTCCAAACAAAGGCGTAAAATAAATAATATAGTATTCGCAATGTATTATATTTTAATTATTTAACATAATAAATCTAAAGAGATAGTTTATCGGCGAGCGACTTATTTATAGAATCAATATATGCCAACAATTCATCACAACCTAATCCTGTCTCTGCTGATGTTACGAAAATCGGAGGCAATTCTTCCCACGTCTCTAAAAGGGTTTGTTTATAAGCCTCAATGTTCTCATTGAGTTTATTCGGTTTCAACTTATCGGCTTTCGTGAAGACGATAGAGAAGGGGACGCCATTGACACCCAAAAACTCAAAAAAATCCAAGTCAATTTTTTGCGGCTCTAAACGGCTGTCTATCAACACAAAAAGGTTGTCTAACTCGTCTCGTTGCAAGACGTATCCTTTAATCATCTTCTCTAATTTCTCCATCTGAACCTTCCCAACCTTAGCATAACCATAGCCAGGCAAGTCGACGAGATACCAATTTTTATTCATGAGAAAATGGTTGATAAGCAAAGTCTTGCCTGGCTTCGACGATGTCTTTGCCAAGTCTTTTCGCTTTGCCAACTTGTTTATCAATGAGGATTTGCCAACATTCGAGCGTCCTATGAAGGCATACTCGGGGAAACTATGTTTCGGACAGGCTACCCACACACTATTGCTGATCTCAAATTCTGCTGACTTTATCTCCATGTCTCTTTTTTTACAATTCTACAACTACAATTCTACAAAAATAAAAAATTTTGCGTTCCTTCGGGACTAATGGAGGATTTTGTAAACCATTTCCATAAGCAATTCGCTCTGTGGACTGTTATTATCCACTCCTTTCGACTTTGCATCATACTCCCTTAGGATTGATATTATCTGCATCGTTTTTACCGCATTATACTTCTTTGCTCCTATGGCATATTCAGAAACGAAAAAAGGATTTATCGAGAGTTCCGCAGCAACATTAGCCTGACTTTTATTCTCTAAATAATGATAAACCATTAGATTAGAAAAATAACTATATAATGTTGATATAGTAAGAGTTAAAGCAAATGTTTTCATTTGTGCAAGATGAAAGGCGATGAAGTTAGCTTTGTTAATATCACGGTTCATCAACGCAGAACGCAATTCAAAATTGTTAAACTCTTTGCTTATTCCAACATTCTTTTCAACAAAGTCCAACGTGATCATTTTTACAGTTGAAGGCTTTGTCGTAACCAATTTTTCCAACTCGTTTACCAAACGATGAAGGTCGTTACCAATGTAATCTGCCAACAACTGCACCGCAGGCGCTTCCATCAAGATTTTCTTTTCTGTTATGTAATCCTGGATGAACTTTGGCAATTGATTATCCCAAACTCTTTCTGAATTGTAAAAAACGCCGCCCTCATTAACTGCCTTCACATATTTCTTGCGCATGTCCGCCCTCTTCTTATAGCAAAAAACAAGAATCGTTGACGGCATCGGTTGCTTCAAATAGGTGATCAAAGCATCAAAAGGATCTGATCCACTTTCCCCCTCCCCCTTACTGATTTCCTGCGCTTCCTTCACGATTATCACTTGATGTTCTGCCATCATCGGATAGGCTCTGGCACTTTCAATGACAGACCGCATACTTGTCTCTTTCCCATAGCATATAGTCTGGTTGAAATCTTGCTCGCTCTTCGTCAGTACATTGTCTGCTATATAATTAGCGACAAGATCTATGAAGTAAGGTTCTTCGCCAGATAGAAAATAAACTGGTTTGTATTTTTTTTCTTTCAAGTCTGCCAGAATCTGTCTATAACTGATTGTCTGCTGCTGTTTCGCCATTCGCTTCGCTATTTTTTGCTATTTTTGCAATTGTAACTCGCAAAGATAGGAAAAATGACAGAACTTAATTTTCCGAAATATGATTTTCGGGTGAAAAACGAAGCAGGCAAACGCACCATCTTCGATAAATGCCGAAAAAAATTCGTCGCCTTGACTCCAGAAGAGTGGGTGCGCCAAAATATGGTGGAGTTTCTGACCAAAGAAAAACAATTTCCCATTTCTCTTATCGCTAACGAAATTGCAGTTGATATCAATTCCATGAAAAAAAGATGCGATACGGTAATCTTCAACAATGAGTTGCAACCCATTGCTATCGTAGAATATAAGGCGCCTCAAATCACTATCAACCAAAAGGTCTTCGACCAAATCGCAACCTACAACCTCAAGTTGAACGTGCCTTTGCTTATCGTCTCCAACGGACTGACGCACGTTTGTTGTCAAATTGATTACAAAAACCGTCAATACAACTTCTTCAAAGAGATTCCAACCTACGAAGAATTGAAGAGCTTATCATTTTTAAAGGATTAAAATTCTTCGATTTTTTATCCGATGAAAGTGTCAATTTTTAAATTCTAATTTTTAGAATTTTTAGAATTATATTAACGTATGAATACGAATTCATCACCTTATTCGTCTCTTTTATTGGACAATGCAACCAAAGAGTTCGCAAAACTGCCTGGTATTGGACGAAAAACGGCTTTACGACTGGCTCTGCACCTACTTCGACAGAGTAAAGAGGATGTGGACCTATTTGGAAACACATTCATAAAGATGCGAAATGAAATACGCTATTGTAGCGTGTGCCACAATATCTCAGACACGGACGTATGCCAAATCTGCTCCAACCCTCAACGCGACCCCTCCCTGATCTGTGTTGTAGAGAACATCAACGACGTCATTTCTGTAGAGAACACTCAACAGTATAAAGGGCTATACCATGTTTTGGGCGGTGTCATTTCGCCTATGCAAGGAATAGGTCCTTCTGACTTGAGCATCGATCTTTTAGTGGAGAGAGTCAAGAGCAATAATGTCGTTAAAGAGGTAATCTTGGCATTGAGTCCGACAATGGAAGGCGATACCACCAATTTCTACCTATACAAGAAATTGGGAGCGTATGATATTCAACTAAGCACCATTGCACGAGGCGTTTCTATTGGCGACGAATTGGAATATGCCGATGAAATCACGTTAGGACGATCTATTGTCAACCGTATTCCATACTCTGTAAATAATGATTAGCAAAAAAAGAGCGTAAAATAGATAAATTCATTAAACAAAAAATCTGAAACAATAACAAATAAATCAACTTAAAAATGAAAGGTTTGAAAATTTTATACTGGTTATTTTTGGTTATAGCAATTGCCATCCTACTCGTTTCGTATGGCATAAACCTTAAAGAAGTGGGAGATGCGACACAATTCATCGTCCTTCAAACAGTGGCTACACTGTTGACCATCGTCTCAGTGCCACTTATCGTCAAACTCAGCGACAACAGGGTTACATCTTCGGACTCTAAAATCTTCAAGAAATGGAATTTGCTCAGAATGGCTACGCCACTTGCCGTTTTTGCCATCTGCATGCTGACCTATCATCTTGTAAAGACAGACTCTTCTATCATCTGCGCCGTCGTTTGTGTGCTTGTGTTCGCCACAATGTGCCGTCCTGGAAAGAATTTGGGAGAGAAAAAAGAAGAAACAAAAGAAAACGAAGTCTCCAAAGAAAATAAATAGTAACCTATTGGTCAAACTACTTCAAGAAGGCTATCTGACGAAAATTCGGATAGCCTTTCTATTTCCCACCTCATCAACGATAGACAAGATATGCGCACCAGCATCAGGAGAGATGGTTAACTGATGATTGCCTTTCGTTTCACCTAAATATTGATTATCTATATGCCAATAGAGCGTTGAGGTTGAACGACGACAAACGGCCTTGCACACAACTTGCTGTTTTTCCCCTTCAAAACCTCGTGGTATCATAATCGTGGCGTTATGCTCGGGATAGATAAAATCAATTTGATCGACAGTCGTACCCTGACAATCATCTCTATAGGCGGGCAACGGACGATAACCTGCATGGCAACTCTTATAATAATACTCCTGTGCGGCAGGCAACACAAACCAAGATTTCGTCACCATCTCAGAGGGGGAAACACAAGAAGAATTTACTTGCCACTGCTCGTCTTTCGACAGATGAACCCATTGGCAATAAGAACATTGCAACGTCTTCTTTGAGGCTTTGGGCAAATAGACCTTATCCGTCTCCGCACATATATCAGAAGCCAAACAACCACTACGACGGCACACTTTCATCTGCTCCATTTCGTCATACGGCGCAGTGTACCATGCATCATCATCCAACATTGAAAAAACATCAAACATCACTGGCGATGCAAATCCAACGCCTGTCATTCCAGCTCGTCCCTCTCCTGTCGCATTGCCAACCCAAACTCCAACTACATATTTCGAAGAGACTCCCACCGACCATGCATCGCGGTTTCCCCAACTCGTTCCTGTCTTCCACGCTATATTCTTCATCGAACGAAACTGCATCCATTCTGCCTCCTCTTCGGGTCGATTCAACTTCGACATGGCTTGAAAGGCAAACCACGTCGCCACCCTTGAAATCCGCTCTTTTTCTGCCTCTTTGCCCCTCGCCTTACCCAGCTTCAAGCGATATGCCAATTTACGATACATACAGCAAAGATCCCATAGTTTCACCTCTGCGCCCCCTAAAATTAATGATGCACCGTAATGGTCTTCATTATAATGTAAGGTTGTCATTCCTAACCATTTCAAGTCTTCCATAAATCGACCTGTTGTATGCTCCGATAGCATTCTGACAAGTGGCACGTTGAGCGACTGAATAATCGCATCGTCTGCATGAACTGCTCCACTATACGTGTGACTGAAATTAATTGGCGTAAAACCATTCAACGATAACGGAGTATCCGAAATCAGTCGTCTTGGAGTGAGTTCTCCACAACTCATCATCGCAGCATACAAGAAAGGCTTTAACGTGCTACCCGGACTTCTTTCTGCTTGTATCACATCAACCTGAGAAGCCTCCAAGTCCCGATTTGTTGTATTTCCAACATAAACAATTGGTTCTCCCGTCTTTATATCAAGCACCAAAATAGCAATATTATCAATTTGATTGGAAATATGATACCGAATAGCATAGCTGTTCGACATATATTGCACCATTCGCTGTAATCTCGTATCAATAGAAGTGTGTATGATATTTCCTTTTTGCTTTTTCGACATGAAATCTATGAAATGGGGGGCATTATTAGGCAAAGGGTAAGGAGTATCTGGCAAATCCTCCACACAAGAGAGATTGTATTCTTCTTGCGATAAAACACCTCGATGATAAAGGATTTTCAAAAGTGTGTCTCGTTTTTTCTTGAGTCGCCCGCGATTTCTTGACAAGTGAATCAAGGCCGGCGAATTAGGCAAAACAGCCAATGTACATAACTCCGCCCACGACAATTTATCTACTCCACGATTGAAATAGCGCCACGAGGCAGCCTCTAAACCTACTATATTTCCACCGAACGGTGCGTTAGCTACATACATTTTCAAAATTTCATCTTTCGAATGTGTCAGCTCAATATCAAACGCCCAAAGTGCCTCTATTATCTTATTTTTGAAAGTCCTCGGATGATTTCCCCGAGCCATTCGAGCCAACTGCATTGTCAGCGTACTGCCCCCCTCTCTCCTACCTCCTTGCAGATTTCGCTTCAACGCTCGCCCGATAGCGATCAAATCCACTCCCAAGTGATATCGGAAACGACGATCTTCATAGTTCAGCAAACAAGTGACAAAACGGCTATCCACAGTGTCTGACGAAGGGAAACGCCACTGTTCGTCCGCTGCAATTCTTGCACAAAGTAACTCTCCCCGATTGTCATACATCACCGTTGACGTCGGTTGATCAAACAATTGGCGTGGCATCACAATCCAATGAAATAATATCGTGAAAAGAACAACTGTTAGACAAATACCTCCAAAAATGGATATAATTCTATGTTGTCGTAGAAAAACAGAGAAACGCATCACTATATCTTTATTCCTTAAATATCTCCACTGTTCCTCTCTTCACTTTTCCACTCTTGAAATGCAAGGTGTAAATGTAGACACCTGCATCTGCCTCTTTCCCTCGATATGTGCCATCCCATCCATCTTCTGAATGCGTTACCAACAAACCATATCGGTCGTAAATGTAGAGTTCGTAACCTGGCATAAAAACATCGTTCTTGCCATTTTTATTTTTCGGAGTAAATGCATCTGGAACTACTATCACCTCGTCATCATCTAACACTACAAGGTGAAGCACTACAACGCTGTCGCAACTATTGAACGCTGATGGATAGTGCTTATTGAACGTGTATTCGCCTCGCTCTTGCCCTGGTAAATCAAAATCCACACTATGATAAGGTGTATGAGAGAAAATTGTATCTGCAAAATGAGTCTCCGGAGAGTGTAACACATTGAGAGACAACGCAATGACACTATCACAACCATGCTGAGTCTGCAGAGTCAGATAGTAGGTCTGCATACCTTCCTCTGTCGTTTTTATTTCAAATCCTCCCTTCTCATACGTTTCATTTCTACAAATAGAATCAACACTTGAAAGCTGATAGACAGAATCGACCTGCAACGCCAACGTCTGTATGTATCTGCACCCTACTTCGCTCTCCACTTTCTTCTCATAGTAGTGCATACCAACAGTCTGATAGGCAACCACTTCAAATCCATGCTCAAAATAAGGTTCATTCTGACAAACTCGTGCTTTGATTGTGTCTCTTCCCATAGGATCGACAATCAATTTCAACCGCACCAAGCTATCGCATCCATATCGATTTACGAAATTCAACGAATCGTAATAAACGCCCGAAACATTCGTCCAAATGTTGAACCCATTCTTCTGATAAGTTCCCCCCGCACAGGTATGGTCTTCTATCTCCGTAACCTTCTGCTCTTCAGCTTTTGTTAAATGAAGAACAACTTTCTGCCTACAAGACCCATTTTCTATATACTTTGTATAGACTCCACTCTCCGAAACATCAAAAAATTCGTTTTTATAGGTATCTCCGGCACATATAGTATCATATATTTCAATATCGTCATTTTGCGCCACTATCACATCGTATGAGGCCGTTGCACTACAGTTTCCACCATTTGTGGTGACTGTCACCGTATATTTTGTCGTTTGCATAGGCTCCACCTCTATCAAAGCCGTCGTGTCTCTTGTACTCCATATATACTTCATAGATGAGTCTAAGCCCTCTACATGCGGGCGACACACAGTAAACTTAGAAAATGGTCGAACCTTCAACGCATAACCATCTTTCTCCACCGCCGCTGTCTCTCCGTAAATCATATTAAACGCCCACGCCAACTCCGCCGATGCCTCCGTACTACTCCAATAATTACCATAACTCATCTCCGTCCCTCCATTTTTCACAAGTGCGGAGTCTATAATCGGCGTCAAGCCATACAATATACTCATTTGTCCATTCGAAGGCAAAAACCACCCCTTCTCTGCATCAAACGACCATACTGCATTATCGGTTGATTCGGGTATCTGCTTTTGCATAATCTTAGTATTCTCTTCTCCATTCAAATCCCTCTCGCTATCTAAGATTTCAGAAATTTTTGAAGAAGTTCCATTTCCATACGTCTGCTGTCCTTCTATCTTCTCTGCTTTATCATACCATAAATAACTTCCTTCACAATCATTCAAAGCCACCATCCAGCCTGTGCGACCATTCTTCAAAACTTCTACTGCTATTCCTTTCTCTCCATACTCGTTCTCAACCAAATCTCCTACTTTCACAACAGGATGACTTAAATTATTACGTAATGGAACAGATTTTACCGCCCTCAAAAAATTTCGATAGTAGGAGCTTTTTGTATTTCCCATAATCTCTCCTATATCTGTCAAGGCGCAAAAATATCTGTCCGACAACTCAGTGGAAGAAAAATAGGAATAACGACTATCATCAGGGGGAAAGGTTGTTCCTCCCAAGGCCGTAAACACAGGATTCACAATGTTAAGCCGAGAAAAAAGCAACCACAACTCTCCCACCGCAGGAACATACCAACCATTTTCGTAATCAACCGCCCACGCTATCGGATAATCAACAGAATTACCTGCCGCACGCATTATCGCAGTATTGCCATATCCATCCTGTTCTGCCAAAACTAAACGTATCTTGTTCTGATTGGGCAATGCGGGTATGTCATACCCCATTCTTCCCCATGTAAGTTTATGATTGGGGTTATCTGCCAAATCGGCTACCAACGCATATTCATAATCAGTATCAACATAGAACACAACTCCTTCTGCCGTCTTCTTTCCATCTTTCTGAAAAGCACTCAACGTCATAAATCGTCCATCACTACAATAGACATCTCCTGGTACAACAGGCACTGAATCACAGTCGTGCAAAATAATACTACTTCCATTCGCCTCTGCAACCAAAGACAATTGGGGTTTACCACAAAAGAATGATGTTGTGTCACTCGAAATTATCGACACCGTTGGCTCTTCGACCACCGTCAATGCCAAAACGACAACACTATCACACCCTGACTTTGTCTTCAGTTCCTGCGTATAGGTATAATAGCCTGTTGTTGAAAGTTTTCCTAAATTGAAATTGTATTTATCATACACAGAATTAACGCATGCTGTATCGTTGAAAAACTGATGGTAAGAAGGACGAGGACTCACATCCAACGGAAGCGCGGTCGATCCACAACCATTGATTCCCGTTAAAATCAATTTTCCTGCTGTTGTATCGGTAAACGACAACACTATCTGTGGCGAATTCTGTCCTTTCTGCACTTTGACATTATCTGGCAATGTCCACTTAAATGTCGTGGCAGCATTGTTACTTTCTATGTAATAGGTTGTCGCAACATTCGTGCATGGTGTCTGATCACCCACCAATGTTCCCTCAAAATGAAGTAAGTCATTAACGGTCAGTCGCAAGCAAACCAAGCTATCCTTACAATAATGGCTACCTATTGGCTGTGTTCTGGTATATCTCAATGTGTCATACAAAACGCCAATAGGAGGCTGCGAGATT
This sequence comes from Clostridiales bacterium, assembly GCA_963626555.1. Taxonomy (GTDB): domain Bacteria; phylum Bacteroidota; class Bacteroidia; order Bacteroidales; family Paludibacteraceae; genus UBA1181. Next base: position 15,611 of record CAVFXQ010000012.1, read on the forward strand.
AAAAAGCCATTCTCATTATAATCGTCACCTATGCAAATTGACGCTTCAATATCAAATATCTGCTGTATAACATACAATTGCAATTCAACCTTTCCTTGATTGGAACAAGTGGAAGGATCGAATATATCGTTGTAATAGGTATTCCAACCTACTTTATTCTGCGCAGGAAGATCAAAATTATACTTTTTATAGGTCTCACCCTGACAAACTGTGTCAACGATGTGTGTCTCCGAGCTTTGCGTCTTACTCGTGATAAATGCGCTTTGTGTAAACGTGCAACCAGTTACTGAAGTTACCTCACAGTAAATCGTCTTGTCACCCTTTTCTACGGAGACTGTCGTTGTTCGTGTAGTGTCGCCATTGCTCCACAAGTATGATGAGAAGCCTTCTGGAGCCGACAGTGTAATGTCTGACCCACTGCAGTTATCCATTTCCAACTGATTCGGGGCACAATGTGCTGTAAAATAAGCATAGCCGAAATGACCCATCAATGCACAGTCGTAAGTGATAAATTGCACTTGCACCTCTTGATTGGCATAGGGCGTCAAATCCAAACCCTCCTTTGTCCAATCTCGCCAACGTCTTGCTGTATATCCATCTGTATAGTCTTGAAAGCCTGGTATTCCCTCTGCCGCCGAAACGTCATACTCGGCACAGTCTGACACCAAGTTTCCTGCTTTATCCGTCACACGCACTACAAAACGTGGTTGATCAGACATCTCATGCCCTGGATCCTCTAAAACAATTGCAAAATTTACAAACAAAAGTGTGTTTTCAGGGTCTACAACAAAATGATAGACAATGGCTTCCGCCTCTCCTCCTATGTTATCGTTTCCTAAACGAATGGATTTCAACTCTCCATCTGGTATTGTTGCCAATTGTCCTCCTGTGTTTTCATCAAAGGAAACCTTCTCGTTCATCGTTTGTCGATTCTCTACCATCCCCTCCGTTTGGAATGGATCTTCAACCATTCCTGTGAAACCTTGAACAAACGATCCCTTGATGTCCGTAAAATCAGGACACCCTTGCTCCACCGTATATGACAATGCACACAACGCAAATATCGTTGCTAATATTGTCACGACTATCTTCCGACCTCCGTTTCTCATTCCCCAATTTTATCAAATAGGAACAGACAGGAAACCTTCTTGCGTCTCTCTGCTTAACTAATTTTTATGACGGTTTTGTCTCCTTCGCTTATACTCAGCCTTCATCTTTGCAGATCCCGAACCATGAGTACCTTTCACATACGTAGTTCGCTTGGCTTTCGTCTTCACCCCCTTCTTTGGGTCTTTATTGACATGTTCAGACGATTTTTTGAAAACCGTCCCATGTTCCATTATATGTTGAATATCATCCATATCTACTCTTAAAGTTTTAGTTCATATAAGACATTATAAACTACTATATCACACTTTCTTCTCTATTCCTAATTTTTTAGCCTCTTGTATCATAAACTCATACGCAGGCTCATATTCGTTAGGAATAATTCCATCCAAAACGGCATCTTTTATCGCATTCTTAATCTTACCAATCTCAGCGCACGGTGGCAAATTAAACACTTTCATAATCTCTTCGCCAGACACTGGAGGTTGAAAATTGCGGACTCTGTCTTTCTCCTCAATCTCCTTCATCTTCTGCTTCACCCTTGCGTAATTCTCCTTATACTTGCGCACTCTCTCTTGGTTCTTCGAAGTGATGTCCGCCTGACAAAGTATCATCAAGGCATCAATATCATCGCCCGCATCAAAAAGCAAACGTCGAATGGCAGAATCGGTTACACCATCTTCTACCAACGCTATCGGACGCATGTGAAGCAACACCATCTTGACGACAAACTTCATCTTTTCGTTCATTGGCATTTTCATGCGCTTGAACAATTTCGACGTGATCTTTGCGCCTACATAGTTATGATTGTAGAATGTCCACCCTACCTTGTCCACCCACTTCTTCGTAGCGGGTTTCCCTACATCGTGGAGTAATGCAGCCCAACGTAGCCAAAGGTCGTCCGACTTCTCTGCCACACTATCCACAACCTGCATAGTATGGGTGAAATTATTCTTGTGTCCAACTCCATCTTTCTCTTCCGTAGCAGCCAACGCATGAATTTCCGGCAAAACCAACTCCATCAAACCACACTGCTCCATCAAAACGAGACCAACAGACGGACGTTTAGACATCATAATCTTATTCAACTCCTCGTTGATTCGCTCTTTCGTAATGATGGAAATCCGCTCTTTCATCCTTCCTAACGCATCAAACGTGTTCTGCTCAATGAAAAACGACAATTGGGAGGCAAAACGAACACAACGCATCATCCGCAAAGGATCATCGCTAAAGGTAATGTCTGGATTCAACGGTGTACGCAATATTTTATTCTCCAAATCCTCCATACCATTAAATGGATCAACCAACTCGCCAAATCGTGCTTTATTCAAGCATAAAGCCATCGCATTCACCGTAAAATCACGCCTGTTTTGGTCGTCTTCTAACGTTCCATCTTCCACAATAGGATTACGAGAATCCGCACGATACGACTCCTTTCGTGCGCCAACGAACTCCACTTCTATATGCTTCAACTTCACCTGAGCCGTTCCAAAACTCTTAAAAACAGAAAGTGTACTCCCTTTCCAAGCCTTATGAAACGCCTCCGCTACGGCTATTCCAGAACCGACAACTACAATATCAATATCGTTAGATGGTCTCTCTAACAGAATATCACGAACAAAACCACCAATCACATAACACTCAACGCCTTGCGAATCAGCCACTTCCGAAATCAGTCGGAAGACCTTGTTATCCAAGTATTTTTCCACCTTACGATCTTCTTTTTCGTCTCTTTTTTCTCTATTTTTCTCTTTTTTTAAAACGTTTATTTTATCACTTACAAACGCATTTACTTGCAAAAATAGCAAATTAGTACGAATTTTGCCGTGTCAAAATTTATTGTTTTCGTATGCAACCCATTTCTGAGGATTTTATCCGACAAATGAATAGTATTTTAGGTGAGAATGAGACTGCCGACCTACTGAAAGCCATTGATAGCGAACGTGTTACAAGTGTTCGTTTCAACACCGCTAAATGTGTTGAAAATATATTTTATGAAATCAACACTTCGGACGTAATTCCTTGGTGTAATTCAGGGAAATATCTGTCTGATAGACCTTTATTCACTATGGATCCTCTGCTTCACGCAGGTGTCTACTATCCTCAAGAGGCGGCTTCTATGTTCCTCGAATATGCTGTTAAACAACATTTTAACAAATTGGAAACGGAAGAACCTCTTATGTTGGATTTATGTGCTGCTCCAGGAGGAAAATCGTCCATTCTTGCTTCAATTCTAAATGGGAAAGGTTGGTTAGTGGCTAACGAGGTTATGAAAACACGTGTCGGAATCCTAAACGAAAACCTGACGAAATGGGGTGCGCCCAATGTTACCGTCACACAAAACGACCCGAAAGATTTTGGCAAACTACCTGGCATTTTCGATTTCATACTTGTAGACGCTCCTTGTTCGGGTGAGGGAATGTTTCGAAAAGATGACAAAGCCATCGAGGACTGGTCGCTCAACAACGTACAACTCTGTTGCGAGAGACAGCGCCGTATTGTGTCCGATGTCTTCCCCTCTCTCAAAGAAAACGGGTTACTCATCTATAGCACCTGCACTTACAACGAAGAGGAGAACGAGAAAAACGTACGTTGGATCGCAAAAAACTTAGGTGCCGACATTCTGAAAATCGCCGTCAACGACAATTGGAATATCTCAGAATCAGACTGTGGTTACCACTTCTACCCTCACAAAACGAAGAGCGAAGGACTTTTCCTCGCCATTCTTCAAAAAACGAGCGAACAATCAACCTTGAAACTGAAAACAAGGAAAAACGCAAAAGGAAATATTAAATCAAAAAACAGTCCTCTACCTCAAAACATTAAAATTCAATGTAATGACTGGTTGAATGAAAAATATGAATTCATTTTTGACAATGACGATATTTCAGCAGTTTCAAAACCATTCATCGACTATGTTTCTCTTTTCCAACAAAATCTACGCACACTACGAAATGGTCTTCCCATAGGCACACTCAAGGGTAAAGACATTGTTCCAGATGAAGCGTTGGCTCTTGCCTGGTCTCTCAAAAAAGATGCCTTTCCAACGGTAGAATGTGATTGGAATATGGCGATTCGATACCTTAAGAAAGAAAATCTTATTCTTTCGGACGTTCCCCAAGGCATCGTTCTCTTCACCTTCAAAAATATTCCTTTGGGATTCGGCAAGAACTTGGGGAACAGATGTAATAATCTATTCCCTCAAGAATGGCGCATTAGAATGGAAATGGACGAAAAAAGCTACACTTCAGTGATTTAGCTTCTCTTAAGCATATTCAGAAGTGAGCCAATAGGTCAAATTCAGAGAATCTAATGCCGTCAGTAACTCTCTATTCACAGTAAGATAGGTATTTCGTGATTTCAAATTAATCGGATAAGGGAATGACGCCAACTGCAAAGCTAAATGTAAATTGGCCCCCCCTACATTGCCATCATTCATCTTCTCTGCTATCAGAGTCTTGAAATCCAACAACTTCGTGTTCAAATCCGTCTCTTCTCGGGCGTTAATCCGCACATAAATATCTTTCACTCCCGTTTTCGCAACATCCGACAGGAACTGTACTCCATGATACATAAATCGTCTCGTTTTATCATAACTATTTCGCTTCCCATACTTACCTCTCAGCATTATGCTATATCCCACAGTCAGATAATTTCCATACTTACCGATTTCATCGCTAAAGAACGAAAATTGATGAGTGCCAGAATAATCTTGTAGCGAAACTATTCGCATTATATTGCCCGCTTTCGTGGTTACTTCCTTCACAGCAGTAACCATTCCTCCTACAATCACCTCCTTGTCTTGCATTGCCACTTCCTTCTCTTCATTGACAAACAAAGGTCCGTTCCAATCATCCGAAAAATCGACCATTTCTGCATTGCAAACATGTTTCAATACAACATAATAGTCGTCTAATGGGTGTGATGATAGAAAGATACCGACCAATTCTCGCTCCTTGTTCAGCTTGTCCATCCTTGAAATTGACTCCACCTTCGGTATCTTCGGCTTTGACACCATCGCATCCATCTCTGAACTATCAAACAGACTGAGTTGCAGTTGCACCTTACCTTTGTCATTCTGCACTCTCGTTCCGTATGCGTGAATGCTGTCTACAAAAGTGGCTTGCATGAAATTCTCCCTTTTCACCTCAGAAAAACAATCAAAAGCACCTGCCATAGCCAATGTCTCAATCGTTTTCTTTCCACATGCCGTCAGATTGACCCTCTCAACAAAATCATAGATGTCTTTATATTTGCCGTTTTTTTCGCGTTCTTTAATGATTGCATCGACGGCTCCCATACCTACTCCTTTTATTCCTGCCAATCCAAACCGTATATTGCCTTCGCTATTAGAGGTGAAATTATGTTCACTCTCATTGACATTCGGAATCAACACATTGATACCCATTCGTTTACATTCATCCATAAACTTAGTGATATCTGAAATGCTATCCATACTTCGCGTCAAGTTGGCCGCCATATAATCGGCTGGATAATGAGCCTTCAAATAGGCTGTCTGGTAAGCAACCCACGAATAGCATGTCGCATGCGATTTATTGAACGCATACGATGCAAATTTCTCCCAGTCTGCCCAAATTTTCTCCAACTTGGCTTTGGGGTGTCCATTGGCTTCTCCTTGCGAAACAAATTTCGGTTTCAACTTGTTCAACACCGCAATCTGCTTTTTTCCCATTGCTTTACGCAACATATCAGACTCACCTCGAGTGAAATTTGCCAACAAACGGCTCAAAAGCATGACCTGCTCCTGATATACTGTTACGCCGTAAGTGTCCTTCAAATACTGCTCCATACATGGAATATCATACTCGATCGGCTCTTGTCCATGCTTTCTTGCAATAAACTGCGGGATATAATCCATTGGTCCTGGACGATACAACGCATTCATCGCAATCAAATCTTCAAACACACTCGGCTGTAGCTGACGCAAATATTTCTGCATTCCTGGCGACTCAAACTGAAAAGTACCTATCGTCGCACCATCACTGTAAAGCTTATACGTCGCCTCATCGTCGATCGGGATTGTGTCTATATCCAAATCTATTCCATGAGATAATTTGATGTTTTTTATGGCTTCTTTTATGATACTCAACGTCTTAAGTCCAAGAAAGTCCATCTTGATCAGACCAACAGACTCAATCACATGACCATCATACTGCGTCACCATTACATCCTCGTTCGTTTCCTTGTCTCTCACCGTTGAAACCGGCGCGAAATTTGTCAAATCGTCTGCTCCGATAATAACTCCACATGCATGAATTCCGATCTGTCGTATCGTATCCTCCAACTGCGTCGCATAACGAATCATTGACGAAACATTCTCATCACTGCCTTCATAGTAACGCTTAAACTCTGGAACGTATTTCAAGCAATTTCGCAAATTGACTTTGGGCGATTTGCCTTTCTCATCCTTGATACTATCATCAAATTTATCTGGAATACAACGTTTTATATCTGCAACAGTCGGCAACGGAATCTCTTGAACACGACTGACGTCCTGAATTGACGATTTCGTAGCCATCGTTCCGTAGGTGATGATATGCGCCACCTTTTCTTTACCGTATTTCCTCGTCACCCATCGCAACACCTCACCTCGACCATCATCGTCAAAGTCAACATCAATATCTGGAAGGGAAATACGATCTGGATTCAAAAAACGCTCAAACAGCAAATCATATTTCAGTGGGTCTACATCTGTAATCTTCAAACAATAAGCAACCACAGAACCTGCCGCCGATCCACGCCCCGGACCTACCGACACACTCAACTCTTCCCTCGCCGCTCGAATATAGTCCATCACAATCAAAAAGTAACCAGGGAATCCCATCGTCTTCATGATATGCAACTCAAATACGATACGTTCCCGTTGCTCGTCCGTCATGTTCTCTCCATAACGTTTATGCGCCCCTTTCCACGTCAATTCTGCCAAATAATCAGCCTCCAATTTAATACGGTAAAGTTTTTCATATCCGCCTAATCGCTTGATTTTCTTCTCTGCATCCTCTTGCGAAAGTACTACCTCTCCTTTCTCGTTCCTCGTGAACTCGTCAAATAAATCTTGTTCAGTGAATTTCTTTCGATACTCCTCTTCTGTGCCAAAACTTTCTGGAATGTCAAACTTTGGCATAATTGGTCCAGATTCTATAGAATAGGTTTCAACCTTACTTGCAACCTCTAAAGTGTTAGTCAACACCTCGGGTACATCACTGAAAATCGCAGCCATCTCCTCGGGTGATTTCAACCACTCCTGCTTCGTATAGTGCATTCGGTCTTGATCTTTCAGCATTTTACCCGTACTAAGGCAAATCAGCCTGTCATGCGCCTCGCCATGCTCCTCCTCTACAAAGTGTACGTCATTCGTGGCGATTACTTTCACTCCTGTCTCTTTTCCTAACCTTAGTATATCAGGATTTATCTGTTTTTGTCGCTCATACACGTTGCGGTCGGCATTTGGCTTATCCGTCTCATGACGCATTATCTCCAAATAATAGTCTTCTCCAAAAATACTTTTGAACCATTCTACCGATCTTTTCGCATCTTCATACCTTCCAGCCATCAACAATTGGTCTATCTCACCTCCTAAACAAGCAGATGACACAATCAAACCTTCATGATACTGTTGCAATATGTTTTTATCTATACGCGGACGATGATAATTACCATCCACCCACGCTATCGAAACCAACTTACAAAGGTTCTGATAACCTTTCTTATTCTTTGCTAACAGAGTGAGATGCCATCCGCTTTTGTCAACTATCACCTCCCTGCCAGTCTCTGGATTAATCTCCTTAAAATCTTTATCCTTATCGTAAAGTGTCCTTCTTGCACAATAGGCTTCCACTCCAATAATCGGCGTGAAAAATTGCGTGTTCAACTCCTCTATAGCCGCTTTTGCCGACTCCTTCTGTTCCTCTGTCGACTCATCTGAATCAAGTACGGCCTGCTGCTCCTTGATTTGATCTTTCACCTTGCCGTTTACCTTATTGGAATAGTCCGTAAATTCCTTGATTCCAAACATATTTCCATGATCGGTCAACGCAATCGCATTCATTCCACATTTGCGCGCTTTGTCTATCAAATCTGGCACCTTCGACATTCCATCTAATATCGAATAATGCGAGTGAACATGCAAATGAACAAATTTTCCCATAAACTACTTTTATTGCTGTTATCTCATTGTATATCAAAAATTTACAAACAAGATAACTTTGTAAGAAACACTTCTTTCAAAGTTACACCCTTCTATCGCTATCCACAAAAATATTGCAAACGTCTTATTAACAAACCCTAAAATCTTTCTTTGGAGTTTTTAATCACACCACCTTCTTTGTCTTCACCAACACTTTCTTATCCCCTAATGTCGTTGCGAATAGGTACACTTCTCCCCCTTCTCCTATCTTCAATTTTTCTCTTAACTGATTGACTGTCAACGGAAAATTCCTCACTGTTATATTTGCTCTCTTGCAATCGCCTAAGCACTTTTTTATTTCTTTCTTATTCATTGAAAAAAGAGACTCTATCTCAAACGAACGACCAGGAAACTGTTCTATCTTCTCGTCCGACGTATACAAATGACTGTTTACCGACAATTTTTTCACTGGAAAATATTCTGTCAACAGTTTAAACGCACCCGCTTTCATTATAGAAGCATTCGGCTCATACAAATAATGCCCCATCTCTGTTGCATACCGTGCAACACAAGAAATCTCCTCTCCTAATGAAAAAGTAAAAATTTCCTTTTTCTTACCTAAATTCACACATTTTACATGAACTTCAGTATCTTTATTGCTATTCAAACAGAAAAGCAACTCCTTACACTCATTATTCAACGAAACAATATGCAGCTCGTCAACTTCTCCCAACTCTTTGATTGCTAACGAAATATCTAACATTGGAGAGTATTTTATCCATATTGTCGGTGATACTTCCAACAGTCGTTCTTTCCATTCTAACAAATTCGGACTACAATCGGCAATTGAAATCACTTTCTTTCCTAAATCATCTCGTCTTGCAGGATCTACAAAAATCGTATTAAACTTCTTATCTTCATTTAAAAAAGATTCCATCGTTTGATGGCAAATTTCAAAATTCTCAACTCCTAAATTTTTGAAATTTTGTTGCGCTAAGCGACATAGCTCCTCATTCTGCTCTACATAATACGAATGTTCATAGTTTTTCGCCATAAACGAAAAATCCACTCCCATTCCTCCTGTTAAATCGGCATAAACATTTCCTTTCCCAATAATAGACTGCTTATATCTCGCTGTCTCCTCAGATGAACACTGCTCTAATGACAAATGTATGGGATAGACAATAGCCTCACAATCAGCCCATGACGGAACTTTCTTTTTGGCAATTTGCCAACCCTCTATCTGTTGTAAAACAAACAAATGTTCTTCTGCCGTAAAGCCTTCCCTCTTTAAAGCCAACAAGCGAACATCCTCCTCCCTATGAAGTTGAATGTACGCTTTTATTTTTTCATTAGTTTCCAAACTCATTGGAAATCTATCAACTAAAAACAACAGTACGATTCTTATAGACCAATACCTTTCTATCCACATGCTTCTCTACCGCACGAGAAAGAACAATCTTTTCCAAATCCTGACCTTTGTGAATGAATGACTGCACAGTGTCTTTGTGTGTTACTCGGACAACATCCTGCTCAATAATCGGACCCGCATCCAACTCGCTCGTAACATAGTGGCTGGTCGCACCGATAATCTTCACACCTCTCTCGTAGGCTGCATGGTAAGGCTTCGCCCCAACAAACGCAGGCAAGAAAGAGTGGTGAATATTAATGATTCTGTTTGGATATTCTTTTATCATCTCAGGTGAAATGATTTGCATATAACGAGCTAATACAATGAAATCTATATGTTCGTTACGCAACAAATCCATCTCCTGAGGCTCCAACTCAGCCTTATTATCTTTATTGATAGGAAAGACATGGAACGGAATGCCAAATTTCTGCCCAATCCACTCCAAATCGGGATGGTTGCTCACTATCATCGGAATCTCAACATTAAGACCACCATCCATATAACGGGACAAGATATCAAACAAGCAATGAGACATTTTAGATACGAACAAAGCCATTCGCAACTTATCTTGCGAAAAATGAAGTTCAAAATTCATCTCATAACGATTCGCAAAAAGGGTTCGGAATATGTCCTCTATTTTCTCCTTTGGGATGCCAAAACCTTCCAAATCCCACTCTACTCGCATGAAAAAAACATTCTGCACATAGTCTACATACTGATCCAAATAGACAATGTTGCCTTTATTCTCATTGATAAACTCGGTGACAGCAGCCAAAATTCCTTGCTTATCAGGACAGTGGATCAACAATATCGCAGTCTCTTTCTTATCCATTTAGTATATTCCTCCCGTTATTTTTACTTCTCTCTAATTACCGACCTCTGAAATAAACTTGATTCGTACCAAACGAACTTCCTCCTCAGTGTAATCATCCTCTCCTAATTCTTTCAACGCAGATTGTATATCGTCAGAAACCGCCTCATCGCGGAAATACTCGAAAATATCGTTGATTTTATCTTCATCCATTATTTCCGTCAAGAAATAGTTAATGTTGATTTTCGTTCCTGAATTTACAATAGCCTCCAACTCATCTAACAACTCATCAAAGTCAATTCCCTGTGATTCTGCAATGTCATCCAATGCTATCTTTCTATCAATCGCATGAATTATCGCAATTTTCTTCTCTGATTTCTTCGGAACAGACAATACTCGTAAGTCCTCTGGACGCTCTATCTCATTCTCCGAAACATGTTCTTTGATCAGAGCAACAAACTTATCACCATATTTCTTTGCCTTTCCTATTCCAACGCCTGGCACATTCCCCAACTCCTCTATCGTGATTGGGTATGTCGTTGCCATCGCTTCCAACGAAGCATCCTGAAAAATGACAAATGTTGGGAGCCCCGTGCTTTTTGACACTTTTTTTCTCAAGTCTTTCAACATTGAGAACAGAACTGGATCTACCGCACTTGGTCCTCCAGACTTCATCTGGATTTCTACCTCTATTTCAGGATCTTCATCATCATCCTCCTTTACAATTTCAAATTTCTTAGGATTCTTCAAGAAAGCCTTTCCTTCGTCAGTTACCTTTAAAAGCCCGTAATTTTCAACATTCTTAACAAGGTATTTTTGCATCAACGCTTTCTCTATCACGTTGTGCCACGTCTTTTCGCTCTCGTCTTTTCCTTCTCCAAATGTCTCAATGGTCTCGTCATGGCCAAACGATTTGATGTCAGATGTCTCGTTTCCTCTGACTACATCTATGACATACTCCGTTTTGAATTTCTCATTCAAAGCCAGTACCGTTTCCAAAACAGTACACAACAACTCTTTTCCGTCCACTTGTTTCTTTGGATTTAAACAATTATCACAATTACCACAGTTATCTTTCTTATATTCTTCTCCGAAATAATGCAATAAAACCTTTCGACGGCATACAGTAGACTGTGCATACCGCTCTATATCTTGCAACAGAAGTTTTCCAATCTCCTGCTCCGCTATTGGTTTTCCTTGCGTAAATTTCTCTAATTTCTGCAAATCGGTATTGGAATAGAACGCAATACAACGTGCTTCTCCGCCATCTCGACCAGCTCGCCCCGTCTCCTGATAATATCCCTCCAAACTTTTCGGAATATCATAATGAATGACAAAACGAACGTCGGGTTTGTCTATTCCCATTCCAAATGCTATCGTCGCCACAATCACCTGCACTCGCTCCATAATAAAAGCGTCTTGATTGTCTGACCTTACAGCCCCATCCAATCCTGCATGATATGGTAACGCCTTGACTCCATTCAGCGTCAGCATTTCTGCCAACTCTTCTACTTTCTTTCTATTCAAACAATATACGATCCCCGACTTTCCAGATTCCGCTTTTATGAACTTCACAATTTCCTTGTCTATGTTCGCCGTTTTCGGACGAACTTCATAATAAAGGTTGGGTCTGTCAAACGAAGATCGGAAAAATGCAGCATCCTCCATCTCTAAATTCTTCTGGATATCTTGCTGCACCTTAGGCGTCGCACTTGCTGTCAACGCAATGACAGGCACCGACTGTCCTATCTGATTGATCGTAGGTCTTATTTGTCTATACTCAGGGCGGAAGTCATGGCCCCACTCCGAAATACACTGCGCCTCGTCTACCGCATAAAAGGAAATCTTTATATTTTTTAAAAATTCTATATTCTCCTCCTTCGTCAACGACTCTGGCGCAACATATAGCAATTTCGTCTTTCCACTCTGCACATCCGACTTCACCGCTTCTATAGACGCTTTGTTCAATGACGAGTTGATGAAATGCGCTACTCCATCCTCTTCACTGAAATTGCGCATTGCGTCTACCTGATTCTTCATCAAGGCAATCAAAGGCGAGATGACAATAGCCGTTCCCTCCATTAATAAAGATGGCAACTGAAAACAAAGCGACTTTCCGCTTCCCGTAGGCATCAACACAAACGTGTCTTTCCCCGCAAGCACACTCCGCACTATAGCCTCTTGGTTTCCCTTAAAAGAATCAAAACCAAAATGCAATTTCAATTGTTCGACTAATGTATCCCCTTTCTTCATACGCAAATGTTTTTCCTCACCTCACTTCAATCCTTCTTTCACAAATTTAGAAAAAACTCCTATACTCAGGCAAGCACTGTTTCGTTTAATAACAATTAATCACGCTTCCCGCATTTTCTCAAAATTCATATTTTTCAATCGTTCCTTAGCATAATCTAATGTGATTGTCTCTTCCTTCTTGTCCGATGACGGCGTATTATACATCACATCCAACATAATACTTTCTACGATTGATCTTAAACCTCTGGCTCCTAACTTAAACTCTATCGCCGTATCTACAATATAATCCAAAACATCATCGTTGAATGACAATTTTACACCATCCATCTCAAAAATCTTGATATACTGCTTGATAATAGAATTCTTAGGTTCTGTCAGAATATTTCGCAATGCAGTTCGATCTAATTGCTGCAAATAACACAACAACGGCAATCGACCTATAATCTCAGGAATTAATCCAAATGATTTCAAATCTTTTGGCGTGATATACTGCATCAAGTTGTTCATATCCACTGTGCTTTGCAACTTGGCAGCCGCATAGCCCATCACTTTCGTGTTTAAGCGATGTGCGATTCTCTGTTCAATGCCATCGAACGCTCCTCCACAGATAAACAGAATATTCTTCGTGTCGACAGGAATCATCTTCTGATCTGGATGCTTTCGACCTCCTTGCGGCGGCACATTCACAATAGAACCCTCCAACAACTTCAATAGTCCTTGCTGAACACCCTCTCCACTCACATCTCGCGTAATCGACGGATTGTCTCCTTTCCTCGCAATTTTATCAATCTCGTCAATGAACACGATTCCTCGCTGGGCTAGCCCCACATCATAGTCGGCCGCTTGCAACAAGCGCGTCAAAATACTCTCTATATCTTCACCAACATATCCCGCCTCTGTCAAAACAGTGGCATCTACAATGGCAAAAGGCACTTTTAATAACCTTGCAACCGTCTTAGCCAACAATGTCTTTCCCGTTCCTGTCGCCCCAACCATTATAATGTTTGACTTTTCAATCTCGACGTCGTCATCGTCAACATTCTGCAACAAGCGCTTATAATGATTGTAAACGGCTACAGACAAAGTCTTTTTGGCATTGTCTTGACCAATTACATATTTATCTAAAAACTCTTTGATTTCTATGGGTTTAGGTACTTCCGTCAGAGAATTTATAGGATTAGCGGAAGCTTTTTTATTCATTCTCACAATCTCTTCTGCCTTCTCTACACACTCACTACAAATGAACGCACCATCCACTCCTGAAATCATTAGGCGAACGTTCTGCGCACTGCGACCGCAAAAACTACATTTTTCGTCTGCTTTTTTCGCCATACTATTATTTCTTTGAGCGTACTAAAACTTCATCAATCATTCCATACTCCTTTGCTTCATCGGCAATCATCCAATAGTCGCGATCCGAGTCTTTTTCAATCTTCTCAAAAGAGTTTCCTGAATGATCTGCAATGATTGTATAAAGCTCTTTCTTCAATTTTTGAATCTCACGCGCTGTGATTTCAATATCAGAGGCTTGTCCTTGCGCACCTCCCATTGGCTGATGAATCATTACACGTCCATGCTTCAAGGCCGAGCGTTTTCCTTTAGTTCCTGCCACTAACAACACAGCAGCCATAGACGCAGCCATTCCCGTACATATTGTAGCGACATCACAACTGATATACTGCATTGTGTCATAAATACCCAAACCTGCATAAACGGAACCACCTGGAGAATTCAAATAAATTGAGATATCTTTTCCAGGATCGGCAGAATCCAAATATAGCAACTGCGCTTGAATCACATTTGCAGTATAATCGTTAATCTCTGTACCTAAGAAAATGATACGATCCATCATCAAACGTGAAAAAACATCCATTTGCGTCATGTTCAACTGACGCTCTTCCAAAATACTTGGAGAAATATAGTTGTACTCTGCCTTTATATTTGAAGATACAGCTGCTGTATATTGGTCGAAAGCAAGTCCATTCATTCCTAAATGACCCACTGCGAATTTTCTAAAATCGTTACTCATATTATTTTGTATACTTTCGTTTCTTAAAAACAGTAGATATTTCTACGTCCTTTCATTTTCAAAAATAAAGTTAATATATTCTTTTCTAATTGTGCAAGACTACTATCGTAAAAATTAGGTTAAAAGCAAGAAAAAATCCCTGACGCTAAAGTTAACGCCAGGGAATGTGAAAATCATCTATTATTATGAATAATTAGATTTGATTAGAGAGCTGCCTGATTCTGCTCTTGAAACAACTTGTTGAACTCATCCATAGAGATACTCTTCTTGTCCAATGAAACAAGTTCCTTCACCTTGACCATCATCTTCTCATCAAGCGCTTGATCTACCAAACGATCGATATATTCTCTTTTCTTGAACATCTCTTTCGTATAGTTCTCAAGAACATCTGCAGGAACCTCTGACATACCATATTGAGCGAACTGAGCTTGAGCTACTTTCTTCGCATACGACTCAACATCGTCCTTCTCGACCTTCAAGTTGTTAGCCTCCGAGAATTTTCTCTTGATGATGTGCCACTTCAAATCATCCAACATTGCTGGATATTGCTTGTCCAAATCCTCTGCCTTCATATCCTTGTTAGTCTCCAATACCCAACGCTTCAAGAAATCGTCTGGGAACTGTACATTCTCCAAATCTTTTAAGAGAGCCAACTTTGTGTCTAAGAACAACTTGTAGTCTGCATCTTGAGAGAAAGCAGAAATCATATTGTCTTTGATCTTATTCTTAAACTCTTCTTCGCTCTTGACAGAGCCTTCTCCAAACACCTTGTCGAACAACTCTTGGTTGACCTCTGCGTCTGTATATCTGCTGATACTCTTTACAGTAAATTTAAAGTCTGAAGTGACCTTAGCTGCCTCTTCTTTACTGATTTTCAAAAGAGATGCCAACTCAACGTCGCTACCTGCGTATGCTTTATTAGGGTTAAAGTTAGCGTGACCATTCAACTTTACTCCAAGCAAAAGAGCCTTCTGCTCGTCATCTTTGAAATATTTAGGACATAGAACAGCCTCTTCAATGACGATACCATCCTCTTTAGGCTTAGTCTTAGTACGCATTTCAACGAGTTCACCCTTAACAACATCGTTTTCCTGAATATCTTCGCCTTCAGAACGAACGCCATAACGACTCTTATATTGTTTGATTGTGTTATCAATCATCTCGTCAGTAACGGCGATTTCATAGTAAGGAAGAGACTTGCCATTAACGTCAACATTGAACTCTGGTTCAACAGCAATGTCGAAGTTAAATTCGAAATCTTCTTGTTTGTCGAAATCGATAGCGTCTTGCTCTGTACGATTAGGAAGAGGTTCACCCAAAACCTTGATTTTGTTATCCTCAATATATTTGAACAAAGACTCAGAAACGAGCTTGTCTAACTGTTCAGCCTTTGCCTGTTTTCCATACTGTCTTACAATCATTCCCATAGGAGCGAAACCAGGGCGAAATCCAGGAATGTTGGCTTGTTTTTTGTAAGAGCGGAGGATTTTATCAACACCATCTTGGTAGTCGCTTTTACCGAGCGAAATCTTAATCGTTGCATTGACTGCGTCAATGTTTTTTCTTTCAATATTCATCCGAAAAACAATATTTTGTTACAATACATTTTTGTTGGGTTGCAAAGATACAATTAGTTTTTATCATTCACAACCTAAAAAATCCAACAAATGAAAAAAAAAAGAAAGGTCTATACAAGACCTTTCTTAGAGCGGAAAACGAGGTTCGAACTCGCGACCCTCAGCTTGGAAGGCTGATGCTCTACCAACTGAGCTATTTCCGCATTTGTTGGTTGTGGGTGCGGATGGATTCGAACCACCGAAGGTAGAAACCAGCAGATTTACAGTCTGCCCCATTTGGCCACTCTGGTACACACCCTTAATTTCTTCGTCAAAATTCTTACCTCGTTTGGCAATGTCTTTGTTTTTTTTGACGATGCAAAGGTAGGTGTTTGTGGGGAAAGTACCAAGAAAATTGGTAGTTTTTTTTATTAATTTTTCAATATCACTATATATATCTGTTTATCAAACACTTAAAGCCTAACAATCTCTTTTAAAAGAAGAAAATAAAAGGCTACGTATAATCTCCCAACAGGTCAAAACAACAATAATCCACCACCAAACATTGTAAGCAGTACTATAATTGTCCGCCTTATAAGATGCATCAAAAAGCCAATGATTTATTAGATTAGGGAAAAAATTTTGCTATGCCGACTAAGAGCATTACGAGCGACATCGTTAACAATTAACTGAATATCCGCTGAAACATAATTTTTAGTGAGATGTGCTAATTCCTCATAATCAAGAGCAAAATTTTAAAGATTATTTTTTTAATTATTGATTATCTGATAATTTTTTAAATTATTTTTCTGCCTTCTGATACTCTTGAAACTCCTTTCTCGTCATAGTAATACCTTTCGATGCATTGCTGTCGAGTCCGTAGGTGAATGATTTTGGCAATATTGTGTATTTACCCAACTTCAAACAGATACGAATAGGCTTGTCAAAACCTCCATATTTGAGAGATGGGCCTTTAGCCATTGCTTTTTCCTGTTGCAAGTTTTCGCTCATATCCACAGCCTCTACGGAAAGAACTTGATAGAACCCCTTCACAAGATGACGGTCGACGGGGGCGAAGTATTTTATCTTTTGAAAGTCTACACCCGAGAGAATAGAGGAGTATCCAGAATAGAAAATGTTGCTCTGTCCATTCACCACCCTTCCCTTGTCTTTATTGACGTGGGTATCTACCGACGATACATAATAGGTTCCTTTGCAGACAGGCTCATCTGAATATTCTAACCCTTTTTGGGGTATGCTTTCCTCTAAGAGTCGTTCGCGTCCATTGCCGTCTTCGAGCCAATGACGGATTTGCTTGCGAAGGGCTTGCTCTGAACTGCCTGCATCCACGAGAATGGTACCGTCTGAGGCGTGTTGCTCCTGGTCGGGACGAAGGGGAAACGCACCAATACCGATGAGCGTATTCGACTGCTGATAATAGTATTCGCCACTCGCCAGAGCTGCTAATGGAACGCGTCCGGGGAAAAGCACATATCCCCCAATGATTTCCTTTTTCAGATGCTCACGGTCTCTACCCTCTTCGGTGTAATAGATGGCGTCACGATAGCGGTGCATTTGGTTGATGGCATCGGGGGGCGGAACATCGTAAACTTTGTCTTTCCTGCCGTTCTCGTCGCTGTCGGCAATGCGGTATTTGGCATCGAAGAGATTCACCTCCAATTTTCGCATACCCTCTTCCAACTCGTAGCCTTGTTGTAGCTCAATCCACCTCTCCAGTATGGTTTTGTAGCCTTGCGCCTGTTTCATCACGAGGTTGTCTTGCGTGAAGCCTTTGAACTGCCCTACGCCACGGAAAAACGCATTGTTGCAGAGGCGAAGCAGTTCGCTCTCAATATTTTCGAGGGTCAGATCTATGCGTTTAGGGTCTTCAAGGTGCATGGCGATTATGATGTGTTCCTTCACCACGACGAAACGACGTTGCATCTCATTGAGAGCGTATTTCAGGAAGCGATTCTCTATGGTGTCGTGGCTCAGAATGAGTTCTTCAGTGCGATAAAGATAGGCTGTATTCTCTTTGTGTATTTGGTATTCGTTCTCCAATTCAATGGGCATGCAAGCCATTCGCTCTGCTCTTTCGTATTTCGGCACAGAGCGGAGTCTGCGTTTGGGGCGATCGATGATCTGCCGTGCAGCCGACACGATGTCTGAGTAGCACGATTTGAAAATCTGCCACCAAATCAGTGGGTTGCTCTCGCCCGCGCCGCGACGCATGCTGAGGTAGGTGTCCTTTAAAAAAGAGGTGCTCAGCATGGCATATTCGTTCTCTATGTCGGAGATGATGGTTTTGAGGTCGGAGCGGTAGTCGAGTTTGAAGCTCAGCACCTCAGTGATGAATTTTAGTTCGCGTGGTTGGTTGTCGCCTTTCACTTTGTAGACGAAACAGAAGTCGGTAAGGCCCACTTGGTTGTGGAAGTTGAGCGAGCCGTACATTTCGTCGCCACTGCTAATGATGGTGCTTTTCTCCTTTCCGTCGGAGCGGAGATGGTCGTTAATGGCGAGTGATATTTCCGTCAGTTCTTTGCCTTGTCCACGCACGATGAGGGGGTATTCTGTATTTTCGAAGAAAACGGCTTCGTGGCGAATGTCGCACCCTTCTTCTTGCACCTTATCAAACGAGAAACGCACGTTATCGTCTGATGAGGTGTATCGGCACGACTTTTTGATGGCACTGTCGGGGTTGGCAGTGTCGATGCACAGGTTTCTGACCGTTTCCTCTATCCTTTGTTGGTGGTTGGAACAAGAGAAGCGAACGATGAGGTCGCCGTTGGTGATTTCAAAGTTGAAGATGGAGGGCATAGTATCAATTCCAATACGAAACAAAATGCTCGCGCTCTAACCGACTCAGCATGTTATCTATCTTCTTGATGGATTTCAACCTTTCGCCTTGCTGCTCCAACAATGTTTGAGAGGTATGTTCTGCGAGACCTTCTGGCGTTTCTTCTAACTCGTTTTCTGCATTGGGGGTCAACTCTGTGCGTGCAGGGTAGCATTCACCCAAATAGGTGGCGATGAGGTCGCGCAGTGTCGTCAGCAGATTGAGGTCGCCGTGTTGCGTGGCGCGCTCTATGTCTACGCCAGAGAGGTTCAGACGCTCTTTGTCGGCTTCCGAGTGGGTGATGCGGAGTTTGTTCTCGTCGCCCTCAATGCGCGAGAGAATTTTCATCAAGGTGAAGTTGTCGAGGGCTGACACATGGTCGGGCTGACCGAACTCTTGCAAGGAGCTTAGATAGATCAACGCCTCGTTGGCTGCCCGATAGCCCAACTTGAACGGCGTGCCTTCGAGAAGAGCATTCACACGCTTCAAGTAGTCGATAACGAACATTGTATCTTCGCCCAGATCGTCTTTCACTTCCTTGGCTTCAATGTGGCGATCAACTAACAACGAGTTGAGCGACGCACCCATCTCAAGGGCAATCATCTTAATATCATCGTCGGTGGTGTCGTCTAAAAAGCGGTCGTAGTCCACTTCGTTCATCTCAATGCTCATGGCGCGGTCTAACACCTTGCGCGAGAAGGAGAAGGTGGTCTCGTCCATATTCACAGTGCCGACGACGATGAGGTTTTTGGGCAACGTGAGACCTTTTTTGCGGAATTGCGATATTATTTTGGAAACGGGCGACTCGTTATCGCTTGCTTTGAAATCGGGGAACAACGCATTGACCATATCCCTCGCCACACTCTCGCCAAACGAGTCGAACGGTTTGATGATAGGGTCTGTCATGTATTCGGAACCCTCGAAACTGCGACTTTCAATAGCGCTGAGGAACTCAGCGAAATACTCCTCTACGGGGGCGAGGTTCATCTCGTCAAGGCAGAGGAAGAAAGGCACATCAGTATGTTGCCATGCCTTAGCGATAAACTGTACAAAGGGGGTGAAGACATAGTGAGGCGAAGGAATGTTGGAGAGGTAGCCCACCACATCCATAGAGTTGTGCCAGTTGGGCTTCACCTGAATCAGTTCGAAGTTAGCTGGAGCGTGGAGTGTCCACCTGACGTTGTCGAAATTCTCTCCCTCATACCCCTGCATCTCTGGAGTAACCGTAGCCTGAGCCAACTTGCGCACGATACGGCTCTTGCCCGTACCACTAATGCCGGCAAGAAGGAGGAAGGGCTTGGTCTTAATTGCTGATAAAAATAATTTAAGTTCTCCCTTTCGTGCTTTTAAGTCAATACTCTTATGGTTATAATCCTTTTGCGTGGACTTAATATATGGTCTTGAATCAAAGATGTTTATAAACGCTTCAAACGTAGTCGTCTCAGGATTATCAGAGGTGCCTATGTAAATGAAAGAAGCTTCATTTATATCTACTTTGTAATTGGAGCGAGTGCATTTTAGAAACTTTCTACCTCTTAAATGCTCATTAGCATAATCGTAGATACTCCGCAAGTCTCTTCGAGAACCTTCATTGTCTAAATTGGTTTCTATGGATATTACATATTCTTTAGGGTTGAAATTATTCAGACCTCTTGCCATTTCGTCTTCCTTGGTAAAAATAGAGAACAAATAATACCTTAGTTGATGTTTCTTTGCAAAATAAAAGGGCTTCTTGTATTCATCCAAAAAAACTCTGAGTTGAGGTTTAGGTCTGTCAGTGCCAGTTATGCTGATATTAGTATATGAGATTAATATGGTTTCCTCATCATTAATTTTATATAAATCACTAAAATCTTCCTTAAAGTTGATATTGTCATCAAACTCTGCAAACTCAACTTTTTTCCAATTTGGAAAATTCTGATTTATATATTCTTTCAAACGTGTTTTAGAATCCATCTTCAATCCTATTAATAATTAGTTACAACAATGTGATTTGCTACAGATTTGAACCTGTTTCTAATGTTTACGGAGTACTGTTTTCCATATTCATCAACAATCATTCCATCATACAATTCCTCGGTCAATGGTGTTCGTCCTATCACCATCATTGCCATACATCCAAGGTTGCGGAAATCTTGTGCTAAACGTCTATGGCTGTCTTCATTAAATCCGTCATGATATTCTTCATTTCCATAATCAGAGAAGGTGCAATCGTATGGCGGGTCCAAAAACATGAAGTCCCCTTCTTGACTCATGTTGAAAATGTCAATATAATCTTCGTTAAATAATTCAGCTCTTTGAAGTAATTCCGAATGTTGCTCGGTTACCAATCTAGTATTGATGTTTTTATACCTACCGAACGGAACATTAAATTCCCCTTTAGAATTATAACGAATCATGCCAGAATACGCAGTTTTATTAATAAAATAATATAAGAGAGCGTCAGAGTACTGTCTTTCGGTAATATTATTATACATATTGCGTATCCGATAATACAACTCTTCGTTGTGGTCTTCGACACGCTCATCTGGATGAAGGGCTTTTAGTGCATCAAAGGCCACTCTATTAGCTGTATAGAGTGTCTCTATTTCATTTAGTTCTCTTCTTAATTACTCCTCCACTTTCCACTCGCCAATCGTTCCCGTTTCCGAAGAGAAGCAACAGCCGATTTTAAAGAGTTTTCTTCCGTCCGCCTCAAACTCACGAGCATAACCTTTATCGTTGATTTGTTGCAAGGCTTCCTGGGCAGTTCCGTCCAATTTAAATTCAAAAATGTAGATGAATTTATCGGTTTCAATGACACAGTCCACACGACCTTGGCTTTGGCATTTTTCGGTGAAAATGAGGTAGGTGGACATCAGGCGAAGAATGAGGTAAAAGGTGTAATGGAAATGCTTTTCCGAGGCTTTACTGTCGCGCATCGTGTAGGGAATGGACGCAAGGAAAGCGGTCATATTGGTTCGGAACGATTCACAATCGCCCACCCTTAGACTTTTCGACATCATAGCGATGGGCGTACTCATTGGTGCATTGGATGCAAAATAATCATTCATTAAGAGCGGGATGAAACCACTGCGCACTTCATCGTTCGGAACATCAAGCAGGTAGAGTTTCACTTCTGGATCATAACCTTTTATAGTCAAATAGCCACTCTGATAGAGCATCGGCAAAGGTGCATCCCGATCCATCTTAAAGTCCATAAACTCCGCCGATGTATAGTATTGCCCAGCGAGTTCGTTTAAATTAACTTGGTCGCGGTCTAACAGATTAATCAAGTATGTCGGCGTGCCAGAAGCAAACCAATAGTCGCCCAACTCCTCCGAAGCGAAAGCACTCAGAAGACTGAACGGATTGTAGACACCTCGCAAGCGACTGCTAAAACTATAGCCGTCGTACTTACGACGAAGTTTGACACTCATCTCCTCCACCGACAGATTTTCCATTTCGGCGAGTTCTGCCACAGAAGACGAAAAATAGTCTTTCTCCTCCTGCATCGTTATACCACAAATTGTATCGTATTTAGGAGAAAGACTGATATCCAACGGCTGATTAAAGCCACTGAATACGCTGATTTTGGCGAACTTCGTTACACCGGTTAAAAAAACGAACTGTAAATCGGCATCCGCCAATTTGAAGGTGGAATAGAACGCCTTCATTGTGTTGCGATGTTTCTCTTCTAAAGAAATACGATTTCCATCCACTTCAGCTTTTAACCCCGAACCCAAAACATCTAACAAAGGTTTGTCATATTCATCAATGAGGACAACACATTTGAGTCCCGTCTGAGCATGCGCCTCTGCCAAAATATTGGCAAAACGAATACTATGTTCAACCTTTGAATCTGTTTCCAATCCATATTTTTTTTCCCACTTGGTTAGATAGTCCGCAATTTTTTTTTCAAAATTGTCGGCTTCCATATAGTTCGGTCCATTGAAATCAAAATGAAACACAGGATATTCCTTCCACTCTTTCTCCAACTTCTCTATCGCCAATCCTCTGAAAAGTTCCTTTTTCCCAAAAAAATAACTCTCCAACGTAGTGATAAGCAAACTCTTACCGAAACGCCGAGGGCGACTCAAAAAATAGATTGTTCCCTCATGCGTAAGAGAATAAATCATATCAGTTTTATCAATATAGATGTAACCACCTTCAATGACTTTCTCAAATGTCTGTATGCCAACAGGATACTTCATATCACTTCAATTTTTTGTGTTTCTACAAAAATATAAAAAAGAAGTGTGTAACACTACAAATCTTGTACCATCCACAAACAAGAAAAGAGCGAAACCTCCCCGATTTCGCTCCTCCTAATCTATCTAAAAAAATTTAATCTTCGTCTGCCAACATTTCATCCACTTGCTTATGGAAGTCTGCCATCTTGATAGCGGTTACTGCGGCTTCTGTACCCTTATTGCCCAAAACACCGCCTGCACGGTCTTCGGCTTGCTTCATGTCGTCAGTCGTCAAAAGACCGAAAATCACGGGAACATCACCTTCAGAATTCAACTTCGCTAAACCATTAGTTACGCCCTCACAGACATAGTCGAAATGGGGAGTTCCACCTCTAACGACACAGCCTAAAGCAATGATCGCATTCAAGTCTTCAATCTCCATCAACCTGGAGCAAGCATTCACTAACTCGAAACTGCCTGGCACATGGAAAACAAGAATATTGTCCTCCTCCGCTCCGTGTTTCACCAACGTGTCATACGCACCTTTCAACATACTGTGCGTAATCTTATCATTCCAATCAGAAACAACTATACCAAATGCCATATCTTTGGCATTTGGTACAGAGTTTATGTCATACTTCGATAAATCGACTGTCGCCATAAATCAGTAATTATTTTTTTCTTTCAAATTACTTCGAAGCAAACTCAATGAACTTCTTCACCTCACTCATCTCTGTGAAGTTTGGATATTTCTTTTCAATGTTCTTCAACACCTCCAATGCTTTATCATTTTGATTAAGAGATAGATACAACATTGCTTCTCTTTTTCCATAAAAAGGTGCTATCATCTCATTTCCGTTCTTGATTGCCTTCTCGTAATAAGAAATCGCCTTGTCTGTATTATTCATATCCCAATATGCATCAGCGATTGCTCCGTAAATGGCAGGTTGAGCAGTTTTATCGTCTGCACTGAACTTGCTTAAATACTCAATAGCACTCTCGTTATCGCCCAACTGCTTGTAGCACAAACCTGCATACGCCTTGGCAAGATTTCCTGCATCTGTTGAACCATACTCATCAATGATGTCCAAAAATCCCATAATCTCAGCGTTTCCTTCCAAAGCCAACTGGAAAGAATCCATAGCAAAAATCTGTTCTGCTGCGAAAATGCTCTCCTTTGCTTCTTCGTTACGCGGTTCTAAATAAAAACTCTTGAAACAGATGATTCCTACTACCACAATCGCAATGATCGCCAATCCAATGAAAATCTTGCTTTGATGTGTCTCAATGAACGCCTCTCCTTTGTTCAACGCAACATCCATGTCTTCAAACACGGTCTGAGTCTCCTCTTGTTGTTTCTTTGCCATTTTATTTTTA
Source organism: Clostridiales bacterium (assembly GCA_963626555.1). GTDB lineage: Bacteria > Bacteroidota > Bacteroidia > Bacteroidales > Paludibacteraceae > UBA1181. Next base: position 40,310 of record CAVFXQ010000012.1, read on the forward strand.
TTTATTTTTTTATTTTCAGATTACAAATTCTATTGAAAGTAGGAAATGCAAAAATAAAGGTTAATTTTGAATTTAATCTTTTTTTATATAAAAATCACTCTGTGCAACCTATTTTTCTTTCAATCAGCATACGCATCGGCATTTTCCGGCATCATTTCCCAAACCCTCTGAGGAAGGAAATATCGCAAATCTTTTCCTTCTCGCTTAGCTCTTCGAATCACGGTCGACGATACCTCAACCAACGGGGCATCTTGTAATATTTTTACACGTTTACCTAATACAAGCATATCCGTCAGACTGTAATTTGGTCGTGGGTAAACCCAAACTTCACACATCTCCGTTATAGCATCCACATTTTTCCATTTTGAAAAATTCTGAAGATTGTCTCCTCCAATAATCAAGGCAAACTGAGTATCAGAATCTTGTCGTCTCAACTCTAACAGAGTATCAATGGTGTAGGATGGTTTGGGCAGACGAAACTCCACGTCCGACACTGTAAATTTGGGATAATCAGCAATCGCTGTTTTAACCATTCGTAAACGTAAATCGTCTGATAAAAGATGTTTGTTCTGCTTGAAAGGATTTTGAGGCGACACGATAAAACGAACCTCATCCACGTCACAATATTCAGCAATGTAATTGGCTAAGATTAAATGTCCATTGTGAATAGGATTGAACGACCCGAAGAAAAGTGCCACCTTTTTCATACCAATAAATTGATAATCAAATATTTAAATTATCCAATAAACTCACCTACTATTTTCTTCATCAAGCCTTTCGTGCTTTCCAAATCATCATTCACGACAATTCTATCAAAACGAGGAGCAAACGTCATCTCTTGAGAAGCCTTCTCAACACGATCGTTTATTACTTCCAATGAATCCGTAGCACGTTTTAAAAGTCTCTCTTTCAAGGTGTTAATAGATGGAGGCATAATAAAGATAGACAAGGCGTTTTTTCCATACATTTTTTTGATATTGCATCCACCTACAACATCAACATCAAAAATGACTACATTTCCTTTTCCGTTGATGCGTAAAACCTCACTCTTCAAAGTGCCATAGAATTTATCCTTGTATACCTCTTCGTACTCCAAGAACTCTCCTTCTTCAATCTTCTTTCTGAACTCGTCAGGAGTTAAAAAATAGTATTCCACACCGTTTTTTTCTTCTCCACGAGGAGAACGGCTGGTTGCTGAGATTGAAAATTCAAGATTTGAAAATTGCGTCATCAAATAGTTGATGAGCGTACTCTTGCCAGACCCTGAAGGGGCAGACACGACAATCATCTTCTCCATATTCAAAACTAAATTTTTAGAGTACGTTCAACACCTGTTCTTTAATTTGCTCTAATTCGTCCTTCATCTTCACCACTATCTTTTGCATCTCGCAATGATTTGATTTTGAACCGAGAGTGTTGATTTCACGACCAATTTCTTGAGCAATAAATCCCAACTTCTTACCAACGCTACCCTCTGCTTTCATTGTCTCCTCAAAATAATTCAAGTGTTGACGCAAACGGTTTTTCTCCTCGTTGACATCCAATTTTTCAATATAATAAATCATCTCCTGTTCGAAACGATTCTTATCATACTCAACTCCTTTCATCTCATTGAGATTATCCATAATGCGTGATTTTATTTTCGCAACACGCTCATTTTCAAATGGATCTATAGTAGCCAAGAGATTACGGATGTTTGATATTTTCTGAACAAAAACGGCTTCCAACGACTGTCCTTCACGCTTACGGAAATCAATCAAAGCATCTACTGCTTTGATAAAAGTTGACTTAACAGTCTCCCACTCTATTTCGTCAAGTTCTTGTGTCTCTGATTTCATCACGTCCGGCATACGAAGCAAAAGAGACAACCAATCAGCAGGTTCGGCAATACCCAAAGAATCGGACAAGCCCTTGATTTGAGCATAGTATTCCTTTACCAAAGCCTGATTGATTTGAGTGGCATTAGAGGCGTTGATAGATTCTATCATTAATGAGAATTCCACTTTTCCTCGCTCCAACTTCTGAGAAACGATATTTCTCAAATCCAACTCCTTTTCCTTATACACATTTGGCACTCTTGAAAACAAATCTAACTGTTTACTATTCAGCGATTTAATCTCAATAGTTATTTTTTTTGATTCTACCTCGCAAGTTGCCTTGCCGAATCCAGTCATTGATAAAACCATTCTAATACGATTTAATCCGTCCTTAATTTTTCTATCCGCAAATTTAATTTTTTTTTCGTAAACAAGTCGTTTCTTAGTTGTTGAGTGAGCTACAAGAACGTATTTTAATGTAATTTTGCGTTTATAACGTATAGTAAATAAGGTAAAAAGTAGAAAATGTCAGTAATAATAGCCATAGAAACTTCGACGGAAGTATGTTCCGCTGCTCTGAACGTAGACGGGAAATGCGTTTGGACGAAAAAGAATTTGGAAGGAATGTCTCACTCCACCCTACTTGCACCCTATCTTGAAGAGTTGCAAGCCTACGCCAACAAAGAGAATATAAAAGTTGACGCAGTAGCTGTCAGTAGCGGACCTGGATCATACACTGGACTAAGAATCGGAGTGTCAACAGCCAAGGGGCTCTGTTTTGGCGCAGACATTCCCCTGTTGAGTGTTGACACACTAAAAATTATGACCAAGAGTGCTATTGACACATTGGACATTACCCCCGAGAATGCACTGTTCTGTCCTATGATAGACGCACGCCGCATGGAAGTTTATACCGCTTTTTTCGACTTACAATATAACAAGGTAAAAGAGACTGCAGCAGACATCATCAACGAAAACTCCTACGCTGATGTTTTAGAAAAACACCCCATTTATTTCTTTGGAAATGGCGCAGAAAAATGCAAAAAAATGTTAACACACCCTAATGCCCATTTTATCAAAGGGATAGTACCATTAGCAGAAAATATGGCTAAGGAAGGAGAAGAAAGATTTCAAGCCAGAGATTTCAAAGACGTTGCCTACTTTGAACCATTCTATCTAAAAGAGTTTGTTGCAACAGTAGCAAAGAATAAAGTATTGGGAAGCAACGAGGGAAATTAGCAACGTCTATCTCCCCTTCAAATCACAATGAAAGCCTAACGAAATTAACAGAAAAGTATTTTGGTAAATTAGAAAAATAGTTATAATTTTGCACCGCTCTTTGAGCAAAGAAGTTTAACAAAAAAACAATAAAAGAAAAATGGCAACTAAAATTAGATTGCAAAGACACGGCCGTAAGGGGTACGCGTATTACCACATCGTCGTAGCAGATAGCAGAGCACCACGTGATGGTAAGTACATTGAGAGACTTGGATCATACAATCCAAACACCAATCCTGCTACAGTAGAATTAAACTTCGAAAGAGCTTTGTATTGGGTTGAGGTTGGAGCACAACCAACAGACACTGCAAGAAATCTTTTGAGCGACAAAGGTGTTTATATGAAGAAACACTTAAAAGTCGGTGTCAAGAAGGGTGCTTTCTCTGAGGAGGTTATGGAGCAGAAATTCAACGCATGGGTTGCAGAAAAAGACAAAAAAGTGCAGGCAGTCGTTGATCAAAAGGAATCTGCTAAGAAAGAGAACGCTAAGAAGCGTTTGGAGGCAGAGCAGGCAGTTAACGCAGCCAAAGCTGAGGCTCTTTCAAAGAAAAGAGCTGAACTAGCAGCAGCACTTGAGGCTGCAGCCAAAGCAGCGGCTGCTCAAGCAGAAGAAGCAGTTAAAGAAGCAGAAGGTACGACAGAAGCTCCTGCTGCAGAATAATGTAAATTCTACATTGTTATTATACAAGAGAGGTTTTCAATTTGAAAGCCTCTCATTTTTTTTCACTCTCCTTTTTTTTAGTAAATTAAGGATTGGAAAACTTGAATAAGTCGTATTTATCATTAATTTTGTGCTATCAATCAAAAAGTTAACTTTTTTGTTGACAATGAAAGTTGAAAGCATTTGTAATTGACAAACTAAGAAGCATAACAAGATTTAAAATCATGAAGAAAGTCAAATTAACTGTTGCAATGTTGCTTATGGCAGGTACCGTAGCAATGGCAGGTACACGTTTGGATATCGTAAACGCACCATGCAAGACCATCAGCGAAGCTTTAGCATATACACTTCAACAAAACAACAAGCCATTTTCTGTTGGCGCTAAAGGAGAAGATGCATTTGACAACCCTGGCTTGGTAATCTATACATACAAGAAATTGGGTGTTGACACTCCAGAAGATATGATCAAATTGAGCAAGACAGGAAAATCTATCAGCAAGATCGCAAAGATGCAAGCAGGCGACGTTGTGTTTTTCTCAAATCCTCAAAATAAAAAAGAAATCGTTAAAATGGGCTTGGTTCAAAGTGTTGCATCTGATGGCTTGAGCTTCACATTCTTCTATGCTGATCAAAAGACTGGTTCAGTACGTATCGCCCATAGCTCAGAAGATGAATTCAACGGACACTTCAAGCAAGCAAGCCGCTTGTTGACCGACAGCGATTTGGCAGATGTTCGCAATGAGTATCAGAAGAACACTGCCCACATCGACAAAGCTAAAACAAAGTTGAAAGAAGCGCAAGAGGCAGTCAAAGCAGCAGAGACAAACTTGAACGAGTTGCAGTCTTCTTTTGAAAAGACGAATGCTACGGATTTCATTTTGAAATAATTCGCTAAAAAATGGCGAATAACAATCCAAGAAAAACGAAAAAAGCCACTTTAAAAAAAGAACGGCTTATTCGTGATAAAAGAATCTCCATTACTCTGAACGAAAAAGAGTTCAGAGTAATGGAGCGTTTTTTCAAAGAGTGTAAAATCAAAAACAAGTCAAAATTTTTACGAGACACATTGATTCGTATGGCCTGGAAGAAATTAGAAGACAATGCTCCATGTCTTTTTTCAGAAGAAGAAATGTGTTGAAGATTGAAAGGTTGAGGTTGCCATGAAAAATGAAGAATGTAATGGTGAGGTTGAAAACGAAATAGTCTCTGATACCTATTTTATGAAGCAAGCTATTGCAGAAGCAAAAAAAGCGGAGGCAAAAGATGAAGTTCCCATTGGAGCAGTCATTGTTTGCAAAGGAAAAATCATTGCACGTGCCCATAATCTAACAGAAACACTCACTGATGTTACTGCCCACGCCGAAATGCAGGCGATAACCATGGCAGCTAATTATTTAGGGGCTAAATATCTTACAGACTGTACGTTGTATGTAACCGTTGAACCCTGTCCGATGTGTGCAGGAGCAATTGGTTGGGCTCAAATCAAACGAGTGGTTTATGGCTCAAAAGACGAAAAACGAGGTTATAACCTCTTAGCTCCCAAAGCGTTACATCCTAAGTGTCAAGTTACAAGTGGTATTCAAGAAGATACATGTACACACATAATGAAAGAATTCTTTCAGAAAAAAAGGTGAAAAGGATTTTTGTTACGAAAACCACCTGTTTTTACTAAAAAACATGTAAATTACTACCCTATTTTGTTTTCCCTTTATCTTCTTACAAAAGGAGAATAAGGAATTGTTTTCCGTAAAAAAACAAGTTTTTTAGAGAGGTACTTTTCATTAAAATTAAAATCAATGACAAATCGAGAATTTGAAATATTATATAAAAAAATCATTGCGCAAGCAATAGAGAAAGAACTCAATGTAAGTTTTTACGAATTGCAGAGGATGATTGCAGAAACCAATAATTCTGAACTGAGCGACCAATGTCGGATGGTGGAAGGAACCTATAAAAACCTACTAAATTATGCGATGAATGGCATTATAGATCCATCACAGGAGTCTATATACGTCCAATTACAGACAGACTTACTACGATTGGCGGACAAGGCACGCGACATTTATTTTACAAAGAACTCAACTAATATTGTCTATCAGAAAAAGAGAGAGGTTCAACGCACTCGGACAAAAACAAATGACCTTTCACAATATAGCATAGCTGAATGTTTTCATAATATTTTCCAATATATATGGCTAACAGAGTTTTTCAGTAGCAATGATGTGGCGACAGTAAAGAACATTTTCGACTCAGATGATGTGGCAATAGAAGAGAAATGCGTGTACATTACAGCAATCACATTGGCATTATTACGGACCTACGATGAAAGCAAATTTCATATCTTGCTTGATCTGGTGGAGAGCAAAGCGGAAATGTTGCAACAAAGAGCGTTGGTGGGACTAATATTCTGCGTTAACGCACATCAGAAGCGAATTTCAATAGCGAAGAACCTCAACGCACGATTTTTGATGATGTTTCAAGATGAAAATTTGGCTGAAGATTTAAAAGAAACTATCATACAGATATTGAGAAGTAACGAGACGGAGAAATTCACTAAAAAAATGAGAGAAGAACTGCCAAACATATTGAAGAACACTCCATTCGCAAAACCTTTAAACGATCAGAATATCAACATTAATAAACTGTTAAACGCTGATAAAGAAGAACTTGAGAAAATGGATGAAATCAATCCCGATTGGCAATCAATGATTGAGAACAATTCTATCTCAGAAAAAGCCAAAGAAATTTCAGAATTTCAGATGGAAGGAGGAGACATCTTTATGGGTACTTTTTCACAGTTAAAACAATACCCTTTCTTCAATAACATAGAGAATTGGTTTTTACCATTTTATGACGAAAACATCTTTGGATCATTCAAGGCACCAAACATAGACACATCGGTCATAGAATCGCTTGTCGGACTACCATTTTTGTGCAATTCAGACAAGTATTCAATGTTGGCCTCCTACGCTGAAATACCAACAGAATTGAGGTCAATGCTCATGCGAACCATTCTAACGAATAAAGAACAAATCGCAGAAATGAAAGATGGTGAGTTGACAACAGAGACAAACAAGAAGATGATTTTGATTGCATATATCCAAGATTTACATAGATTTTACAAATTAAACAAGGATAAAAATGATTTTTATAATCCATTGATCAACTTAAAAAATCTTCATGAGAATTTAATTGTAAAGATAAATCCACGATCAAACCACATCCTGCGAACTATCTGCGACTATCAGATGAAGAAAGAAAATTACGACTTAGCTGTAGAAATTTCGGAAAAATTGTTAGAAGAAGAGCCAAATGATGTAGACTTGACGCAAAAAACAGCGTTATGTTATCAAAAATTGGGAAATTATGAGAAAGCCATTTTCTATTACGAAAAGGCAGATGGTTTGATGGAGAATGACATCTGGGTGATAGAGCATTTAGCATACTGTCAGAAGCAGATAGGAAACAACACAGACAGTCTTTCAAATTATGAAAGATGTTTGTCTTTACAACCTGACAACATCAAATATCAAAAAAACATAGGAAGTTGCTTAATACAATTAGAACGATACGAAGAAGCATTAAAAATACTCTACAAAATAGACTACCTTGACCCTGAGAATACCTATTCGGCAAAAGCGATTGGATGGTGTTCGTTTGTTTGTCATAAGTTGGAGAATGCAGAAAAGTATTATAAGAAGAGTCAAAAGGAAAACCGCAACGAAAATGATTGGATGAACATTGGACACATCCTACTATGCGAAAAGAAGATAGAAGAATCCATATCCTATTATAAAGAGGCATATCAGAAGATTGGCAAAGAAAAGCAGCAATTTGCAAAGATGTTTAGTGCAGACGAAGCAATATTAGTAAACAATGGAGTGAAAGCTGAAGAATTTTCGTTAGTACGCGACTATATTCTATACAAAATAGAAGAATAGAAGTGATATAAATGTTAAAAAGAGAAAAAGAGACGAGTCCATTGCTCACTTTGCAGTATTAAACATATATTTTGCTTACACTTTGCACTATAATAAAAGAAAATAACGACTTTTTGTAAGCAAAACAACGGCAAAGAGAGCGTTACACAAAGAAACACTTTCAATTTGTCAGAAAAAAAGCGCAAAAAACGATGTGTTTTTCTTGGCAAACTCAAATAACTTTTTCAAATTTGCCTGTGAATTTTCATAATTTTTAAGATTTAAAAACGAGAAAAACGAATGGCTTCTAAACACAACATTTACAAGCAGTTGAAGGACCAGAATGTTCTTCATTGTATGTTTGTCGCTGGTTCAGCATCCTTGTGTAAGTGTGAGATGGAGTTCGTTTCGCCGAGAGAAGAGTAGACTGTATTCTGCAACGAATACAGTTTTTTCCGTTTTTAAAGGTGAGTTATAAATATGAATTAGAAGTAAAATTAATTAATAACCAACAGTAATGAGTTCAGGTGAGATTTTTATTGTAGTGTTGGTGACGGCGATCGTCATGGTGACGGGGGCTTTGCTAATCGGCTGGCTTTTGTCTCCAAAATCGACCAATGCACAAAAAGGAGAACCGTACGAGTGTGGTATCCTGACGAGGGGTACATCATGGATGCAGTTCAGAATTGGCTACTATCTATTCGCCATCCTCTTTCTGATGTTCGACGTGGAGACAGTGTTGTTGTTTCCATGGGCAACGATCATGCAGTCATTAGGGGCGGTAGGATTAGTTAGTGTGCTGTTCTTCCTCTTCATTCTCGTTCTCGGATTAGCGTACGCATGGAAGAAAGGAGCGTTAGAATGGAAGTAAAAGACATCAAGATTAAAAACATGAAGACGGAGGACTTCAAGGACAATGCGTACTTGGAGAAATACGTTGAGGAACTTCAGAAAGGTGGAGTCAACGTGTTTGTTGGTGTTTTAGACGACATCATCAACTGGGGACGTTCCAATTCAGTTTGGCCACTCACCTTCGCCACAAGCTGTTGTGGTATTGAGTTTATGTGTGTAGGTGCGGCGCGTACCGACTTTGCGCGTTTCGGTTGGGAGGTGACGAGAAACTCGCCACGTCAGGCAGACGTTATCTTTGTAGCAGGTACGATTGTACACAAGATGGCTCCAGTGTTGAAACGTTTGTACGACCAGATGGCAGAACCAAAGTATGTCATTGCAGTCGGCGGGTGTGCAATCGGCGGAGGACCATTCCAAGATTCTTACCATGTTGTGAAAGGAGTCAACGAGATTATTCCGGTTGACGTGTATGTGCCAGGCTGTCCACCAAGACCAGATGCCATGCTTTATGGTATGATGCAACTTCAGAGAAAAATCAAAGTGGAGAATTTCTTCAAACTGCCAGAGAAGCCAGTTGTGGATATGTCTTCATCAAACAATCAAACGGAAGAGAAGAAGTAGGATATGAAAACTATTCAAGATATTATAGCAACTGTTGACTCTTCTCTCGTTGTAGAGGAGAAACAATACCCTACTGTCAGCATTTCGCCCAATCAACTCCGCAAGGTGGCAGAGAGATTGAAGGCGGAAGGTTTCGATGTTTTGTTGAACCTCACGGGAGTCGACAAAAAGGAGAACATGGAAGTTGTCTATCATCTGACTTCCACCGTTGATAAACATGCTTTTATGGTTTTGAAGGCGGTTACACCTAATCGTGAACAGCTTGAAATTCCAACAGTAAGCGATATTTGGGAATCAGCCAATTTGTTTGAACGTGAAGCATACGATTTCTTTGGATTTCGCTTCATTGACCACCCAGACATGCGTCGCATATTTTTGCGTCATAACTGGAATGGCTATCCATTAAGAAAAGACTACGATGCGAACCCCGAACTTAACCCTGTCTCGGTAAATAATGAATCAGTCGAGAACATGGAGGATTCGAAAACCATTACATTCGACAAAGATGGAAATTTGGTTACGAAAACAAATGAGTTGTTTGGCAAGCATGACTATGTGGTGAACATCGGACCGCAGCACCCTGCAACACACGGAGTTTTGCACCTTCGTGTGTCATTGGATGGTGAGATCGTCAAGAAAGTTGACCCTAACTTCGGATACATCCACCGTGGAATTGAGAAGATGTGTGAGACACGCACCTACCCCCAGATTTTGCATTTGACAGAACGTCTCGACTACCTTTCAGGAGCGATCAACCGCCACGCTTTCTGCCTTTGCGTAGAAAATGCAATGGGAATTGAAGTTCCAAAGAGAGCTCAAGCCATTCGTATCATCTTTGATGAGTTGACTCGTATCGCATCTCACTTGTTAGGATGGGGATGTATGTGTATGGATATGGGATCTATTACCGCCTTCATCTATGGTATGCGAGATCGTGAAAAAATCATGGACATATTTGAGGAAACAGGCGGAGGTCGTCTTATGGTTGGATACAACGTTATCGGAGGAGTAGCCAACGAGGTGAGTCCGAAGTTTGTTGACCAAGTCAAGGAGTTCATTCCATATATGCGCAAGATGATAAAAGAGTATCATATTCTCTTCACAAACAACCCTATCGCCAAGGGCCGTATGGATAATATCGGATTCTTGACAAAGGAGAAGGCTGCATCATTAGGCGTTACTGGGCCATCAGGAAGAGCATCAGGATGGGCATGCGACGTAAGAAAAATTGCACCTTACGCAGGGTATGAGAACTTGGATTTCGAAGAAGTAATCAGACAAGACGGAGGTACATTCGACCGATATCTGATTCGTTTGGACGAGATTGAGCAGTCGCTTCGCATCATTGAGCAACTCATCAACAACCTACCAGACGATGGATTCAAGGCGAAAGTTCCAGCGTTGATCAAGTTGCCAGAAGGAGAATACTACCAACGAGTTGAGAATGCCAGAGGAGACTTCGGCGTTTACATCAACAGTACAGGAGGTAAGAATCCATACCGTGTGAAATTCCGCTCTCCATGTATGACATTGATTTCAGCATTGGATCCATTGTGTCAGAACGAGAAAATAGCCGATTTGATTATGATTGGAGCATCTCTTGACTATGTAATTCCATGCGCAGATCGTTAATGAGAGGAGCAGATTTCGAAACATTAAATCAAAGAAAATAAAAAGATGTTAGTTTTAGAGTTAGGAAACATAGTAACGATGATACACCAAGCGCTTTCAAGTTCGTTGCCAGGATGGGCTACGAGTTTGGTAGAGTGGGTTATCATCGGTGCAGTATTGTTAACACTCTATGCGGTGTTGGCACTGATACTCATTTATTTGGAGCGTAAGATATGTGCGCGTTTCCAATGTCGTTTAGGTCCCAATAGGGTTGGTCCGTTCGGAATATTCCAAAGTGTGGCCGATATGATTAAGATTTTGATAAAAGAACTGATCCACATCAACAATGTAGACCAATTGTTGTTTAAAGCTGCATTGTTCTTTGCACTAGCAGGTTCATTCTGTACGTTTGGGGCATTGCAGTTTGGTCAAGGTTTGGTATGCATTGATTTCAATGTCGGAGTATTCTACCTTTTAGCAATTTCCTCCTTGGGAGTTCTTGGAATTTTGTTGGCAGGATGGTCAAGTAACAACAAGTACACCTTAATCGGAGCAATGCGTTGTGGTGCACAACTCATCAGCTACGAGTTGTCTGCAGGACTTTCATTGATGGCAATGGTACTTTTGTCTGGTTCACTCCAGATTTCAGACATCATTGCAGGTCAGGCGAATGCGTGGTATATATTTCAAGCGCCGTTGCCAGCACTCGTAGCCTTCATCATTTACTTGATTGCAGGACATGCAGAGACCAATCGTGGACCATTTGACTTGCCTGAGGCTGAATCTGAGTTGACAGCAGGATACCACACAGAGTATTCAGGAATCCAATTTGGATTCTTCTATTTGGCAGAGTACTTGAACATGTTCATCATTGCGGGAATTGCAGCAACCGTATTCTTGGGCGGATGGCAGCCATTTCACATCAATGCAGAGTGGGCTGCAGGCTTTAACAGTGCGATGGATGTGATTCCATCATGGTTGTGGTTCTTCGGAAAAGTCTTTGCGTTGGTATTGCTCAGTTTGTGGGTAAGATGGACGTTTCCAAGACTTAGAATTGACCAATTGTTGCACCTTGAATGGAAAATTTTGATGCCAATTAGTTTACTGAACTTGTTGGTTATGGCCGTATGGGTGATAATTTTTTAAAAAATTAGAGAGATGATACAATATATAAAAGACTTATTTTCCGGCATTTGGAATTTATTGTTGGGAATGCGCATCTCCATGATAAACTTCATCCGAAAGCCAATTACCGAGGAGTATCCAGAGAACAGAGGCAAGAAAGTGTATGCAGAACGTTTTCGTGGAGAATTGACAATGCCACACAATGCCAACAACGAACATAAGTGTACGGCGTGTGGTCTTTGCCAGATGAATTGTCCGAATGGAACGATTAAAATCATCAAAAAAGATGTAACAACCGAAGATGGAAAAACGAAGAAGGTTTTAGGACAATATTTGTATGACATCGGAAGTTGCACGTTCTGTGGACTTTGCACTATGAATTGTCCTCAGAAGGCGATTGTTTGGAGCAACAATTTCGAGCATTCAACCTTCACGAGAGATGCATTGATCAAGCAGTTGAACCATGAAGGTTCTAAATTAGAGGAGAAGAAAAATAACCCTCAACAATAATCTGATATGGAATATTTAACAGCAAGTAATATCATTTTTGTCATACTGTCGGCCTGCGTTCTTTTGTTCGGGGTTTTGACGGTAACGACCACAAGAATCTTACGCGCTGCCACCTATTTATTCTTCGTATTGTTCAGTATAGCAGGACTATACCTTCATATGAATTATGAATTCTTGGCTGCGGTTCAACTTTCCGTTTATGCGGGAGGTATTGTCGTTCTCTTCATTTTTGCCATTGTACTTATTAAAAGTTTGGGAGAACAGAAAGAGAAGACATCTAAGATAAAGTCGATTATGGGAGCAGTGGCTGCACTTAGCGGGTTGGCACTAACGCTCATCACAGTTTTCAAGTACAAGTTTGTCACCGCCGATTTTACCCGTTCAGAAGAGATCGCCAACAATTTGGACATGCACCAAATTGGAGACACTTTAATGGGAACAAGCCAGTATCAATACCTGTTGCCGTTTGAGGCATCCAGCATATTGTTGCTTGCGTGCATTATCGGAAGTTTAGTAGTGGCACAAATCAATAAGGAGGACAAAAAATGAGTATGCCATTAGAAAGTTACATTGTAGTCAGCACACTCCTCTTTTTTATCGGAGTGTACGGTTTTATCGTACGTAAGAACCTCATTAGTATTTTAATGTCTACTGAGTTGATTCTCAACGCCGTAAACATTAATTTCGTTGCGTTCAACAGATTTTTGTATCCTGACCAGTTGGAAGGTTTCATCTACAGTCTGTTTGTCATCGTCGTTGCGGCAGCAGAGACGGCAGTTGCTATTTCAATCATCATCAATGTATATCGTAAGAATAGAAACATTGATGCGAAGAATATTAACGATTTAAAATACTAATGGCATGGATTTTACAGTTTTAGCTCCTTTTGTATTGGCCTTGCCATTTGCGATGTTCCTCATTTTAGGATTGTTAGGCTATAAACTCTGTCCTAAATGTGCAGGTTTATTAGGAACTACAGTTTTTGGTATCACCACTGTCATCTGCTATGGTATTGCGATTCAATACTTTATGGCCAACTATGGTGGTGCTGAGTACCCTAAAGAGGTTCTTTTCAACATGGACTGGTTGCGAATGACCGATTCGTTAGTCATCAGTATAGGATTCTTGTTAGATCCTATTTCTGCGATGATGTTAGTGGTTATTTCAACCGTTTCATTCATGGTCCACATCTATAGTATGGGCTATATGCACGGAGAAGAAGGATTCCAGCGTTACTACGCCGTTCTCTCTCTTTTCTCTTTTGCAATGTTAGGATTGGTTGTCGCCACGAACATCTTCCAAATGTATATCTTTTGGGAGTTAGTGGGTGTTTCATCATTCTTGCTCATCAGTTTCTACTTCAAGAAGCCATCAGCCGTAAGAGCAGCAAAGAAGGCGTTCATCGTTACACGTTTCGCCGACATGTTCTTCTTGATTGGTATCTTGATTCTCTCCTACTACACTCAGACGTTCGACTTCGGTCCATTGACAAGCGTTACAGACAATCATGTTGCTATTGTCAACAGCACAATGGGTGGAGTTACCCTTGGAGGATTCTCAATCATCTCGATTGCGGTGTTCTTGATTTTCTTGGGAGGTGCTGGAAAATCAGCCATGTTCCCATTCCATATTTGGTTGCCAGACGCAATGGAGGGTCCTACACCTGCTTCCGCCTTAATCCACGCTGCGACAATGGTTGTAGCAGGAGTTTACTTAGTGGCACGTTTGTTCCCTATCTACTGCTTTGAAGCGCCATTCGTGTTGGAGGTTATCGCCTACATCGGTGCATTCACTTCCCTCTTCGCAGCAGTCATTGCTTGCACGCAGACGGATATCAAGAGAGTGCTTGCATTCTCTACCATTTCGCAGATTGCCTATATGATGGTTGCCTTGGGTGTTTCTGGCTACGGCGCACAAGAAGGTTTAGGTTACACCGCTTCAATGTGGCACCTATTCACACACGCAATGTTCAAAGCCACCTTGTTCTTGGCTGCAGGTTGTATCATACACGCAGTTCACAGCAACGAGATGGACGCTATGGGCGGACTTTGGAAATATCTGAAGGTTACGCACATCACGTTCCTTATTGCATGTCTTGCCATAGCAGGAATCTTCCCATTCTCAGGATTCTTCTCTAAGGATGAGATTTTGGTAGCAGCACACGAGTCTGCACCCGTTCTTTACTGGTGTCAGACCTTTGTAGCAGGTCTCACCGCCTTCTACATGTTCCGTCTCTATTTCCGCATCTTCTGGTATGACACACCAGACTACAGCCACCACACACCACATGAGGCACCAACCAACATGTGGTTTCCTTTGGTTGTCCTGTCAGTCTACACGTTGACCAGTGGATGGTTCCCATTCAGCAAGATGATTTCATCTGACTATATCGGATATGAGATTCACACACACTGGAACGTCGCAATTCCAAGTTTGTGCGTAGCGGCCATTGGTATAGCCATCGCAGCATTCCTCTACTACAAGAAGAATGAAAAGCCAGACCGCATTGCTAACTCAGTCAAGTGCTTCTACACAGCAGCATGCCATCGTTTCTATATCGACGAGGTTTACTTGTTCGTTACCAACAATATCATCTTCCAACGTATCTGCCAACCTATCGCTTGGTTCGACAGACACATCATCGACGGATTCATGAATTTGTTGTCATGGATAACTAACAAGACTTCTGAAGAGACGAAAGAAATTCAGAGCGGATATGTTCAGAGTTATGCTTGGTTCTTTATCATGGGTGTCATTGTCATAACAGCATTATCGTTGTATCTCTAATAGAAAAATAGTACGACAATGAATATTTTATCATTATTTGTAATCATTCCCCTCGTCATGATGGTGATACTTTTCTGTATCCCAGGGGAAAAGAAGAGTTTGATTAGGACTGTCATGGCTATTGGAGGATTTGCATTGTTGGCGACCTCAGCCTACTTGACAATCACCTACTTAGGAATGAGAGAAAGCGGAGTCACAGACGAATTCGTATTCACGCAATCCGTTATGTGGTATGAGGCTTTGAACATTCACTACGCTGTTGGAGTTGACGGTGTGTCTGTGGCAATGTTGCTGCTTTCTTCTATCGTTGTTATCACAGGAACATTCGTTTCATACGCCATAGAAAATAAAACAAAGGAGTATTTCTTATGGTTCTTGATGCTTTCAATCGGTGTTTACGGATTTTTCATCTCGTTAGACCTCTTCACCATGTTCCTCTTCTACGAGGTTGCCTTGATTCCAATGTACCTCCTCATCGGACTTTGGGGAAGTGGAAACAAAGAGTATTCAGCCATGAAGTTGACCTTGATGTTGATGGGAGGTTCTGCTTTCTTGATGGTCGGCATCTTGGGTATCTACTACTACTCTATCCCAGAGGGAGGAGTCGCAACATTCAACATTCAGGAGATTTCGCGTAATGTCGCTACCTCTGCACAAGCAGGAGCAGACATGCATTGGCAGTACATCTTCTTTCCTCTCACTTTCATCGGATTTGGTGTTTTGGGTGCTATGTTCCCATTCCACACTTGGTCGCCAGATGGTCATGCCTGCGCCCCTACAGCGGTGTCAATGTTGCACGCAGGAGTGTTGATGAAATTAGGAGGCTATGGATGTTTCCGTGTTGCCATGTATCTGATGCCACAAGCAGCAAACGACTTGGCATGGA
This sequence comes from Clostridiales bacterium, assembly GCA_963626555.1. Taxonomy (GTDB): domain Bacteria; phylum Bacteroidota; class Bacteroidia; order Bacteroidales; family Paludibacteraceae; genus UBA1181. The sequence goes on from CAVFXQ010000012.1 coordinate 56,378, forward strand.
TCTTCATCATCTTGACAGGTATCAGTGTAGTCTACGGAGCGTTCAGCGCATGCGTACAGAATGATCTGAAATACATCAACGCCTACTCGTCAGTGAGCCACTGTGGTCTGGTGTTGTTCGCCCTTTTGATGATGAACAAGACAGCGATGACGGGAGCCATCCTTCAGATGGTGTCTCATGGTTTGATGACAGCCTTGTTCTTCGCCTTGATTGGTATGATCTACGGAAGAACGCACACTCGTGATATTCGCGAAATGGGCGGTTTGATGAAGGTAATGCCAGTGCTTTGCGTTTGCTATGTGATTGCGGGTATGGCCTCTCTCGGATTGCCAGGTTTGAGCGGATTCGTCGCTGAGATGACCATCTTCGTTGGAGCATTCCAACACCCAGACCTGTTCCATAGAGTGTTCGTGATTTTGACATGTACCTCAATCGTTATCACAGCGGTTTACATTCTCCGGGTGGTCGGCAAGATTCTCTTCGGACCTATGCAAGATCCACACCACGAGACATTGACAGACGCTATCTGGTATGAGAAAATAGCAGTGTTTGGATTGATTTTCGCCATTGCCGCTATCGGTCTCGCACCACTCTGGTTGTCGAACATGATCGGAGGCGGTATCGAAAACTTGGTTAAAATATTCTAATGAGAGTTGAACGACTCAAATATGATAAAACTATAGAATATGGATTATAGTAATTTTCTAATTATGAACCACGAACTATCATTGGTAGTGGTTTTGATATTGACCTTGTTGGCTGATTTGGCATGGGGAAAGGAAAAGAAGGGATTCCAACTCTTCACCATTGCTCTCTTTGCCATTCATACGGCGTTAGGTTTCTTCGCATGGAATATTGGGGACGCAGAGTCGTTCGGAGGTATGTATGTAACCTCTCCTATTCACGTGTTTGTGAAGAACATCTTGAATATCGGTACACTCTTCGTGTTCCTCTTCGGATATGAATGGAATAAAACAACCAACTACAAATATGTTGGTGAGTTCTATTTCTTGACCCTTGCGACACTCTTCGGAATGTACTTGATGATCTCGTCAGGCGACTTCCTCTTGTTCTACATCGGTTTGGAAACGGCTTCTATCCCAATGGCAACATTGGTAGCCTTCAACAAGAAAGAGAACGTATCGGCAGAGGCAGCAGCCAAGTATATCTTGACAGCAGCCTTCTCATCAGGAGTGATGCTCTTCGGTATCTCATTGATCTACGGTACTTGCGGTTCACTCTACTTCAGCGAGGTAGCAAACAATTTCACCGCAACCCCACTCCACATTATGGCAGCCATCTTCTTCTTGGCTGGTTTGGGTTTCAAGATTTCGCTCGTACCATTCCACTTGTGGACAGCCGACACCTACCAAGGTGCGCCAACAGCAGTTACCGCTTACCTTTCTGTCATCTCAAAAGGAGCAGCAGCCTTCACGTTGATGTGCATTTTGATCAAGGCGTTCTCTAACTATCCAGAGGTTTGGAAGCAATTCTTCTGGTGGATCATCGTCATCACAATCACTGTCGGAAACCTCTTTGCTATCCGTCAAAAGAACTTGAAGAGATTCTTGGCTTTCTCATCAATCTCACAAGCAGGATACTTAATGTTGGGAGTTTACGCAGGAACCGCGCAAGGTATGGCATCAATGGTGTTTTACTTGTTCATTTACCTATTCACCAACTTGGCAGCCTTCGGAGTCATTGCGACGATCGAGAACAAGACAGGCAAAGTATCAATGAACGATTACGACGGACTCTACGAGACCAATCCTAAGTTGGCGTTGGTGATGATGTTGGCGATGTTCTCCCTCGGAGGTATTCCAATCTTCGCAGGATTCTTCAGCAAGTTCTTCATCTTCGCTTCAGCGATCCAGCAAGGAGAAGTACTTTTGGTATTCCTCGCCTTGTTGAACACCATCATCTCCCTCTTCTACTATTTATTAGTAGTGAAGGCGATGTTCATCAAAAAGTCTGACACACCGATTGCCACCTTCAAGAGCGATTGCGCAGCCCGCGTTGGTTTAGTGATCTGCACAGTCGGCATGATTGTCTTAGGCTTGATCAGTCCAATCTACGAATACATCAACGGCATCAGTTTCGGAATGTAGAAGTAGGAATTATGAATATAAAGGGAAGGCTTGCGGGTCTTCCCTTTTTTGTGGGGAAAATTGCGTAAATTCTCCCTTTTTTCATATAAATTTGCCACGCTTGCAGTGTAAAGTTGCAGGCATACATACAAAAAAGGCGTTTTTGTACGCTTTGGTTTTGACGAATTGGAATCTCGCAAATTCACAACTGCTTGTCAAAAACAAAGCAACGGAACGCCCTATGAGTGTAACATATATTGTCTACGCAAGAATGGGTGTGTTCATCCATTCTGTATTGGATGTTTTATATACTTACACTACGTGGGGCTATTGCGTTGCTCGTTTCGATAAGCAGGGCAATGCGAGAGCCTCAATTCGTGGAACGAGCGATGAACTGGCTCCACGTTTTTTTTGTTTGTATAGGAATTCATTATTAGGACATTGCAATGGGAGCCGGTGCAGAGGAATGGAAATACACACCATGGTATCAACAAGACAAAACTTTGTCGGAGCAGTAGCCACAACGGCCGTATTGGATGAACAAAATGCTTATACGAGTATTTTTCAACAATACGAAAAAGTTGTCATTGACAGCTTAATCACCTCCTTCGGGTTGGATTTTATGATTCATGATCAATATGGAGGCGATGTAGATACGATTCGGAATGTCCGAAGAATCGGACAAGATGAACTTATGGGTTATAGAAATTCGTCCAATGAGTTGGCTTACAATACTCGCCCATCGTATGATGCAAGAAGTTACCACGAAGGAAGCAACTTTCAGCAAACTAAACATGAAAAAAGAAAAAATTGGCAGAAATTTTACAAAGATATAGATGACGAGTATCAGTCTGGTAAAATTGGTTTCTATGGACATACAAATGCAATTGCTTCCACCAGAAAGGCTGAGCTAGACCACATAATTGAGTGTAAATCAATCCATGAGGATCGGGGAAGAGTATTATCTGGATTGTCTGGTCAATCGTTGGCTGATAATCCAGCGAACTTTGCATGGACAAACAAGAGCCTAAATGCGTCAATGGGGGCTTGGGCTAAAAACAAAAATGAGCAGTACCGAAGAATCCATGGTTGCGATGCTCCAATGGAATTAGTTGATATCAAAGCGTATGTGAATGAACATCCTGGGTTGGATTTCAACACAAAATCAAACCTTTTGTCTCACTACGAAAAAGCGAAAAAATCATACGAACAAAAGATTAATCAAGCATACTATACAAGCAAATTCTTCTTTCAAGACACCGCATTTGCAGCAATAAAAACAGGTCTACAGATGGGGGCAAAACAAGTTCTTGGCTTAGTCTTCAGCGAAATATGGTTTGCTGTAAAAGATACAATAAAAGAGGGTAAGAGAGAGGGGGAATCATTATTTCAAAGTATTGGCAATGGTGTCAAACAAGGACTTGTCAATGCAAAAATTAGATATAGAGACTTGATGGACAGATTCTTAAGC
>CAVFXQ010000012.1:59945-60542 GCA_963626555.1 Clostridiales bacterium
TTAACAACAACTCTTTGCAATATATTTTTTACCACAGCCAAGAATCTTGTAAAGATTTTACGTCAATCATGGGCTTCACTGGTGTCTGCCACTAAAGTACTCTTGTTTAACCCCGACTGTTTACCTCCTGGAGAAAGAATCAGAGCAGGTGCAAAAATCCTTGCGACAGGAGCAAGTGTCATCGCAGGAACAATGGTAGCAGAACTAATAAGCAAAACAGCAATTGGCACAATTCCTGTAATCGGGTCAATAGTACAAACCTTTTTGGGAACATTAGTCACAGGTATAATGAGTTGTTCCCTTTTATACTTACTTGATAATAATAAGGCAATCAATTGGATTGTTTCCATATTGAATAAAATACCTTCTGTTGACAAAGTCGTAATGTATTATCGTGAGCAAGCCATCTTGTTAGAAAAGTATAGTGCCGAGTTATTTAATATTGATTTAGATACTTTCAAGAAAGAAGTGTCCACGATACAAGACGCAGTAAAAACGCTTACTATTGGAATGGATGCAGACACATTGAACATAAAACTTATAGAAATATATCAAAAACTAAATCTTGAACTTCCTTGGCAATCTCCTCAATATAAG
>CAVFXQ010000013.1:0-58166 GCA_963626555.1 Clostridiales bacterium
AAATCTTCCTTTGCACACATATATAGATAGTTGTGATGCGTATAGTTTAGCACGGCATCAATGCCATCGGCCGAGGGAGTACGAATAGGGCCAGGGGGCAACCCCACATATTTATAAGTATTATAAGGAGAATCACACTGTAGATGACCACCATAAATGCGCTTCAGAGAAAAATCCTGCAAAGCGAATTTGACGGTTGGGTCGGCTTGCAACGCCATCCCGATACGCAAGCGGTTGAGGTAAAGCCCCGCCACCATAGGCTTCTCGTCTTTCTTTAAAGTCTCTTCCTCGACGATAGAAGCCAAGATGCTGACCTCTGTTTGAGTCAGCCGACAATCTTCCAAACGAGACAGTCTGTCGTCCGTCCAAAACCTATCATACTCTTTCTTCATACGCTCTATAAGATCAGATGGAGAAATATTCCAATACACCTCGTATGTGTTAGGAAGGAAAATAGAGATAATTGTTTCTGAATTCAACCCATACTTTTGCAAAGTCTCCGGGCTGTCTAACACCGTTAGGAACTCGTCTGCCGACATTTGGAGTTTCTCTGTGATCTTATCAGCCAAGATTTCCTTAGTTCGCACAGCGTTAAAAGAAATACGAACAGGCGTTTGGCGACCATAGATGATTTTACGAACGATATCAATGTTCGACTCACCCGACTTCAACTCATAACGACCCGATTTTTTCCTTTCTTGAAGATGAAACGCAGACGCCACCATCTTTAGGGACGACATGTTTATTATACAATTTGTCTCCTCTATTTTTTTCAAAATCTCAGCTTGTCCATCCTCAGGATCAACAAGAATAAACATTCTTTCGTCCGCAACCTTTACATTAGATTTCAAAAGAATACAATAACTGCTAATAGCACACGCTACTACGAGTATAAGCAATATTACGATTAATCCAATTTTATTTTTACTCATCATTTTAACAATAATCGGTGAAAAAACACGAAACACAAAAGTAGCATTAAATTTTTCTCATTTCAATTTGGATATAACAAAAAAACGTGTTACATTTGCACACGCAATCGGGGAATAACGATTGCTACAGTAATGGCTTCGTAGCTCAACTGTATAGAGCATTTGACTACGGATCAAAAGGTTGTGGGTTAGAATCCCGCCGAGGTCACAAAGAAGAAGTTCAGACTATAAAGGTTTGGACTTCTCTTTTTTTATTTTGGAAGGGTTACAGATTTTCCCTTTGTTTTTCTCAATTATAACATACGAATTCGCTACCTTTGCAAAAAGTATTTTCTTATTGCAACATACTAAACATAATAAAATTCCTATGGTAAGAGACACAGCTATTTTCGACATCATCGAAAAGGAACGCCAACGTCAACTGAGAGGTATAGAATTGATTGCCTCAGAGAATTTCGTCAGCGACCAAGTTATGCAAGCAATGGGTTCGGTATTAACGAACAAGTACGCAGAAGGTCTTCCAGGACATCGCTACTACGGTGGTTGTGAAGTAGTAGACTTGAACGAGCAGTTGGCAATTGACCGTTTAAAGGAGATTTTCGGAGCTGAATGGTGTAATGTTCAGCCACACTCTGGAGCGCAGGCTAACGCAGCCGTATTCTTGGCATGCCTTAACGCAGGAGACAAATTCCTCGGTCTCAACCTCTCTCACGGTGGACATCTCTCTCATGGTTCTCCCGTCAATTTCTCAGGTTTGATTTTTCACGCTTTAGAATACAACGTCAACGAGGAGACTGGTCGTGTTGACTACGACCAATTGGAGCAAGTTGCTCGTACTGAACACCCAAAATTGATTATTGCAGGAGCATCCGCATACTCAAGAGAGTGGGACTATGCTCGCATTCGTAAAGTAGCAGACGAGATTGGCGCAATTTTCATGGTAGACATGGCGCACCCAGCTGGATTGATTGCCGCAGGTTTACTAAACAACCCAGTTAAATACGCTCACATCGTAACCACAACGACGCATAAGACTCTCCGCGGTCCTCGTGGTGGTGTCATAATGATGGGTAAAGATTTCGATAATCCATTCGGAAAGAAGACACCTAAGGGTGAGATCAAGAAAATGTCCGCCCTTCTCGACTCCGCAGTATTTCCAGGAATCCAAGGTGGTCCGTTAGAGCATGTCATCGCAGCCAAAGCAGTTTCATTCTACGAGGCACTTCAACCAGAATACAAAGTTTATCAAAAACAAGTGAAAGTCAACGCTGCCACAATGGCTCAAGCCTTTATGGACAAGGGTTACAAGATTATCTCTAACGGTACAGACAACCACTCTATGTTGGTTGACCTCCGCACTAAGTTCCCTGAGTTGACAGGTAAGGTAGCAGAGAAGGCCTTGGTAGCAGCAGATATCACGACCAACAAGAATATGGTGCCTTTTGATAGTCGTTCTCCATTCCAGACTTCAGGATTGCGTTTCGGAACAGCCGCTATCACCACTCGTGGAGCTAAGGAAGATTTGATGCCTGTCATTGTTGAAATGATAGACACAGTCCTCACTGCCCCTGAATGCGATAAGACTATCACTTCAGTTAGAGAGAAGGTGAACTCAATCATGAAAGACATGCCATTGTTCGCTTGGTAATTCTTTTAACATAAAATAAGAAAGAAGTCGTTCGTGTAGAGAGCGACTTCTTTTTTTGTATCATAACAAATGCTATATTTGCGCATCAATACAAAGAAAAAAGTGAACAAGTTTGCAGGGAGTCAAATCTTCGGTATATTAATTTTCGGGGCAATTTTGTTGCTCTTTTTTTCTGCTTGTTCAACTGTCAAATATGTTCCCGACGGGCAATACCTCCTTGACAAAGTAGACATCAACGTAGAAGGCAATGCAGTGAACAGCAACGAACTCTCGCAATACGTTCGCCAACGACCCAATTTTAAAGCATTCGGACTATTCCGCATCTATTTAGGAGTCTATAATCTATCAGGTAGAGACACCACCAAGCGCATTAACCGCAAACTCAAACAGATTGGCGAAATTCCCATCATTTACGACCCCTATCTCACGTTCCAATCAGAGAAAGAACTGCAAAAGTATATGAAAACAAAGGGGTATATGCAAGCTGAAGTATCATCTACAACTTACTCTTCCAAGAAGAAAAAGATGTCCGTCACCTATAATATCACCCCAAACAAGCCATACACCATCCGCAATTTCGAGAATAATTTCGCGGACGTTGACCCTGTCATTGACTCAATACTACGACATGGTCGTTTTGGATATGCCCAAACACTCATAAAGTCGGGAGACCTATTTGACATCAATGTCTTAGACGACGAAAGAGAACGTATCACCACCCACCTTAGATACCGAGGCTATTACAATTTCACTAAAGAATATTTAGCTTTTGAAGCCGACAGTACCGTGGGAGAGCGTCAAGTTGATGTGAAAATGATACTGAAACCTTTTAAAGAAACGATGACAGACGGATCAGAGATTGAGAAAAGCCACCAACAATACAAAATCAAACATATCAATTTCTACACTTACAATGGCTCAAGAACGAACATGTACAATGTGGGGAAGCTTGACACACTAATCTATAGCGACAACATCACCATATACTCAAACGGAAAACCTTTAATGCGCCCTAAAATATTGGAAGAAGACCTCCGTCTCACCCCGAACAGTCGTTATAGCGATTTCTTGGTAGAAAAGACATACGCCCGTTTCAACACACTCGGGATACTACGCCAATCGAACATCAAATTTGAGAATCTCCACAATGGGGATAACGAATTAGATTGTAATATATCTCTTTATTCTGCAAAGCCTCAGTCTTTCTCCTTTGATTTAGAGGGAACAAACTCAAACGGAGATCTTGGATTTGCCGCCAACTTTGGATATGCACATAAAAACATATTCCGAGGTTCAGAAGTTCTCGGGATAAAGGCAAAATACGCACAAGAAGCATACTCAGGACTATCTGACATTCTCCACAAATATGTCAGAGACATCGGCGGAGAAACCACGATAAACTTTCCACGTTTTATATTCCCTTTTTTATCGAATTCCTTCAAAAGAAGAATCGACGCCCACACGGAATTTAAACTTAGTTACAACTATCAGATACGTCCTAACACCTATGAACGGACAACTATCTCCACAGGTATGAAATACACACTCAACAGTCGCCGTTTTTATAAATACACGATCGACCTGATAGACCTCAACTACATCAACATCTCGACATCTGCCAATTTTGACTCCGTCTATAGCGCAGATAAATACTCTGTTCTTCGTGAAAGCTACTCAGACCACTTAGTGATGAGTACTGGATTTTCTTACACATACAATAATCAATCCTCCATCAAGACCAACAAAACCGTCTACAAAGCCTCTGTTGAGACCGCAGGCAATATCTTATATGCAGTAGGCAACATATTCAATTTAAAAAAGAACGCAGACAACCTCTACGAAGTAGCAAGCATTCCTTTCGCTCAATATGTGAAAGGAGAAATTGACTATTCCTACAATCAAGCATTAGATGAGAAAAACCATTTGGTATATCACATCAACATTGGAGCCGCTTTCCCATACGGTAACGGTTCTGTTGTTCCATTTGAAAAAAGATTCTTCGGAGGTGGTGCAAACGGTGTAAGAGGTTGGTCTGTGAGAACACTTGGACCAGGGAACTATTCCTCAGAAAACCTTAACGATTTTGTAAAACAAAGTGGAGACCTAAAGTTGCTGATGAATTTTGAATACCGCACAAAATTATTTTGGAAAGTCGAGGCGGCTTTGTTTGTTGATGCAGGTAACATTTGGACTATCCGCAACTACGAATCACAGCCAAACGGTCAATTCCTCTTCAACCAATTTTACAAACAAATAGCCCTCGCATACGGTGGCGGCATTCGCTTTGATTTCTCTTATTTTCTACTTCGTTTCGACATTGGTATCAAAGCATTCAATCCCACTCGCATGAAAAACGAGCAATGGCGCTTCAAAGGTCTAAATTGGGATGAGGATTGTGCTTTCCACTTCGCTATAGGCTACCCTTTCTAAGCAATGTTTCTACATCTTTTCTATCTATCTTTCCATTACTCGTTCTCGGCAAAACATCACAAAACACAACCTTTCGAGGTCTCCAATATTTTGGCAAAAAATTGATTTTATCCCGAATAATAGAGTAAGAAGAGACTGTCGTCAACAAAGCGACTATTTGACCAAATTTTTCATCTGGCAACGAACCTATCGCAAAATCGGATGAAGGAGTCTGACCCAATGATTTTTCAACCTCTTCTATTTGTATCTTGACTCCCCCACTGTTAATTGTATTGTCAGACCTCCCAACTATTTGGAAACATCCCTTTTCATTGATGCGTGCCACATCATTCGTAGACAATTCTGCCTCGCACACGCTCGGTGCATAGATACACAAACAGCCTTTTTCATTCAACCTCAACCGCACCCCTTCAAACGGAGTATACCAATCTGAGGCAGTATCTCCGTTCAAACGTCTCAATGCGATATGAGACAAAGTTTCCGTCATACCATAAGTAGACCACACCGCATTGGGAAAACTCTTCAACTCGGCCAGCATTCGTTCATCTATCGCACCGCCCCCTATAATGAGATTCTTAATTTTCTTCAATGACTCTCTTTCTAATTCGTTCTGCAAACTGTTGTACACTTGCAAAGGCACCATCGCCGCAAAATCTGGCACTTCTGACAAACCCTCCAAAGGATGGCCACAAGCAGGCACCACAATCAACCTCAATTCTCTGACAATAGAACGAACTACCACCATCTTCGCTCCAATATGCTTCAGATCCATACATAGAAGAGCAGAATCACCTTTTCTTAAATGAAGAAAGTCGCAAGTCATCTCTGCACTTGCGACCATCCTCTTTTTTTCTGCCCTTATTATTTTAGGTTTTCCGGTAGAACCCGAAGTATGAACTTCCACAAATGTATTTTCATTGTTCCACTCCTCAAGGAAATCAGCAACATTCATAGATTTCATTCATTACCATCTACTTTACCGAATTTTCTGACATTTCGTTGTGTTGTAGTCACAGGAGAAAGTTCCAAACTATCACCATTGAAGAACTCATAATCATACATATAAGCCTCACTATTATCATACTTACTGTTAGACAACCTTTTATATCCACAAACCTGTCTACTTGATGGTTGTACGAAAAAGAAGATTACTTCCTCTTCTCTCTCTGTTATCACGGAATCCTCTCTTGCCGCATTCGTCTGAATAGACTTTCTTGTCATCTTTCCATGAAACTCCTGTTGTTTGCCGCCAGATTTCAAAATCGTAGGTTCCGCAAACACATCAAAACTTACAGTATCAACAATCGTAATACTCCAAGTAACCTTATTCGCCGACCATTGTCCCGACAATGAATCCAACGCCATCCGTTGCCCTGCCGTAAATGTCTTCTCTTCTACGATTGACGAACCTTCGTCTCCACAAGAAATCATTTGCAACATTGAGAACAACAGAAATATTGAGAAATATATTTTTTTCAAACTCATATACACTATGCCAGTTTACTTCGCCCTCAAATATAAATACCGTACAAATTTACAAAATCACTTTTTTTTTACAATACTTTCATCTATTTTTATATACAGATACATAATTCTTTTCTTCTCTTTTTCAACGATTTTCATTTCTTTTGCAATGTATTTTTTTTAGAAATAAAAACAATGATTGATTCCATTAACAATCTCGACCATACAGCAATGGTCGCTCTTAATTTTCCAGAATACCACAACACCTCCATAGATTTCTTCTTCTGGATGATTTCCCAAATTCTCGTTTGGACTCCTGTCATCCTCTCCTTTTTATATGTATTGTTCAAGAACAAGAGAAAAGAAGTTTTTCTTATTGCTGGCCTTGTGATTTTAGTCTTCGTTGCATGCGACCAGGTTAGTTCAGGATTCTTAAAACCACTATTCGCACGACCAAGACCAAGCCATGATCCTTTGATAGAGGACGCTCTACAATATGTTTTTGATTACCATGGTGGAGCATTCGGATTTCCATCTTCCCATGCCGCCAACTCTTTCGGTTTTGCCGTATTCAGCGCATTATTGTTAAAGAATCGTCTCTACACATTCAGTGCAATCCTTTGGGCTATTCTTTGCGCTTACTCCAGAATTTACTTGGGAGTGCATTTTCCTGGAGATATTATCTTTGGCACACTTTTAGGCATAGGATTTGGATTCCTTTTCCACTTTATCTACAAAAAATTGCACGAACGTTATTTTAAGAACAACGATTGCACACCAAGGTTAGATTCCAAAAAATATACGTCCTCTGGGTTTGCCAAGAAAGATGTCCGCCTAATTGTCATCGTCCTCTACACAGTTATTTTCTCTGTCATCTGCTGTAGTCTACAACTTCAATAAAAGAAAGAATACGGTTTCACAACCTCTATTTTCTCAAAACCTCTAAGCGAGTACTTTGCTTAAAGCGTCTGTTCTTTTGTACCATACTTACACGATAGGTTATCACCTCATTGGCGAGCGATACTGGGTCATCCTTCGAGAATGTCTCATTTCTGACAAATCCTCCTTCTACTCCATTCTCCATTTTTTTAGACGGCATCCAGCCCTTGCCAATATAGAAGAACACCTGGTATTTACCATTGTCAACACGGAAAGTATAACTGCTGTCTGCTCTAATATACGCATGCGAAACAACTTCTCCTAACTCATTCTCTTTTCGGACTACAGCCACCACATCAAAAGCGATTGGTGCTGTTACCTCTATATCTGCGTTGAATTTCGTCTTAGCCACCTGATTAGCACCATAATAACCCTCGTACGGCACTGCACCTTGCTCTAAGACGTTGTTGCCATACTTTTCAATATCCAATTCAACCTGTAGAATAGAATCCCTTAAACGAGTGGCTTCACTTGTATATTCTCCATCTGGATAGGCTCTCAAAAACTCTTCATACGCCCTTAACGTGTTGTTTGATCTCTTCTTCAAAAAATACGCTGCTTCCAATGGTTTCATCCTCTCTTTGACCTTCTCTATGCGACGGCTTTCGGGATACTGTTTTATAAACGACACATACGACGGCACAACATTTTCATTCACAGCCGAGAAATAATCTACAGTCTCCGTAAAGACAAAGAAAAACAGCAATGTTAGAACAGCTACCACTCCAACTATTATAGTGGCAATCTTTTCATTTGAAAATTTCTTCCCCATCCAATTTCATTATATAATTATTCAATGCTTGCGATTTCAAGAATTTTATCAAGAATGCTTTCTTCATCCAAACCATACATTTTATACAATTCGTCCTGCGTACCATGAGTAGCAAAGAGGTCTGGCAAACCGACCCTTGCCACTTTCACGTCTGTATATTGATGATCTGCAAGAAACTCCAATACTGCCGAACCAAAACCTCCTCTTATTGAACCATCTTCCACCGTCACAATCTTCTTAAACTTTTTCAAGATTATGTGCAATAATTCTTCATCTAAAGGCTTCAAAAACAACATATTATAATGTGCGACAGAAAGACCTTTCTCTCTTGCTTTCTCAATTGCTTTTTGCGTTTTCATTCCTAAAGGACCCAACGTCAACACAGCCAAATCATCTCCTTCCGATACACAATATCCCTTTCCTACTACCATCTTTTGAAAAGGCAAATGCCATTCGCCCGCATTTCCTTTTCCCCTTGGATAACGAATCAGGAAAGGTCCATTTCCAGGTTGAGATGCGGTATACATCAGATTACGCAATTCAGCCGTTGTCATAGGTGACGCAATCGTCAAATTAGGCACGCAACGATAGGCTGCCAGATCAAAAGCCCCATGATGCGTTGCGCCATCCGAGCCTACCAAACCAGCACGGTCTATGCACAAAACCATGTCCAAATTCTGCAAAGCGACATCGTGTATCACATTATCGTACGAACGTTGCAAAAATGAAGAATAGACATTACAAAACGGCATCATTCCTTCTTTTGCCAAACCTGCCGAAAATGTTACTGCATGTCCCTCAGCAATCCCCACATCGAAGACACGTTCAGGCATCTCCTGCATCATATAAATCATAGAGCAGCCAGAAGGCATCGCCGGAGTTACCCCTACTATCTTCTCATTGTCTCTTGCTAAATCTAACAAAGTATATCCGAAAACATCTTGAAAGAGAGGTGGTTCATCCTTCGTTTTCGTAGCGATGACACGCTTTCCCGTCTCTTTATTAAACTTTCCAGGTGCGTGCCATTCTGTCGCAGCCTCTTCCGCAGGCTTGAACCCCTTTCCCTTCACCGTTTTTATATGAAGCACCTTCGGGCCCTTATAATCTTTTACTTCCCGAAGAATTTTCACCAATAGTTTCACATCATGTCCATCTACTGGTCCAAAATAACGAATATTGAGTCCTTCGAAAATATTATGCTGATTTGTCAACGCTGCTTTCAGCGAATTATTTCTACGAATAAAATTCGCTTTATTATGTTCATTGATCCAACCTAATTTTTCTAAAATCTTCGACACCTTATAACGCCAACGATTGTAGGTTTTTGATGTTGTTAGCCTTACCAAATATTCACTGATTCCCCCAACAGGCTTATCAATGGCCATGTGATTATCGTTCAAAACGATCAACAAGTCATTTTTGTAATAAGCAGTGTTATTCAATCCTTCAAAAGCCAATCCACCCCCGAAAGCAGCATCTCCAATAACAGCCACTGTTCGACGATCAGACTCATTCTTCAGCAAATCTGCAATATTCATACCTAAAGCAGCCGAGATAGAATTGGAGGCGTGTCCAGCTATGAACGAGTCATATTCACTCTCTGCAGGATTTGGGAAGCCAGACAAACCACCCAACTGACGGTTAGTATGGAAAACCTTTCGTCGTCCTGTCAGAATTTTATGTCCATACGCCTGATGTCCCACATCCCAAAGAATATTATCCTTGGGCATGTCAAAAACATAGTGAAGAGCAACCGTTAACTCCACCACACCTAAACTAGCTCCTAAATGTCCAGGATTATGCGAAAGTTCGTCTATAATAAACTGCCTCAATTCTTCACAAAATTGGGGCAATTCTTCTTCTGACAATCTTTTCAAATCATCAGGATATTCTACTTGCTGTAATAAAGCGCCTACTGGTTCCACCTCGTTTTCTTCGCTCTTCTTCATCTTCTCTAACACAATTCAAAGAGAGAGACAAGTAGTATTCCCGCCTCTCTCTCGATTCTATTTTTAGGTTTTATTTACAGATATACCCCGTATGCTCTTTATCTCCAATCTGACTCTCCTCGATTGTAGACAAATCAGAGCAAGAGGCTACATCCATATCCTCAAAATCTCCAGTGTAATTGTCTATCTGCTCTCCGTTCTCATTGTAATATGTACAATTACAATCATTCTTCGTACAAGCAGAAAAAAACAACAAAAGGGTTCCCCCTAACATACAAATTATCTTCTTCATACGCTATCGAATAGATGCTCCTAACTTATCTTCAAAATTCTTTATCATCTTGGTCATAATCGCATTAATCTGCGCATCTGCCAAGGTTTTGTTCATGTCCTGTAAGATAAAACTTACCGCATACGATTTCTTTCCTGCTGGCAAATTCTTTCCCTCGTACACATCAAACAAATATACTTCTTTCAAAAGTTTTTTCTCTGTTTCGTTAGCTACTTTTACGATCTGAGAAAACTCAACATTTGCATCCAACAACAAAGCCAAATCTCTCTTCACCTCAGGGAACTTAGAAACCTCTTGATACGTTACCTTATGTTTGCGCAACTCTGAAAGAATATTCTTCCACTCCAAATCTGCGTAATAAACATCAGTCTCAATATCCATTTTAGCAGCCAAGCCTTTCGCAACAACACCCAATGTCGCCAATCTCTTGCCAGACGCTGTCATCATCGTCAAACCATCCGCAATCACCGCATCCGAATATTTGCCCACAATTAATTTTTTCTGGTCAATACCCAATCTCGCAAAAATATTGTTGACGTACGCTGCCAAAAAATAAAACGATGTCTTTTCCTGTGAATGAACCCAGCTTTGAGCAGTCTTATTTCCTGCGACCCAAATTCCTAAGTGCATCTCCTCCGAATATGGAGCCAAAGGCTGTTCATTCGTCGATGTCTTCGACGGATCTTTATGGTAGCAATTACCAAATTCATAGAACTTGATGTCTCCGTTTCTTCTGTTGATATTATAGGCAATACTCTCTAAACCTCCAAAAAGCAAAGTTTGGCGGACACATCCTAAATCAGCACTCAATGGATTTAAGACATTGATAGTTGTTCCTTCCTGAAAACCATTCTCCTCGACATAATAAGAGAGTTTCGTCAAGGAGTTATTCATAATTTCATGGAAACCACATGCGGTCAACTGCTCAGACACCAAATTCTGCAATTTCAAAGAATTAGGCTTTTCCGAATATGAAATTGACGAACGTAAAGAACTACCTTCCTCTACATTATCATACCCATAAATACGCAAAATATCCTCTATAACATCACACTCTCTTTGGACATCCACACGATAGGTTGGAACCTCAACCTGTAAAGAATCCTCGGTCTCACTCTTCACTTCAATCTCCAACCCACTCAAAATCTTCTTTACTTCGTCCTTCTTTATTTCTTTTCCTATTAAAGAATTGATTGTCTGATAATTCAGAGACACAGGGAATGGTTTTATCTTTTCTGGATAGTTATCATAGACTTCTGAAGAAACTGTTCCTCCTGCCACCTCTTGGATTAAAAGCGCAGTCAATTTCAATATATATAATGTATTGTTAGGGTCACAACCTCTTTCATAACGGAACGAAGCGTCCGTGTTCAAACCATGACGACGCGCTGATTTACGAATTGAGACTGGATTAAAATAGGCACTTTCAATGAATACGTTCTTCGTATTCTCCGTCACACCAGAGTTTAATCCTCCAAAAACGCCCGCCAAACATGCAGGTCCATTTTCGTCACAAATCATTAAATCATCCGCACTCAACGTACGTTCAACCTCGTCTAAAGTAACAAATTTTGTCCCCTCTGGTAAATTCTTTACAATGATATGCCGACCAGCAATCTTATCCACATCAAAAGCATGCAAAGGTTGCCCCATTGAATGAAGCATGAAATTCGTAACGTCAACCACATTGTTAATAGGACGCAAACCAATATTCTTCAAAAGCGTTTGCATCCACTCTGGCGACTCTTTAATCGTGACATTAGCAATAACGACACCAGAATAACGAGAAGCCCCTTTTTCATTCTCAACAGTAACCTTTACAGGATAGTCGTTGTTCTGTACTTTGAATGCAGAAACATCAGGCTTTCTCAAGGCATATTTGTCATTGTGTAATTTAAAATAAGCCGCTAAATCCCTTGCAACTCCATAATGAGAAGCTGCGTCAATCCTATTTGGAGTTATGTCTACCTCAATGACATAATCGCTCTCTATTTTATAATAGTCTTTTGCCTGCGTTCCGACCTTCACTTCAGATGGCAACTCAATGATTCCATCATGACTTGAACCCACACCTATTTCATCCTCAGCGCATAGCATACCGAATGATTCGACTCCACGCAATTTAGAACGTTTAATAGTAAACGATTGATCTCCATCATACAATTTTGTACCGATAGTGGCAACAATGGTCTTCAATCCTTTACGGCAATTAGCCGCTCCACATACGATTTGCAAAGGTTCCTCTCCACCAACATTCACTTTTGTTACATGTAAGTGATCTGAATCAGGATGATTTTCACACTCTAAAACCTCACCAACCACCAAACCTTTCAATCCACCTTTGATTGACTCTACCTCTTCAACGCTGCCAACTTCCAAACCAATAGAAGTTAAAATTTTCGATACTTCCTCTGGTTCTATATCAAGATTGATATATCTTTTTAACCAATTGTACGAGATATTCATATATTATTCCTTTTATTTTCAAAATTCTTGTCTACTGTCATTAAGTGCTTCTACATTTAGATTTACAAGTAGACATAGACATTAGCGCAAAAGTAACAAAATTAAAAGAGGTAATAAAGAATTTATTAAAGAAATGGGTGCCACAAAATTATATTAAGGGGGAAAAACAACATATAATTCTTGGAACGACTAACAATTTGTTGCAAATCACGAATTTTCATTTACAACCATTCATAAAGCAACAAATCTGCAAAAACTTTTTTCAAAAAAAGTCTCAAATAAATTACACCGCATAAAAAATTCACTATATTTGCATAGAAGGTTGCTCACGATAGACTCTTGAAAGATGGGGAGTTTGGAAGTGAACGAAAACACCTGCAACCGAGGAGAAAAACATTTGAAATTAAATATTAATACCACAAAAATAGCTAACATGGCAAAAGTAATTGGTGAAGTCATACAGGTGATTGGACCTGTTGTTGACGTAAGTTTTCCAAACATAGAGGAATCTCTACCGCAGATTCACGATGCGTTGGAGATTGAGCGTCCAGGACAAAGCAGCCTCATCATTGAGTGCCAGCAGCACATCGGAGAGAACTCAATCCGTACGATTGCGATGGACTCAACCGATGGTTTGAAAAGAGGCATGAAGGTAGAGGCTTTAGGACGAGCAATCGCGGTTCCTAAAGGTGACCAGATTAAAGGTAGAATGTTGAACGTTGTGGGCGATCCTATCGACGGAATGAAAACATTTGATCGCGCTGATGTATCGCCTATTCACCGTCAAGCTCCTAAATTCGATGAATTAGCAACATCCAAGGAAATCCTCTTCACAGGTATCAAGGTCATCGACCTTTTAGTTCCTTATCTGAAGGGTGGTAAGATTGGTTTGTTTGGAGGTGCTGGTGTAGGTAAGACGGTGTTGATTATGGAGTTGATTAACAACATTGCCAAAGGTTACAACGGTTACTCAGTATTTGCGGGAGTTGGAGAGCGTACTCGTGAGGGTAACGACCTACTCCGTGAAATGATCGAATCAAACATCGTCCGTTACGGAGATGCTTTCAAAGAAGCAATGGAGAAAGGAGACTGGGACTTGAGCAAAATCGACTACAACGAACTTGCAAAATCTCAGGCAACACTTGTGTACGGACAGATGAATGAACCACCAGGAGCACGTTCTTCAGTTGCATTGTCTGGTTTGACCGTAGCAGAAACCTTCCGTGATTCTGGACAAGGAGGTAAAGACATATTGTTCTTCGTGGACAACATTTTCCGTTTCACCCAAGCAGGATCCGAGGTATCTGCGTTGTTAGGACGTATGCCATCAGCCGTAGGTTACCAACCAACCCTTGCAACCGAAATGGGACAAATGCAAGAGCGTATCACATCAACTAAACATGGTTCTATTACTGCTGTAGAGGCTGTATATGTGCCTGCCGACGACTTGACAGACCCCGCTCCAGCAACCACATTCTCTCACTTGGATGCGACGACCGTGTTGAGCCGTAAAATCGCCGAGTTGGGTATATATCCTGCGGTTGACCCATTGGACTCTACTTCTCGTATTTTGGATCCAAACGTAATTGGAAAGGGCCACTACGAGTGCGCTCAGAATGTGAAACAAATTCTTCAGAAATACAAGGAATTGCAAGACATCATCGCCATCTTAGGTATGGAAGAATTGTCGGAAGATGACAAATTGGTCGTTGCTCGCGCTCGTCGTATTCAACGTTTCTTGTCGCAGCCATTCCATGTAGCTTCTCAGTTTACAGGTCTTCCAGGTGTCATGGTGCCAATAGAAGAAACGATCAAAGGTTTCAACGCAATCATCAATGGTGAGGTTGACGATCTTCCTGAGCAGGCGTTCTTGAACGTAGGAACAATCGACGACGCCATCGAGAAAGGAAAGAAACTGATGTCTCAAGCAACTGCTTAACGGTCTTAAAAATTCTACAATATGAAATTGGAGATTATATCACCAGACAAGTTGGTCTTTGCAGGCGAGGTAGAGCAAGTAAATCTACCAGGTAGCGCAGGAAGTTTCACTATCCTACCCCACCACGCCGCAATGATTTCATCGTTGAAGAACGGAAATATCTCCTTTCTTTCAGGAGGAGAACAGACCGTAATCAAAGTAGACGGAGGTTTTGCAGAAATCAAAAACAATGTGATTTCTGTTTGTGTTGAAAATGTTTTAGCGTAACGATAGTTTCAATGGAGAAAGAGACAAAAAAAGCGTGTTGTTTATTAGTCATCGTAATGTTGATTTTAGCAATCGTGGCCAACGTCGTTTTTGCAAAAATTCTTCCACTATACAAGGAGTTGAACGTAGTAGCAAGCGTGTTGTCAGTTTTTTTCTCGCTCTTTGGAATCCTAACGATACTCACTTTGGACAGGAATAAGAATGAGGGGAACAAATATGGACGTATGTTTATGTTGTTCAAGGGATTGAAATTGTTCATAACTGTAATAGGTGCGGTTATTTACGCTTTTTTTCACAAATCACTCGTCATTCCGTTCATCACGATGTTTGTAGTTTACTACATAACATATTCGGTATTCGAGGCAACAGTCCTCTTAAAATTAAACAAGGATTATCAAAAAGAAAAATGAGACAGTCCAGAAACAAAATGATAAGCCGAATTGTAGGCGCACTCTTAGCAGTGTTTTGTTTGATGATGAGTTTTTCTCTCCAAGCACAAGACACTAGCGAGATGGCAACAATAGACACTATTGGAGCAGCGTCCGAAAAGGAGTCCGGACATACGTCAGAGGGTGAATCTCTGAATATGAAGGAGATGATTTTCGGTCACATTGGAGATGCGTACGATTGGCATATCACGACAATTGGAGATGTGCATGTCTCTATTCCTCTACTCTGCATCGTCTATGGACAAAGCGGTTTAGATGTTTTTTGTTCCAACAAGTTAGGACACGAAGGACACTACGTTGAGTACAAAGGATACAAGATTGCAGAGGAAGGCGACAATGCGGGAAAGATAATCGAAGTGGCGACAGGAGAACGTCCGTTAGATTTCTCCATCACAAAGAACGTAATGTCTTTGTTCATCAGTTGTGCGCTTTTGCTTATCATCTTCCTATCAATAGCAAAAAAATACCGTGAGAATCCTCGCACAAGGCCTACAGGATTACAAGCATTGTTAGAGCCACTCATCGTATCATTGCACGACGACATCATTAAACCAAGTGTTGGAAAGAACTACAAGAAATTCTCGGCCTATTTGCTGACTGCGTTTTTCTTCATCTTCATCAACAACGTGTTGGGTATTATTCCTATTTTTCCAGGAGGAGCAAACCTAACAGGAAATATCGCCATCACCTTTGTATTGGCAGCACTCACGTTTTTACTAACAAATGTGTGCGGAACAAAAGGCTATTGGAAAGAGATTTTCTGGCCGGAAGTTCCAGTATGGTTGAAAGCACCAGTGCCAATCATGCAGTTCATTGAGGTGATGGGAATTTTCACGAAGCCGATTGCATTGTGCATCCGTCTTTTTGCGAACATGTTCGCAGGACACGTGATGGTTTTGGTATTGATTGGATTAATCTTCGTATTCGGGCAAATGAATGTAGTTGCAGGAGCAGGAGTGTCCGTCATATCAGTGTTGTTGGTTGTATTTATGTCGTTGTTGGAATGTTTGGTATGCTTCATCCAAGCCTATGTGTTTATGACGCTATCAGCCCTGTTCATCGGAATGGCGCAAGTAGAGGAACACGAATAAACGAAGCAAAAAAAATCAGAAATAACAAAATTCAAATAACAATTAAAAATTAGAAACTATGATGAGTATTTTATTGCAAGCAGCAGCTGCAGGTGTAGCGACTGCAAAATTAGGTGCAGCTATCGGAGCAGGTATCGCAGCAATTGGAGCAGGTATCGGTATCGGTAAGATTGGTGGATCTGCAATGGAAGCAATCGGTCGTCAACCAGAAGCATCAAGTGACATCCGAAGCAACATGATCGTAGCCGCAGCCTTGGTCGAGGGAGCAGCATTCTTGGCTATCATCGTTGCTATTTTGGCATTGTTCGTATAATTTTTAAAAGGATAAAATTATGTCATTACTGACACCAGATTTTGGACTTTTATTCTGGATGCTTCTATGCTTCCTTATTGTCGTCTTCATTCTTGGTAAGTGGGGGTGGCCTGCTATCGTCGGAATGATAGAAGACAGAGGAAACTACATTGAAGAATCTCTTAAGAAAGCAGACCAAGCTAACGCCGCCTTAGCCAACATCAAGGCAGAAAGCGAAAAGATGTTAGCAGAGGCCAAGAATGAGAGACTCGAAATGTTGAGAGAAGCCACCAAACTAAAAGATAAAATGATTGAGGATGCCAAAACACAAGCGAACGTAGAGGCAAACAAGATCATTGAAAATGCGAAAGAAAGCATCCAATTGGAGAAAGACAATGCCGTAAAGGAGATTCGTTCTCAGGTTGCCGCCTTATCTGTAGACATAGCAGAGAAGGTATTGCGAAGCAAATTAGACAACCAGAATGCCCAACTCGACATGATCAACAAACTTTTGGATGAGGTAAACATAGCTAAATCGTAAAGCCGATGAATACAGGTAAAATTTCAGCAAGGTATGCCAAAGCACTCTATATGTTTGCAGAAGATAGCAAACACGAGGAGTTGGTGTACAATGATGTGAAGACGCTTTCTGATAATTTCTCGTTAGTGCCACAGTTAAGTGAGGCGTTGGACAATCCAACAATATCCAACCAGAAAAAGAGAGAGTTGATAATCACTGCTGCTGGTACCCAAGTATGCACCGAATTTAGTCGCTTTGTAGATTTGGTCATCGAGCATAAACGAGAAGAATACTTCCGAACCATCTGCTTGGTGTTCCAAGATATGTATCGCAAGAAAAAGAACATCATCACGAGCAAATTAGTCACGGCAGCTCCTATTACTCAGGCTGAGGAAGATCGTATGAGACAGGCAGTGAAGTCTGTAACAGACGGGGATATAGAGTTTGAGAAAGAAGTAGACCCAGAATTAATTGGTGGTTTTGTTTTGAATGTAGAGACCTATCAGTTGGATGCCAGCATCAAAAGTCAGTTGCGCACTGTGAAAAACACATTGTTAAGCAACAACTCAGCAGAGGCGTAGCAAGCATTAGTATTCAAATTTTAAGAACTATTTTATTATGGCAATAAAAGCAAGTGAAGTATCCGACGTGCTGAAAATGCAGCTTCAAAACTTGGACACAAGAGTCAAGTTTGAGGAGGTAGGCCAGGTGCTGTCAGTCAGCGATGGCGTAGTTCGTATCTACGGACTACAGAATGCAGAAGCGGGCGAACTTCTCGAGTTTGAGAACGGTATGAATGCCGTTGTTATGAACTTGGAGGAGGACAACGTGGGTGCTGTGTTGCTCGGTCCTACCGACCAAATTAGAGAGGGTGACACAGTGAAGCGTACGAAGAGAATCGCTTCCATCATGACGGGTAAAGGCATGGTTGGTAGAGTTGTGAACTCTATCGGTCTTCCTATCGACGGTCTCGGTCCAATCAAAGGAGATTTGTTGGAGATGCCGTTAGAGAGAAAGGCTCCAGGAGTTATCTTCAGAGAGCCAGTAAAACAACCTTTGCAAACAGGTTTGAAAGCAATCGATGCAATGATTCCTATTGGACGCGGTCAGCGTGAGTTGATTATCGGCGACCGTCAGACAGGAAAGACAGCGATTGCGATAGATACTATCATTAATCAGAAGGAAGCGTACCTTTCAGGTAACCCAGTTTACTGTATTTACGTTGCAGTAGGACAAAAAGGTTCTACCGTGGCCAACATCGTGAACACTCTGAAAGAATACGGAGCAATGGACTACACCATCATCGTTTCTGCGACAGCATCAGACCCTGCAGCAATGCAATACTATGCACCATTCGCAGGAGCTGCGATTGGAGAGTATTTCCGCGACCAAGGTATGCATGCTTTAGTTGTCTACGATGATTTGTCGAAGCAAGCCGTAGCCTACCGTGAGGTCTCTCTGATTTTGAAAAGACCTTCAGGACGTGAGGCATATCCAGGAGATGTGTTCTACCTCCACTCGCGTTTGTTGGAGCGTGCAGCAAAAATCATTGGAAACGATAGCGTGGCTGCGAACATGAATGATCTCCCAGAGTCTTTGAAAGGCAAGGTAAAGGGAGGCGGTTCGTTGACAGCACTTCCGATTATTGAAACACAAGCAGGCGACGTTTCCGCATATATTCCGACCAATGTGATTTCAATCACCGATGGTCAGATTTTCTTGGAGACGAACATGTTCAACGCAGGTATTCGTCCAGCCATCAACGTAGGTATCTCCGTATCTCGTGTTGGTGGTAGTGCGCAAGTTAAGGCAATGAAATCAATCGCTGGAACTTTGAAGACAGACCAAGCACAATATCGTGAATTGGAATCGTTCACAAAATTCGGAGGAGATATGGATGCCGTAACTAAGATGACAATTGACAAAGGTGTCCGCAACACTGAATTGTTGAAGCAACCACAATACTCTCCATATCCAGTGGAGCACCAGATTGCTGTTATCTATTGTGGAACGCAAGGAATCCTGAACGTATTACCAGTTGAGCAAGTTCACGAGTTTGAGAAGGTCTACATTGAAAGATTGGAACACCTTCACAGAGCAGATGTTTTGGATAGTTTGAAACAAGGTAAGATTGATGACAACATCAAGAGTATCTTGAAACAAGAAGCCGAGACGGTTATCTCACAAATCAAGAAAGGAGCTTAGCAAATGGCATCATTAAAGGAAGTAAAAGCAAGAATCGCCTCAGTAAACTCCACTAAGAAGATTACGGGTGCGATGAAGATGGTTTCATCGGCAAAATTGAAGAAAGCACAAATGGCTATCGAAAACATTTTGCCATATCAGAACCGTCTGAATAGCATATTAGAGAGTTTCTTGGCAACAGAAACAGACTTCAAGTCTGATTTTTCTGCCGTTCGAGAAGTTAAGAAAATTGCTATTGTGGCCTTTTCTTCTAATTCAAGCCTTTGCGGTGCATTCAATTCCAACGTAATCAAGGAGTTGAACAGAGTTGTCAAAGAAGAGAGCAATAAAGGAGCTGCTATCACGCTCTACCCAATCGGAAAGAAAGTGAAAGACGCTGTTAAAAAAATTGAGAACGTGGGAAAGGTTGACATTGACACAGATCTTGCCGACCACCCCACATTCGATGCAATCAGTGTTATCACTAACGAATTGATGGATAAATTCTTGACAAAAGAGTATGACAAAGTGATTTTAATCTATCATCACTTGAAAAATACTGCTGTTCAAAAATTGCAAACAGAAACTTTTCTGCCTATCAAATTAGATGCTGGAAAAGACGCAAAAGATAGCGTTTGCGGAGATTTCATTGTAGAGCCAAGCAAGTTGGAAGTCTTAGAGGCTTTATTACCTAAAGCATTAAGGACGAAAATGTACGCTTGCCTACTCGACTCCAATGCTTCAGAGCATGGTGCTCGTGTAGTAGCAATGCAGGTTGCCTCAGACAACGCCACTCAGTTGATTAACGAGCTGAACATCTTGTACAACAAGACACGTCAGCAAGCGATTACCAACGAGTTGCTTGATATTGTCGGAGGTGCTTCCGCACTGCAGAATTAGGAAGCAATCAAATATTAAGAAGACGGTTGAGTGCAAAAAAAACACCCAACCGTCTTCTTTTTCCATAGATATAAACATTCACTCAATTAGGAAAAATTTTACTAAATTTGCACAAATAAGTTTCTCGACATTTCATTTTTCAATATGAAGAAGATTGCTTCTATTTTTCTCATAAATTTTATTGTTTGTTCTTGTGTAAGCAAGAAAGAATTGACAGACGCAACAAATCAACTCAACGAATGCCAAGTTACAACAGAAGAGCAAAGCCAGAACATCAACGCACTTCGCAGGAAGATCTCGCAGATGCAATACGACTCTGCAGCAGCTCAACTTGCTATTCGCAAATTTATGGAGGACTCCATTTCTCAGTCAAAAACGCTACATCAAGCAAAAATGGAAATTGAAGACCTTAAAACAGCCAATAAACAGTTGACAGAGAAGCTCACCAATTCTACAAACTCAAACGAAATAAAGAATCTTTTGGCTGATCTACAAAAGACACAAGAGAAACTTCAAAAAAGAGAAGACGAGCTCATTGCTTCTGAAAAGAATCTGAAAACATCTCAAGAAGAGTTAGACAAAGCCTCCAAATCACTTTCTTTAAAAGAGCAACAACTCTCCGAAAAGGTGAAAAAAGTAAATGAACTCAACGCAATCATCAGTAAACAAGATAGTATATTGAAAAGTTTGCGAGAAAAAGTGGCAGCTGCTTTTAAGAACTTCAAGGGAAAAGGCATAGAAGTAGAGAACAAAAACGGTAAAGTTTACGTTCGTTTGGATGAAAAACTTATGTTTAAATCAGGCAAATGGGAAGTAGATGAAAAAGGAGGGGCTGCACTCAAGACTCTTTCAAAATTTCTATCAGAAAACAGAGACATAGACGTTGTCGTAGAAGGACACACTGACAGTCTCGCCTACCGAGGAAATGGCTATATCCTTGACAATTGGGATTTAAGTGCTAAAAGAGCAACCGCCATCGTCCGCATTCTATTAGAGAACAAAGGTGTTAATCCTGCTAAGGTGTCAGCCTCTGGACGTGCAGAATTTTGTCCTATCAACGACAACAGTACTACAGAGTCAAGAAGCAAAAACAGAAGAACAGAAATCATTCTCAGTCCTAATTTAGATGAACTTTTAGAGTCAATGTTAAACAATAACGATTAGGAATCGTAAATATTTAAGACATGAAAAAATCACTTTCCAGATGCTTCTCTTCGGAAACCTTTTCGTTAATCTGGAATATTTTCTGGGCTATGTTTGTGTATATGGCCTGCCGTTTTGTATTTTTCTTTGAAAACCATGCAATTTACACAGACATATCGTTCTCTCATTGGTTAGAAATCATTGTTGGGGGGATGCGATTTGACTTAACCGCTGTTCTCTACACCAATATTCTACTAATTTTGTTACTTGCATTTCCGTGCCACCTCAAATATAAATTATCCGACAATATCGGACGAATTTACTATGTGATACTCAACGGATTAGGTGTCGTGATGAACCTTTGCGACACAGTATATTTTCGCTTCACAGGACGAAGAACCACCTGTACGATCTTTCAAGAATTTGAAGGAGAAAGCAACCTACTGTCCATACTAAAGGCAGAGTTAATAAACCACTGGTATCTCGTACTCACAGCATTCGTTTTTTTTATCTTCCTATTTTTCATCTATAAAGCACCAAAAATCAACAAACCTAACAATATAAAGGTTTATTATTTATACAAAGTTCCACTATTCGCATTGATTGTCTTCTTAACAATCAATGGGATACGAGGTGGATTTGGTTCATTCGTACGTCCTATCACACTAAGCAATGCCAACCAATATACATCAAAGGCAACAGAAACAACGTTGGTGTTAAACACACCTTTTTCAATGATTCGCACCATCGGCAAACATTCTTATCCCGATTGTAGATATTTCAGCAAAGAAGAATTGCAAAAAATTTTCTCTCCTATACATCAACCCAATGACTCAATACCATTTCAAAACAAGAATGTTGTCGTCATTATATGGGAAAGTTTAGCTCGAGAATATGTAGGCGCATTAAATACCGAGTTCGGTCCTGAATATATCGGCTACACCCCGTTTATTGACTCTTTGATAACGAAGAGTTTAACTTTCAAATATTCATATAGCACAGGTAGAAAGAGCATAGACGCTATGCCTTCCGTTCTTTCCAGTATCCCTCGATTTATTGAACCTTTGGTTCTATCACCCTACTATTCCGATAGAATCGGAGGTTTAGCCACGGAATTGAATAAAAAAGGCTACTACACGGCATTCTTCCATGGTGCGCCCAACGGATCAATGGGATTTCAATCTTTTGCCAGAAGAACAGGTTTTAAAGACTACTACGGAATGACAGAATACGTTGCAGACAGCAGATTTGGAGGCGAGGCAGACTATGATGGCACCTGGGCTATCTGGGACGAGAAATTCCTGCAATACTACGCAACAAAGATGAATGAATTTGAGCAAC
Organism: Clostridiales bacterium; assembly: GCA_963626555.1. Classification (GTDB taxonomy): domain Bacteria; phylum Bacteroidota; class Bacteroidia; order Bacteroidales; family Paludibacteraceae; genus UBA1181. The sequence goes on from CAVFXQ010000013.1 coordinate 23,019, forward strand.
CATTCATGACCAGTATCTTTACTGCAACCTCCCATCACCCCTTCGTAGTACCCAAAGAGTATGAAGATATATTTCAAGAAGGAGACTTAGCCATTCACAAGCCCATCCAATACGTAGACTACTCATTCAGAAAATTCTTTGAATATGCCTCAAAACAAGATTGGTACAAGAACACCATTTTTGTTATCACAGGAGATCATACCAACATGAGCAACCATGACTACTACAACACCGACTTAGGAGCGTTTAGTGTTCCAGTCATTTTCTTTGATCCTTCTGGAGAAATACCAACAGGCATACAAGATAAAATTGCCCAACAAACAGACATTATGCCGACAATATTAGGCATACTTCACTACGACAGCCCCTATCTCGCTTTCGGGTTTGATCTCATTAACACCCCAAGAGAAAATCTTTCTGCAATCAACCACAACAACGGCATCTATCAATTTGTCAAAAATGGCTATTACGTCCAATTTGACGGCACAAAAACAACTGCTGTATATGCGCTTTCAGACTCTACCATGAAGAATGACTTAAATGGCAAATTAGAGCCTCAACTCCAAATGGAGTGCGAAATGAAAGCCATCATACAGCAGTATATGGAACGAATCAAAACAGACCAGTTGGTTGTAGAAGATTCTACTTCTTCATCTCAACGTATGGAAGTTCAGTAAATCCTGCCTTCGTATAGACATGTACTGCATGCTCATTTTCACGCTCTACCTCCAAACGGAATACGGCATTCGGATTTTTTTCTTCTATGAACTTAAAGAAAGAAGGAATAAGGCCTTTACCTCGGGCAAATTCCTTTAAATAAAGATCTTCTAACCACACACAAGGTTTTCCAAACTCAGTTGAGAAACTTTTTGCCACCATTGCATACCCCAAAACCTCAGCATTCTCCTCAAAAACATAACCTTCCAAAAAAGGAGAGTCGTTCAAACATGCATCTACATCAGCAACAAAAATTTCATAACTTCCATTTGTAAAAACAGCAGGAGAATTATAAAAAACTTCCATCATGGACAAGACCTCTTTACGGTCTACCTCTTGCATACTTCTTATTTTCATTTTCTTCGATTTATATAACAGAAAACGTCATTGCGAACTCTTCCGTCAACTCATATTCTAATATCAATTTTCTTTTCTCCCCCTTCGTATCACCCCAAACCGTCAGTCTACCCTTTGCACTTATTTCAAATGGCTCTACGAATATCTCATTAGCGAAATCATACAAAGGTTTCGTCATCATCTTGAAAACAGTCTCCTTGGCACACCAATACAAAGCCATCACATCTAACCGACGCTCTGTAGATATTTCCTCAATTTGCCGTTGTTCTTTTTCCGATAAAAATTTATGCCTCACCCGAACCAAAGTCGCTCTTTTCCGTTCAATATCTATGCCTAAAGACGTAGCCACACCAACGATTAGCACCACGACAACCTCCCCATGAGAAGAATGAGAAACACTAATTTTCAATCGTTTATCCTCAAGATAAGGCTTTCCACTATCTTCGTGAAGCAACCTTTTTTCTTCTCCTAAATACTCTTTAAGAAGAATATGTTCTCCTAAAATTTCTATTCTTCGTTGACTATTCCTAACCAAAGATAATTCACTCCGAAGTTCGTCTTGCAATAACGTAAAACTTTGTAGCAAAGACTCTTCGTCATCCAAGAATCTGCCTATCAACAACTCTACATTCTCCGAAATCTTTCTTCTATCTATGTTCATAAACTATTAAAAATCAGCCCTTTCTTTCCAAGACCTCCTTCGTCAAGAAAACAAATATAGATGTAACAACCAAGAAATAGATAATATCACGGCTATCAATCACACCGCGACTCATTGAATCGTAATGCGCCATAATTCCTAACGAAGCAACCAAACTCTCTGACGCCCCATCACTTGCTAATCCTGAAATAATGTCAAAACCTGTATAGAAGAAAAAGCATAGAACAGCAGACACGATAAATGCAATTATTTGATTATCAGTGAGCGATGATGAAAAGAGTCCAATTGAAACATAAATTGCAGCTAAGAAAAAAAGTCCTATATATGATCCCCAAGTGCCTCCTGTATCAATATTTCCCATCGGGTCTCCCAATATCCATACAGACAGGAAATAGATTAAAGAAGGGATCAAAGAAAACAGAACCAATAGCACACCTGCAAAATATTTTGACAAGACAATGTTCAACTTTGTTATGGGGTGAGTCAGCAATAACTCTATCGTCCCCGTTTTCCTTTCCTCCGAAATCAGACGCATCGTCACTGCTGGCACCAAGAAAAGGTATAGCCAAGGAGCAAAAAAGAATAGTCCATCAAGATTGGCATACCCAGCATCTAAGACATTGAATTCACCTGGGAAAACCCATAAAAACAATCCAGAAATAACCAAAAAGACACCAATCACAATGTAACCCATTGGAGAGGCAAAAAAATTACAAAACTCTTTTTTCAGCAATGTAAACATCTTCTTCTTTTTTAGTCCAATACAAATAATTGAGCCTCTTTGCGATCCAAAGCGACTATAGGAAACTTAGGGTTCTTTATTGCTTTAGACAACGCATGGTAAATCAATTCCCTCTGCATTGTCTTAATCGCCAATTCAGGTGTATTGTTACTTTCACTCAAATGGCACAGAAACAACGCACGTAAATCTTCATTCATGTAATTAGCCACAGCATACGCAGCCTCATCATTGCTCAAATGACCTTGTGAACTTGCGATACGTTGCTTCAAATCATACGGATACGACCCATTCAACAACATTTCCTTATCATGGTTTGACTCTATGATGAGGTAATTTGCACAACCAATCGTCTGCAGAATCGTCTGAGTGAGACGTCCCGCATCTGTTATCAGAACAACTGTTTTCCCTTTATATTCAATGACAAATCCAGAATTATCATCCACATCATGCGGAACGAAGAAAGAGGTTATGAAAAAATCCCCCAACTGAATGCGGTCTCCATGCTCCAAAAAATGACGATTCATATATTCGACCCTTTTTCTTATATAAGAAGCCTTGTCTATTTCTAAGAAGGTTTTCTTCGTAGTGAAAACGGGAATTTTCCAACGATTACCCACCACACTCATAGACTGAGTATGGTCTTTATGAATATGTGTAACGAATAAAGCACGAACCTGCGGGACATCAATATTTATCGCTCTCAGATTTTTTAACATCAGACGCGCACTTATGCCTGCGTCAATAAGAAAGCCATATTGTCTGTTTCCGATAAAGTAGCAATTTCCACTACTTCCACTTGCCATGCTGTAAAAAATCAAATCATCCATCTCCTCATAATTCAATTGCCACAGCCTCTTTCCAAGCTACAGCAAGCAAAGGCATAACTCAAAAACTTGCTTCAACAGAACGCCCCTACATTCTTACAAAGATAACAAAACGATAGGACTTTACACATATTTTGCTAATCAATTATCATCTCATCGTATTCCTTATATCTTACCATTATTTCAGAGACAAAACGATCTGTCTCCTCCCCCCTCAAATAGCCATGACGCACGATAGGGTCGTTAAAAAACTCTGGTTTTGACTTCATCAACACAAACGTACGCACATCACTCCACTTATCAGGATTTCGACCGTGCTTTTCCGCCAAGGCCATCGCATCACGAATATGGCCAACCCCAGCATTATAACTCGCCAAGACAAATTTTGTTCGCTCGTCCTTATCTTCTATATAACCAAACATTCCATCTACCTTTCTCAAATACTTTGCAGCCGCTTTTACATTTTGATCGGGGATTGACAAGCCAAGGCTATCCACGCCATATCTCACCCCTGTCGACGGCAACACTTGCATCAACCCCATCGCCCCTGCCCATGACTTTGCATCTGGATTAAACCGAGACTCTTGATAAGCCATTGAAGCCAGCAGTTTCCAATCCCACGAAATTATCGGAGAATACTTTTTGAACAACGGGTCAAATTTTGAGATGGTCTTCTTATCAATATACTTCGGATTTTTCTTTGAATAGTTTTTCTGCTTTTCGAAATATTTATGATAAAGATACTGATAAGTAAAATCTCCTTGAATCTTTGAAAACCAATTATTTATCTCTATTTTCAAATCGTCCGCTCCAGACCGAACAACCCACGCAGATTTTTGAGAATGGCTTAAAACCACACTTACATCTATATTATCATAATACGTTTTGTTAAGCTTTGCTATCGTATTATCTGCCACAGTATATTCAATCTCTCCTTTAGATACCTTTTCAATAAGAGACTCCTCATCCTCTTCGTTGGAGACTAACTGAATCTGTATTCCTCCACCAATTTCATCATCCAACGATACAAGATGTTTGTGATATTTCGAGTTTTCAACGACATATACCTCCTTACCTGTCAAATCCATTGCCTCTGTCACATCTAATTTTTTCTTCTTTCTACGTTGCTGTACAAGCACTTGTTTTGTTCTATAAACAGGATCCAAAAAATCAACTTTCTCCTTCATCTCATTTGAGATTGTAACAGGATAAGCAATTACATCTACATCTTTATTATCAAGCATTTTAACCATTTCATCCACATCACGAGCTGTCACCATCTTCAGGTTCACGCCTAAATATTCTGCCAAACGCTGAGCCATCTCAAATTCATAGCCCATCTCCTTTCCTTGATAGTCGAAATAGGTTGTTGATCTAGATAACGTTACCACACAAAGAGTATCTCGACTCTTAATTCTCTCTAAATCAGAATCGAAAGTTCCCGTGTCACTTTTCACACAAGCGAACAACAAAGGGAGCAGAAACAATATCCACCTTAGTTTTCTCATCTTGTTGCGTTTTTCATGGTGTCTACAAGAGACCTTCGCAAACAAATATAGGTTAAAATTACTTAAAAAAAAATTGTGTCGTCCCTTTCCGCTCCTCAAATCAAAGATTTATATCACTTCTTTGCCAATTCAATGATTTCGCGCAAGTCTTCATACAAACCATACATTGAATGGTATAACATATTAGGCTTTTCAACCAATAAATCTTCCTCCTCTAAAATTCCCGTATTAACCGCAATCGTAAAAACACCCGCAGCCACACCAGCCCGCACTCCTAAAGGTGCATTTTCAACAACAATTGCTTGATTAGGTTGCAAATTTCCCTTTTGTAAAGCCATCAAGTATGGTTCTGGATCTGGCTTTCCTTTCTTCACGTCAAAAGCGGTTACCATTCGTTCTCGCTCAAACATTCCTGGAAACGAATGCTCCAATTTATTGAATAAAGACTGCTGACCAGAACCAGTGACAATGAAACGATTCACATTCTGTTCTTTTAGATACGAGAGAATAGAAAACGCATAAGGCATTTCTTTCGCAGGACCTAAACCTTCAAAGTAATCGGCTTTCATCTTATAGACGCGCTTACATTCCTCTTTCGTAGGCGTAAAATTAAGCACTTTTTGGTATAACTCTTCAATGGTAGAATCGCCTGTCATTCCTTCATGAAGGTAGACATTATATTTGTCATACTCAATACCTACCTGTTGGAAAGCATAAATCCAAGCCAAAGCATGATGGGGCATTGAATCGTACAATACGCCATCCATATCAAACAAGAACGCTCTCAAGTCTAACGACCTGAGAGCCTCCTTTTGTTCCTCGTTTATCATATAATCTTATCTGTCCTTTATAAAATTAGAACGCATATGCAACTCCTAAAGACGTCGTTTCCCAGAACTGAATCTTAGCTTGAGGCAGTCCGTAATTTTTGTCTTCAACAGCCTTTCTCTCCGCATTATCATATTTCAACTGAGTCTTGAAAGAGACGTTGACATACTTTGATACCTTCAAAAGCAGTTCCAACTTCCATTTTATATACCAACCATGAATAGAATTCGTCTTCGATTCACCATAAATTTTTTCATAGTTTGTTTCATCAAAGGATGGCATCTCATAATACCTACCATACCAATCAACATAAGCATCGGTATACTCCTCAACCGCCTTGTTGTAAGCATAAAAGCCTTCCAATGTGCTGAACAAATGCAACATCTTCGTAATATCAAAATCCGATTTTACTTTCGCATACGCTCCCAACTCAGATCTGTTATGTTCATATTCAGCCTCACGAATCAAATTTTTATCTGCGTCATACTCAGCCTCATGCAACAATTTCATACCATATTTATCACCAAGTTCATCCAAACGACAGAATGTCAAACGAGCAGTGATTGGGGAAATGAACACAGAAACATACTTGTTAGGAATACACTCCATACCAAGAGAGACTTTCACATATCCTGGAGCAAAGAAATTAGAAATTGCAACGGCAGAATCCTTACCATTCACGTCCTCCTTATACTCGTACCCTTCCGCAAACTGGCTCTCTAAGTTTGCAAAAGCAGAAAGATACCACGCCTTTGAAACCTTGAAACCATATTTCGTATTGATGCTAAACTCGTCTAAGTTTTTTCTAATCTTATCATCTCCAGTAAACTCTGTGGAGTAAATCATACCATACTTCGCTGCCAACGCATTTTCCCACAACGTACGCTTCTTCTGATAGTTTGCATTCAAATTGAGGAATGCATCAAGCGACACACTCGCTCCCGTTCCATCCGTACTATATTCATTGAAATATGCTTGATTGGCATTCACTCCAACGGATCCTGGAAACTTCCAAACTGCACTATCGGCAGTCTCAGAAATCACCTTTCCATTCTCTAATGTCTCAGCAGTTTTTACTAAATCGTCTGCCACGGCTATCGATGACACCGCTGCAAATAAAAGGGTAAAAGCAATTTTTCTCATCTTTCTGAAAAGAAATAATTAATCATAATAAAAACACCGCAAATTTAAGTTATTTGCATTTTGTTCACAATAATGGAGACTAAAAATAGACATTTAAATTCTTGAGACTTCCCAACATCGTCATCACACGCATTTTCTCTAACATAGATCCCTCACTCATAGACAATGCTTTCTGTTTCAATTTTTCATCCTTAAGGACATCCAACAAAGAAAGATTTTCTCTTAAATATCCATCTACAAATGCTTGAACCTTAGGATTTTCCTCATACCAACTGTCATACGGATTCATCGAAATGGACTTCGTTACTTTCACTCCGTATTTCTTTGAGATGAGATTCTTTAGCAAATAACGAACTATCCGCATTGGCACATCTTTGAGAGGAATAGATCGACCTTTAAATTCGAGACAGAAAGGGCGCTTCCCTATTTCCGTACCATTATGCAACCAACGCAACGCATCTGGATAGCAAGACTGCACCCATTTATCGTAAATCTTATAATTACAACGTTTGTATTTGGGTATGGACAAAGCAAAACTCAAAAAATCAACATCAATGAACGGAGAATAGGCATAAGCAAAAGTTGAAACCGTATAAAACAAGCCCATCCCAGTAGGGAACAATTCACCATAAAGGTATTTCAACTCATGATTGGGATAGTTGTTTAAATGTAAAAAATGTTTCAATCTAAGCAACCACGGTTCACCATACGAACTTATAGTCCCTAATGAATCCGTTGAATAGCCCATTATCTCACCTCCAAAATTTCCCGTCGCCATACAACCGACCTTACTTTTTTCTATAGACGAAAGTCCGTGCAACACCAAGGCAACGCTAGAATAATAGACCAACCCAAAATTTATTCTCAGAGAGTTTTCAAAATCTTCATAAACAAATGGACCACCATCTAATTTCTCAAAAATCCACTGATTTCCTAAATATTCCGCTATTTCTTTTGGCACTTTTTCATCGTAAAATCCGCTCTGCGAATAAGTTACATTAACAACAGCATCATTCGTTAAACCTTTCTCTGCAAAGTTCACTGTTCGAGAATCTAGACCAGCACTCAAAGAGATATAGTTGGCGTAACCATATTTCTTATTAATACGAATTATCCTGCTTACTGCCTGCTTAAAGCGTACATCCAAACCCTGAATAGCCTCCTTCTCGGAATAAAAATTTGGCACATTTACAAATCTGTGATAACGAGACACATGAAAATTTCCACCCTGATTAGATAGATATTCACCAGCGTCCAATCGGTGTATTTCATTCAGATAGGTTAAACCAGGCTGAATATAACCCGCACCATCCAAAGACTCATAGAAAGCATCCTTGCGATAGGAAAAAGTAATTCCACAATCTTTCAAGACACCACACAAAACATTCAAGTCGGATGCGAGAAAAAAAGTTTCTCCCATTTGATAATAAAAAAGCAATTGAGAACCGATGTGATCTTCAAAAATGAGCAGAAGATCTTCTTCTATCAAATAGAAAACACCGCAGAAAGAGCCTCTCAATTCTGAAAAAAAAGTCTTCCCGTTTTTTTCAAAAAGAGCCTCAACCAAACTTTCATTATCCGCAACAGCATATTTTTCTCTTAGTTCATCCCAGTTTAAAACCAAGCCCTCAATCGCAATAAAAAAACGATTATTTCGAATAAAAAGTTTTTCATTTTCAAACTTGCGCAACGTAACCTGCTGAACTGACAAACGCCCAATAGTTACTTCTTTCTTCAGAAATTTATCATCAGAACATTCCAAATTGAAAGAAGCAATAGGCTTCTCTCCATATATGACGAACAAACCATGCATAAATTCAACCTTTAATGTATCTATACTTAGAATAGACAAAAATAAAAAAAACTAAGGGTAGTTTCACAACCACCCTTAATCCATTAACCTAAACCTTAACTATGAAAAATCTACCTATTTTGTTTGCAATCCCAAATTTGGAATTTTTCTTTTATTTGCACAAGTTTTTTGAGGATTATTTTTAAATATTTTTCAATTTAAATTCATCTGCATCCTTCCATACTGGAAATTTTGTACGAAACTTTTCCAAATCCTCTTTCTTCAATTCAACAATACTAAAGTCTTCCGTATCTTCCAACATAGAAAGGATATTCCCTCGCATATCAATGAGTGTAGAGTGTCCTGCTTGCAACCGACCAGCATCATCCACCCCCGAAGCATTTACGCCACAGACATACGCAAGATTTTCAACAGCACGCGCAGGAAGAAGAATATTCCATGCACTGACTCTCGACAGTGGCCAACAAGCCACATATAAAATCACATCATAGTCATTATCACGAATACGCGAAAAAACGGGGAAACGAAGGTCGTAGCAAACCTGCATCAAAAAGCGCCATCCTTTATGTTCAACAATCACTCGCTTGTCTCCAGAAGAAAAATAAAGACCTTCACTACCCATACGAAAAAGATGACGTTTATCATAGAAGACAGGCGACTGACAAGGAGCGATGAAAAACGCACGATTGTAATGCGTCTCACCATCGGCATACATCAAGCTTCCAACGATGGCAATGTCCGTCTCATCACTCCAACTTTGAAGCATTGAGATCGTATTTAAACGACCATCTTCAGACAATTCCAAAGCATCAACACAAAAGCCAGTTGAGAACATTTCTGGAACAACAACCAAATCAGTCTCTCCCTTATGCGACATCAACCACGATTTCAATTTTTGCAAATTTGCGTTGACATTTTTCCATGCTATATCCATTTGAAACATTGCAACTTTCATAGCCTTATCAATTAAAATTCAAATATTTACGACTATCAACAACAAATTTAGCAAGAGCTAAACAGCAAACTGATTTGGGTAACGCCCCTTAAACTGGGTGTAATATTGCTTTATTTCGTCCACTTCACGTTCCACATCTCCCGAAGGCACAACTTGACGCTCGACACCCGCTTTTTTCAAAGAGTAATCAAAATAAACAAGTACGATAGGCACGTTTGCACCTTTTGCTATATAATAAAAGCCATATTTCCAATTCGGATTGGCCTTTCGCGTTGCTTCTGGAGTAACCGCCAAACAGAGTTCATCTCTCTTTTCAAATTCTTCTATCATTTGGTCTACCAATGATGTTTTCTTCTGACGATCAACAGGAATTCCACCCAACCACTTGAAAAAGAAACCCAATGGGAAAAAGAACCACTCTTTTTTTATAAAGAACGAGACTCTCCTTTTCCCACCCACAGCGAAATAGAGCAGTTCACCAAGAACTAAATCCCAATTACTCGTATGAGGCGCAACACAAAACACGCATTTTTCAGGCAAGGGGAAAGCCAAATCATATTTCCAACCGGCTAACCGTAGAATGAATTTACAAATTTTTTGTTTCATCTATGTATGTCATAAACATTGCAAATGTAACATATTTTCTTTATTCAACCTTAAATTTGCAACAAAAAGACATCACTCTCACCTCACATTCCTCAGCATCAAACAATCACCCAAAAAATTTCTCCTCTAACATCAAGCAAAGACAATGATACACAGGAAGATGCAATTCCTGAATCTTGTAAGTTTCAATTTCCGGCACATGAATACAAACATCTGCAAATCTTTCCAATTGATTTTCATGCTTCCCTGTCAGTCCGATAACCTTTAAACCTTTCGATTTAGCAGCAACAGCCGCATACAATATATTCTTACTATTTCCAGAAGTAGAAATTCCCAAGAAGACGTCGCCTGCCTTTCCCAAACCATTGACTTGCTGTGCGAAAATCAACACAGGTACCGCATCATTCATAAAAGCAGTTGTCAGAGAAGGTTCTCCAACCAACGATATTGCAGGAAGAGACCCCTGGAGATGGTCTGCCAAAACTGTCCCCATTTCTGGGTCAATCTGCATCAGACGATCAATTTGGGCAGCGTAAATTTTCCGTTTCAGCTTAAATTCTTTCATCAACTCACCAACGATATGCTCTGAATCGGAAGCAGATCCGCCATTTCCTGCCACAAGTAGTTTCTGTCCAGCCGTATATGCTTCCTCTAATATTTGGTAAGCCTTCAGTATCTCATTTTTGCAACAATCCAACTGGGGATAGCGTCGCACCAAATCTTCTATATGTGTATTCATATCTTATTTCTTCAAATTATCTACACCATCCGTGGTATAAATTTTCCATCCATGCGCCCCTCCATCACTAAATTGGAATGGCATAACGAAACCATCAAGTTTCTTCAAAGCAACCTCAACAGATTTTTTTCGAGTCGGTTCAACCACAAACATGATGAAGCCTCCACCACCAGCACCCGACACCTTTCCTGCCAAAGCACCAGCCGTCATCGCAACATCCATCGCCTCTTGGATAACAGGATTAGTGATATTGTTCGCCATCTTCTTTTTGTTTTCCCAACCCTCTCGCAATATGTTGGCAAATTCTGCCACATCGCCTTTCAGCACCGCCAATTTCATGTCTTTGGCACTCTGTTTGATTTTATGCATAGCCTCAATAGCAGAATTTTCACCTTTTGAGGTATTTGATTTCTGCTCCTCTATGATAGCAGCACTACTACGACTTTTTCCTGTGAAATAGAGCAGCATACTCGCTTCCAACTCGTCAATGATCCATCGTTTGATTTTCAAAGGGTTTACAATAACAAGGTCATTTTGCAAGAACTCCATGTAGTTGAAACCACCGAAAGCAGCAGCATACTGATCTTGCTTTCCCCCCGAAAGCCCGAGATCTTTACGCTCAATCTCATACGCAAGACGAGAAATCTCATAATCCCCCAAAGGTAAACTGAGCCACTCTACAAAGGCTTTAAGAATACAAACCACCATCGTTGACGAGGTTCCTAATCCAGAGCCTGCAGGAGCATCATTGTAAGTCGTTATCTTGAAAGACTTTTTTCCAACGCCAAAATCCTTTACTACTCTATTATACACACCTTTGATAAGACTTGCTTCTCCATCAATCTCCAAACGCTCTGACGAAACATAACTCACAGAGCTTCCCGCATCAAAAGCATCTATCGTAATCCGATTATCCGAAGTCTCCTCTATTGTACAATAAGCGTAAAGGTTTATAGTTGCATTTAAAACCAAACCACCATAAATATCACTGTATGGCGACACATCAGACCCGCCACCTGCCAATCCTAAACGAAGTGGAGCTTTACTTCTTACTATCATAAAATTTTAAAAAAGACGGCGAAAATTACCATTTTCAACTGACATAGGCAAAAGGAGAGGAAAAAAAACTCATCAACGAATGAGTGTAGGAATATGATGTTGAAAGTTATATTTCATAATTAAATAAAGTATTTTATCACGAACTAAATAATTTTTATCATTTTTTACAAAGAAAATTTTGACGAATCGAGTTTTTTTTTATTCTTGTCATATTTATGACTTCGCTTTTAAATTTTTATTGAGGAATTAAAAACCATAATCTTAAATGTACAAGATAACATGGGATAAGGAGACTGGCGGAGTGCTGCTGCACTCGCGCATCGTAGAGGGAACGCTTGGCATCTCCCCACGTCCTGTGTTCTTTGAAGAATTGGATCTTTTGGGACTGGATAAGTTAGGTTGGACTTATCCCCATGCAAAAGAACCCATCATGTGGGCTGTAAACAAACAGTATTGGTATCGAGGTGTACGACTCTTCGACGCCAAAGGTGCTGACATCTATACCAAACCCACAATAGACATGCAACCAGGCATAGAACCGATGGATTTGAGGCCAGTGGATGTCAAGACGATGCTCCAACGATGTTCTGACCTGATGTTCGTTTTGGAGAACGAAGCCATTGAGTTCATCCACGACACCTATTTAGCATACGCTAAGGTGAACAAGACATACGCCAAGGCGGATGCTAACAAACTCGATTTTGAGGCTATGGCGGAGCGTGTGGAGAAGAAGCGCAAGCAAAAGATGGCGGTGGTGAAGCAGGACTGCGACTCTTTCGATATCATGCCACTTTCCACGGCCGAGAAAGAGGGGAAGCGTGTGTTACTTTCTACCAAGATAGATCGCTTTATTGCCAGTTTTTCTGGCGGTAAGGATTCACAAGTTGTACTTGACCTTTGCACAAGAGCCATTCCGCCAACAGACTTTGAAGTGATATATAGCGATACTGGTTATGAGTTACCTCCATCACTCACCCTGTATAAAGAGGTTGAGAAACACTACAAGGAGAAATTCCCAACACTCAACTTCCTGATGGCTCGCAACCATGAGTCCGTGCTCAATTACTGGGACAAGATTGGAACGCCCAGCGACACCCATCGCTGGTGCTGCTCGGTAATGAAAACAGCACCGCTGTATAGAATGTTGATGTCTGGTACAGATAAACAGCAAAAATTTTTAGCTTTTGAAGGAGTAAGAGCAGAAGAGTCTGTAAGTCGAAGTGAATATAACAGAATCGGCAAGGGAGTAAAACATAAATTTGTTGTAAACGCACGACCGATATTAAGTTGGAATACAACTGAAGTTTTCTTGTATCTGTTAGAGCATGACTTGCATATAAATTCAGCATATCGTGTAGGAAAACCGAGAGTAGGATGTGTCCTTTGTCCATTTGGCTCTCCTTGGGATGACATGATTGTAAATAATTGCTATTCAAGTAATCTCAAACCTTTCTTGGATAGGATAGAATCAAATGCTGTTTCACGAAAAATTCCGAATAAGAAAGAATATATCGCAGAGAGGAAATGGAAGCTAAGAGGAAGTGGTAAATTCTCTGAGGCTAAGACTTCTGTTTCGTTTTCTTCGTCTTCCAATAAATGGCAAGCAATAGTGAAGAGTGCCGAAAAAGAACTATTCACTTGGTTTCCTGTCCTTGGTAAGTATAGCATAAAGGAAAGGACAGAGTCCATTATTGGAGAATTGGAGTTCAACCACGACATATACAATTTTGAGCTCCACTACGGCAAGCAAAAGAATGATTTCACATTCACTTTGTATGACAATAATAATATACAACTAAGATATTATCTAAGACGAATTATCAACAAGACGGCATATTGCATTAACTGTGAGGCATGTGAGTTAGAATGCCCTACAGGTGCCCTTTCTGTTTATCCGAAAGTGAGCATAGACAAAGACAAATGTGTACATTGCCACAAATGCTTAGAGTACCATAATGTCGGTTGTATTGTGGCTGATTCTATGATTAAGCCAACAACAATAAATTTATCGAATATGAAAATATCAAAATATGGAACGTTTGGTATCCATCAAGAATGGGTTGACCAATATCTAACAGATACGGATTCGTTTTGGGAAGACAATTGCCTTGGTGTAAAACAAGTGCCAAGTTTTAAGGCATGGCTGAAAGACGCAGAGATTATTAACGAAAAGTCTAAACTTACACCTTTGGGTGAATTGTGCGTTGAAATAAATAGAGAGAATACAACTCTTTTGTGGGAACTTATTCATATCAATTTGGCTTATAATAGTCCTTTGATGAATTGGTTTTCATCTTCTATCGGCTTTAACACTGAGATTAAAAGAAAAGATTTGGACAAACTTGCTCTCGAATATTTTCAACAGACATCCAAGGAAACAACAATTACATATGCAGTTCAAGCCTTGATGCAAACTTTCAAGTATTCTCCTATTGGTGAAGACCTTAGACAGTTTGTGAACCAAGATGCAAAAGGAAATTCTTTTCAACGGATACCCTATGACGATTTAAGCCCTGAGGCAGTTGCCTATTCTTTATACAAATACGCACAGCAGAAAGGGATTAAGATGCTTAGAGTTTCTGACTTGTATCGACCAGAGGAGATTTGTGGAGTATATCGAGAATTTGGCATTAGCAAGGCAGAATTACAAAAAAAATTAAGATTCTTGTCTTCTGACAAGAACCGAGTGTTGGTTGCAGAGCTTTCCATGGGATTAGACCACATTACCCTTCGGGACGATTTGGACCAATTGGCAATGCTCAAGTCTTTGCTTAAATAACAAATGAATTAGCAATTAAACAATCACCGCCTATGGCTACAAAGTATGACGACATCATAAAACTGCGTGGAGGCAAGGCTGCCTACGACATCGCAGAGGAAAAGCAGGGTGAATGGATTTCATTTATTCCTAACGAGCAATTTAATTCCGTATTGCGCACGGTTATCAAGAGCGTGCGCGGCAACGACATAGACAATCATAAGAGTTTCTGGATAAACGGAACATACGGCACAGGCAAGAGCCATGCCGTAGCAGTTATCAGCCACTTGCTCGGTGATGATGTGGAGGACATAAGGAAGTGGGTGGACTACGAGTATAAGGAAAGTAAGTTTGATTCCATTCGCCAAGCCATCTATTCTCTCCGTGAAAGCAAGAGATTGCTTACTGTCAAAGTGTATGGTTTGGGGGCGATGACGCATCCTGGAGACTTAGCCCTTGTACTCCAGAAAGCTGTGACAGAAACGCTCCGTAAGTACAAGATTGAGATTGCTGTGCCAACGGATTATGAGAACTACATTGAACAAATCCGGCAGAACCCTGAGATTTGGAATCACTTGATTGATACGCATACCGCCCTTTCGTCTGTCGTGTCAGATAGCGAGCAGTTGGCAGAGAACTTAAAGACTGGGGACCTTGGCATCTTCCACAGAGTTACTGATACTTTGCGAGAAGCCCAACTTGACATCCGCTTGAACAACGACAATATCAAGCAGTGGCTTACCGAGGTGCAAGATCGCTTGGCAGAGCTGGGAACTTATAATGGTCTGCTCATTGTTTGGGACGAGTTCACCGACGTGATGACCGATGCCATTGGTGTACCTGTATTGAAACAATTGCAGGAGGTGGCACAGAAATTCATGAATGAGGAGAGCAATTCCTATATGTTCCTTATTTCCCACCCTTCTGCGTTCAATGGTATTGACTCTGAACAACTGAAACAAACTGATGGTCGTTATCACCGTATGAAATACAATATGGAGTCGGTGTCGGCATTCAAGATCATGTCACGCAAGTTTGAAATCATCGACGAAGAGCGTCATCGCCAAATGCGAGAGCAGTTCTATTCGATGAACTCCCAGTTGCTCGACATATTCACTGCCACCAGCAATGACCAACAGTCCACTCGGGAAGATCTCTTCAACCTTTACCCCTTGCATCCTGGTACCGCCAACCTCGCTACCCATTATGCCACGGTGGTAGGCTCGTCAAGCCGTAGTGTATTCGAGTTCTTGGGCCAGAACGATTCTATCCGTGAATTTCTCGACAGTGAAGTGCGATTTTTAAACCGCGATACCATTACGGCAGACTACCTATGGGACTATGTGCTGAAAGTATTCCAAGATGATGTGACCAACTATGGAGCAGTAACAGAACGCTACAACTCTTATAAATTACAGGTGAGCAACGAGGGAGAAGCCCATTATGCCGTTTTCAAGGGTATATTGTTGCTGAACGCTTTCAATAATGTATCGGGCGAAAACAACAATGGACTTGTGACTCCGTCTGAGGATAATATCCATGCCCTCTTTGCAGGAACTCGCTATGACAATGAAGTGGATGGAGTTCTGCAATGGTTTAACGAGCAGGGTATCATTCAGCGTGCGCCGGGCGGATTGTATTCCGTGCAATTCTCAGCACTGCCTTCAGGCGAGATAGAAGAAAAGAAAACGGAGATGCGCAATGTGCAGTATCGCTATACAGATCAGGTGCTCAATTTCTCAGATGCAGCCAGCACTGCCTTTGAAAAAAAGATGATGCAGAAAGTTATACGTCCTTATGGATTCAAGTTCTTCTCTGACCATCAGAATGAAGCCGTGCTCAGAAGTCAAATTAAGAATGCGCGGAAGGACACCAAGACGAGTGCTCTGTTTTTCGCCTTGCTTATGGCAAGGAATAATACTGAACTTGGCGTGCTACGAAGTTTTGCGGAGAAATGTGTAGAGGATGAAAATGACAAGGACTTGAAGAATATCGTATTCTTGGTATTCGATGAGGTACTTACCGATGCCAAGTATGAGCAGTTCATAGAGTATCAAGCCAACTATGCATGTGCTAGCAGCCATGGTTTCATTGACCAGCAGAAAGTACATCGTGATCATGCTGTGTCAATGGTGAAGGAATGGATGGACAGCATTCAGCGTGGCAACGCCATCGCCTATATCAATGGTGTTGAGAAGGAACCTATCTCCGTAAAGCATCTGTCAAGCATCGTCAATGATGTGATTGCTCCTACTATATTCCCTTATGGCCCTGATGCTTGTGAACTGTTGCGTCAAAAGACACCTTCCACATTCTGGCGTCAACAAAATTCAAAAGAGATTGTTCGCACCTTCATCTTTGCCACCTCAAAAGAAGAACTTACGGCTATAACCGCACAGATGCGCCCTGTGCAATATCTAGTGCAGGAATGCTTGGATGACAATATGGAGTGGAAAAGCGATGTGCCAGAAAATCATCCGTTCAAAGTTGTATATGACAAGGTGCAAAATATTATCAAGTATGCAGACAAGAGCCTTCCTTTCAACTTTGATGATAAATTCTCAGTGCTTCAAAAGCCGCCATACGGACTTTATGGAAGTTTTACTTCTATGGCAATGATGGCATTCGCCTTGAAGCCATGGGCCAACAAGATATTTGACATGCAGGGAAAGCCACGTGATAAGAATGCATTGATTGATGACATAGTGTGGCTCTTCAAGGTGTGGGATGACAAGAAGTCAAATTCCAAACTCAATTTCAAGTTCCAGACACCAGAGGAGGGCAAGTTGTGCAAAGAACTCATCTCGCTCTTCAAACTGAACAGTAAGAATAACGCCTATTCCGACGTGTCAAGCCTGAAGGATGCCCGATATGCCATCACGGCAGAATTCCTTGGCAAGAAGGGATATCCACTTTGGTCGGTGAAATACGCTTCCGAACAGGCTTTTTCCAGTTTGCCAGACTCAATCAGTGTCAATGATGCGGAATGCAGGCTGATAGACAATATCGCAACTATTTGTAATGAGAGAGACTTGCGCAATCCTGCTCTTGTGATGGAAACGATTGAACTCATCTCTGAGTTTCGCATAGATATGAAGAACATCCTCAATGTTGACGCTGCGTTCTCTGATGGCTTCAAAAATTTTTTGATGCAGATTGAGTTCGCCAACATAAAAGAAGATGAGGTTGATGAGGTGAAGCACTTCATCGAGCAGAACCTTCAGTCAACGGTCGGGTACTGGACAGAAGAGGATGTAGAGAAGAAAGCCTTGCAGTGGAAATCGTCAATGCAGTTGCCTGACCCAGTTCCTGAGCCACACTCCTTTCCCGATCCTGATAAAGACGGAGTGCATCAGCTGAATGACGACTCTTCTGAAAATCAAAATAATGTCGCAGAAAAACGCAAGCAGGCAAAAAGCCACATAGCCAGCATATCCACCCTCGACGACGCTCTCGCTTTGCTGAACAAACTCTGTGACGAAGGTGGGGAGTGGTTGTTGGACAAGATAAATAGTTAGCGGACTATGTATAAGGTGTTCACTTCATTGCAAGACCTTTATCAGGAGATAGAGTCCGATAAAAATTGGACGGGTGCGGAGAGCTCTCTTCGCAACCGCTATCCTATACGCTTTGTACTGTTTGAGAATTTTGGTGATTTCGGTGAGTTTGTCCAAGTGTGCCAGAACCACAATGTGTTTGTGAAGAGTATAGAGGAGTGGATGAGAGCTGGACAGGATGATCAGTTCATCACCTATTCACAATTGGCAGCTAAGTTTGAAACCTACATCAAGAGTTTGCCTGCAAATGATTTTGTCATTGCGCCATTCTCGGAGATAACCCGCTTTTATGACAATATACATCACGCCGAGTTTGACTCATTGTTGAAAACCATACGCCTTGTGCAGTCGCCAGAGGAAGCGCAACGCGACCACCGACGCATCTATGTACCCATCATCGGTATGCAGAGTAAAGTGAGCAAGTTCAAAGATGACCCAAACATTCACATTTGGGAATACCATTCAGGAACAGAGTGCAAAAACTACAGATTGGTGTTGACTTCAGGAACAACCTACGGAGTACAGGGATTGGAAAAACAGTTCAGTGTCTGCGAGAATCTGCGACAGTGGATTTCACTCTGGAAGAAAGTAGGAGCGATGGTGAAACCGCAAATCATCTGCTCTTCTAAGTGTATCTTTGACAATGCGGGCAATGCGCAACCAGACAATGCCTTCGACTATATTCTTTGTCATAATGCTTTTGAATTTTTGAGAAATGGTCTCGGTATTGAATTTGGAGAATTATCAGCTGAAGAGGAAGATATGCCATTTTGGGAGCAGTTGGCTTCAAACATCGACATTGAGGACTTTGACTTTGAAACATTTGTCAATAAGCGCTTCAATACATCCAACCTGCATGACGGCATAGCTTTCGTGCAGACATGGTTTGAGTACAAGGATGGCTTCTCTCGTTGGTTGTTGAAAAGCTATTTCTTGTGGAAAACCACAACATCGACCTATCTGACGAGGGTATTGAGAAATTGTAAGACGCAAAGCTCTTCAGACTTGTTTTCTCTGTTAGCAACCCAAGTGTTTGATGAACCACAAGATGAAGCAAGTCTCCAATTGCGCAGGATGTTGCTAAAGGAAGCTCAAAACCATAATGTGCGGATTACCCAGTTGGCAGAGCAAAAGGTAAAGGAGAAATTGATGGCTATGGCCGCAGATGCCGAACTCGGATGCCACTATGCAATGAAATATATGACATCACTCACGCTTTCGGAACAGTATCTGATGACAGAATGGGTGGGACAAGGCAAGATAGACGTGAAAGACATTCAAACTCTTATGCCTTCACTTTGCTCTTATCTTGCACCGCTGGCTATCCAATTAGGCAACTCCTTCACATGGGTAAGCGACTATTTCCGTGAGTACACGCACTCTAAGATAGCGAATAAAGCCAATGAATGCTTACAGCAGATGTTGAAAGAACGCAATGCGTCGCAAGCGGCTTTCGAGGCTTGGAGAGATAGCTTCAAAACTGTTAAGACCATCCTGCATAATCGTAAAGACATAGACCTATATTATTGGATTGACGGATTAGGCATAGACTGGATTCCGTTCTTAACAAAGGTGATAGAAAAGCACAAAGTGGATGGTGTGTATCTCAACGAAGTATATATTGCGACTGCCGAACTTCCCTCAGTAACTTCTGTCAACAAGGTGAAATTGGAAGAATTGACAGACAATAAGTTAGAAAAGATAGGTGACATAGATAAGTTCGCTCACACACAGAAGAACTATCCTGCCTATATCATAGATGAGCTGCATCTTGTGGAAGATGCCATCACCCAAGTGTTGTCGCAGTACAACGGCAAGAAGATAGCCTTTGTTTCTGACCACGGCATCAGTTACATGGCGCAATTTGGCAATGGTCTCAATCTTGCAGGTATAGAATCTGACCATTCCGGAAGATGTGCTGTATGGACAAAGGGAAATCCAACAGTGGATTATAACTATATGGTTTTACAGGACGGAAAGACAATCTGTGCCCTCAACCACAATTCTCTTGCAACAAAAACACCAATAGGGCAAGGTGCGCATGGAGGTGCTACGCCAGAAGAGGTATTAGTGCCTATTATTATTGTTTCAGGACAGAAAAACGCCAATAAATATTCGGCAAACCTGCTGACATTGAATTTGGTGGCATCTAGTCCTACTGTTAAATACAACATCAAGGGTTTGAGCAGTATCGACACGCCAAAGGTAATTTACAATGGCGTAGATTATCTGCTCCATAAGAAACAAGATAACATATACGAAAGTGAAAGGCTGAACCTTGTAGGAACAGCCACAAGAATTACTCTCGTAATAGGAGACTTCAAACAGACAGACCAAATTGGCATCAATATGGGTGCCCAGGAGGATGACTTATTTAAATTTTAACTATGCAGACATCAACAATACAGAAAGTCAGGGAGCAATTTGCATCCATGGCCATATATAAGGATCCAGCATCAACTAACAGCTTGTTTGCAGGTCGTAATCTTCCCTCCTTTGTGAAGGATTTTATTCTTAAACGCTATATCAATGAAGACGGTTCTGTAAATCGTTCCGAGCTGACAGAATTTCTTGACAAGGTGATTCCACAGAAGCAAACGGAGGTGAAAGACCGTTTGTCTTCAGGAGAAGAGCTGACACTTCTCACACGATTTATCATTTATATAGACTTGGTGAAGGGAGTGCGTTGTTTTGGTATCCCTGACCTTGGCATCAAAATCAACGAGGGACAAATACCAGAATATGTGTACAAGAACCATCAGGGAGAATTGGTGGACGGCGAGAAATGGGGCATCATCAAACTATCAGTCCTTCCTGATGAAGACAGAAAGAAAAATCATGTGGAAATGGTGGACTATAAGCCTTTCAAGCCATATCGTTCTGTAGATATAGACTATCTTAGAGGGGCAAGGGCTGCGTTCTCTATATCTGAATGGATTGACGTGCTACTTTCTGCAATGGAATATGAGGCTGATGGATTCGAGACAATGACACAAAAAGTGGAGTTTCTTAGTCGGTTGCTCATTTTTGTAGAGCCACGACTTAATGTCATAGAACTGGCACCGAAAGGCACCGGTAAATCGTTTGTTTTTGGCAACCTTTCCAAGTATGGTTGGCTTGTGAGTGGTGGCAAGGTTACACGTGCTAAATTGTTTTACGACAAAGCCAAGCAACAAAATGGAATCATCAAGAACCATGACTTTACGGCATTTGATGAGATACAGACCATCATTTTCCAAGAGCCAGCTGAGATACAGGCTGCCTTGAAATCTTATTTGGAGAGTGGAAAAACGACCATTGATAACAACGAGTTTAGCTCAGAATGTGGCTTGATGATTATGGGAAATATTCCCCTCAACGAGAAACGCTGTCCCACGGACTATCGCTATTTTGACTCCTTGCCACAATCGTTCAGAGAGTCTGCATTGCTTGACCGTTTCCATTGCTTCATAGAAGGTTGGAATCTGCCACGTGTCAACCAAGGAATCATCTACAAGGGATGGACGCTAAATGTGGAATATTTCTCAGAAATACTACATTCGCTTCGTACACAGAATGTTTATGGGTTACTGTTTGATGAACTCGTAGGTTGCGACAAGCACGCAGACACACGTGACTACAATGCCGTAAAACGCATAGCTGTTGCCTATATGAAGCTACTTTTTCCTCATTGGACGAATACTAGTGATGTCAAATTAGACGATTTTGACACCTATTGTCTACAACCTGCAGTTCGACGCCGTGGTATCATCAAGGAACAATGTCATTATATAGATGTAGAGTTCAAGAGCGTTATGCCCCATTTCTGGATGAAGGAAAAATAGGTGTAGATGAATCTGCTTATCTATAAATGAATGTAAGAATACAACATTGAAAGTTATATTTTGTATATTTGCGTGAAATTTCATTTGAAGAAAAACATAAATAACGAAATATGCCTCAAACATCGAATCGTGGGCAACAAATGCCACAGTCTCCTATTCGTAAATTAGTTCCCTTGGCTGATAAGGCTAAAGAACGTGGCATTAAAGTGTACCATCTCAATATTGGTCAACCAGACCTTTTGACTCCCAAATGTGCATTAGACAGTCTCAAGAAAATTGACCGAAAAATTTTAGAATATAGTCCAAGCGATGGTATCAAATCCTTGCGCGAAAAACTCGCTGGATACTACCAAAAATTTGACATCAATGTTACAGCCAAGGACATTATCATCACTTGTGGCGGTTCAGAAGCGGTGAATTTCGCATTTATGGCTTGTTTAGACCCAGGAGATGAAATCATCGTCCCAGAGCCTGCATACGCCAACTATACGGCATTTGCTATTGCAGCAGGTGCAACTATCAAGCCAGTCCTGTCAACCATAGAAGAAGGATTCGCATTGCCTCATATTGAGAAATTTGAGGAGATGATCACTCCTCGCACAAAAGGAATTCTCATCTGCAATCCAAACAATCCGACGGGTTACCTCTACAATCAGAAAGAGATGAATAAGATACGCGACTTAGTCAAGAAATACGACTTATATCTTTTCTCCGACGAAGTTTATCGCGAATTCTGTTATACGGGTGCGCCATACATTTCCGCATTCCACTTGAAAGGAATTGAAGAAAACGTCATCTTGTTCGATTCTGTGTCAAAAAGATACAGTGAGTGCGGTATCCGAGTAGGTGCGTTGGTTACAAAAAACGAAGAAGTACGAAAGAGTGTAATGAAATTTTGTCAGGCACGTCTTTCTCCTCCTTTGATTGGACAAATCGTAGCGGAAGCTTCTATCGACACCCCCGAAGAATATATGTTGGAGATGTACAACGAGTATGTTGAAAGAAGAAAATATCTTATTGACGGACTAAACCGCATTTCTGGCGTTTACTCACCTATCCCGATGGGTGCTTTCTACACGGTGGCACGTCTGCCCATAGACGACTCAGACAAGTTCTGCGCCTGGTGTTTGGAAGAGTTCAATTATGAGGGACAAACAGTGATGATGGCTCCAGCTTCCGGATTCTATACAGGCAAAGGCATAGGAAGAAACGAAGTTCGTTTAGCGTATGTTCTTGAGAAAGAAGAACTTGCGAAAGCATTGTTTGTACTACAGAAAGCGTTGGAAGCATATCCTGGTCGTGTAAATCCATAACTACCTATCATAGAATGAATTACGAGTTGTTCATCGCCCGAAAACTGTTTTTCAGCAAGGATAAGGTTGAAAAACAAGGAGGAAGAAAGATGACCAACTCAATCACACGCCTCTCTGTCGGCGGAATAGCAATCAGTCTGGTGGTAATGATTATAGCCGTTGGTGTTGTCATCGGATTCAAGCAAGAGGTTCGAAACAAAATCATCGGTTTCGGTTCTCATATACAGATTTCAGCATCGTTCACCAACCAAACCTACGAAACACATCCAATCCAGTTTGACTCAATCCTCATCGATGCTCTGCAAAAAGATCCATACGTTCACCACGTTCAGCAAGTAGGAGTTCAACCAGGGATTCTCAAAGTCAACGATAATTTTCACGGGATCATACTGAAAGGTATAGATAAGAACTATGATTGGGATTTTTTCAAAAAGAACATCAAGGAAGGAACGATACCTAACGTAACAGACACAGCCACCAGTAATGACATACTAATTTCACAGAAAGTGGCGGATATGTTCCAACTAAAAATAGAAGATAAAGTACATGTTTATTTTGTGATAGATCGGAAAGTACGCGTCAGACCAATGGTTGTCAAGGGCATCTACACTACAGGTTTTTCCGACTATGACAATCTGCTTATTTTAGGCGATATTCAGCACATTCGCAAACTAAATGGTTGGGAGAAAGATCAATGCAGTGATTTGGAAATTGAAATCAATGATTTCAATGACTTAGACGAAGCTATTAACAGCATTTACCCTATTGTTGGCAACAGATTTGACAACAAGGGCAATTACTACATGATAAAAAGCATTAAGGACATCAACCCACAAATTTTCAGTTGGTTAGATTTGTTGGACATGAATGTGGTGATTATCTTTATTTTGATGATTGCAGTGGCTTGTTTCACAATGATTTCTGGATTATTGATTCTTGTTCTTGACCGCACCAATATGATTGGAATTCTAAAAGCAATGGGAGCGAATAATGGTAGCGTACAACGATTGTTTCTCTATATAGCCCTGTTTATCGTAGGAAAAGGTATGATAATAGGCAACTGCTTAGGATTGTTTCTATGTTTTATTCAGAAACAATTCAACATACTTAAATTAAACGCAGACATTTACTATGTTGATGCCGTACCAATTGAACTTTCTTGGTTGAATATTCTGCTCATCAATATCGGAGTCTTCGCTATTTCTGCTTTGGTTTTACGACTCTCCACTTGTATTATAACGAAAATCTCGCCAACAAAAGCAATCCAATTTGAATGATTTGCCTTTCTGAATAAAAAAGCAAATCACTTCTTAATAAGAATACTCACAATAGCCGCGATAGCCAATAAGAATGGATAATACAAAAACGGAATGATTTCCAACGGACTTATCATAGCCAAACCACTCGCCATCAAAAGCTGCGCACCATACGGAATAATTCCTTGAACAACGCAAGAAAAAATGTCAAGCAAACTGGCTGCACGTCGTTTATCCACACCATACCTATCTGAAATAGTCTTAACGATATTTCCAACAGACAGAATTGCCACCGTATTATTGGCAGTACAAAGGTTTGTCAGTCCTACTAAGGCAGAAATACAAAATTCAGCCCCTTTCTTTGACTTCACACTTCGTGTAATTCCACGCACTAAATAGGTAACGCCACCTGCCTTACGAACGACCGCCAATAATCCACCCGCCATCATCGATATTAGAATCAACTCGCCCATATCTGCAACACCCTCAGCCAACGAGGCAATCCAACTTTCAAGCGTCAACATTCCATCAACAAACCCTACAACGCCCGTGAAAATAATGCCAAGGCAGAGGGAGACTAAAACATTGATGCCACAAACCGCAGTTACGAACACAATGATATATGGTAAAATGCGAACAAGATGCAACTCTGAGATTTGCAGTTGCATCGTTTCTCCACATAGCCCTATCACTATATAAATAGCAAAGCAAACAATCGCCGCAGGCAAAACAATCAAGAAATTCGTTCGGAACTTATCTCGCATAGAACAGTTTTGCGTACGAGTAGCCGCCACTGTCGTATCTGATATAAAAGAGAGATTATCACCGAAAAAAGATCCACCAACAACAGCCGCCACCATCAATGGTATTGGAGACCCCACTCTCGTAGCCATCTCTGTTGCCACGGGAACTAAAGCCACAATTGTTCCAACGGACGTTCCAACGCACAAAGAGACAATACAAGCAGAGAAAAACAAGCCACCTAAAAGCATAGACTCTGGCAAACACTTCATAGTAAAATCGACCGTTGCGCTAACAGCACCCATCGACTGCGCTGACTTTGCAAAAGCACCTGCCAACACAAAGATCCATACCATTAAAAGCAAATCCTTGTTGCCTGCACCATTAGAAAATATACTGACCCGCTCATCAACCTTATAACCTCGTAAAGTGAAGAGAGACATAATACCTACTATCGCAAAGACAACCGTCATTGGCACCTTATAGAAATCGCCAAAATAGATGCCCAAACCACCCATCAGCAAAGCTAACAAAGCGAGGGGCAGTAAAGCCACCCAACCTCTCCTTCTTGGTTTTAATCGTCTATCTATACGTTCACTCTCCATATACTACGCCTTACGTTTATAGCAAATAAAAAGACTACAAACTCGGATAAACAAGATTCTCCTCTGTCGCCACTTCCAAAACCTCATGCAAGTATTTGGAGGCTTCCCAACGAGCCTCAGGCAAATTCATTAAAAGATAATTCCCACAATCTTTTGGACTTTGTCCTGGCACTTCACCTGAAAAGTTCTCCACAAAACGAAAACACTCCACAAGCAAAGGCAGAATCTCTTTCGATGTCAGACGACCTTTCATTAAAAGATAATTACCAGTCAGACACCCCATTGGTCCCCAATAAACAATCTTGTCCTTCCACACAGGATGGTTACGAAGGAAAGTTGCAACCAAATGTTCCATACAGTGAATGGCAGACGGAGACAACGCTGGTTCCCGATTAGGTTCTTTCATACGCACATCAAAAGTTGTAACATAATCCCCCCCCACTTCATCTATTCGACTAACATACACACCTCGTTTCAACACTAAATGATTTATAGTAAATGAAGGTATTTTATCCATTTTGCTTTTATTTCTTTATTGTTATCGTCTTAATTAATCTAATACAAATCGGAATTCACAGAAGCCAAGAACAGTTTCGTAACCTCAAAAGAACGATTCGCCATCTCGCCCCAAAAATCGGCATATTGAGAAGCATGATTC
Source organism: Clostridiales bacterium (assembly GCA_963626555.1). Taxonomy (GTDB): domain Bacteria; phylum Bacteroidota; class Bacteroidia; order Bacteroidales; family Paludibacteraceae; genus UBA1181. The sequence goes on from CAVFXQ010000013.1 coordinate 49,683, forward strand.
CCTGTATTTCCTGGAGTATCGCTAATAATTCGGAAAGAGACAAACGGAACATTGTAGATATAGCATGTTTGAGCAATCGCAGCCGATTCCATATCAACCGCTAGTCCCTGTGGAAAATGAGACTTGATTATTTCCAACTCCTTTCGATCAGTGATAAACTGGTCTCCCGTACAAATTAGACCTGTATGGATTTTCGTGCCTTGTTTTTCATTCAATCTCAAAGCCACTTCACACAAGGTTTTTGCGCCCTCATACCGAGCAGGAAGTCCTTGTACCTGACCATATTCATTTCCATCACCACACCACACATCGTGGTACACAACAGTTTGAGATACCACAACGTCCATCACGTTTAGCGAGCAATCAATTCCTCCCGCCACTCCTGTTGAAATTACACAATCAGGAGAAAAAGCATTAATCAAAGCGGCTGCCCCCAACGCTGCATTCACCTTTCCAATACCACACTGTTGCAAAATCAATGTGTTACCCTCTAAAAAGCCTTTCGTGTACTTGAACTTGCCGTATGTCTCTTCCGACACCTGATCCATCAAAGAAACTATTCTATCATACTCGGACGACATAGCCGTCAAAACTCCAATCTTCATATTTTGCAAGATTTTTACCTATTTCACTTCGCAAAGATAGCATAATTATTACCTTTGTAGAGAAGGACATAAAGACAAACAAGCAGAATGACCAAAAAGATTTTCCCCTATAACGAAGAGGTTGATGCACAGTTCAAATTGGCAAAAAGACTGTTCCACGCCTCAATGAGTGGAGTAACAGCAGATAGCATGAAGGGAATGCGCTATAAGGTGAATTTCGGAGTCGGACTGCCCCGTATAAAAGAAATAGCAATGCGTTTTGAATACAATTCGCTATTGGCTCAACGCACATGGTGGTCGGATATTCGCGAACTGATGATTCTCTCCACGCTCATCTTAGGCAAGGAGGCAGAAAAAGCATACAACGAGATACCCGACTTGCACGAGTGGACAACGCAACTATTCAACATAGAACTCTGCGAACAGTTCTCAAAAAACTTTCTTTCTCTCATCAATCCTATAGACAACAATATTGAGCAAACAACGCTACATCTGATTGAAGACAACGAGGAAAGAAAAGATTTTGAAGTGGCCTTAGGCTACATCAACTATTGTAACCTTGTTATCAAATATCCAAGCCATACATTTCAGACCATTGACAGAGTCTTTGAAATACTTCAAAAAGACGTTTACTCTGAATCCTATAACATTTATGCTAACGTAGCACGATTTCTGCGTGTCTTCACCCGAAAAGACGCAGAACGAGTGAAGCAAATAGTCGACAACTTAGATGAAAACAAAAGCAGAAGTGTACAAAAAGTCATTGAAGAGGTTCGGACGGAACTTATGTTCTAATTTCAACTAAATCTGTAATAACACTCAAATATCATGTTTAATCAAAACAAAGCAGAATTAGCCAATACGATTACACACGGAATTTCACTGTTGATTTTCTGTATGTTGTCTGTATTCCTATTTATAAAGGCAGTACCTCACCATTCAACATCACTACTCGTTGGACTTATTCTCTTCTATTTTGCAGAGATTCTGATGTTTGGCTCCTCTACACTCTACCATTTTGCAAAAGATCATAGACAAAAACACAATCTTCGATATTTAGACCATTGCGCCATCTATGTCTCCATCGCAGGGTCATATTCTCCGATTCTTTTGTGGTCTGTAGGAGGCACATTGGGCATAATCTTTTTCGTCATAATATGGACACTGACCGTCGCTGGCATTTTCTACAAGATATTTGCATTAGGCAAACACCCTAAACTTTCGTTAGCCTTGTATTTAGCAATGGGTTGGATGGTTGTCTTCATAGCAAAACCCGTATTTGAAGCATTCCCCGCTGTTAGCCTATGGCTTCTCTTGGCTGAGGGAATTGCGTTCTCACTCGGAACAATTTTCTTTTGGAAAGATGAAAAGCATACCTATAACCACGCTATTTGGCATATCTTCATACTGATTGGTTGCCTCTGCCACACTGCCGTTTTGTGGTTTCTAATGTAGAAATATCAAGTGAAATAACATAAACCTATAACCTTTACAAACAAGATGGCGCAAAACACGCATCCACATCCATTAGTGGCTCTTTTGCCACTTCTCACCCTTATTGCATTGATTATATGCGCATTAACCCTTTTCCCCGATGATGCTCTTGCAGGCGCATCTCAAGTGTCGTTGATGATAGCGACAGCCGTATGCGTTGCACTGTCCATGGCTCTCTACAAAACGAAATGGAGCGTTTTTGAGGAGATGATCAAGAAGACCGTTGGAGACGCCGGAGTTTCTATCCTCATTCTTCTGCTCATCGGAATGATGTCTGCCACTTGGATGATTAGCGGCATCGTTCCGACACTCATCTACTATGGCGTGCAGATTATGTCGCCAACATTCTTCCTTCCATGCGCATGCATTATCTCGTCCATCATCTCCGTTATGACAGGAACCTCGTGGACTACCATCGCCACGATTGGTATGGCATTGATGGGTATTGGTACGGCACTCGGCATACCTGCACCCTACACAGCAGGTGCCATCATCTCAGGAGCTTACTTCGGAGATAAACTCTCACCGATGAGCGACACCACCGTTTTGGCCTCCACAATGGCAGGTGCAGACCTTTTCTCACACATCCGATACATGCTCTACACCACGGTACCCAGCATCACCATCTCCTTACTGATGTACCTCGTCTTGGGTTTATGGTATGACAGCAAACCAATGGAGATTTCAATGTACACAGACGGATTGGAACGAGGATTCAACATCTCCCTTTGGACAATGCTCGTACCCCTCTTCACCGCATGGTTGATTTACAAAAAAACACCCTCACTCATCACATTGTTACTTTCAGCCCTCTCGGCATGTGTCTGCGCCGTCATCGTGCAGCCAGACGTGCTTGTCAATATTTCTGGGGAAGCAGAGACCTCCATCAAAAGCATCTTCATGGGCCTGATGACCACCTGTTACACCTCAACAAACGTAGACACTGGCTATGCTGAAATCAATGATTTGGTATCAACCCGAGGAATGGCAGGAATGCTAAACACAATATGGCTGATTTTGTGCGCCATGTGTTTTGGTTCGTGCATGGTGGCAAGTGGCATGTTGAAAAGTTTGACGCACGTCATGCTGAAAGCCATTCGCAACACTGCCTCTTTAGTATGCTCAACAGTAGCAAGCGGATGCCTTCTCAATCTCATTATGGGAGACCAATTCTTGTCTATCATCATGAACTGTTCCATCTACAAAGAAGAATACGAAGAGAGGGGGTACAAACCAGAATTGTTAAGTCGCTCCACAGAAGACTCTGCCACAGTCACCTCCGTCCTTGTACCCTGGACAGCTTGTGGAATGACCCAAAGCACAGTTCTCGGCATTGCCACAGTAACCTATCTTCCTTTCTGCTTCTTCTGTATCCTCAGTCCGCTGATGAGTTGCTTGGTAGCGATATTGGGGTATGTGCCAGAACCAAAGAAAAGCTAAATCAACTGCAAACAAAAAAGATCGGAGTCGGTAACTATAATTACACTATCTTTTCCCCATTACTCTCCTCCACACCCTCAAAACTCCACTATTCATACGCTCTACCATCGGATACTCCACAGAAGTCGTTCCGAATTGTGCGTATGAGCGTGCAATATTTTCTTGATTTCCTCCTTCAAAATCAAATACTTGCAAGCCTAAGTTGCGTGCATAGCGAATGGCTTCCCATACTAAAAACGATGAGGCACCAGACGTTTTATAATCCTGTCGATAGGTCGGTATGAGATAGTATGCCGAACGGCTATCCCATACAAGAAACAAAGCAGCCTGCGCTCTGTCCTCCTCGTCGACCGCCCATAATATCGTTCCCTGTCTTCGCTTCACGGCTTCTTGACAGAGATTCAACTCTACAGACTGCCGATTCATATTTTGCTCTCCTTTTTGTGTCAAACAAAAGTTGTGAAACGAGACGAACGACCTTGCTGCCACAGCGCCTTCTCGCACAACAATCCCATTCCGTTGTGCCTTCTTTATCTGCCGCTGCCTTGCCGATGAAAAACTTTTGAATAAATCAGATTCATCTCTTTGTAAGTCAGACAAGACAAAGGTTCTTCGGAAGGTACATTCGTAACCGTTTTGTTCGAAAATACGAAATGCTTTAAAATTCTTCGGGAAAAATTGATGAAACCATGCAACATTCAGTTTTTCTATCTTTTGAAAGACCTGTCCTACAACTGCCTCAACCTGCTTGTCTGACAATCCTTCTTTTATCCATATTCCATTGCATTGCGACAACAATGGTTGTAAAATCACCCTAAACCATAGTTTTTTCACAAGCATATAAGGCATAAAAGCAATGATTTCTTGATTTTCTTCAATCAGTATCACATTCCAAGCTCTCTCTCCTGCAACACACGCTTGCCACCATGCCTGCTGAAACAACGGAATCTCAAGATGCTTCTCACAAAATTCTATGTATTTTTCTTTTTCTGTCATATCAAAAAAAGAAGGCTTAACAAAAAATGTAAAGCCCTCATGATTTCTTATTTAACATTCAAGATACTACTGAGCCAACAGGATATCCAAACATTTCTTCAACGAATCTCTCCAATACGGCACTTCAACACCTGCATCTTTTATCTTACGCTTGTTCAACACACTATACGCAGGTCTCTCGGCTGCCGTTGGATACTCATAACTCTCTATTGCACCAACAGGAGTCTTGATACCAGCAATCTCAAAAATAGCCTTCGTGAAATCAAACCAACTGATCACACCCTCATTTGAAAAATGATAAAGCTCATAGCCCGAGAATCCTTTCTCTAACAATGTCATAATGGCAACAGCCAAGTCTGTAGCGTATGTAGGTGTACCCACTTGATCAAACACCACATTTAGATGATCCTTCTCCTTTCCTAAACGAAGCATTGTCTTCACATAGTTGGCTCCAAACTCGCTATACAACCAAGCAGTTCTTATTACAATAGCATCACATCCAGACATTTCAACTTCTGCCTCCCCCATACGTTTCGTACGTCCGTAAACACCAATCGGAGCAGGCTTATCCGTCTCCTTCAATGGCAAACATGACTTTCCTCCAAACACATAGTCTGTTGAAATATGTACTAACTTTGCTCCAACCTCTTTTGCAACCGTAGCTAAATTCTTTGGCCCATCTACATTGATCTTTGCAGCCAGATCATTACAACTTTCTGCCTTGTCTACTGCAGTGAAAGCAGCGCAGTTAATTATGGCATTGATGTTATTTTTCTTCACCAAATCACGCAACAAGTCAACATTCGTAATGTCAACCTCTGGCATATCAGTGAAAAGGAAATTATTGTTTTTGTAATTACCTGATATCTTTCTAATGGAACTACCTAACTGTCCATTTGCACCCGTAACCAATATATTCATATCACACACGATTCATTAATCAAACACCACAGCGTCCTTCAAAAGCGGATGTTTCTGATCTTTGTCAGAAAGAAGCACTTTCGAAAAATCAATATCCCATTGAATATTGATTTGAGGGTCATTGTACATGATTCCAGCATCTGCCTGTGGAGCATACACATTATCTACCTTATAGGTAAATATTGCTTCCTCACTTCTTACCAGAAAACCGTGTGCAAATCCTCTTGGAATAAACAATTGTTTCTTATTCTCCTCGCTTAACACTACGGCAACATGCTGCCCAAAGGTCGGACTACTCTTGCGAATATCAACTGCCACATCCAAAACCTCGCCTTTAATCACACGCACTAATTTAGCTTGCGACCATTCCCCTTTCTGATAATGTAAACCACGAAGCACTCCAAAAGAAGACTTTGACTCGTTGTCTTGCACAAAGTTCACCTTTCCGACATGCTCTTCAAACTCGTTTTGTTTAAAAGCCTCGAAAAAATATCCACGACTATCTGCAAAAACCTTTGGTTCTATAACCCAAACGCCTTTTATTTTCTGTTCAATGAAATTCATTATCTTTTATTCTCTTATTTACCACCTTATTCTATTTGACACCTCTATCTTCTCTCATCCAATAAAGATATGATATATTGACCATATTGTGTTTTTGATAATTGCTCTCCCAAAACACGCAACTGCTGATCATTAATCCAATTGTTCCGCCAAGCGATTTCCTCTATACACGCCACATAGTAACCTTGTCGTTTCTGTATAGTCGACACAAAATTACCAGCCTCCAACAAAGAGTCGCTGTTCCCAGTATCCAACCATGCAAACCCCCTGCCAAAAAGCTCTACGCTTAAGGTTCCCTCCTCTAAATAGACTTTGTTTAAATCTGTTATCTCGTACTCTCCCCTATCGGACGGTTTAATTTTAGATGCCTTCTCGGTTACCGTGTTATCATAGAAATAAAGTCCAGGAACCGCATAGTTGGATTTCGGATTTTTAGGCTTTTCTTCCAATGAAATCACCTTTCCTTTCTCATCAAATTCGGCGACACCATACGCAGTTGGATCTTTCACATAATAACCAAAGATTGTCGCCCCAACATTCTTTTTTGCTGCGCGCTTCAGCATAGCAGAGAAATTCTGTCCGTGAAAGAGATTGTCCCCCAAAATCAAGCACCCTGCATCCCCATTCAAGAACTCCGCACCTAAGACAAACGCCTGAGCCAATCCGTTAGGAGTTTCCTGCACTTTATAGGAAAACGACATTCCTAAATCCGTACCATCCCCTAATAACTGACGGAACATCGGCAAATCACGAGGAGTTGAGATAATCAACACCTCACGAATACCCGCCAACATCAACGTTGAAAGAGGATAGTAAATCATCGGCTTGTCATACACCGGCATTATCTGCTTTGAGATAGCCTTTGAAAGAGGATACAAACGCGTTGCACTTCCTCCTGCTAAAATAATACCTTTCATAATAGACAAGATTATTTTGATTTCTTGTGCTTCAAAACAACTGTCTCTATAGCATATTTCAATTCTGCTTTTGACATCGCTCCACGACTCATCTCAGGGGAACCACTCATAGGCACAAAAACCAAAAGAGGTATTGATGTAGCTCCAAATAGTCTCGCTAACTCGGGTTCCTTATTTACATCTATCTTGTAAATATAGATTTCGTTCTTATACTCCTCCGCCAATTCATCTAAATAAGGAGAAATCATACGACAAGGACCACACCAAGTTGCAAAAAAATCAATCACACACGGTTTGTCTCCTAAATAATTCCACGCCTTGTCTACGTTGACGATTTTCTTATTGAATTCCTCGTAGGTAGGATGAAGCACCTTACCTGAGTTATTGTTCTTATTGTCAGCAGCGAAAGCACACGAAGTTACACCTAATAACAAGCAAACAACCAATGATTTCATTACTCTCATATTCATACCATGTAATATTACGTTTTTCAACAATTGTTAATTTCTCAAAAATAACATTTATTACTAAATAACCATTAATAAGCGATAAATATATTTAAACAAAGATTTAAAAAAAAACCTACCGAAGTTAATCGCTTTAGACCTACGGAGAGGGAGGAATTATAGAAGCCCAAAGCTACCATAATGAGTTCGTATTCTTAGCTTACTATCGGAATTATGCGTAAATATTTCCGTAATTTATATAACAACACACACGCAGGAAAGGAATACATTTACCTCAAAAAAAAAGAAAATTGACGATTATGTTACGAAGAATAAGATTGACCTGTGCCATCGTGGTATTCGTCCTCATCACAGGACTATTCCTTGATTTCACGGGAACGCTACATATATGGTTGGGATGGTTGGCAAAGATACAATTCCTGCCTGCTATCCTTGCTTTGAATGTGGGAGTGATACTTTTCTTAACCATGCTGACTTTGGTATTCGGACGCATCTATTGCTCCGTCATCTGCCCATTAGGAGTTTTCCAAGATGTGGTTTCATGGGTTAGCGGACAACGCAAGAAAAAGGAGTTTCGCTTCAGCTACTCACCAGCAAAGAAAGGATTGCGATATGGCGTATTGATTTTATTCATCGTAGCAATGGTTGCTGGTATCAGCTCTGTGGTGGCATTGTTTGCACCATATAGCTCGTACGGACGCATAGTACAAAACCTTTTTTCACCAGTCTATGGCTGGATCAACAACATCTTCGCTTATTTTGCCGAACGTGCCGGCAGTTATGCCTTTTATCAGAAAGAGGTTTGGCTGCGCAGTCTCCCGACATTCATCATCTCTTTTGCCACTTTTTTTGCAATTCTGATTCTATCCTGGCGTAATGGACGCACATACTGCAACACTATTTGTCCTGTAGGAACTGTCCTTAGTTTCCTCACAAGGTTTTCTTGTATGAAGATCCGCATAGACGGAGACAAATGCAATCAGTGCGGACTTTGTTCGAGAAGCTGTAAGGCAGCTTGCATCGACTACAAAAATCACAAGGTGGATTATTCACGTTGTGTGGTATGTGGTGACTGTATAG
>CAVFXQ010000014.1:0-56886 GCA_963626555.1 Clostridiales bacterium
ACTATGACACGGCGGAGTTCATGGACTTCAAGATGGACAGAGATGCACCCCTGCCGATGCTCTACCAGAGTGGCTATCTGACGATAAAAGGGTATGATGCGAGGCGAAGCCTCTACCTGTTGGACATTCCGAACAACGAGGTGAAGAATGGTTTCATTCCCCTATTGGCAAGCGACTATTTCAAGTCAAGAGATGTGTCAAGCAATTGGATTTCGCAGATAACCGACGATTTGGAGGCTGGCGACTTGGAAAGTTTCAGAGTCAAACTGACGTCATTCTTCGCCAATATTCCGTACAATCTGCGCACCAAGCAAACTACGGAACGCTATTTCCATTGTGCATTTTATCTGATGATGCGTATGGTTTCCACCTACCTTATCTATTCCGAGAAATGCCAATCTCAAGGTCGTGTGGATTGCGTCATCGAGACGGATAAATTCATCTATATCTTTGAATTTAAATTAGATGGCACGGCAGAGGATGCTATACAACAAATCAACGACAGGGGCTATGCTCGTGAATATTCGTCAGACAGCCGTAAGCTCTTCAAGATTGGCTGTGGCTTTTCTTCGGAGACTGGAACGATAGGGGAGTGGATGGTAAAAGCATGAGGATTCAGTGAGTGAAAAGTTAGATTGCTAGTGTGTCAATTCTTTTTCAAATCCTTTAGCCAATCACATTATAAAATGTAAATTTGTACTCTCATATAGGTTAGTGATTGTATGAAGCGATTGATAAGAAGCTTGCTTTTTGGGGTACTGCTTTTTGTGGTTATTCCTTCTCAGGCTCAGCAAAATACGATTTTTAGAATAAAGGCGGAAGGTCAGTATGGTTGGTTGTTTGGCAACGCAAGCGGGACTTCTGTCTATGGAGGAGAGGCCTCTATGGAGTTGCCTCTCTTCGGTAATCATAATTGGGAATATACTTATAATTTTCCGACCGTCGGCTTCTCTGTTGGTTATCTTCGTATGCCCGATCCTGAATACGATCGACATACTATCCCGGTGATGGCCTATTTCCATTGGCCTATGGTGCATACGAAGATGTTTTCCCTCAACTTGAAATGGGGTTCGGGGTTAGCGGGACTCGTTTTGGCAAAAGGTGAAACGCACGACTATCACGATTATGTGCCTGTAACGGGGGTATGGGATTTAGGACTGAACATGGATATCGGACTTTCAAAAAATTATACAAAACCCGCTTCTCGTTGGATTATCACGTTAGGTGCGAACGTCATGGCGTTTAATAATGCTAATATCACTAGAAAAACTCGAAATGCTTTGATGGCGAACGTGCAGTTGGGTCTGAAATATACACCGAATGTGTGGCCACTCCCGATTAAACACCCAGCGCATTCTGTCCATCATTGGTTGGCATTAGAGGCATACGCAGCTGGTGCGGTCAATCAAATAGAAAGTGCTGATAAGTATTATCCGAATGGAACAGTCAACTTTGGTGGATATATTCCCATCTCAAATGCTTATAGGTTAGGTATTGCGGTCGACGGTTTCTTTAATAGTGCCTATGATGGTACGCAGAGGACGGAAAACACGCGCTATAATTTCATCAAGGAAGATGAGTTTGTCAATAAGATAAGATTGGGTGTCGCTTTGGCTAATGAAATCACGATGGATCGGGTTAATGTTGGTGTCCATGCTGGTTTTTATTGTCTGAATAAGGTGAAAGTTCCTGATTATGATGAAGAAGGAAACAAAAACGACAATCTACTTGAAAACTATATGTATTTGAAACTCGTAACGCGATATTATTTCACTCCGAAATTTTTTATTGTTGTGGAGGTAAAGAGCCATCTAAACAAGTTAGAATGTGCAGGACTTGGTTTGGGTTGGGCGATGCCAGATTTTGGCAATCGCATTAAAAATCCATTCGCGCGTATATCATTCAAAAAAGAGGATAAGGAGGAGTTGAGAATCACGGGAAGCGAAAAATAATAAGATAGAGGACGAAAATTTTAGCTGAATGGAAGATAAATTTATTTCTTCTCAAGTGATTGAGAAGAAAAATTGTACAAATGAATATCAGTTCACAATCATCATTCCTGTGTATAATGAGGAAGACAATATTGGTGCTATTCAAAAAGCGGTAGGTGAGTATCTTCCTATTGCGAAGTATAAGGCATGCGCCCTTTTCGTTAATGATGGTTCGAAAGACTCAAGCTTGCAGAAAATACAAAAGGTTTGTGCAGACACCCCTGATTTCTATTACATTTCTTTTGAGAAAAATGCTGGGTTGAGTGCCGCTATCAAGGCGGGTATCGACTATGCTCAAAGTCAGTTCGTTGGCTATATGGATGCTGATTTACAAACCGCTCCTGCCGATTTCAATCTTCTTTTGGAGAATATCAGCGATTATAAAATGGTGATGGGAATACGTGCAAACCGAAAAGATTCTGGCTTCAAGAAATTCCAGTCTAAATTTGCAAATGGTTTTCGCAGAATGATGACAAAGGATGGTGCAACGGATACGGGATGTCCTCTTAAGGTTTTACATACTGAATATGCTCGTCGCATACCATTCTTCACAGGGATGCATCGTTTCTTGCCCGCTTTAATTCTTTTGCAAGATGGCGGAAACTATAAGGAGATGCCTGTCAGACATTTCCCTAGGCAAGCGGGTGTCTCAAAGTATAATTTGTGGAATCGCCTAATCGGTCCCTTCGTTGATTGTTTTGCTTACAGGTGGATGAAAAAAAGATACATCAACTATAAGGTGCAAGAGAATAATATATTCTAATTCAGTTTCCCAAAAAGCGAGGATTATGAAAATCGATTTTCTTAAAAAGGAATATCTACCGTATCTGATTGTGATTATTGCAGTCTTACCAAGTATTTTTTTACGCGATTTTACAATAAGTAATGAGCTGCGGTATCTTTGTATTGCCGATGAAGCCTTGGAAAATCATCACTATTTCTCGTTTACCGTGAATGGACAGCCCTACGCTGATAAACCACCTTTGTACCTTTGGTTTTTAATGTTGGGAAAATGGCTCTTTGGATCGCATCAGATGTGGTACATCTCGCTTTTCTCCATTATTCCAACTCTTGCAATCACGGAGATTATGCGTAGATGGGCTTTTGAGGAATTAAAAGGGAAATGGAAGAGCATTGCGCAAATTGCCTTCTTGTCAACTGTCATGGTGTTGGCTATGTTTTTGGTTTTGCGTATGGACATACTGATGTGTCTCTTCATTGTTTTGGCTCTACGAACATTTTGGTTGATGTGGAGCCAGAAAGATTTTTCTGTAAAAAATCAAATATTACTCGGATTATATACTTTTCTTGCTCTTTTTACGAAAGGTCCGATTGGTGTATTAGTACCGATACTCGCGCCTTTTGTTTGGTTGTTGGCGAAAAGGGAGTGGAAGACGTATCTGAGATATTGGAGTGGGAAGACATGGCTCGTGTTGTTTGTTTTTTGTGTTCTCTGGTTTTCTGCTGTTTATTGGGAAGGTGGACGTGAATATCTTGACAATCTCTTGTTCCACCAGACGATTGATAGAGCACATGACTCCTTCAAGCATGCTAAGCCATTCTATTTTTATGGTTTATCTGTCTTGTACATGATGTTGCCATTAGCATTTCTTATCATAGAATCTATCATTTTTAGTGTAGTGAAGAAAGAGAAGCGAAGTGACTTGCAGAATTATTTTCTTACTGTTACGGTGACGGTATTTGTAATGTTGTCATGTTTCAGTTCAAAATTAGATGTTTACCTTTTACCGATTTATCCTTTCTGTATCTATTTAGGAGTTATATTATGGCAGAATCATGATGGGTGTCATTTGTCGAAAGTGGCGCATTATCTTTACCTTCTTCCTATTGCTGTGGTTGCAATCGTATCGGTTATTGCCTTTGCTGTAAGCATAGTTTACAACATATATACCGATGATTTGCATGTTCATCATTTGGATGACGTGTTGGGAGTCAAGCTGGTTGATGCGATTTTGTTATATGCTCCAATATTGACATTTATTCTCTGTATATGCTTTGCCTCCGCAATGGTATACGGCATCAGAAAAGACTATGAGAAATCAATCTGGTCTGTATTTATAGGATTATATGCGACGATTTTTGTCGGTAGTTTTGCGCTCCCGTATGCAAATACTTTCATTGGGTATAAAGAGTTATGTGAGCAAGTAAATAAAATCTGTCGAGATGAAAACTTAAAGGTGGTTTATAGCTATGATGTGACGAGAGCCCCCAATATGTCAGTTTTCTTGGATTATCCGCTCAAGGAAATTGAAAGTGAGAAGGACGTTCTTTCAGTCAATCCTGATGGTGTTCTGTTGTATGAGGATCGCATAGATGCCATATCAGGTTTGATTATTAACAAAAAAGTTGAGAAAATTGGAAATGTTCGATTCGTTTCTTTAAAAGAAAAATATTTAGAGTAGACCCAATAGAGAAAACTAATGTCGTCATTTTTAATATTTATTGTCGGACTCATTGCGCAGGGTTGTTTCGCTGCTCGCATATTGGTACAATTAGTAAAGTCTGAAAAACAGAAGCGAGTTGTATCTCCGACGTTGTTTTGGGTTCTGAGCATTGTAGGATCGTTGCTATTCTTTCTCTATGGATGGTTGCGAGATGACTTCTCCATTATTCTTGGTCAGTGCATTTCGTATTACATTTATTGGTGGAATCTGAAGACGAAGAATGTATGGCAGAATTTGCCTACTATCTTTAGTTATCTATTCTTGATTGTCCCTGTTTTGATAGTTTCAATGATGATGAGCAATCTTGATTTGTTCATCAATAGTCTTTTTAAGAATGAAGGCATTCCGATGTGGTTGGTAGTCGTCGGTTCTGTCGGACAAGTGACGTTCACGCTTCGTTTCGTTTATCAATGGTATTATTCAAAGAGGATTGGCGATTCCGTCCTGCCCAAAGGTTTCTGGCTTTTGAGTTTGATTGGGTCGAGTATCATTTTAATATATGCACTAATTCGATTGGACTTCATTTTGATATTAGGTCAGTCTTTCGGCTTCGTCTCTTATCTACGAAATTTGTTTATTGGCAAGAACGAAGAAAAAATTAAAAACTCGGATTGATGAATGTCATCTTTCCTGAAAGTCTTAATTAAGTTTATAATGTAGCGAGGGAAAAAAAGCGTCCCTGACATGAGGACGCTTCTCTGATGTTTGTTATACTCCGTTTATTTCTTTCTGCTCTCTTCAGCCTTTTCCTCGGCTATTTCGTAAGCAGGGATATGGTCGTGGTGTTTAGCCTTCTTGTCGACCTGTTTAGGTTTCTTTTCGTTTCCTTTCATATCCGTAAGTATTTATGGGTTATACTATTGGTTGACTTATTCTCAACTTCAAACTACTGTATTTCAATAGTTTTAGATTGTTTTGCCTTCTCTTCTTCGGCTTGCTTTGGAAGTACGACATTCAAAACGCCATTCTCAACTTTAGCAAAGATGGCCTCTTTGTTGATGTTGTCAGGCAAGAAGAATTTCTCTTTAAACTGAGATGATGAAAACTCGTGGCGTAAGTAGTGTCCTTCTTTTTTCTCATCCTTTTTCTCTTCTTTCTTAGACATCTCAATGACTAAGTTGCTCTCTGCATCAATTGTGATGTTCAAGTCTTCTTTGGTCAAACCAGGAACACTGAGTTCCATATCAAACTCGTTCTCTTTCTCAATGATATTGATTTGTGGTGTCGATGAAAATGCTGGAGCGAAATTCTTGTTCCAGTTTCCATTCAAGTCCATATCAAACAAATCGTTAAATAATGTAGGAATGAAATCCTGACTTCTTTTAGCTAATAACATAATCAAATCCTCCAATTATATATTAAACTTCTCTTTTTTTCTCGGTTGTCCTTTCGTTCAACCACTTTATGGAAAACAAATCTCGTGCCATTCTATATTATTGCCAAATATGTCATTTATTACATATTTATTTAATAAAATATGACAATTCGGCAGATTTTTAGGGGAAGCAATATGACAATTTGACATTTTCTTGTATAAAATTAGGTGTATTATTTTTTTTGAGACGTTGAGAGGAGAAAGTGAAACGATTATAAACTGCGTAAAATGTCATAAAAAATTTTCTCTTCCTCTTGGTCGTCTGATCATTCTCCACTATCTTTGCTATCGATAAGAGGAAAATACCTGTTTCGTAAGTAAATCCTGATTTGTTTTCCTCCCTTTTTGAATTTATAGGTTTTTAAATGGTGTTTTATGTTTGGTTTGGAGTCCGTAACATGGAGTGACTTTTTAATTTTTGATGCGATACTTTGTATTGTTCTTGATGTCGTCCTGGTTTTTCTTGCTACAGTGATGCTCAAGAGAGGTTCTCGAATATCAACCGACACGATTCGTCGAAAGCGTTCTCGAAAAGAAGATGTCAGGAATGAGGATTGGTCTGCAACAGAGTTTTCTTCGTAAAGAATCGAGTGTTTTGTTTATTAAATATATTATGCAATATACCTGTAAAAAAAATCAATAATTTTATTTAAGATGAAATTTAAAAATTTCTTTCAGAGTGCAGCTATGCGCAAAGTTTCGGTGGCTGCCTTAGGTTTATCTGTTTCAAGTGCTTTGTTCGCCCAAAAACATGCTGCGGACGCTTTAAAGACTGCCAATCAGCAGTTGGAGAAGATGGCTTCCCCCGCATTGACTATGTTCATGACGATCTCAGGGCTTTTTGCTTTGGTGGGTGGTGCTGTTGTAGCCTATAAATTATTTAACGGAGACACAGATTCCGCAAAGAAAATTGGTGGATGGGTCGGCGGCTTAGTCGTAGCATGTGTAGTATCAATGGTTGTAAAAAATTTCTTCTTTAATTGATTTGAATGACTTATAAAGTCAATAAAGGGGTCGGAAGGTCTTTTGAGTTCAAGGGTCTTCGTGCGCTTTATGTGTTTATTGCTTTAAGTGGGGTTGTAGCAAGTGTCCTTTTATATTTTGTGTTAGGGATGTTTTTCTCATTCGGAGTCTCTATGGCGATAGTGCTGCTATGTGCATTAGTAAGTGTGGGGTTAGCATACTATCTGAATAGTAAATTTGGGGAAAACGGAATACGATTTATAATGGCACAGCATAAAACGGTGGATCGGGTGCAGAATAATGCTCGTATATATAAAATGCTGAAACCCACTAAATTGTAAGATTTGATTCGTATGGATTTTAATGTAAAAAGCAACAAGATAGAGGATGTTTTCCCTTTGTGGAAGATAGAGGATGGCTTTCTTGTCTCTCGCACGGCAGACATAACGATTTGTTACGAGTTGGAACTACCGCAGATATTTACGAGAGAAGAAGAAGATTATAATCAACTTCATAGAGTCTTTACGATGGCGTTTCGCGACTTGCCAGATTATACGATTGTACATAAGCAAGATGTTTTTTCGACGTGCAAATGTCATTCGGAAGGTTATGGAAATTCGTTTTTGGCGCAGTCGTACGGAAAACATTTTAATGGTCGGAAGTATTTAAAGCATAGGGCATTTCTTTATGTGTCGCTATCCTCAAAATCCAATTTAGAAAGCTATTCCACGGCGTCGTCATTGTGTAAAAATCGTCTTGTTCCTAAAATGATTTTAGACGAAACTCGTATGAATCAATTCAAAGAAGCGGTAGGTAAGATGGAGCAGATGATAAGGGATGCGGGCATTACGATTCGCACCTTAACGGATGCAGAGTTAATAGGTGCAGATACAGAATTTGGTATAATTGAGCAATATCTCGCATTAGACTATTCATCTGGACACACTGTATTGAAGGATTTGCATGTTGAGGATGGCACGTTGATGGTTGGGGATAAGTTTGTCTCTTGTTTCTCGATTGCTGACTTAGAGACTGTCCCTATGGAAGTAGCAAGCCACTCCTGCAATAAACGATTTTCTAATCCGCCGAATTTCTTTGTTCCTCAGAGTTATGTTGCGAACTTGTCTCTCAACATGCCTTTCGACCATATTTATAACCAATATTTTTTCTTTGACAATCATCATGACACCTTGAATAAAATAAAGCAGAAAGGTCGGCTGCAACAGGCGTTCTCATCTGCTTCAAGAGAGAACGCAATTAATCTTGAACGTAACACTGCCTTTTTAGATGAAGCGTATGTGCATCAAAAGAGGAGCGTTCGTTGTGCTTTTAATGTGATATTATGGGATGAGAATTGGGAACATTTGTTGGCCAAAAATTCAGTGGTAGAGTCAGCCTTATCAAGTATGAACTGTTGTACAAAAACAAAGACGGAGAAAATTGTTCCTCAGGTTTTTTGGGGAGGGATTCCCGGAGCGGCATCTCAATATCCATCTGAGCTGACCTTCCTGACATTTTTAGAGCAAGGCTGCTGCTTCTTGAATTTTGACAGTAATTATCGGGCTATGGTTGCTCCTTCTGATTTTGGCATTTATCTCACAGACCGTCTTGCTGGCATCCCCTTACGCATTGACTTGGACGATTATCCTAAGAGGGTAGGTTGGATAGATAATCGAAACAAAGTGATAATAGGTCCGTCAGGTTCTGGTAAGTCTTTCTTTACCAACAATTTAATTAGGCAATACTGGGAGCAAGGTTGTCACATTGTGTTGGTGGATATTGGAGATTCTTATCAAGGATTGTGTAAGATGATACAAGAAGAGACTAATGGCGAAGATGGAGTCTATTATACCTATACCGAGGAGCAACCATTGGCTTTCAATCCTTTTTTTGAACCTGAGTATAATTATACAGAGGAGAAAAAAGAGCAATTGCTGACATTGATTAAGACGCTTTGGAAAGGAGACGAACCATTATCAAATAGTGAAAGTGTTCATATAAAAGTATGTATCTACAATTATCTTGATAAAATATGTGAAGACCATTCTATTCAGCCTTGTTTCAACACATTCTTCCAGTACTTGAAGGAGGATTTCAAGCGCTATATCACAGAGCAGATGAAAGTGCGTATTGACAATTTTGATGTAGATGATATGATACAAGTGCTAAAGCCATTTGCAGAGGGAGGAATGTTCTCGCATTTGCTCAATTCAACGGATAATCTGAACCTGTTGGAGAAGCGTTTTATCGTTTTTGAATTGGATAACATTAAGGATAACAAGACGTTATTCCCGATTGTAACGCTAATCATTATGGCAACATTTATGGATAAGATTCGAAGGTTGCCATCAGACCAACGCAAGTTGATGTTGATAGAGGAGGCATGGCAAGCCATCGCAAAGGAGGGTATGGCATCGTTTATTGGCTATCTTTATCGTACGGCAAGAAAGCATTTTGGAGAGATTGCAATTGTTACACAAGAGCCAGATGATTTGGTCGGCAACAAGTTTATCAAAGATATTATGATAACGCAGTCGCATTGCAAAATCTTGTTGGATCTTCGAGATTTCAAGGAGAAAGCGCAGATGATACAGGAATTGTTGTCACTTTCAAAAAAAGAGCAAAGCATTTTATTCTCTGTTAACTGCTCGTTGGATTTTGAAAATCGTGCGAAGTATAAAGAGGTTTTTATCTCACTGCGTGGATTCTGTGCTGTGTATGGTGTGGAGGTGAGTCAGGAGGAATACTGCACATTCACAACGGATAAGGAGGAAAAGGGACGAATAATGGATTATTATCAGCAAGAAGGAATGTATAAAAAAGCAATAAAGTGTTATTTAAAAGAAAAAAGAATATGAAAAAATTGATAGTTTTGAGTTGTTTTGCAACATTTGTTGCTAATGTTTATCCTCAGGGAGCGATGGTCGTATCTGACCCTACGTCGGTGGTACAGCGTTTGACATTGGCGGCAGAACAGATGGAGGAGCAGATTGATCAGAAGTATAAGTTTATGGAACAGATTCAAATTGCAAAACAGTCGCTTGAGAGTGCTAAGAAGATGCAAGAGAAGGTGGAGAAAGTCTCTTCGTATGTGAAAGATGCCAAAGAGGTTGCCGAGATTGTAACGATAGGTGAGAATATCGTGAAGACCTCAAACAATATGCGGAAAAACATAAAGAAAACCGCGGCATTATCTATTACAGAGAAAGCGCAGACAATATTAGACCTTGCGGATTGTAGTTCGAATGTAAGCAAGATAGCGAAGCAAGCGAGTGCTGTTGTGCAAAATAAGACAGATAAAAATGATGTTTCGCTTAGTGATTTTGAACGACGTCAGGAATTAAGAGCTTTGAAAAAGGAAATGGAGACCACTCAAAAAGAGTTGAACAGAATATATAACAAGGCATTTACGAAGAGTGTGTCAAATACGAAGGACAAGTCATTGTTCTCTTTCCTTAATTTTTAAATTAAACATTTATGAATTTAAATTCAGTACCATCCGTCAATCTATCTTCTTATTTATCAGACGGTTTTATGGACACTCTGTTTGATAAGGTGGTAGGGGAGTTGTCAGGAATTTCAAATATATGTTTTCTGCTATGCGGACTTTTTTCGTTTGCCTATTTTGCGAACATCCTAATGAAAACGTGGGCGAAGGGAGAAGCGTTTGATTTCAGTGCTTTATTGCGACCATTCATCATAGGAGTGATAACTATCAATTTCAGCTGTGTATACGGTTTGGTAGACAGCGTATTTAGTCCGATTAATGTCTACACGGAAGAGATTGCGACATCCAACCAGGAGAGTTTGACAAGTACACGTGAAGAGTTGGAGAGTTTGAAGTTGGACTATCAGGATGCGGTAAAGAAAGTGAACGATGAGAACGGTGGAATTATGAGAAATGTCAAAGTGCTGAGCTCAATATCAGATTTTTTTTCAAATCTCTATTCTAATTGTATTGATTTGATGCTTTGGGGAATAGAATATATCGCAGGCATACTTTTCGGAGCAGTAAAGTTGGTGATTCGAGCGGTGAGCTTAGCATTTCGGATTGTCTTGATTGTCTTTGGTCCATTTTCCTTTGCATTATCCGTTTTACCTATTTTTAAAGGAAATTGGAAACAGTGGTTGAGCAAATATATCAATGTTTGTCTTTTTATACCTATTGCGAATTTGATGGATTTGATCATTAATCAGATGCATTTGTCATTGATTAACTCACATATTGAAATATACAAGCAAGCAATAGATCAGGTTTCGTTAGATGTGAACGCCTTAGATGGTACTATGACAACACTTACCATTTCATATATCATCTTTCTTCTTGCGTTTTTAGTGCTTTATATGATGATTCCATCGATAGCTTCTTATATTGTCAACTCAGCAGGTATGGAGAGCTTGACAGGAGGAATAACATTGGCAGGTTCGGCCGCAGCTTCAAAGATGATAAGTGGGACAGTTCAGAATCCGTTGACTCCTAATATTTTAAAGTTGTTTAAACGGAAATATTGGAAACACCGTTGGGTGGAGGTTGTTGATAGTGGAAGCGAAGGCCTCGCAGAAAGGGGAAAAATATGTTAAAGAGTTTGAAAGATATTCAAGGTGCATTCGCACTATCACGTTTCTATCTGATTGGCATCTCTATTTTTTCCGTGTTTGCTTCAGGATATGCCATCTACAAGTCATACGAATTTGCTGAGAGACAACGGGAGAAAATCTATGTAATGGATAATGGCAAATCGTTGATGATGGCGCTTTCGCAAGACATTAACATCAATAAACCTGCCGAGGCAAGAGCCCATATACGTTGGTTTCATGAGTTGTTCTTTACGTTAGTCCCCGATGGTCAGGCAATTGAGTACAATGTACAACAAGCTTTATTTCTTGCAGATAACTCTGTGTTGGAGTTCTATAAGACGAGGAAAGAGAATGGATACTATCAGAAATTAGTGGGAGCAGGGATCATCAACGAGATTAAAGTTGACTCGGTGAAAGTCAACATGGAAGACTACCCCTATATTGCGCGGACATACGCAACGACTTCGGTTATGAGAACATCATCGGTAACTTATTACCAATTAGAAACTCAGTGCCAGTTGGTTAATTGTCCTCGTTCCGACAGAAACCCTCACGGTTTTATTATTGAAAATTGGGAAGTCAATAAGATGGAAGAGTTGACGACTGTGGCTCGATGAAAAATATGAATTTTTAAAATCGGACAAAATGGATAAGAAAAAAATAAACAAAGAAAACCACGATAATATTAATAATGAAGAAACACCTATAGAAGTGCCGACTTTTTTGAAGAAACTTTTAGACAAAGTACCATTGAATGACCGAAAAATGTGGATTCTAATAGGATTTGCATGTATTGCCTTGGTAGGTATTGCGAAGACGATTGTGGTTGTTTCGCATGACAAAGCGAGGTTGGCTGAGATGCGGCAAGACTCTACTTTGCTGAGTGGCTTGGACCAGATAGAGATGGAGGTAGCAGATATGGAACGTATGTTTGGTACGATTAAGGATTCTATGTCGGTAGCGATGGCGGAGGCGGATTCTTTACAGAGATTGATGGAAAAGCAGTGATTATGGGAGAACAAGGGAAAAAAGCCAATAGAATTTGGTTTATTCATGGGGGAGCTTTGTTTGTTTTTGTAGGGTTGGCATTTCTTTTTTTCCTTTTAGATGGGGGAACGGGTGAAATGCAACCTATAGTGGTTGAAAAATCGGCAAACATTAAGGTGGACGAACTACCAGAAGTGGTTACGGACGAGGTGGCGGACAACCGCCTTGAAGCCTACAATCAAGCTGCGATGATTATCAGTCAGGAGGAGAAAGAAAGAGAACTACAGGAAGAGCATAATTCCTTTCATTTTTTTGCTGAAGAGGTCTCGAAAGAGGAGGAGGTAGCGGATTTTGGCGATAATTTGGATAGCGAAGACGAACTAAAGAAAATCCGAAACATCATGAATGGCAATGAAGAAGATACAGAGACCAATATCCATTCTTCACGAGCAGTAAAGACATCAAAGAAGTCTAATTCCTCACAGGTAGTGCTATCTCAGTCTCCTCGTCAACATAAGGATTCATTTTCGGAGGAAGATGAGATTGATTTAGACAAACTTAAAGCAAGGGAGAAGAAAGATAAATTGAAGAGGCTTAAAGCTCTTTACTATGGAGAAGAGGAAACTGAAGAAGAGGAGGAAAATTCCAAGGATGTTGTGAAAGAAGAGCCTAAAATCGCAGTAACAACACCTCCTGCCAATGGTTTTAAGCCGATGAACGAGTCGGGCAAGAAGGTGAATCGGAGTAGTATTCGTGCAGTCATTCATGGCGAACAGAAGAACATAACAACCTCTTCTCAGGTCGTCCTTAGAATATTGGATCCTGTAGAGATTGAAGGAACTGTTATTCCGAGAAATACTACCATTATCGGTATGGCTAGTTTTAATAGCAATCGTGTATACATCAATATTGAGAATATCGCATATGCAAATAATGTATATCCATTTAAAGGAACTATATACGACCAAGATGGTTTTCGGGGTATCTATTTCCCTAACAACTTAGTCAATGATGCAAAAACGGAGGCGGGAAGTGAGACGCTAACTTCAACCAATGTGAATGTGAGCGGATTAACAGGTATTGTAAATACTGGGGCAAACGCACTCATCAATGCAACTAAGAATGTTGTGAATGGGTCTGTTCGAGAGACGAAAGTCACTCTCCCAGCTAATTATAAGCTGATTATCAAAACTTCGGGGTCTTAATTGGAAACGTATAATTTTTATTTAATTGATGAAAAAATTATTATTATTAATCGCATTAGTGTCTGCGGTTATAGCGACTTCTAATGCAGCATCTCTTTCAAATGTGAAGATAACGCCATTGGAGGTTTCTGATGTGAAATGGGTTTATCTAAAGTTTGATTCGGATGTAAAATATGCGGATCGAGGTACGGATGATATAAAGATCGAGGTTACAGCGATTCCTTCCATCGTCAGAATTAAGAGTGAGGTTGCCGTGTTCGAACGCACGACAGTCACATTTATTACATTGGATGGAATTGTACATACTTTTGCTTTGCAATATTCTCAGAGTCCATCTGGTATAGCCTATTTAGTTAAATCAGATGGACTAAAATTGAGAGATGTATATCACTTGGAATTATCTCACAAGCAGACTTCACATATTGTTTTCCCCGTAAAAGTGGTTGATGTGGCATCTGGGAGTGATAAAGTGATAGTGATGAAAACCGAGGAAATTGAAAATATTGTCAAGTGCAAAACTTTAACAGAGGGGTTTGATTATTTTGAGGAAAGTTCGCTGACTGTCATATCTGAAGATGGAGAGATTTATCCATTTCTTGTGCGTTATAAAGAAAATCCAGAGTTGGTCAATGTGCAGGTGGAAGGAGGCAAGAAGTTGGACGCCATTTTCTCTTCAATGTCAATAAATGAACCTGAAATGAAGGTATTGGGAGAGGAAGTGCTAAAACAAGGAGGTATAATTCGGAATTTAGGGTGTTGGCGTGACAAAATGGCATTCTCTCTCTATGGCATTTATGTGAAGGAGGATGTCATGATGTTCTACTTACGGATAGACAATCTTTCAAAGGTTGATTATGAGATTGACTTTATCAAGAGTTATATTATCAACAACAAGAAGACTACGAAGAAGCAAGCATATCAAGCCGATGAAAAATTTCCGCTCTATACTTTCGTAGAGCCGCAGACAGAGGTCGTTCGTGCAGGTGAAAATCAGTCAAGAATTTTCTTTTTCAAACGATTCACCATACCAAGGAAGCATAGTCTGCACTTTGAATTATTTGAACGCAATGGTGGCAGACATTTGAAATTTACTGTCTCCAACAAAGTATTATTAGAGGCAAAAACATTAAAGGCAAAATCTCTTAAATAGGTCGTAATTTGTTGTTTATCACGCATGTGTGTTCGGTGAAATCTATGGGAATTTCAAAGTGAACAAACAGATATGGGGCTATCCTTACTGCTAAAAGACAGTTCAAGACAAACTATCTTGAACTGTCTTTTTAATACTCTTGGACGGAATCCTCTATTTCACCTATTCCTTACGAAAGATCATCGGGTTTCATTGAAATAAATTTTCTTTGCAGTACCATTATTCAATTTCAAAATATTCAACCCTTTTTGAATGGAACTATTTTTACGCCCATCAATGCTGTAAATATCTGAAATGGTTGCCTTATCCGTAGGAATATCATTGATGTCTGTAGATACTGTTTGATTTATTTTAATGTGAACGAGCGCGATGTATTTCATTCCACTCTCGTTGAAAACGAGGGCTAAAGTGATGTTGGGCGTACTCTCTGCAGTGAGAGCTCCTGGATATTGTCCAATTTGAAATGTTGCATTTTCAACATTGTATTCTGCAAATATGGTGCTGTTGAAATTTGATCCCCATGCACAAACGTCGTTGTTATCGTTGAACCAGAATCCATATCCCTCTGCTGTAGAGCAAGTGTCTTTTAATGTTTTACCATCCGACTGCACCCCGTATAGAGTTATCTTGCCTTCCGATGGACCGTTTGTGCTCCAGGTTTCCCAATTGTCGTCATTCCTGATTTCATCTGCGCTGATGCCGAAACATCCTGAAATGTTTTCAAGGTCTGCTTCTCTTAACGCAATTGTCGCACCTGTGTAATCAGTCGCACTTGTTTCAAAAGAGGTTGTATCAAAAATCTCGACTACTGATGCACTGTGCTTGACAGCTCCTTTTACCGTAATATTCAGGTTAACGAATAGGGTGGCATAGCTCTCTCCATCATAGTAACGGAGGGCTTGCGCAGTTTTGTAGTCTCCGTTCTTGGGCGTCGGCATACTCACCTTAAAGGAGACCTTAGTCGGATTCAGTTGTGAACAAATTACGGCTTCGCTACTATTGGCTTCTGTGAATGTCCCATCTTTTTTGAACCAGTGTCCGAATTTGTAATCGTCTGAAATACAATTACTTTTTGCATTGATTGTTTCCCCTTCTATTGTAGCAGGCATGAACATTAAAGTGTTGGCTTCCTGCGTTTCAGCATAATCCACCAAATTAGATGCTGCTTGGATGTAGTTTAGTGTATTGACTTGCAGCTGCGTGGCGGCCGTCATCAGCTCGTTAGTTGAAATTGTAACAGTTGCCTCGGTCGCTCCATCTGTGTTGTCAATGGTTACGTCTTTGGTCAGTGTGTAAGTTAATTCTGTTTTTTCCTGCGAACCGTCATCTTCAGCTATGCCAGTACCCATATCTGGCAGTCCATCAGTAGAGTATGTTTTTCCCACTTCCGCATTGCCGTTGAAAGTTGTCGTAGGATTGTTTAGTCCATAAATATTGGTGTTGTAAAACTGTACTTTATAAGGCCACTGGTCTCTCTCCTTTTGAGCGGAAAGATATGCATCATCCGATGAGATGTTGTAAGGGTCTTGCGATCCCATACGGAGATATTGCGAGAGGGCTGGACTGACAACCAAACACAACTCGTCAATGTTCTCTGGTACGGTAAATTGCAGACTCACCGAACTCTCGTCCGTTCCTGTGCAGAATACTTTGTCAACGAAGTTGTATTTCCTTTCTCCTGTATTTTTGTTGTAAGTTACATAGCCTAAACGAAAACCTCTCCAGCTTTTGTAGGTGTTATAGTTGCTGTTACATTCGCTTGTCTGAGATGTATTGTAATTGCTTATAGATGAGTTGGTTGCCCACATTGATCCGCACCAATACTCCTTGTTATCACCGGTAGCCAAGGCACTACCACTTGGCAACGCCGTGAAAGTTGTTGTGATGGTTCTGTCTGTTCCCGTTGGAACATTCAATTTGATAATGTTAAAACCTGTGCTTTGCGGTGCGCTTGAGTAAGCCACTTGATGTATGGCATTGTTAGCATCCACTGTAACATATTGGTAGGTTGACTGGTGTCTCCAACAATTGTCGTTGTAAGTATTTGGGGTAGAAGTTGAATTGTATCCCGCCTTCGTACCTGGTGTATGATCCATGTAAGTGGTTCGGTTTTGGTTCCCTGCCGATAGATAGGCATCCCAACGTTTCAAATCCCAGGTAACCATACGCATGGCAGCGAAGAAAAACTCTTTGTAGAGCTCATCCGCCGAAATACCATATTTTCTCATGTATTTTTCTGGAGCGTCAGCATATTTCGTGTTTGTGTTGATTGTCCAAATATCACCGATGGCTGTAATGTTCCGTTTTTCTGTGAAATAATCGTTCATCAAGTACGATTGGTAACAATGCCATTGATTGAGGAAGGCAAGGTTGGTTGTCTTCACGAATACAGGCGACATTTGAGGAAAGTAGCAGTTTTGATAGACTTGTGCCGCCTGCCAGTTTCCACAGTTTTCGTAATATGAAACATATCCGTAATAGTTTCCATATTGGAATCCAGCATTTCCGCCGTTCTTCATATTGCCAAGATATTGGTATGCGTGGGCAATTTCATGGCAGAATGTGTAGTATGGGTTTTCTGCTGATGGATTGGCAGAACTATGTGAAATATTCAAGGTTCCATAGTCTCCATAGCCAGACCCAGTTGCGTACCACCCCGTAGAATAGTAGGCTAAGATAATGATTTTGTGATTTTTACCATCATTGCTGGTAGGATCTAAGAACCCTAGTTTTGTATAGGCTTCATAGCATTTCTCTGCGTAAGTTTTCATATCGGCGAGGTTGAGATAATAATCTCCGCTACCAATAGAGGTAGGTGTTCCCGACTGCTGTCCGTAGTTTGTACTCCAAAAAATAACATAATGATCCCACTCTTGGTAGTATCCTGTTTTTGTACTGAAAACAAAGTTGTCTTGACCTGTGAATGTGCCATCACTATTCAACTGATACGGCACATCCGTGTAATCAGCGAATGCGCTGACCCAATAGAATAAGGTCAAAATTGTCGTTAACAATTTTGAAAAAATGTGTTTCATGATATAAGTGTATTGGTTAATAATATGCGATGATGTAAAAGGAAAGGAAAGAGTTGCCGTCAATATGCTTTTTCTTCCCCGCGTATCATATTTCCGATGGTTTTAAATATAATACGAATATCTAACCAGAATGTCCAGTTTTCTATATACCAAATGTCTTGACGCACTCGCCCCTCCATTTCTGACAACTCTTTCGTCTCTCCACGATACCCTGTAACTTGCGCCCAACCCGTAATGCCTGGTTTCACATAATGTCTCACCATGTATTTGTCAATCAACTGAGAGTAAATTTCAGTGTGTTTTAGCATGTGAGGTCGCGGTCCCACAACTGACATGTCCCCTTTTAGCACGTTGATGAATTGTGGCATCTCGTCCAAATTCGTTTTGCGCATAAAAGCACCAATCTTCGTTACTCTGGAATCTCCCTTAGAGGCTTGCACAGAATCCGCTTCTTTGTTTACCTGCATTGTTCTGAATTTTAAGCAGTTAAACTCAATTCCGTCCTCTCCAGTTCTCTTTTGTTTAAAGAAAATAGGACCTTTGGAAGTCAGTTTGATGGCTGTTCCTAAAACGATAAAGAGGATTGGGAAAATAGTGACACAGAAAACCAAAGAGAAGAGAATATCGAATGAACGTTTCAAAGCCCTGTTATAACCTTTGCGGAGCGGCTCTTCCCTCAAGAAAATGACAGGAATGGAATTATCCATAAATTCCATTGAAACGGAACGAGCAACGAAACGGAAGAAATCTGGAACAATCAAAAATCTAATCAGATGATTTTCAGCGTATTTCATTAGTGGCATTGCCTTTCTATCATCTCCAGACGGCAATGCGCAAATAATTTCATCAACCGCCCCTGTTTTGATATATTCATCAGCGTCTTTCAGCGTCCCTTTTACAAGGCTGGCGTCTACACGATAATCCTTGGGGGCGCGGTCGTCATAGAATCCCATAAAACGATATCCGTATGTTTCGTTCGTCATATTACTTTGGTAGACGAGATTGGCAATCCTTCCTGCACCCAAAATGATAACCGTTTTCGAGTTTCCTCCGCGCCGTCTGTATGCCTTGAGTGTCAATCGAAAACCGATACGCCACGACAGAATGGCAATGAACATTAAACAGAAAAATAAGCCCCAGTAGGCAACGGAAAAGACTGAGAACCCGGAAAAATAGAGTCCTGCTAAGAAAATCATTCCAAAAACAACGATTGTCCTTACAACCAACTCTATGATTTTCTCGTACCTTACATACCTTTTATATAACAGGATGCCACAGCTGAACAGACTGATTGCGTATGCCATGTTGAGAAGGACTACCGAATATTTCAGCGTATGGTTATTGAGTATATCAACGTTCTTGTATTTTAGAAGGAACAGGACAATAAAAATCAAGTTGACCAAGAAGAAATCTCCTATCGATACAATCGTCTTGATGCTCAATATATGTTGATTTTGTTTCTTTTTCCTTTCCATGATAGATAAAATAATGGTTTAAAACCTCAAAAAATATTAAGACTCAACACGTTACAAAAGAATTGGAACTATTGAAATCTTATACACATAAAAGACTTTGCCGTAAAAACGTAATTACAAAGTTAAAAGTAAGTTTATATAATAGAAAATTGGGTAGATTTTTTTTTTACTCTAAATTTGCGTAGTTTATAATTAAAGTGCATTATGGGAATCAATAGCTTTTTGTCCAAGATATTTGGAAATAAGGCGCAAAGAGATATGCGTGAAATTCGGCCGTACGTTGAGAAAGTACGTAGTTTTGCCCCTGAAATGGAACGCTTATCTAATGACGAGTTGCGTGATAAAACGCAGTCTATTCGTTTAAAGGTCAGAAATTATGTTGCAGCCGAGGTTGCAAGAATAGCGGAACTTAAAAGTCAGATAGAAGGTCAAGAGATAGAGGAGCGTGAGCGTACCTATGAGGAGATCGACCGTTTAGATAAGGTTGTCGTAGAGAAATATGAAGAGGTTCTGGAGGAGGTTCTTCCAGAAGTTTTCGCTATTGTCCGTGACACAGCAAGACGTTTCGCTTCAGCTGAGAACATTGAGGTTACCGCTAACGATATGGATCGTGAGTTGGCTACTTCACATGATTTTGTAGAAATTGACGGAGACAAAGCTATCTATCATAATCATTGGGTAGCAGGTGGAAATGACATTCTTTGGAACATGGTGCACTATGATGTGCAGATTTTCGGTGGCGTTGTACTTCATAAAGGAAAAATCGCTGAGATGGCGACTGGTGAAGGTAAGACCCTTGTGGCTACGCTACCTGTCTTCTTGAATGCTTTGACTGGTAATGGCGTACATGTCATCACTGTTAACGACTATTTGTCAAAACGTGACTCCGAGTGGATGGGGCCATTGTACATGTTCCATGGTTTGACTGTAGACTGCATTGACAAGCATCAACCTAACTCTCCAGAGCGACGTAAGGCTTATCAAGCCGACATTACATTCGGAACGAACAATGAGTTTGGTTTTGATTACCTTCGCGACAACATGGCTATCAACCCAGATGACTTAGTTCAGAGAAGGCACAATTACGCCATTGTCGATGAGGTCGATTCGGTTTTGATTGATGATGCTCGTACGCCGTTGATTATTTCCGGACCAATTCCGAAGGGGGAGGATCAACAGTTCGACCAACTCTGTCCTCGTGTTGAGCAGTTAGTTGCAAAGCAGAGAACATTGGCAACAAACTATCTTTCAGAGGCCAAGGAGTTACTCAAGTCTTCCGACAAAAAAGATCAAGAGGCAGGTGCGTTGGCACTATTCCGCTCATACAAGGCATTGCCAAAGAACACCCCACTCATAAAATATCTAAGTGAGCAGGGTAACAAGTCTATCTTACTCTCTACAGAAGAGTACTATATGGCTGAACAGAACCGTAATATGCACATTGCTACCGATCCTTTGTATTTCGTGATAGATGAGAAGAATCGTTCCATTGAATTGACGGATAAAGGAATCGATGCGTTGACGGGAGCTTCTGAAGATTCGGAATTCTTTGTTTTGCCTGACATAGCAACTCAACTTTCGCAGTTAGACAAGGATTCAATGTCGAAGGAAGAGTATCAAAACAAGAAAGACGAATTGATGCAAACATACGCCATCAAATTGGAGCGTGTGCATACTGTCAACCAATTGTTGAAGGCATATACGTTATTTGACAAAGATCAGGAATACGTTGTTATCGACAACAAGGTAAAGATTGTGGACGAGCAAACGGGTCGTATTATGGAGGGTCGTCGTTATTCTGACGGCTTGCATCAGGCGATTGAAGCGAAAGAGAAGGTGAAAGTGGAAGCTGCCACACAAACTTTTGCTACTATCACCCTTCAGAACTATTTCCGTATGTATCACAAATTGGCAGGTATGACTGGTACGGCGGAGACAGAGGCGGGCGAGTTCTGGAATATCTACAAATTGGATGTTGTTGTTATCCCGACAAATAAACCAATCGCGCGTATTGATATGGAAGACCGTATCTATAGGACAAAGCGTGAAAAATACAACGCCGTAATCGATGAGATATGCGCATTGGTAGACGCAGGGCGTCCTGTATTGGTGGGTACTACGTCTGTAGAAATTTCGGAGTTGCTCAGTCGTATGTTGAAGCTCCGCAATATTGAGCATAATGTGTTGAATGCGAAACTCCATCAAAAGGAGGCTGATATTGTCGCACGAGCAGGTTTGAGCAAGACTGTTACGATTGCGACTAACATGGCAGGTCGTGGTACGGATATTAAACTTTCTGACGAGGTGAAACAGGCCGGAGGTTTGGCGATCATCGGTACGGAAAGGCACGAGTCTCGTCGAGTAGACCGCCAGTTGCGAGGTCGAGCAGGACGTCAGGGAGACCCAGGATCTTCTGTTTTTTATGTTTCGTTGGAAGATAATTTGATGCGTCTTTTCGGATCAGAGAAGATTTCAGGAATTATGGATAAACTCGGCTTCAAAGAGGGTGAGGTTATCGAGCACAGTATGATTTCAAAGTCTATTGAGCGGGCGCAGAAAAAAGTAGAAGAAAATCATTTCGGTATCCGTAAACGCTTGCTTGAGTATGACGATGTTATGAATGCCCAACGTGAGGTGATTTACAAAAAACGTCGTCAAACCTTGATGGGAGAACGTTTGGGTGTCAACATTATGAACATGATTTATGATGCTTGTCAGCTAATCGTTGAAGAGTCAAAACCTATCATGGCATACGATATTTTTGAAGAGCAGGCGATGGTGGTGTTTGCAATTGATTCTCCGATGACAGAGGAAGAATTCCGTGAAAAGAAGACAGATGAGATTGTCGAAACACTCTTTGAGGCGGCTATGGATTCATTCAAGCGTAAGATGGCTCGTATTTCGGAGGTTGCAAATCCTGTCATCCAAAAAGTCTTCAATGAACATGGGGACAGATTTGAGCGTATCTTGATTCCGATTACAGATGGTAAGCGTGTCTACAATACGCCAGTCAATTTGAAAGCGGCATACGAAACCGAAGGAAAGGAGATTGTGAAGGTATTTGAGAAGATGATACTTCTCCATGTCATTGATGAGAATTGGAAAGAGCATCTTCGTGAAATGGACGAGCTAAGAAACTCTGTTCAGAATGCTAGTTACGAGCAGAAAGATCCTCTTTTGATTTATAAATTAGAGTCGTTCAACCTCTTCAAAAAAATGGTGGATGCTATCAACAAGCAAGCCGTTTCTATTCTGATGAGAGGACAAATTCCAGTGCAGGAGCGTCAGGCAGACGAAGTGCAAGAAGCAGCTCCCGAGCAACATGAGGACACGTCAAAATATCAGACAAACCGAGTAGAGGAAAACGAGCAAAGACAATCGCAGCCGCAGCCTCGTCGAGTAGTTGAGCCTGTGCGTGCGCAACCTAAGGTTGGAAGAAATGATCCATGCCCTTGTGGATCAGGGAAAAAATACAAATTCTGCCACGGTAAGGGGATGTAAACTCATAAAAGGCGAAAAGTAAAAGAAATGCTTGAATTCATTCATTGGACGGTTGACCCCGTGTTATTTTCCTTTGGACCTATATCAGTTCGTTGGTACGGACTGATGTGGGCAATTGGTTTTCTCGTAGGTTATTGGATTGTGACGAAAGTTTACAGGCGAGAGGGAATTGCAGAGGAGATATCCGAGAAGATTTTCATGTATATGTTGGTAGGTACGGTGATAGGAGCGCGTATCGGACACTGTTTTTTTTACGATTTCGCATACTATAGCAAACATCTTGCAGAGGTTTTGTATATATGGCAAGGTGGGCTTTCAAGTCACGGAGGAGCCTGTGGTATCATCATTTCTCTGTATATTTTCAGTAAGAAGGTTATACATAAGAACTTTATATGGGTGATGGATAGAATCGTATTGTCAGTTGCTATTTGTGGCGCATGCATACGGTTTGGTAATTTGATGAACCATGAGATCTATGGTCATGCGACCGATTTGCCGTGGGCATTTGAATTTATCACGAATATACACAGATGGCAGGCAGGAGCGGAGCCAATCTTTTCTGCCCCTAGCCATCCAACCCAAATTTATGAATCTCTCTATTGTCTTATAACTTTTGCTATCGTGATGTTCCTCTATTGGCGTACGAATGCAAGAAAGTTTGAAGGTTTCATCTTTGGTGTATTTCTGATATGTGTTTTTCTAACTCGCTTCTTATTAGAGTTTATCAAAAACAGTCAGGAAGCATACGAAGACGATATGATTTTGAATGTAGGTCAGTTATTGAGTATCCCGCTGATAATTTGGGGTATATACCTTTTGATAAAGTCTGGTAGGCAGATTTGTACGGACGGTGGGCTAAAGCTGACAAAAGAGTAAAAATACTGGGAATGAAATATAAGTTATACAACTAATTAAAAACCTATGGATAATGCTTTATTACAAGAGTGTACCGCAAAAGCAAACTCTTGGTTGAATGGTAGTTTCGATGCAGAGACAAAGGCAGAGGTAAAGCGTATGTTAGATAATTCTGACAAAACGGACCTTATCGATGCATTCTATACTGATTTGGAATTTGGAACAGGCGGACTTCGGGGAATCATGGGTGTCGGAACAAACCGCATGAATAAGTATGTGGTTGGAATGGCAACTCAAGGGTTGGCAAACTACTTGAAGAAGGCTTTCCCTGGAAAGAACGATTTAAGTGTTGTTGTAGGACATGACTGCCGTAACAACTCGCGTCTTTTCGCTGAGATTGTAGCCAACATTTTCTCTGCCAATGGTATTAAGGCATATTTATTTGAAAGTCTTCGACCAACACCGGAAATTTCATTTGCCATCCGTCAGTTGGGATGCCAAAGCGGTGTAAATATCACAGCCTCTCATAATCCTAAAGAGTACAATGGTTACAAAGCATATTGGGAAGACGGTGCGCAGGTACTCGCTCCTCACGATAAGGGTATCATTGATGAGGTAAACAAGGTGAAGGTGGATGACGTTAAGTTCGAACCCAACAAAGACCTCATCAAGATTATCGGTGGTGAGATGGACTACGACTATATGACTGCCGTTAAGGAGGCAATGGTTGACCAAGACGTTATTCTTCGTCAGAAAGATCTCAATATCGTATATTCTCCACTTCACGGAACAGGACGTGTGATCATTCCGTTGTGTCTCCGTTCATGGGGATTCCAAAACATCAATGTCGTACCTGAGCAGATGGTTATCGATGGAAACTTCCCTACGGTGAAGTCGCCAAACCCAGAGAACGCTGAGGCAATGACAATGGGTATGAACCTCGGTACGAAGTTGGGTGCAGACTTGGTTATCGCTTCCGATCCTGATGCCGACCGTCTGGCAATCGTTTGCCGCGACGACAAGGGTGAGTGGGTGATTATCAATGGTAACCAAACATGTATGATGTTCTGCTACTATATCATCACCAATATGAAGAAGCTCGGCAAGTTGAAGGGCAATGAGTTCTTGGTGAAGACGATTGTAACCTCAGAATTGATTCGCGAGATTGCAGACAAGAACAATGTCAAGTTGTATGACGAGTACACTGGATTCAAGTGGATCGCTTACCGAATACGTGTCAACGAAGGGAAGGAGAAGTACATCGGTGGTGGAGAGGAATCATTTGGTTTCTTGCCATACGATAAGGTACGAGACAAAGATTCTCCAGCGTCCATTTGTTTGATTTGTGAAATTGCAGCGTGGGCAAAAGACAATGGAATGTCTCTCTACGAGTTGCTGATGAATATCTATATGGAGTATGGATTCCAGAAGGAGAGTGCAATCAGCGTTGTGAAGCCAGGAAAGAGTGGCGCAGACGAGATTAAGGCGATGATGGAGAATTTCCGCCAAAATCCTCCAAAGGAGCTTGCAGGATCACCAGTAAAAGTAATGAAAGACTTCAAGACTTTGAAAGAGACGTGCATCAAGTGTGGCACAGTGAAAGACATCAACATGCCAGAGACAGCCAACGTGCTACAGTTCTTCACCGAAGACGGAACGAAGGTGAGTGTACGTCCATCAGGCACCGAGCCAAAGATCAAGTTCTATGTTGAAGTAAAGGGAGAAATGAAATCGCCTGCTGATTATCCAACTGCTAATGCGGCAGCGAATGAGAAAGTAGAAGCGATAAAGAAAAGTTTGAATTTATAATTTATCGTATCAAACGATTGTTAAAAAGGGTTGCCATTTAAGGCAACCCTTTTTATTATGTGAAAAGGAATAGATATCTTGAAGAAAAATCAACGATTCTATTTTCCCAAAAACTGCGGTAATTTTAAATATGGGGATGGATTTCTATCCATCCCCATAAAAGCAGAATTCTTATTTCTTAAACAACCTAAGAGCCTCCCCAATCCATAAGACGAACGAGGTCGCTACGGTGATGATAACCCAATCTACCAATTTTACACCACCCTCTGCCACATTGAACATTTCTTGTAAGCCAGGACATTCTGTCATCAACACCTGACCAACAAAAATGACAAGCGCAATGACAATAAACCATTTAGTGTCTCTCCAAGAGATGCCTTTGAATGCTGAACCTGAAGTCATGAATGCCTTTGCATTGAACATGTTCCAGAATTGAAGCATCACGAAAATCGTGAAGAACAAACCGAGTTCGTATGCTGATAATCCGTTGTTTTCACCCCATACGGCTGTGCCGTTAAAGATATCTGTCAAGCAATTGATGTCGGTATGTTGGAAGTAGATGCAAAGACCGAGCAATAGAACAGTGAAAATACCACCTACAGCAAGTATTCCAGTCCCCATACCCTTTAGAATATGCTCGTTTATAGGTCGTGGTTTTTCATCCATTACCGTTTTTGACGGAGGAAGAGATGCAAGAGCAAGGGCAGCAAAAGTATCCATAATGAGGTTCACCCAAAGCATTTGCGTTACGGTGAGAGGAGATTCTTCTCCAATGAATGCCCCAATAGCCACGATAAGACAAGCAGCAACGTTTACTGTCAATTGGAAAAGTATGAAACGCTTGATATTCTTGTAGAGCGAACGTCCCCACATAACAGCATTGGCAATAGTAGAGAAAGAATTGTCTATAATCGTCATATCGCTAGCCTCTTTTGCAACAGATGTTCCGTCACCCATAGAAAGACCTACATTAGCCGCATTAAGGGCTGGCGCATCGTTTGTTCCATCTCCAGTAACTGCCACTACATAATCAAGCGATTTCAACATACGGACGGCACGTTCCTTATCATTTGGACGAGCTCGAGATATTATCTTCACCTTTGGCAAACGATTCCTCAGCTCCTCATCGCTCATAGCCGCAAGGTCTGTTCCGATAAGTATATTCTCGTCTGTATCGTTGTCTTTCCAAAGTCCGAGTTGGCGACCAATCTCTTTGGCAGTACCAGGAGCATCTCCAGTTACAATCTTAACCTGAATGCCAGCATTAAGACAGTCGGCAATTGCCGCAGGCACATCTGCACGAACAGGATCCTCTATACCTACGATTCCCATCATCGTAAGGTCGTTGACCGCTAACTTTCCGTTTACAAACACACCATCAAGAGATCCAATCTCTTTGTATGCAAAAGCAAGTGTACGATTAGCATGGCTTTGATATTCTGCCAATTTATTATTGTACGCCTTCTTATCATCGTCTGCCAACGAACACATATTCATAAGAATGTCAGGAGCTCCCTTTACATACACAATAGAGTTACCCGTAACGGAAGACTTTACAATAGTTGCCATATACTTCAGCTCTGTTGTAAATTGTATACGGTCAATCACTTCAAGAGATTCTCGCAAATCAAGATAGTTAACCCCTTGTTTATTCAGCCAAAGTAGGAGCGCACCCTCCGTAGGATTACCAATCGTCTTAATCTTGCTTGCATCTGAATGGTCAAGATTCGCCGTTGTGTTTATGGCAATACATTCTTTCAAAAGAGCAGACGCTCTGTCATCACCTAATTTTTGTTCATTAAGACCTGCGAACGATGTATCAACAACGGTCATTTGGTTTTGTGTGAGCGTTCCGGTCTTATCCGAGCAAATGACAGACACCGCACCCATTGTCTCACAAGCGTGCATCGTTCGAGGCAATGTGTTTTGCTTCATCAGTCGCTTCATACTGAAAGCAAGACTTAATGTAACAGCCATAGGTAGTCCTTCAGGCACAGCAACTACAATCAACGTAACAGCGATCATGATAGAGTCGAGTGCGTATTGAATAAGCACTGGCCAGTTGGTTGCCGTAGTTGTACCTTCTGCAAAGTAGATAATAATACCGATGATAGGCAACACCATGAAGGAGAGAACTTGCCAAAGCTCCAAACTCTCTTCATTCTCCTCGTTTTTCTTTTTGTTAAGTATAAAATAAACGATAGAGGCTAAAGCAAGTGAACCAACGAGACATCCCGCTAATGCACCATAATTTGGATTTGGGAGCATAATAGCGTGACGCACCAAACGCCCGAGTACAATTAAGATAGCAAGTCCATAACTCGTCTTTGTAATCAGACCTGCAAGTTCATCCAATTTTTCGCTCAATGGAGTTGCTTCTCCATCTTTCACTTGAGCAGCCTCAAACACCTTACCGCAAGCCGTCGCATCACCTACAGCAAATACACGAGCCATGCAGTCTCCCTCCATGACGGTGCAACCCTTCATTACATGGTTTGAAGGATACGTCGCATCTTTATCAAACTGCGCAGGGTCAGTTGTTTTCGCACACTGAGGTTCTCCTGTAAGAGAAGACTCGTTCATCATTAGGTTCATGCAACTGAGGATTTCCGCATCTGCAGGGACTTCTTCGCCTGCCTCAAGCAATATGATATCGCCTACCACGATGTCCTTTCGGGGAACCTGACACACATTATCGTTACGGATAACCTTAACCAAGGTATCATCGTTGACCTCGTTCAAACTCTTGAATGTCTTTTCATTCTGAGATTCAAGAATATGCGCAACCGTTGTTGCTAAAAGCACAGCCGCCGCAATACCAACGAGCTCCAAGTAGGGCTCCCAACCCTCAACGCCACCGAAGACACCGTTATAAAACGCAATTCCTCCAGAAAGGATAAGGGCAAAAAGCAAAATCGTAAACAACGAGTCAATGTCGAACGATTTTTCTTCCTCATTCCACTCTCCTCCTAGATAAGCCACGAGGTAGGTTAATGCGAAAAGAACAAATGACAGGACAGGTGCTATCCAGAGTCCGTCATGCTGATAGATACCCGAGAGAGGTAACACAGTAGCTGCCAGAACAGCTATCACGAAGATAGCCAAATCGACCTTCAGCAGCCAGAAATGCATACAGTCTTTAATCTTGTCCCAAACAGATTGCTCTGCGGGTGGTGTCAGAATGTTGGCACCATGTTTTTTTCGGCTTTCGAGCACTTCGGCATCGGACAAGCCTGAATAATGATGTTTTTGCCCCATTGTAGGATTTTTATTAGTGATAATTCTTTGATTTTCTGAATATTACATTTTTTTACACAAAAAATAAGTATTATTGAAACAAATAATATATAGTTTTTGTATTTCTTTAGTTCTTCACAAGTTGTACAACTATCAATCGTCCTCCCTGGCTTTTGTCAAGAAGTATCTGCCTGCCATCGGTCAGCGGAACGAATTGGCCAACGGGAATCGCTTTTTTGTCAGTAGCATCATACATATCGGGAAGACGACGGTTGATGAGTATCCATTGTCCATTATAGAAATGGAAATCGCCAACAGGCTTTTTATCATCCTCGCTTGTCTTTTCATTGGCTGCAATAAGGTTGTTGGAGTGCCAACGATAGAGTGTCTGCTTGTCGTACACCATAAGACGGTAACGCTCGGAGATGAATTTTCCATGCGAAGGCGCATAATAGAAATTAAGGATGGGCAGTTGCCCCTTGTATTCCGTTCCACAGAAAGGGCAATGTGGTTTCGTTGAGTTATCGAACACATACCAATGAGCCTCACATTTCGGATTCTGACACGGCTGCACAAGATCGCACGTTTTTACCAATGCCTCCTCCCATTGCAATGCAGAAGGACGAGCAGACGGATTATGAACCCCATCAATGAACGCCTTATCAAAAAGTTCCTTTAGGTATGGACCGCAAATAGTGTAAGGCATTTTTACTGGATCTCCCTGTGGAAGTTGCGACTTTGCTAACTGATCTACCTTTACGCTATTTGTCTTATCTGTGGGATGTTCAATGAACAAAGCGTGCGAGCCGTAACGCATGTCGTCATCCTTCTGAGGATCGTCTACATCCCATACCTTTCCTCCATCTAATGGGTGGCGGTTAAGTAGAAATGTGTAAATGAGTACGGCAAGAGCGTGGCGGTCTGTTTCTATTTTCGGAAGATTCTTTTTCGGATCGTCTACTTTCAAAGTCTTGGTTGCAAGCACTTCTGGCGCGATAAAGCCTGGCGTGCCAACCACCTCTGGTGGAAATTTATGGGGTACTACTAATCCATCGCAGTCGATGATACAAGCGTTACCACTAAGAGGGTCAACTAAAACATTGTTATACGACAAATCAGAGTGTGCGAGCCCTGCGGCATGCAGACGGCGCATTGCACGCGCTATCTTCAAACACATGTGCAAGCGGTCGAGAAAAGTTCCCTTTTGATCTATAGGAACAAATCTGTTGATAAGTTTAGCAGACGAAAACCACTTGCCATTTTTCTCTTGCCCATTCTTAATGTAAGGCCAAGAGTCTGCGACACCACTGAAGAAGAATTTACTATCATAGAAAGGGATGACGATACCAGTTAGACCTTTCCATTCAACAATCTTTGTAGGCCATGCGAAGAATTGTTTCCAGTATTCGCCGATACTATCAGAAGTGAAAATCTTAGGTCGATGGATATTTACAATATCGTTGATACGAGCTTTGTCATTGGCATTTATCGGCTTTCGATAGAATGCCACGACATACGTTTTGTCCGTGGAGAAATAAACATCCTTGACACCACCTTGAGCCTTGATTTCATCGTAGAACTCAACGATACTGCCATCAGTTGCCGTAAGTGTTACTTTATTTGCCATAGACCTACTCCTTGTATTCTTCGCTATTAGGTTTGTTAGATTCTTCTACGTTTTCTGATTCGGCAGAAGCTTCTGAAAATTCAGCCTCTGTAACTTCATCTATTGCTTCCGTGTTATCGCATTCTGAGTCTGCGACATCACATTTATCAGACTGTTCTATTATATCGTTCTCCATTCCTTTGCTTTCACCCTCATAAAGAATTGCGATTGTACGATCATCATGATTACCGGGAGACCAAAAATCAAGCCAGTCTAAAAGTTGGTTTCTTGAATCTTCATTGTCATCACTTAAGTCGACACCATTTTCCTGTAGGTCATTCCACAATGCATCCCATTTTTGGGGATTGTTAAGATTGGCATCTGTCTCAAATTTAGGATCGCTCACGCCATCGCTCATTAGGAACAATGCCGTAAAGTCGTCCACAATAGTGAATCGCAGTCTTTGATAAAGAGATGTAGAGTCCTTAAAAATCTCTGGCATCGTCAAGAAACGAGTCTGACCAGCATACTCACCCTCATCAGGGACACCCAAAATCTTTGCGGTATGTTCCTTGCGGTTATAGAGACAGATTGCTCCGTCCCCCACCCAAAAAGAAGCGATGAACCAACCGAAATCAAATTTTTTACAAATCGTCAGAAGAAGGGTTGTTGCATAGAGTTTTAGAGGTTGCTTCATCAATGATGCCTCTGCATTTATCGCTTTATGAGCACTAAAGGCCGCTGATCCTACTATTTTATAGATGTAGTTACCCACTGCTTTGCGCGCTTCCTCCTCTGATTCTACTTTCAATCGGTCATACTCGTCAATTGCGTTCTCAAAGTCCTCGTTGTCAATAAGATTCAACTTACAATAGTTAACAGATTCATCACATGCAATTTGAGAACCTTTTCTTGAAAACTTTGCACTTCCTGCTCCATCAGCCACAGCCATGATATACCAGCCATTACTCATGTGTTCCATACGGAAATGGTCATCGCGAGGTTTGCCCTCTTGAGCATGGCTACGTCCACGCTTGCTGGCCGCCACAATATCCTTTTGCGGTGTACCATCCGCCAAGGCATCTACTTTTACATATTCCGTCTGTATATCCTCCTTCTTGTACTTAGGTTCTGGCATCTTATCCCAATCCACGGGGAGGTTCTTCCACAATTTTCGAGGGTCTTGATTGATTACAAAAGGGATTTTCTTTTCAAGTATTAGTTGACTTTCAGGCATATCAATACCTTTAAAAGTATATTTCAGCGTCAACTCAAAGGTCGATTCTGGAGTGGCACCATTCTCCCGTAATGTATCCAAATTTGGTGTACCTGATATTGAGAAGCTCTTTCGATCTGCATCTACTGTTAGTGTTAACCCATAAGTCTCTTTATCAAGACCTACGACACTTTCAACACAGATTTCAATATTAGGGAATGCAGAGGAGGTCACCTTTGGCATATCCACCGTCTGAAAATATTCTTGATTTTCCTTGGCATTCGGGATGTTGAGATTCCACTTAATCTCGTTCTCAACCATTTTTATTTTGTCCATAATATACTCGTTATAAAGCCCCCATAGTTTATTAGATAAGAAGCGGAGAAATCCTTCTACTTTCTTATCGTCTTCCGTTCCTACAAGGATTTGTAATATTTTATCTACTGTCATAATCAACCTCTCCCTCTTGTAATATCCATACCTCCTTCTATCTCTTCGATTGAACCTTTCTCTCCACACCAAGGACAGACTGCTGTTCGTCCATCCGAACACATGATATTGCCACACTCACATACAACGCCATACTGGTTTCCACAACAAGGACAAGTCGGTACACCTCGAAGCGCCATCGTGTTAATGTATCGATTAGA
The DNA here is from genome assembly GCA_963626555.1 of Clostridiales bacterium. Taxonomy (GTDB): domain Bacteria; phylum Bacteroidota; class Bacteroidia; order Bacteroidales; family Paludibacteraceae; genus UBA1181. Next base: position 32,099 of record CAVFXQ010000014.1, read on the forward strand.
TTTTCCATCACTCAAACTGTTGTAAGCCTCCTCGTCAACCGGATATGCCCCTAAAAGCTTAAAATCCTCATCTCCCGAGTCTGCATATCCAAAGTCGTCCGACTTAGGCAAATGTTTCACATATTTAATCAAATATTGTTTTTTTGTGTTAGAACATTTGCCCACCAAGACGGTGAAATTCTCGTCGACAACACACGGCAGATTAGCATCAACTTTTTCAAGGTTGATTCCAACAGTCGGTGCTAAAGCTAAAGTATCATCACCCAGGTCAGAAACAGAAATACTCGTTGCCTTGATGGAAGCGGTCACCCACTTGAAAAAGGCTTTGAAAGACATTTCATCAGTTTCATTCAAACGTAGAACATTATCTGAAATTTGTCCGAGTAACTGTGTATTTACATTATTACCAATAGAGATGGCTACGATATTCGCTTTGCGACCGTATTTCTGATTCCATCTTGTAAAAGCATTAGAGGGATTGTCTGTTGGTGTGCCGTCCGTGAAAAGGAAAATAAGAGGCTTCCAATCGCCTTTCTTCTCTGTCGTTGTCTTCACAACATTTTTGTCAATGTCGTCCATCAGAAAGTTGAGTGCTGCACCGAGAGATGTTCCTCCACCGATAGGAAATATCGGAGGGTAGAACTTGCAGAGTTCAGTCAGTGGCGACAGACTCATTGCTTTTCCAGCGAAAGCGATAATGGCGACAAATGCTGTTTCAAGAGCATAAGGGTCTGTGCGTAATTCCTGGATTATCTGGCGCATGCCATTCTCCACTTGTTTTATAGGTTCTCCTACCATTGACTCTGATACGTCAACAAGGAAATAGATGGGTAATCTCCTCATACTATGATAGTTTTAAATGTTAGTGAATGTTTTTCTGATCAATGCGCATAATCATATCTTTTTTTCGCTGTGTTTATGCTGTGAATGCGCAAGATAAAGTGCCAAGGCTATCAAAACGACACCGACGGCGAGAAACAATAGGTCGACCGCCGTTTTATATTGTACAATTAATGCATGCTTGAAGAAGGAGACAATCAACACCATCAATATTACTTTTCCTAATGATGATTTCAGATCGTCAATATTTTTAATTTGAAGCCAAGTGGGTCGTTGATCCGCCTTTTGTTCCACAGGGTCAATTTTACTTATAAACAATTCATAAACCCCCATACTGAAGATAACGAGTACCATAGCAAAAAGGTAAATATCAACCGAGGATACGAAAACCTCAATAAGTCCCTCATAGTCATGTGCAGATTCTATGCTGAACGATGAAAAGAAATCTTTTATTCCTAACGCCACGACAAATGTACCCTTGACAAAAAGAGCTAATGCAGAAAGAGCTGACCCTATTACAGCCAATATTGTAAGGTAACGTGAAAAATAAAGTCCTGCCTCAAATTTTCTGACGAACTTATTTTTGTGATTGAGGATATCAGGGAAATTAATTGACTTCGCCCTTAGATTATCCAGCAATTCGTCATCAAGGGCGTCAAAGTATCCTTTAGACTGTATCTTTGCCCGAAGCCACTTCGCTTCCGAATCGTCTATTTCACCGGGGCTTTTCTCATCTTCCAACAATAGCGATGAAATTGCATCTACAAAAAGCTTGCTGAAGTCGTCATGGATTCGTTCTTTGTTAACAGTATCCTTTAATTCAAAGAGGAACTCTCCCTTGGATTTTGTCATTCCTTCCTCATCGAAAATCGCATTGCGAAGTCTTTCAACCTCATCTTTAGAGATTGTACCATTGGCAAATAATTCCTTTCTTAATTCACTTAGTGTTTTCATCTAACGTAATTTTATAGTGTAATATACAAAACCCCAAAAAACAATACCTCAAAATCATATTACCACATTGATTTCCGTTGGAGGCGGCGGCAATTCTACATTGTCCGTTATCCCCATCGTACGCCCTCCTTGTTGTACGTTTATGGTTACCCATTGGAAGAATTTTTTGAATGTGCTACTATCCATATTGTCAAGTGTAAAAACATTGTCCGTAAGCTTCTTAAGTGGTCCCGTCTTTGCGCTTGGTCCAGCCGCACACGCTACAACGCTCGTAAACAAATGCTGTTTTACTCTTTTTACGGCTTCCTCATAGACCATCAAATCAGACGGTTTGCCATCAGTGAGAATAAACAGCAAGGGCATCCAATCGCCCTTTTGCTCGCTAGTTCCCATATTAACCTCCTTGTCGTAACAGTCGCAAAGCATATTCAACGCTGCTCCCGTATGTGTCGGACCAGACTCTGGACATTCAATCTCTGGCAGTTGCAAATTCTCAAGTTCTGTCAATGGGACAACCTGTTTCACATCCTTGTCGTAGGTTATGATACTGATGCATGCTGTCTCCAATGCGTAAGGGTCAAGCCTCAAGGAGGCTATCATATCGGATAGACCTACTTTCACAGATTCTATCGGTTCGCCTCTCATTGAACCGCTGGTGTCAATAAGTATATAGACTGGCAATCTTCTGCTCATAATGATAAATAGGAAAGGAGGCTGAGTAGTCCTTTTTTCAAGGACATCACCCAGCCTTTAAGGGGAATGTTCTTATTATACAACAATGTTTACTTCTGGAGGTGGAGGTGGCAATTCACTCATTGAAGTTGCCTCAGCCGCAGTTTCTTCAACAGACTTGCTGCTTGTACTGATAGAGGCTGATACCCATTTAAAAAATGCCTTGATAGTCGCACTATCCGCAGTATCAAGTTGTACAACGTTCTCCGTGATTTGTTTCAGTGTGTTTGTATTAGCACCTTGACCAGCTGCACAAGCCACAACCATACCACATTTACGATTCTTAAACTCCGCAAGTCCTTTAGTGATGCTATCAGTAGGTTCGCCATCTGTCATTATGAATACTAACGGCCTCCAATCGCCCTTCACCTCGGCTGTAGTCTTGGTTATCTCACTGTCGATTTTTTTCGCAAGAAGTTCCAATGCCTCTCCAAGTGCGGTGCAACCGCTGGCATCTATGTTGGGTTGCTGGAAAGCTGCCAACTCTGTGAGCGGAGCTATTTGCTGTGCGGAAGAGTTGAAAGTGATGATACTGATATACGCTGTTTCAAGAGCGTATGGGTCACTTCTTAATGTAGATATAAGCGTTTGCACTCCATTCTTTACGGCCTCAATCGGCTCACCATACATGGAACCTGAGGTGTCGAGGAGCAGATATACGGGTAATCTTCTCATATTATTTTGTTTTTAGTTTGAATAATCTTTTATAACACGTGCGATTGTATGAACTATTGTATTATCAGGGAAAGCATCGCCAACGGCGGCAAATTTCCAGTCTCCATTTCTGCGGTAGAGTTTGCCCATAACCAACGCACGCATACCGACACAGTCTGTTTTAGTGGCTACATTATATGAGGCAAACACTTGAGCAGGAGCCTTGTTGGGCGTACCCTCGAACATTCTGATCGAAGCGTATGGGATTCCGGAGAAATCGCCACTATATTCAACGTTGTTATAAATGTTTAAGAAAAATACTATTGAATTTACATTGTTACTGACACGGTTCAAGTCAACAGTGATAATCTCATTGTCTAATCCGTCGTCGCCATCTTGGTCGCCGGTTAAATCATCGCCTGTATGGTGCAATGCGCGATCCAAAGAGTCTAATTTTCCATTAGGAAGTCCTATGTTTCTATCTCCGAACCGATAAAGAGGAGACCATATATGATCCACTGCTTTGCCATCCGCATCAAACATCAAACAGCTCAAATCCAAGTCTACATCAACAACTTTAGACGAAAGTCCGAAAAATTTCTTTTCTGTTATCGCCCCCCAATTACAGCCAACACAAAAGTTAGTTAGTTTCGTACCACTCTCTTTTTCAAGATTAATACGTTGTCCTTTTACTAAATTTATTGCCATACGCTATGCATATTTATTTAGAAGCGTTTGAAGTCCACCTTTTACACCATTTCCAATAGCCTCAAATTTCCACTCGCCATTATGACGATAGAGACGACCGAATTCCACCGCAGTCTCAATAGAGAAATCTTCATCAAGATCATAACGTGCGATTTCCACATTTGTTTTCGCATCATAGATACGAATGTAAGAGTTATGAACCTGACCGAAGTTCTGTTTGCGTTCCTCTGCATCATAAATTGAAGCGGAGAATACAATCTGATCTACATCATTGCTAACTTTAGTTAAGTCAACATTAATCGTTTCATCGTCCCCACCATCACTATTACCCCCTGTACGATCATCACCAGTAGACTCAACAGCGCCATCGGGAGATATTTGGTTATTGTAGAACACAAAATGTTTCTCAGTTGGAATTCTTCCGGATGCACCTAACATAAACGCCGATGCGTCCAAATCAAAATCAAAGCCTGTGCCACTGTTAGGAGACCATCCGAGACCGATACCCACCAACGTCAAGCCTTTTTCCATCTTTATACGTTGCCCTTTTTCAAGATTAATCATATCTGTTTTTCAAGTTTTATATATTAAACAAACTTTTCCGAAGTTACTCAAAATAATATTACTCGCAAATTTTTACACAAAAAAAGTCATACCAAACGATATGACTTTTTCAATATTGCAGAGCCTTATTCCTTCTGTCTCAGTAGCGTGAAATGTCCTACATATGTTTTTGCTATCTCACCTACACTCACTTCATACCAATAGTCGGTAGATGGCATCTTATTACCATTGTAAGTGCCATCCCAACCAGTATTATCCGCACCACTAATTTTTGCTAAAAGCTTACCATAACGGTCGTATATTTTAACAGAACTATTGGCATACCTTTCCAAATTTTCTACTCGCCAGTTTTCTGACTCTGGAACGAATGCAGATGGAATAGAGATATCATAGACGGGAGTCACTAAAGTATAGACTGTTGAGCAACCTATCTCATTGGAAACGGTGATGTTGTAAGTTTTGCCATACGAAACAGAGAACTTATCGTCCGTCGTTACGGCTCTTCCATCACCCAAATCAAAATAGATCGGCTGTAGTTCACTCTCTACCTCCATCTGATAGTAGCGAATCTCCACCTCCTCGCAAGACAAAACTTTTGGCGATGAAATAACCTCTACATCCGCCTGTGTTTCCGCCTCGCAAAGTCCATTTTTAACTGTAACCGTATAGGTCGTTGTGGAAGTTGGTTTTACAAGGATAGATTTGGTTGATTCGCCAGTTGACCACGCTATTTCCGTATAGTCTTTCAGACCTTGTATCTTTAGAGTCGATGAATCACCCTCACAAATCTGCTTGCCATCAAGCGTTATTGACACCGCTTCATCAACGTCTACTTTTTGTGTTTTTTCACCTGCTGGACAGCCAGCCGATGATGTGGCGGTTATTTTATAGGTTGTAGTTTCCGCAGGAACTACATCCATTGACGATACACCTTCTTCCATCTTCTCGTAAGCAGCATTTCCAACCTTTGAATACCATACTAAATTGTTTGGTATTTCGTAAGTGGCAGTCAACGTTACCGCATCGCCTTCGCAAACCTCGTTGGCAGAAGAGGCAAACTCTAATGTTGGAATCTCATCTACCGTAATAGTGACCTCGGCTTCTGCATCTTCGCACACATCTGCTTTCGCTAACAACTTATAGGTTGAAGAGACTGATGGACTAACCGTTACCGACTTGCCCGACAAACTCTCTTCTGAATATTCAGAGCCTTCGGTCTTGCTATACCATATCGTCTCTATAGGAGAGCCTTCAATGGTTGCCTTTATAGTCGCCGTCTTGCCTGGACAAATCAGTTGCGCTTCCGACAATGCCACGGACACTTTTTCCTCAACTTCAACTTTTACAATCTCTGAAAGTACCTGTGGACAAGCACTTGTTGCAGGAGTCTTCAATCTGTAGTAGGTTGTCTTCGTTGGTGTCTGAAGTATTGACGCAGACAAATCCGACGCAAACATTGTGAAAGTTTTGTTATCTGTCGAGCTCTCCCAATTAAGCGATTTCGCCGTACCATAATCTGCCGTTAAAGTAATGTTTGATCCATTACATATTTTCTCATCTGAGGAGGTGAGACTCAAGGTTGTTGGCTCTTCTACCTCAACGGAAACAGACTTGCTGACAGCCTCACAGACATCTCCTTTAGCAGTGAATGTATAAGTGGTCGACGTTGTTGGCGACACAGATTTCGTTAGGGTAGTGGCAATATCTGCGCTACCATCGTTCCATACTACATTGTCCTTCGCACCCTGTTTGACATTTGCCGAGAGTGTTATCTCTTCTCCTAAACAAATGATTGGCTTCACGCTTGCTAATTCTACCGAAATAGAATCTTCGACTATGACGGTTTGTGGCTCTGAATAAGTAGCCTCACAGACACCCGTAGCAGCCGACTTCAATCGATAGGTGGTTGTCTTGCTTGGTTTTTGAGTCTTCGTTGCGACAAGTTCTTCATCAAATGTCTTATAGAATTTGCCATCTGTTGACTCTTCCCAAATCAGAGACGTTGACTCTCCAAACTCTGCGTTGAGTGTAACATCTGAACCTTGACAAATCTTGGTGTCAGACAAGGTCAAAGTCAAATCAGCAGTCTTTTCAACTATGACAGAAACATCTTTTGTCTTTTGTGGACAAACCGTTCCTGTTGCCGAGAATGTGTAAACGACATCATTCTCTGGAATATCTGTCAAAGTGTATTCAGAACTGAACTCTGCGCCATCCTTCAGCCAACTATGGTTGTCTGTAAGACCTTGTTTCTGCTTTGCCGTCAAATTAACAGCATTGCCATAACATACAGCTTCAACGGCACCCGTGATTTCAAAGTCGATAGAATCCTCAACTTCTACCAACACGAAATCGGAACTACGAACTTGCGGACAAACCTCATCTCCACGATACTCAATCCAATACATAGTTGATGTGGATGGCTTTTGATCTAAAGTCTTCTTTAATTCTTTTGAAACGTCCGATTGACTTGCAGAGCCTGTAGTTGGGGAAGCCACCCATACTAAAGAGGTTGCCGTTCCATAATCCGCCGTCAGCGTTACAGTGGATCCTTGACAAATAGTTTCATCAGATGCTAACAATTCCAAATTGACCAATTTCTGAACCTCCACATTGAAAGTATGTTCAACGATGGGGCAAACCGCACTTGTGATTGTCAACTTCAATGTTGTACTCTCATCATACTCTGCGCTATAATCTAAATCAGTCGAAACCTCTGTCCCATTTTTCGTCCACGAGTATGTGTAAAGTTCACGCTCTTTCTCAGTGATGTCCGAGAAAGAGAATGCTAAAGTTGAACCCTCGCAGATAGTCTGGTCTTCTGGCCATTCAATATCCAGAGGAGACTCAACGCCCACCTTAATTGTCTTTGACCAACTCTTCGGACATCTTGAGTTTCCTACTGTCGCTAATCGGAAGTAGAGAGAACTCATATCCGTGGTGGTGGTGAAGGTCTTCGAACTGGTGATCTCATCTGAGAAATTGATGAAATTAACATTATCCGTAGAATATTCCCACCCCAGCACATTTGGCGTAGTGGTGTATATGGCATCTAATCTGATTTCATCGCCTGCACAAACATTCTCTTTATCTGATTGGATTTCCAAATCGGTAAGTTTATCTAATTCCACATTGATTGTATGCGTGAAAGTAGGACATTGACCACTCGTGGCCTCGAACGTATAAACCGTACTTTCAGTTGGCTTGTCAGTAAATTTAAGAGGATCTTCTGAAGTTACGGCATCCTCTCCCTTAAGCCAACCTGCAGTAACATACGCTCCACCTTTACTAATAGCTTCAAGTGTCAACTCTTCACCTTCGCATGCCGTAGACGGAACTTCACCAAAAGTGAAATCAAGTGGCTCATCCACAATGATGGTGATAGTGTCCGACGATACCGCAGGACAGACACCTTCTGCTACATATAAGAAATAAGATGTCGCCTTCGTTGGAGTAAGATTCACAGAGACGTCCTTATCTGTTGCTACATAATCCTTCACACTTGATGCCTTTGCAGCCGACTCGTAAGACATCAACGAGAATCCGTTAGGCGCATCAGCAGTAATTCCAAATTCAACCTCGCCACCGCTACATATAGCATCCTTATCCGAAGTGAGCGTTAGGGTTGCCTTCTTCTCAACAGTGATGGTGAAATCTGATTCTACAGAGCCACAAATTTCAGAGGTGATAGTTTGCTTCAACACGCAACTTTCATCTTCTGTGAAAGTCTCCGAGAAATTTGTCGACACCTCAGTTCCGTCTTTCGTCCATGAAGATGTATGCACGGCAGCAAAAGTTGCACTATCAGGATCAAACACAAACGATAGTGGAACAGATGTTCCCTCACAAACGGTAAAATCTGTTTCCGTCCATGTTGGCACATATTTCTTTTCAACATTCACCGCTACCGATTGTTTCTTTGAGGTACAAACACCATCCGTTGCAGAGAAAGTAATTGTCTTCGTTTCCGTAGCCTCCGTTTCACTGAAAGTCGCTTCAGCCGATTTTTCTCCATTCCAAATATAATCAATTGGCTTTCCACTCAACAATTTTGGTTCAATAGAAAAAGGAGAGCCTTCGCACACATCAACATCCTCCAATTCATCAAATGTGATGGCTTCGTAGACATTAATACGAGCATAAAGGGTATCCATGCAAGTATCGTTCACTGCGATGAACATATAGTCGGTCGAGTCGGTTGGCAACACCTCTAATATAGCAGATGTCTCCCCGACAATAGCCGTCCATACTTTTTGATCCGCAGGAGAAGAGTACCACTGCATTGCGTCAACATTGACCTTATTAGTTTGCTCAACTTCCAACTTTATTTTCTCCGTTGTATCGCTACATATATTAATAGTATCTTCCGTAACGAAAGCAAACTCGGCAGGTTTGCAACCTGTCACCTTACACTTCAAAGCGGCAGAGTTGGAGAAGCCGAACACAACGCAAGGATCATCTGGCGTACCGTTCTTAGCGGCTTGCTCAGCAGCGTCTTGTGTCTCTGCAAAGACAGCACGATAGTTGATCAACGCTCCGTCCGCATCTTCGTATGTCTCTGAAGTCTGAGAAGAGAGATACTGCCAAGCTCCACCATCAACGGAATATTGCCAAGCAACACCATAGTCGGCATATTTTGCTTTCCATTCCGAAGCATCTGTAACATCAATGGTGTGGAGCGGTTCTTCATTGCATTCAAAATTCATCAACGCTGTTTTGCCAGAAGTCTTATCAATACCAATTTTACCTTGAGGAGCAGACTCGGAGCAAACCAAAATTTCCAAATTATCAAATCCTAAATGCTTGAAGAAACCAGAACCAGATGTATTTATGATCTGAAGAGTAACACCACCCGTATAGTCCGTTGATAAAGTGAATGGAACACTAATTCTCGTCCATTTCTCATAATTCTCGCTATTGACTTTATAAGGTGTAGAAGCGAGTAAATCTCCACTATCGTCCAACACTCGTGCTTCCATTGTTCCGTCACCCCATTGGTCGGCAGAATAGAAAACGTATGTGAAGACGAAATTTTTACATTTGCAGAATGGACCAGACACCTTCTTTGAAATCATGATATCTCCATTCTCCTCATCCGTTGCTGTTACCAAATAGGTGTAGTAGAATGCACCATTGACCTCTCCTGAATAATCTGCCATTGCAGACGGTTTGGCCCAAGAATCTGTCTTGATAGCATAATCAGGAGCGGAAGTGATGACATACTCGCCACCTTTCATTTCATTGTTCGGTTTCCCATATTCGTAGTATGTGGCAACCGCACCATCGTATGAATATGTCGTCAATGAATCCACCAAACCGAAATCTTCTTTCCAAACAGTTCTTAATCCTTCTTGATATGTACAATCTGGAGTAGGAGAGACTCCCGCCAACGTGTTCGAGATAGAGTAGTAAGCACAGCCATCTTCAGGTGCACCGTTTGCCGCAATCTCCAACGCCTGCGACTCGGCAACGGTTTCTGTCGAACCGCCAGTGATGATCACACGATAGACAGTCGGAATGTCTTTGTTCACCTCAATCTCCACATACGTTTGATCGACACCGCTGACCTCTGTTACATTCTCCCATGTCAGACCATCGTCAGTTGATTTCTGCCAAAGGAAATATACCTTATCATATATCTTCTTCCAACTTTCCAAAACATCAGCCTTTAAAGAAAAAGCAGCCTTATAGATACACGCATCAGCAGAGACTGTACTTCCGCTCGCCAAAGTGTTAGTCGAGATGACAGGATCAACAACATCTATATCACCATCATTTCTGAAAAGTGAAATATCGTCTATGGCAAAGTCATTAAATCCGGTTCCCCAGTTGACAACCTGCAAGTCTAATACATCGCCATCGTTTGCCGTAAACTCGCAAGAATACATAGACCACTCTCGCTCCGCATATGCATCAGCTACAGAGCCGTCTCCTCCCCATCCTGTGGCAACCCAATATGGAATATCGCCCGTCTTTATGTTCTTAATTTCTTCATTCGTTTTTGAATTGATAATCTTCAACTCTAGATTGGCGTTTCCACCGGAAGTCTTACCATTCTCATCGGGAGTATCATTTCCGTATGAAGTAATACTTGCCACATAGATGACAAAGCGGTAGGTTCGACTGTCGCAAAGGTTAAACTCGATTTTTTTAGAGAAGATGGTCAACCCCTCGAATTTAGAAGCAGAGTTTATCACCAACATCGCACCATTCTTATTGCCCGTGTGGTCACGGCCTCCAATAAAGTGTCCTGCCGATGTTTTACATTCTCCCCAACGGTTATACGCCCACCAGGTACTGTTGGTAATCCCATAATATCCATCATCAATGGTTCCACACTTTCCAGCACCTTCCTTACATGCATACCCTCCGGTACACTCCATCTCATAGGTCGTAGGATTCTGAGTCTCCTTCAGACAATAGCGCTTGTTTTCCATAAAACAATGGCTAGGTACCGTAGAGTTTGGGTCAGGGAAATCCTTGATAACGGTGTCTTCAGCCACACCGAAATCTTCACGCCACACCAAGTTCCAACTATCCTCTGCGCAAAGCATCATAGCATAACTCAGCAGTATACCTATTATTGTACATACTCTTTTCATATCTGAATCAATTGCTTTTCAATTCGTGTTAGTAATATATGCAACGTGTAAAATTAAGAATTTTTCAGAAATACGAGCGATTGAATGCGGTTATTTTTCGTAGTTATAACTATATTTGCGAAAGAAGATTTAACCTGCTTTGTGAGATGTCCTGTTTTGCCTCGTTTGCAAAAAGTCTTCAAAGCGATAAAGATTTATGTTTATGTTAGTCAAGACATACGGTGCTGCTGTGCAAGGAATTCATGCCGCCACCATTACCATTGAAGTGAATGTAACACCTGGAATTCGCTTCTCGTTAGTCGGACTGCCCGACAACTGTATCAAAGAGAGTCATGAACGAATGATGTCTGCCCTTGGTGTCTGCGGATTGGAATTTCCTCATTATCAAGTGATTGTCAATATGGCTCCTGCCGATATTCGTAAAGAGGGTGCCGCATACGACCTTCCTCTCACCATCGGAATCATGGCAGGAGCAGGGCAGATTAAATATGAGGAGCTCTCACAATACATCATCATGGGTGAACTCTCGTTAGACGGCACTCTGCAACCCATCAAAGGAGCATTACCCATCGCTATCAAAGCACGAGAAGAGGGCTTCAGAGGTTTAATATTACCTGCAGAAAATGCCCGAGAAGCTGCCGTCGTCAACAATCTAAACGTATATGGTGCGAAAAATCTCAAGGAAGTGATTGATTTCTTGAACAAAGTAGTTGAGATAAAACCCACTTTCGTAGACACTCGTGCCGAGTTTGCTAAGAACCAAGGGCATTACGACATAGATTTCGCAGATGTCAAGGGACAAGAAAATGTAAAACGTGCTTTTGAAGTGGCAGCGGCAGGCGGTCATAACATCATTCTGATTGGTCCACCAGGAGCAGGGAAATCAATGTTGGCAAAACGAATCTCTACCATATTGCCACCCTTAACACTTCATGAAGCCTTGGAAACCACAAAGATACATTCAGTGGCAGGCAAAATAGGGAAAGAGACCTCCCTTATGACACAACGCCCATACCGAAACCCTCATCACACCATCTCCGATGCTGCCCTTTGCGGTGGAGGAGGCTACCCTCAGCCTGGCGAAATTTCATTGGCACATAATGGGATCCTCTTCTTGGATGAGCTGCCAGAGTTCAAACGAACGGTTTTGGAAGTAATGCGTCAGCCGTTGGAAGACCGTAAAATCACCATTTCAAGGGCGCGGTCAACCGTAGAATATCCTGCCAGTTTCATGCTTGTAGCAGCGATGAACCCCTGTCCATGTGGCTTCTATAACCATCCGACAAGAGAGTGTGTCTGCGCACCTGGCATGGTGCAGCGCTATATGAGCAAGATTTCAGGTCCGTTGCTTGACCGTATCGACATACAGATAGAGGTAGTCCCTGTACCGTTTGAGAAACTGTCGGAGTGCGCCCCGTCAGAATCGAGTGCAGAGATACGTCAGCGCGTGGTGGCAGCCCGCAACATCCAGTTGGAGCGGTTCAAAAACGAACAAGGAGTGCATTGCAATGCCCAGATGAGTTCGCGCCTGCTTCACAAATACGCGGTGTTAGACGAAGAAGCCCTCAATCGCCTCAAAACCGCCATGTTGAAGCTCAATCTCTCCGCCCGTGCCTACGACAGAATCCTAAAAGTCAGTCGCACGATAGCCGACTTAGACAACTCCGAGCAGATACTGGCAAAGCACATCAACGAAGCAATCAATTATCGGAATTTAGATAGAGAGGGGTGGGCGGGGTAAAGGAAACCCATATATTCAGAACCCAAATACAACTTAATAAATTGTATTATTGAAAATTTCATAAATTTGTACGGAGACAACCATCAATCGGAGTTCGAAGATGGTTTTATAGTTTCGTTCGAAAAACTGCTATATGGAGAATAACATAGCATTACAAGACAGAAGATTGCCAGCAGGCATCCAGTCGTTCGAAGAGATTCGACGAGAGAAGTATTTGTATGTTGACAAGACGGATATTCACGATCGTCTAAAAGAGTACTACGATGGCTACCATTTTAGCGAAGACAAATTTGTTACGGGTGCAGATGAACCGTGGTAATTTTACATAACCGAAGTTACATAACAACACAGACATACACACATTTTTCTAAACGAAAAAAAGAATCAAAATAAAACGTCTGGCAAAATGCCGTTCCATTCGCTCTTCTCGTTTTTAATTTTTAAATTTGAATAATTTAAATAAGGCTTTACATGTCAAACTCAAACACATTGAAATTGTATCGTGCATCGGCGGGATCTGGGAAAACTTACACGCTATCTTTAGAATTTCTTAAGTTGTTAGTGCGTAAGCCAGACTCGTACAAAAACATACTTGCCGTAACCTTTACAAACAAAGCTACTGCCGAGATGCAGACTCGTATCATGTCTGATCTCTACACGATTATCAACAACCTTGATGCGAGCCTCCTTGCAAACTTAATGAAAGGTCTTGAGGCGGATCGCCTGCCCAAAGACCCATTGCTGTCTGAGGATGATGTTCGCAAAAATGCCAGACTTGCACTGAACAAAATCTTGCACGACTATAGCCGATTTCAAATCAGTACCATTGATAGTTTCTTCCAAATCATTCTCCGAAATCTGGCTCACGAGTTGGGGGTCGGGGCTTATCTCAACATCTCGATCGACCAAGATGAACCCCTCACCGATGCCGTTGATGTACTGACCGAAGAATGTAACACAAACAAAGATATTCGTCAGAAATTGATTGATTTCATTAAAGAAAAATCTGACAACAGCAAAAACACTAACATCACGTCAGACATAAAAAAATTTAGCCTAAATATCTTTAAAGAGGGTTTTAAACAATTTGAGGAGGCGATCGAGAAGGTATTAAAAGCCAATCCTAAGGCAATTGAAGATTATCGAAAACAAATTTATAGTATTGTCACAACCCAAAAAAGAGAGATTGATTCATATATAGAGAAACTTGATCAATGTATGAAGAGTCATAACATTACTGTAGATGATCTCTCTAGTAAAAAAAAAGGAGTTTACTCCTATATTAATCACATAAAAAAAGGCGATTATGTTACTCCTGTCTCTGGAAACGGTTACAAAGGGACATTAGAACCCGATGAAGAGAAGAGAATCACAGCATGGGTGGCAGGCTATAAAGCAGGGAAAAAGCTTCCTAAAGAGACCTTAGACTTAGTCAAAGTCGTCAAAGATGAACTCATACCCTTAGCTATTGAAATCGCAACAAAGCAAAGCAAATATAGTGAAGATATTGCGTCGTGCGAGTTAATCCTTGAAAAAGTCAATGAATTTGGGCTTCTTTACGAAATGTCTGAAATCGTCCGTAAAGTAAACAACGAGCGTGGACAATTCATTCTGAGTGATACTGCCAACTTGCTGCAAGGAATGATTCAAGACTCTGATACTCCATTCATCTACGAGAAGATTGGCACGAAGTTGGATCATATTATGATCGACGAGTTTCAAGACACCAGCCAAACACAGTGGAACAACTTCCGCCCACTTATCAACGAATGTCTTGCTTCCAACCAAACGAATCTCATCGTGGGCGACGCAAAACAAGCTATTTACCGTTTCAGAAACAGCGACTGGCAAATCATCCAGGATTTGGACAACGAACCATCGTTCAAGCAAATCGGAGTCTCCCCTACTTTAATTCCTGCCTCGGGAAATTATCGTAGTATGCAAGAAATCATCGATTTCAACAACATGCTTTTCGCTCCCAAAGATGCTGAAAATGAAAATGATATATCTCCTATCTTGCAACCATACATTAATGTCTATTGCAGTGGAAAGGATGCAACAGCAAGCAGCAAAGAACTTTTTGAGAAGTTGATTGACGTTTACAGAACTGCTCATCAAAATCTCGGAAAAAAGGATGAACAAGAACGAAAAGGCTTTGTCTCCGTTGAGTTTTTGGGCGACGGAATAGACAAAAAAAACTTGTCTAAGGCAGATGAAGAGGAGCAAAAAAATGAAGTTAGAGAAGAAGAAAGCGGCCCAAATAAGGACAACAGAATGCTGAACCACTTGCTCAAAACTGTCATTGACCTCCAACTCAACAAAGATATTCAAGCCAAGGACATCACCATTCTCGTCAGAAATTCGAAGAGGATTTCACAAATCGCAGAATTCTTTGCCAATTACAAGAATTTGCATTCAAGTGAATTATTTTCTAATCTCAAATTAGATATCATTTCAGACGAGGCTTATCTACTGGAATCGTCTATAGCATTAACAACCTTGATTGATGCAATGCGTGTTATCCTCAACCCGGACGACCTCATTTCAATGACCGAAGTTTATTTCCGTTATAATTCTATTAAAGAGGAGAAAAGCGAACTACCAGACGCTATCAGTCAGACAATTGCAGATACATGGTTCATGTATTCCGAAGATTTCAAAAGACTCAAGGGTGAGATTTTAGAGTGTTCAAGTCTGCCACTCTACGAAATGACAGAGAGACTCATCTACTTGCTCCAATTAGAAAAGATGAAAAATCAATCTTCTTTCATCTTCAAGTTTTTAGATGCTCTTAATGAGTTTATCCAACGAAAAACTTCAGATTTAGCCCACTTTATTGATTATTGGGATAAATATCTGAAACAACAAAAGATACCAATGGGCGACAATGCCGATGGTATCCGCATCTCAACGATCCATAAGTCAAAAGGATTGGAGTATCACACTGTAATCATACCTTTCTGCAACGATCCTTACACCAATGGTAATTCGGAGGAAATTGCTTGGTGTAAAATTCCGGAGGAAAATAAATCCTTTAATGGATTCCCTGTTTGGCCAATCAACATGAAATCCTCAAAAGCTAAAAATTCCATCTTCAAGGAAGATTGGAGTAGAAATCAGGTGTTGACCCTCGCCGACTCGATCAATCTCCTTTATGTGGCTTTCACACGCGCTGTCTGCAACCTCTTCATTATGTGTGATAATGTTGTTCCTAAAAAAGGAAAACAAGCAGACGAGGAAAACAAAGTACCAAAGCAATTCAATACACTATTACTCAATGTATTAGGAGATAAGTTATCCGATGTAGAAGATGAGGAAACAACCGAAAATGAAGAACAAAAGGTTGTCTTCCGCTACTATCAGAAAGGAACTATTATGCCTTCTTTCACAACAAAAGAGAAGAAGAAATCATCAAATCCTTTTAAAGCAGATGTGGACACAATTGACTGTCATTTCCACTATGAACGTCTTCGTGCCAACTTCAGAAACTCTAACAAGGCGTCTGACTATATTAAAAATTTGTTAGACGCAGAAAACATAGACGAAAATTGTACAGAAGAAATCAATAAGACTCGTGTCAAAGCCCAAAAAAAAGGTATCCTGCTTCATGCCTTGTTTTCAATAATTAACACTGAGAATGACATTGAAAAAGCGACAGAAGAACTTCTCAATAGCGGTATGATTGAATCAAAAGAAGAGAAAGATGAATTAATGGACTACGCAAAGGAGAAAATTAAAGAACATAATGAATGGTTCCTACTAGGACTGAAAACCTTTAACGAGTGTTCTATACTTTCATTAGACCCTAATACGAAAAAGTTGTCAGAACATCGTCCAGACCGTGTCATTCAGGATGGTAAGAAGATGATTATCATTGACTACAAGACGGGTAAACATCACGCAGAACACCAAAAGCAAGTAGACCAGTATGCCACTCTATTGCAACAAATGGGATATGAGACGGAAACGCACCTTTGGTATCTCAACTAAACTACTAACACAAAAACCAGTACGAACGTCATAAACACTACTCTACTGAGGCTATTAGTGTCAAATTCATCCACATCCACACTAAGTAGCGAGTAAATTTTCCTAATGCCATATAGACAGCCACCTTCCACCAACAAACCCTAAAATAGCCTAAGGCGACATTGATAACATCACCAATTACAGGAAGGAAGGAAAAAAAAGCCGCAAAGGCACCAAACCTTTGTATCCAATTTTTTCTTTTATCTATGTCTTCTGTGCTGACTCTCAAGTATTTATAAAGCCATTCTTCTTTTCCAAACAAACCCATCCAATAACAGGTCAGGCCTCCTAAGGTATTTCCTAATGTTCCTAATATAAGGCAATAGAGCGGCGATGCTCCTGCCACCAACAATCCCGTCAATATCAACTCCGAGCTGAAGGGCAGTATCGTAGCAGACAAAAATGAGGCGAAGAAGAATCCCCAATAGCCATATTGTGTTAAAATATCAACCAATTGTACCATCATACCTTTCGCTCCCCTACTCTAAAAATTGTAATTAGGGAAAACAAGATAACCCACAGAAAGCAACGTCCAAATGCCGAAAACGATCTTATTCAGCAGACTGTACTCCATCGAGAATGACTGTCCGAGCAAGAACGATGCATACATAACAGACAGTGGCAGAGTGAGATAGACATCCGTCGGACTCACCGCTATCACAACCAACGACAATACAAAACTGAGACAAATAAACATCGTCTCCTCCCTACTTCGAATAGACTGATGATCGCTGAACAACATTACTCGCACCATCACAAATACCGTAATAACAGCCGTAGAGAGCAAATAAATCCAAGTGGAATCCGACATCATCTGCCACATCGCTCCCGACCCGAGACTCCACGAATCAATGTAATGTTCTAAATAGAAAAGATTGTCCGTCGCCACCAAGAAGACGGTTGCATAGAGTATCGGCACAAACAAGCCTAAAAGAAAGGCTATAAAAGTGCGTAGACATAATGTTCGTGCTTGATAGGTTATCCACAGCAATGGGAGTACAAATATCGCCGTGGAGAGCGAAAAACAGAGGGAAAGACCGAATAGCAATCCAATGTTGAAAGTTACCAACGAAGCATTGCTCGCCCCCTCCTCACAAAGGCGAAAACAAGCAAACATAGCAAAGGCGAACAACATCGCCACGAAAAAACCCACATACAACAAATGCGGACGAAACACCAATGAGGTTATTACGATAAAGAAAAAGGCGGGCATTATAGAACGCAATGGAATAAACGAGTATATCTCATTCATCCACACCATCTCCGTAGCAATAACCACCATGAAAAGCAATGACACCCCAACCCCGACACCTGAAGTGAAATCAAATAAATGTTCGTGCAAAAGATTAGCCAGAGGGGAATAACCTAATACGAGTCCCCCCTCTGGCGTATTTATCGGTGCATCAAGACCTAACTCCGCCACCCCACTCCATATCAACGCAATGATGACAAGACTTACAAAAATGTTTGTTGCCTTCGGACGAATTAAGTCGGCCAGGTCTCGATACTCCATATCTGCTTTCTTTTACCGTTCTGACTATTTTAAATATTTTTCAACCAATTTCTGAAGATCTTTTCCAATATCCCTCCTAAAATATTTCTTCTCAAAGTCTATCTTCTCAATATTGACAAATGAGTTATTGGCTGCGTCTTCAATGCAATTTCCGTAAGAACTTACAGAGAGAACACGTCCACCATTAGTTACTAACTTACCATCTGCCATCTTCGTACCAGCATGAAACACGATACTTCCGTTCACCTTGTCGAGTCCAGTGATAACTTTACCCTTCTCGTATGCCTCAGGATAACCTCCAGACACCATCATCACCGTAACGGCAGTGCGTTCGTCTTCTTCCATCTCCTTATCGCCTAACGTGCCATTTGCCACACCCTCAAAAAGGTCCACTAAATCGGACTTTATACGAAGCATAACAACTTCAGTCTCAGGGTCTCCCATACGAACATTATACTCAATAACCATAGGCTCTTCCTTGACATTAATCAATCCTAAGAAGATAAATCCCTTATAGTCGATATTCTCAGCTCTCAAACCGTCAACTGTTGGCCTAACTATCTTCTCCTCAACCTTTTGCATAAAGAGTTTGTTGGCAAATGGAACTGGAGAAACGGCTCCCATACCTCCCGTATTCAAGCCTTTGTCGCCCTCCCCTATTCTCTTATAGTCTTTAGCAACTGGTAAAATCTTATAGTCCTTACCATCCGTCAAGACAAACACAGAACACTCTATTCCGTCCAAAAACTCCTCAATGACAACAGTCGAACTTGCCTTTCCGAACTTACCACTCAGCATGTTCTTCAACTCACTCTTCGCCTCGTCCAGATTATTAATAATCAACACACCCTTACCTGCCGCCAAACCATCTGCCTTCAAAACGTATGGAGCAGACAATTCTTCAAGAAATTTCAAACCTTCTTCCAAAGTAGATTCGTTGAAACTCTTATAACGTGCGGTTGGAATATTGTGGCGCATCATAAAGCCCTTTGCAAAATCCTTACTTCCTTCCAACTGCGCGCCATTCTTTGACGGACCGATTACAGGGATGTCTTTCAGTTGCGCATCATTAGCAAAAAAATCGTAAACACCGTTCACTAATGGATCTTCCGGACCGACAACCACCATGTCAACTTTATTCGTCAAAGCGAAGTCCTTCAAGGCAGGGAAATCGTTTACCGAAATGTTGACATTTTCGCCTACGCCCTGCGTTCCTCCATTTCCAGGTGCAATGAAAAGTTTCTCGACACGCTTGCTTTGTGCAATCTTCCACGCCAAAGCATGCTCACGCCCTCCTGATCCTAACAATAAGATATTCATATATTTCGATTATATCTCACAACGCTCATCGACTTTGTGAGTGTTAAAATTTATTTTGAATTATTTTTTATGTTTTCCTCCGTCAACTGTTCAAACTGGTACCCTTCGCTTTTCAACCACTCTATCGCCTTAGGCAATGCATACCGCATATTTTTTTCTGCCTTTAAAGAGTCATGGAATACGATAATTGAGCCATTGCGTGTATATTTCTTAACAATCGAAAGTACTTTCTCCCCAGAGATTTTATTGTTGTAATCACGGGTTACAACATCCCAAAAGATTATGTCATAACGATGTCGAAGAAATATAAACTGACCATACCGAAACGTGCCATGTGGCGGACGAAAAAGGTTGCTTTTAATATAAGCGTGCGCCTTCTCAACATTCAAAAGATATTTCTTCACAAAATTGGTAAAACCCGCCAAATGATTATAAGTGTGATTTCCCACCAAATGCCCTTCTTCCAACACTCTCTGAAAAACATCTGGGTGTTTCTTCACATTCTCTCCTACACAAAAGAATGTCGCCTTTATGCCATATTGTTTCAACAGATCCAAAACAAACGGCGTCACCTCTGGTATCGGACCATCATCAAATGTCAAATATACCGTTTTCTCCTTCTTTGGCAGTCGCCAAATCGTATTCGGATATATCTTTCTAATAAACTCTGGTACTTGCTCGATTAACATCTCCCAATGAATCTTTACGGCAAACTCAGAAACGACGCCACTCCAAAAAAGAAGCGAAGTTTCTGAGCCTTGCTTATGCTACGAAATAAGAAAATCTTATCTCATTCTTCATCACTAAATTCGTTTGAAGAGTGACATGAAACGATTGTAGTCTTCCAAGACTGACTCGTCTTCATGAACTCCCATCGCTTGCTTCATTTGCAAAATCTCTGCGAAGATAGACAACTGCTCCGTGAAATCCTCGCGGACTGAGGAAAGCATGCGCGGACTAAGATTTGCGAACCAGTTGAGATACTGCAGCGAGGTCTCCTCCATCACATCCAAGATTGCCAACGACTTCTCGTTCTTGCCAATCTGCATATAGTTACGCGCCATCATCAAGTTGGCCGTCGTGTAAGGAATCTGTGGGATAGGAAGAACTTTTTGACAGTAGTCTAAGGCATCTTCCACCTTCTGATACTTCTCTGCAACAATCTTAGCAACCGCAACTGAATCGTAACTGTTAGATTTAACCTGCAACTTACTAATCAACTCATCAACTGGAGTTGATGCTGGAACTGAAAGTATTTCGGCAGCCACCCAACGTGCGCTAGCCAGCAACAAAGAATCTGAATATGCGGAGTTGTTCGAAATTCTATCATTATCGTAATAGATTCTCGACTCTTCTCTGTAAGCGCTCATATAGGAAGCACTGTTTGGACCTTTAACAGGATCCTGAGTCAACGCCCAACGCAACACATCACAATAATCTTTTTCCAACTCTGCCTGATGCGCCTCTTTCGTGAGTGCATCACACAGCCTTACGAACATAAAACGCAATGTAGAAGTCATACGGAGGTTGTTTTCATCCATATAGATGTTTGGATTCTCTGCAATGCCACCCCATTTGAACTTGTGCATCAAATTGTCATACGTTCTCTCCGTGTTAACATATTCGTTACCTCTTGCGAGTACGCCGCCTGTCTTAGGCAAAATTCTGTATGCCATTCCTTCCAACGACAGATATTTGCCGAGACTTAAATAACTATCACTACCAACGGTAACAGCAAAATAGATTGGACGTTTCCAATGATTGTTCTGGAGCAAATCCATAATCACCATCTCATGTTTTCCAAGGTAGCCTTTGCCACCTAATTTCATATCCATCCTATCAACTATGAGATTCTTTTCTGACTCTGATACTGCACCATTGGCAACGACCTCATCTTTATCTACATTAATGAAGAAATTTTTAGATGGGATGAAGCACAAACTCTCGTCACGGTATGGATTAAATTTAGCATACTTAACAGGGTTCTTAGCCACATCCAAAGCCAAATCAACGCTCATCTCTGGAATACTTGCTGAAAGGTATGCCACATCCATCTTTCCATTCATATAGTCTTTGGGTTCTAATGAAAGCGGAAGTGGGTCCGAAGTATATGCCTGTCTCTTCATCTGATCAACATACCACCCCATCTGAAGATAACTGAGGTTAGCCACACGAGCATCCGTACCTACACCCTCAACCTCCTGATTATACCACAATGGGAAAGTGTCGTTATCTCCATTGGTGAAGATGACCGCATTAGGCTCTAATGAAAGAAGGTAGTTCTGACCGAAATCTCGACAGGTGAATCGACCTGATCTATCGTGATCGTCCCAATTCTGCTGAGCCATCAAGGCTGGCACTGGCAAGCAAATCAATGTCGCTATCGTCGCAGCAATACGCTTGTCTAAGAACATCTCCAAAAGGTCGGCAATGAAAAGCACACCTAAACCAATCCAGATACAAAACGCATAGAACGACCCTGCATACGCATAGTCACGTTCACGAGGCTGATATGGCGTCTGGTTCAAATAGAGAATGATCGCCAATCCTGTCATGAAGAACAAGATGAAGGTAATCCAAAAACTTTGCTGTCCTTTGCCCCCTCTTGTGATTTGACAAAGAATACCCAATATTCCCAAAAGGAATGGAAGGAAATAATAAACATTGTGTCCCTTATTATTCTTCAATTCATCTGGCAAAGCGTCTTGATCTCCCAAACGCACATTGTCGATGAAACTGATTCCGCTTACCCAATTTCCATGAAGAATTCCACCATGACCTTGAATGTCATTTTGTCGACCAACAAAATTCCACATAAAATAACGGAAATACATGAAGCCAACCTGGTAGGTTAGGAAAAATCGCATGTTCTCAAGAAAGGTTGGGACGACTTTCGTCTTGGTCTCCCCCATTGAAGTGTACTGCACTTTCTTTCCTTTGATATCACCCCATGATTTATATGCCTCAATGTGCGAAGGTTGCTTGCTATACATACGAGGGAACAACATACAATTGTCATAGTTGTATTTCTTTTTATGGTCATAGGCAACGTATGAGTCTGGCTCGTCGTCCGACTCCTTCACCTTCTTAGCATAGTAGGCTTCACCCTCGGTAATGTCTGCCTCCCACCCTAAGTTGGTCTTCTTACGTTTAAGATCAGAAGCGTAACTCTCGCCATAGAGCAACGGAGTGTCGCCATACTGCTCACGGTTCAAGTAACTCTTCAAAGCAAACACGTCGTCTGGCGAGTTCTGATCCATCGGCGTGTTGGCAGCAGAACGAATGATCACCGTTGCGTATGTTGAGTAACCCAAAATAATCACCGTACAACATAGCAAGATGGTATTGAGCATCGCCAAATTAATCCAATTTTGTTTCTTGAACAAAACATACGCCAAGGCTGCTGTGATGACCAAACCAACGAAGATGCTGAGTCGACCTCCTAAAAACGGAATACCCAAAAGCAGAACAGACAATATGAAAGCAATATTCGCCTTCGTGTACGCCTTTTTTTTCTCTCCTGGTTTCAATGACGCATTATACTTTTCGTAAGCAACTTTCTTTCCCTCGCTTGTTTCATAGATTCCCCAAACAAGACACGAAATAAGAAGAATTGCATAAACAACAGTTCCAACATTAAAGCTGGATCCCAAAACATTGACGAAGAATAGTTCAAACCAACCTGCCACCTCGACAAAGCCAGGAACAATTCCATAAAGAATCAATCCAAGAATGACGCACGAAATAAACAATGTGAGCCATGTTCCTTTGCTCGTCGGAGTGTACTTCTTATAGTAGTAGACCAAAGCCAAAACAGGAATGGTCAACAGATTCAACAAGTGAACACCGATAGAAAGACCCATCAAGTAGGCAATCACAACGAGCCAACGATTAGCGTATGGTTTGTCTGCAACATCCTCCCACTTGAGGATAGCCCAAAAAACAGCGGCGGTGAAGAGCGACGAATAGGCATAAACCTCACCCTCTACAGCCGAAAACCAAAATGTGTCTGAGAAAGTATATGCTAAAGAGCCAACCGCTCCTGCACCTAAAATGCCGATAATCTGCCCCATAGAGATTTCCGATTCGTCGGATACCACCAATTTACGTGCAAGATGCGTAATCGTCCAAAAAAGGAACAAAATACACAATGCACTACACAGAGCAGAGAAGGCGTTCACCATCATTGCGACATGCGCCTGATCAGATGCAAAAAGCGTAAAAAAACGAGCCGTTAACATAAAGAACGGTGCTCCAGGTGGGTGACCAACCTCCAATTTGTCTGCCGTAGAAATAAACTCGCCACAATCCCAGAAACTGGCTGTTGGCTCAATCGTCAGCAAGTAGGTCATCGCTGCAATGGCGAAGACTACCCATCCGACAACATTGTTTAGCAACTTGAAACGTTTCATTTAACTAAATGTATATGACTTTATTATTTTTTTTCAGTTTTCCTTATTTCACTGCTACCACACCGACCGATACCCATCAGATAATAGCAAGTTGCGAAGATAGCGAAAAAATCTTGCTTTATGACACTTTTTTCTACATCGTTTGCTTGTGGCATTCCTGTATTCCACTCTCCATATTACATTGAACGAGTTTTTTTATAAAATATTTAAACTATAAGAAATGAAAAAATTTCACTTGTCAAGAATTAAATGAGGTAGAATAGAACGATAAGTTTCCTCTGACAGTCCGTATATTTTCTGAAGCTGATCCAAAGATTTAAATCCTCCTATTTTATCTCGATATTTCACAATTCTTGCAGATAAAACACTACCGATTCCACGCAACCGTTTCAACTCAGTGGTGTCAGCAATATTTACATAAACACGAACAGTATCATAATCAAATTTTTTATACGACTCCCCTACTCTATTCTTACCGTATTTATTATAAGATTTTTTTTCATAAATCTCATTACTTTTCTCAAGTTTACTTTCTTCCCTATTTTCTTTACAATTTTCATCAGTTACGTTTTGTGAATTTCCGATAACTTTTTTTGAATTCATTATCTTATCATCGTATATGTTATTTTTATTTATCTTTTCTTTTTTTTCTTCTAAATTCATCTCACAACTTTTCTTTTTTTGTTTATCGCTGTAACTATAATTTCCAACACTATTTT
>CAVFXQ010000015.1:0-56470 GCA_963626555.1 Clostridiales bacterium
CTTGATATTAAATCAATTACACAAAAATATCAGACTCCGTACAAAATTAGAGATTTCTACGCTATTTAACAAACAAGAATCGCTTCTTCTTTCATAAATACCAATGAGCTCGCACTTATATTAGTTCACCACTTGACAAAGTATGAACCCCAAAGTCTACCATTTTCTCTTAGAAAATCCGCAATTCTGTTTTGAAAAATTCGCAAAACAACTTTATTCAAACTTAATTTTAATATAGTTAATTTTTTTCTAAGATCTGCAAAACTGTCTTCATCCTATTCTGAAAAGTATGCTGTTGAACCACGCTATGATAAGCTATAGAGGCAGATTCATACATGTCATGACCCAACGCATAATCAATGAGCGAAAACAAATCCTCTTCATTATGGTACAACCCAACTTCACCATTCGGGAAAAGTTGCTCAACATAGGGATTGGCATCACAAATCTGATAAGCTCCAGAAGCACAAATTTCAAACACCTTTGGGTTGGCTCCTTCTTTCTGCTGTTCATGATGAATATTCAACACAATCTTTGCCCGATTATAGTCAATATTCAATTGTTCTGCCGTTGCATTACAATTCGTGTAAACATCTCGTCGTTCACGCAACAACCACTGAATTGGATTTTTATACCATGGTTTGTACACACCCCATACATGAATTCTTTTATCTGCATAATGCGCCACAACTTTCTGAATCACTCTTTTTCGCTTCTCTGATTGCCAAAGGTCGCCTGCAAATACAATGTCTAAATCTTTCTCAACTTGTAAAGGATGATAAAGTTCAGCATCTGCCGCTTGGGGCAGAAAATGCGCTTCAATTCCATTTGTCGCTCGCAAAAATTCAATGTCAGTTTGCTCGTAACAAAAAACCTTATCGGCAAACTTTAGATTCTGTAGAGCATCTGGGAATCGCTTCACACTATCGAAAAGCCAAACCGCTACTTTCGCCGTCTGATGCATATACCGCACCACTTCAGGCAAAAGGCTATCCCCATTGACAATGAACACGAAATCAGGTTTTATCTCATCAAATCTACACTGAACGAACATAGAAAAATTAAACCTCGATTTTTTTTTCAAAGCTTTTTTATCACCTATCTTATACACCATACGATTCACAAAATCATACGGATGAATAGGTGTATCGTATGTTTCACAACAAACACGACACTCCAACCGCTCAAAAGCCTGGGTAATGCTTTGTGCAAAATAATGGAAATTTGGGGCTATGAGGAGAGTGGTGAGCATTAGGATTTCATCATATTTTTCAAACAGTCATCTATACATTGGCAGATTCTGCTCCATGCGAAGCGTTTTGCATGTTCAACTCGCTCATTAAATCCTACCGACAAATCAATTTCTCCACAGATTATTTTTCTCATCTCTTCTGCTAATTCATTTGATGAATGTATAATTTTACCCAAATTCTCATTACTCTCTACAAAGTCTATTGCTGATGAATAGAGGTCGTTAGTATGTAGTTGCCAAACCATTGTGCTTCGACATTGACAATTCCAAACGATTCATAGCGTGATGTCAAACAGAAGACTTTTGCCCGATTGTATAGTTCAAATAACTTATTTCTATCAGATTGTTGTCCTACAAACTTTACACACTCTTTAAGTTGTGGATTTCTTTCATAAAACGAGACTATTTTCGTTTGGAAACTCTCTTCAACATCCCCGACAAACAAAAACTTCCACCCTTTTAAATCTCCTATTTTTTCAAGCGCGTCTAACATATACTCGTTGTTTTTCTGGTGAGTACCAATTCTGCCAACTGTTATGATTAAATTTTCTTTTTCTTCATATGGCTTGATTGCGATGTTATTTGATTGAATAAAATAATCATTCAAACCATCTGGAATATATTGTAGCTTTGGATTTTCCACATGATAGCGAGTCTGCATGTACTCTATCGCTTGGGAAGTTTCTGCAGACACAATATCCACAACATGATGCAAGTATAGCTTATACACCCAACGCCTTACTCTTTCTATCTTATCGCTTTCTTGTCGAATCATTTCGTCCACATTCATATCCAACTTTACATAAAGTTTACCATGCGGATTGCGTATTTTATAAATGATTGCATATAGGATAGAAAATTTAAGAAAATAAAGATTTAGAACATCTATTTGCTTTGCGTTTTTCCATAGGTATTTGAGGGCAGACTTGCTTCTTCCCATTTTAGTATAATCTCCACCCACATCGTTTGCTAATGTTTCAAGTTTCATGGGGCTTAAAGAGTCTCGCATACTCTTTGGAATTTGCTCTTCCCTCAAAAAAGAGACATACTTCGCCTCATACCCTAATTGAGCCATGCAATAGGGGATTGTGCCTGGGTCTTTGTATAGATGCGACACTAAAGGGTTATGAATAAATAGAGTTACAAAAGTTTTCATAAAATCTTTTGCATATAAGTTTTTGAATATCAATTCAAGAATTTGCTGATTTTATCATAGTAAGAATATGCTCAACGACTTGCTCACAATGCGACTTTTCTTGTTCAACGCCACAAAAACGCTCAATTTCTTCATTCGACGGAATATGATAATCGCTTGTTGCAAGGCATTGCATCAATTCTGACCACGAATATACTCTCTTTGCTTCCATCAGTGCATAATCAAAATAAAATGGCCGAGATTTGGTCACATACTCCTCTTCATCAAACGGAAAAAGAATAATAGGCTTGCGCAAGTAGAGAAAGTCAAAATAGATACTTGAATAGTCAGTTATCAGCACATCGACATCTCTGACAAATGTATAGAGGTCATCATAATCATTGTCGGAGAGTGTAATGAGGCGTTGGGGCAGGCTTTCTTCGTGTACATCTCTGTCAAAGAAATGCCCTTTGTATAGAAATACAATATTGTGCTGTTCTAACAGTGTGTTGAATGTTGCCGCGCAAAATCCTGCTTTTGTAAATGGATTAAAATGATGTTCAGCATCGCGATGTGTGGGCATATACAAGACCTTCAGCGGTCGGTTGAACTGTTTGTCTAACGCTTGTATCAATTCTTCGGGTGCAGTGGAGCGGAATTTATCTATACGCGGAAGTCCTGTTTCCCATATCTCAGACGATGGTAATTCAAATGCAGATTGCAGAAAAGGGGTAAAGAAAGGTGCACTGCTGAGTGTCTGCCCCTGCAGAAACTCCCACGGCACAAAACATCGACGGCAGATAGTCTTAAACCGCTTAAACAGGGTATTCTTGCGTATAAATAGTTGGGCGTCATTCCCAATTTGTTTGAGCGGCATCCCATGCCAAAGATTGATATAGCGAATGCCGTTCATATAGCGAGGGGAAGAATCATCGGCTCCTTTGGTGGCAAAGAAGAAACCGGCTTTTTTTTGTATCTGTCTTCCTTCTTTGCTTTCACAAAGAACCACAGGCAAACCTCTGTCTTTTAGGCGTTGCACAATGGCAGGACTATGCGTCATCCATACCGCCTTAATCTGTGGGTAATGGGCAATTACATACTCGTACAAAGCGCGGGAGTTGTCGGAATAGCGTAATCCATCCCACGCACCGAATGTCCACAGATGTGGGTCGCGCTTGTGCAGGCGTTGTTCCCACCAACAGGGCAAAAAGCACAATCCACGGAGTGCATGGACTATATCAGCACTTGTTTGTTTAATCGTTTTCATTGGTAATTGTATCCCCCGCAGACCTCAATGGTTGCACCGTTAATATACGCATTATGCAGCAGGAATAGAGCCGTGTCAGCGATTTCCTCTACTGTAGCAAAGCGATGTACGGCTGTTTTTTCATTAATTCTATTTCTAATCTCTATCGGCTTGTTTTTCTGCCACTCTGTTTCGACAAACCCTGGGGCAATCACATTAACGGTCGTACCTGTTCCCGCAAAATCTTTTACCAAGTTCTTTGCCATAGCGTGCAACGCCGCCTTGGTAACTGCGTAAGGCAGGGAAGTGGCGTGTGGTTCGATTGCCATCATCGAGCCGATAAAAATAAGGCGAGAGTTTGGTTGTATCTGCTGCCACAGGTCGCGTAGCAAGAAGAAATGACTATTCACATTCACTTGCATCATCCATAGCCAGTCTTCGTCTGTCAACTCTGCGGTTTTCTTTCTGACGGTCGTTCCTGCATTGCAAACAATGCAATGAATATCCACATCTTTCAACTGATTCGTAAAGCGATGTACATCGTCTACGTTACTTTGATCTACCCTTTCCACCGAAAACGAACCTTGAAAAGAGGTGAGATTTTCTCTCATCTTCTGCGCTGCCGATTCGTCCGAACCATAGGTCGCATAGGCAAAATAGCCCTCTTTCAGTAGCATCTCCGTTATCGCCAAACCAATCCCTTTCGTGCCACCCGTAACAATCGCATTCTTCATACTCTTCTTACTCATTTAACTACGTCTGGATTCGGTTGTTGATCTATTTCGCTAATGGTCTCTCGATATCTATCCAAAATACTCTGTTTGATACTTGTAGACGACGCACCTTGTCCACGAGGGAAATAAAAAACAGTTACTCCGAGTTCTTTCAAATAGTCGTACTTGCCCACCCAATCGTCTCCAACGACAAAGACATCGATATTCAGTCTCTTAACAAGTTCCGTATGATCAAGAGAATGTTGGGGAATGACAATATCGGGGTACTTGAGTGCCTTAACAATGGACAAACGTTCCTCAAAAGGTATTATCGGTGGTTTTTTATAACTCGCCACAAGTTCATCTGTCGAAACACCCACAATCAGTGTTCCTCCTAACCCACGAGCATATTCAATCATCTTTAAATGGTTGGAATGAAACATATCAAATGTTCCTCCTGTATAAACCACTGTCTGTCCGTTATACATATTTTTCCTTTCTATACACTACAATTGTGTGGAGATCTTACTTTTCCACTCACTTTTTAACTCTATGCGATTCGTATCCCGCATCTATTTTTTTTGCGTATCGTTGCAAAATTACAAAAAAAGAGGCTGACATACACTGCCAACCCCCATTCTTTTTATTGTAGACCAATTATCGATTAGCTTTCTTTCTCTCCGTCTCGTCCAAAATAATCTTTCTCAAACGCATGAAATTAGGCGTTACCTCCACATACTCGTCTTCTCGGATATACTCCAACGCTTCTTCCAATGAGAAGATAATTGGCGGGATGATCTTCGCCTTGTCATCCGCACTCTTCGAACGCATATTCGTCAACTGCTTAGACTTAGTTACATTCACTACGATATCGTTATCCTTGCTATTCTCTCCTACCACCTGACCTGCATATACTTCGTCTTGTGGATTGATGAAGAACTTTCCACGGTCTTGCAACTTATCCAATGCGTATGCATAAACTGTTCCTGCTTCCATGGCAATCAACGCACCGTTCGTACGACGTTGAATCTCTCCCTTGTATGGCTGATATTCCATGAAACGATGTGCCATCACAGCCTCACCTGCCGTTGCAGTCAACACATTGGTTCTCAATCCAATGATACCACGAGACGGTATCACAAACTCCAAATGAACACGGTCGCCCTTACGCTCCATAGACACCATATCTCCCTTTCGGGTAGCGACCATCTCTATCACCTTCCCTGAAAACTCGTCTGGCAAGTCAATAGTCAACTGCTCCACAGGCTCACATTTTACGCCATCTATCTCCTTGATAATTACTTGAGGCTGACCAACCTGCAACTCATAGCCTTCACGACGCATCGTCTCAATCAAGACTGACAAGTGCAACACTCCACGTCCGAATACATTCCACTTATCCGACTCTGGATCTTTCACCACTCGCAATGCCAAGTTACGATCCAATTCCTTCATCAAACGGTCGTTGATATGACGTGAGGTAACAAACTTACCATCTTTACCAAAGAATGGTGAATCATTAACAGCGAACACCATACTCATCGTAGGCTCGTCGATAGCGATTGGTGGCAATGGCTCAGGATTCTCTAAATCACAGATAGTATCTCCGATTTCAAAGTTTTCAATTCCGACCAGTGCGACCAACTCGCCACAATTGGCTTCACGTACTGCTTTCTGACCGAATCCTTCAAAAATACGTAATTCTTTGATTTTTACTCTCTTAATAGAACCGTCTCTTTTTGCCAAAGACAAATCCTGACCCTCTTTCAATGTTCCACGATGAATACGTCCGATAGCTATACGCCCAACGTATGCGGAGAAATCCAACGAGGTAATCAACATTTGTGGTGTTCCCTCAATGATACGAGGTGCTGGCACATATTTTATAATGGCATCCAACACTGGCGTAATGTCATTCTCTCTTGGTGTCTTCCAATCGTCCGACATCCAATTATTCTTCGCTGATCCATACAATGTTGGAAAATCGAGTTGCTCTTCCGTAGCATCCAAGTTGAACATCAAATCAAATACTTCTTCTTGGACCTCCTCTGGGCGACAGTTAGGCTTGTCTACCTTATTAACAACGACAATAGGTTTTAGTCCAATCTGCAAAGCCTTTTGCAGCACAAAACGAGTCTGTGGCATTGGCCCTTCAAAAGCGTCTACCAACAGCAAGACACCATCCGCCATATTTAACACTCGCTCTACCTCTCCTCCAAAATCGGAGTGTCCTGGAGTGTCAATGATATTAATCTTATAGTCTTTGTAACGTATGGAAACATTCTTAGACACAATGGTTATACCTCGCTCACGCTCCAAGTCGTTGTTGTCCAACATCAACTCGCCAGGCTTTTCATGCTCCTTGAAGATTTTACCTGCCATCAACATTTTGTCCACCAAGGTGGTCTTTCCGTGATCGACGTGCGCGATGATCGCCACGTTTCTAATGTTTTGATTCTCCATTCGTCTATTTCAAAATATTTCAAGTTGCAAACTTACTAAAAATAAAATTCCCTTTTATGTTTTCCGACATATTTTTCTCAACACAAAAAACCTCAGGAATTATTCATCTAATCCCTGAGGCTTCTATTTTTATTATTATTTCTTTTTATCTTATATTATAGAACAATGTGAAATGTCCGACGTACTGCGTATCAACCTCTGGTAAATTAATTTCATACCAATAGTCGGTTGGTGGCATCAAATGTCCGTTATATTTACCGTCCCATCCATTCTCATTGTCATATCCATCAAACTCCTTGATGAGTCGTCCCGAACGATCATAGATTCTGACACGTGCAGATCCGTACACATCAATATTCTCTATCGTCCATCTATCATTAACTCCATCGCCATTCGGTGTAAACACACCCGACGGAACAATAGGAACTGGAGTAATCGTGTAAATCTGCGACGATGTACATGCATTTGAATCGCTTACCAACAAAGAGTGCATTCCAATAAAGGAATTATTTACCTCTCCAAATGGGTCTACATCAAATGGTCTTATCGTTTTATCCAAATAAATCGTGTAGGGTTCAACTCCTCCTTCTACAGAATACTCAACATGGTTCGTCTTCTGATCTACTGTGTCGATAGTCAACAACGGTGAATCTCTAACATACACTCGCATTGTATCTGATGTCTCACATCCTGCTTGCTCATTCCTTGCCAACACTACATACACCGCATCTTCTACAGGTTGGAACACTGCTTTCATCTTACTTCCTGTGAAGTTGTGCGACCATGTCAAAGTGGCATCTGTCGGACGAAGTCTCGCAACGTCAATCTCCACTTCCTCTCCCTTGCAGATAGTGTTACGCTCTGAGGTAATCGCCAAACGCAACTCCATTTCAATGACTTTCAAGTTATAGTAAACAACACTATCACAACCATAAACGGTCTTATATGTGTTTGGATCGCGTATCAAGAGAGATTCTATCGGTTCTTCGTATGTAACTCCGAAAACTGACGAACCGAAGCAGATAAACGTATCGATAGGGTTCTTCTCGTTCGACCACATTGAATTGATAGTCAATTTTTGGTAGGTGATACTGTCACAACCAGTAGCCTTACTAGTGTTTACCTCCTCCAAATTGTAGGTTCCTGGTTTTGTATAGGTTTTACCATCAAAATTGAAAGATTCTCCCTCACACAAAATAACATCTTCCAATGTCTCATATATTTTGTCTGTCACAATGACCGTCGCATTCACCGTACTATCACAACCAGCCGTCGATGTCAACTTCAAAACACGGGTGTATGAGCCTCCTGCATCAAATGTCTCACCATTGAATTCCGATCCTGCACAAATTGAGAAATCCTTTGTGAGGTTATAAGTCGGATTCACCGTGAGCGGAGTCAAAAGCAAAGCACACCCTTCTTTTAAAGTATCTTTGAACTCTCCCGCTGTCTTATAGACTTTGTCGTGGAATGTTTCCCCCTGACAAATAGTCTGCGCTTTTTGTGGCAACTCACTCTCGTTCGTCCAATTAATCGTATATATCTTGTAGAGGCTATCACAATCGTATCCTTTATATTTTACTGTATCAGTCACTTTAAGCTCTTTGGCTACATCTGAAACGTATGATTTTCCATTGTATTCAAAGCTTTCTCCAATACAAAGGTATTTTGACCCCACGTCAACTTTCTTTGCTTCCATCTTGTGGACAATGATAGAAAGTGAAGAGTTGGCCTCTACAACCTGCCCATCTGACACATCTTCTGCGTTTACTGTGTAGCCTTCTACCACCACACTTCCTGTACTACACAAATGAACTCTCTCTTTATGTTTTGTCTCCGCAATCTGATAGTCTCCAAAAATAGAACATACATCCGATTCAAATGTTCCTGAATTACCAATACGTAATCGATAATATCCGTTGTCTACATCCTTATCAAACATTTCTGTAATTTTTGTCTGGAATGATGTACTCATTGAATAGGAGATTTGAGAAATTTGCTGATATTCAGTGCCATCGGAACTATAATACCAACGTCCTATCAAATCTGAAGTTGACGAGAAATATCCTGAATTGTTGAAAGTAGTAAATAGATTTACTGGCTCTCCATAAATAAAATCGTCTTCTACTTTATCAATTTCTACTACAGGATGCTGCACCTTAATGGAAATATCATCAATTGCAAAGTCAAATCCATCTCCTGTTGGCTTTACTACAGATACAATGAAATATACTTTATCTACTTTCTTATCTGATATTTTAAACTGAATCTTCAACTCCTGCCACGGCAATGATGCGGAACTTGCATCACTACATTTTGGCAACTCCAACTCGGCATATTGATATTGTGTTCCAGAACCATCCTCTTTCGAGTTGATTGAGATAGCCAACTTTGGATTCGCACCTTCCTCTGTATCCAACTGCAAATTGGTCATCCAACATGAGAAATCGAACAAGACACCACTGCACACGCCATCCAACTCCTGAACATACATCACATCTGTGGTGTTGCTCTCATTCGGGTCTACACGCATGTAATATCCTCTGGTTTTGTCCCCCAAATAGGTGTGGTCTGACCCCGTATGCCATCCTCCATTGTCTGTTGAAGTCTTTACTAAATAGTAGGTTCCTCCTCGGGTAGTACTTTTAGAATAGGACACCTTGGACCCAACCTTCCCTTTTATACCTGATGCTGACGTTGCAGCGACAGGATCCGACACTTCATTTCCTCCGAAGTCTTCTTTAAAAACCTCAATCCATACACTATCACTCTGTGCGCTTAGCGTCACACAAACACCGCAAAGTGCAAAAAGTGTAACCAGTATTCTTCTTATCATCCCTGTATTCATAGTTTAACTACTTTCTATATAAATACACTATCTTATTTGCAAAAGTAAATATAAAGCAAAAATTGAGACTGACACAATTTTTTCAGTCTCAATTTTTCTATTGTTAATAAACCATTCGTTAATCACGTAAGTACACTATCTCAATTGTTCCTTTTCGTTGTGAACCATCGGTCATAATGACTGAATAGAAATAAACTCCTGGATCAGCCAACTTGCCTCCCTTGGTTCCATCCCAACCATCATTTCCTTCAAATACTTTTTGTCCGTAACGGTCGAAAATGGTTACTTGATGACGTTCCATAAAGACATCGTTCAATCCCTCTCTCACGTATGGTGTGAATGCTGTAGGTATCTTCAATATCACATCAACTCTGATCAAATCGCTCGCAACAGAAGGACAAACACCGTCTGTAATGGTTACGTAATAATGAGTGGTGTCTTCTGGTGATTCCGTCACTATCCATGGCTTATCATCATACGTCATAGAGCCAAATGCCTCGTCTTGCTCATCTTCTGTATCACTGAACACGAACTCCGTCTCATTTTCTCCTTGTACAACATCGCGACGATCATACAATCCTACAACTCTGTACCATACAAGCTCGGTGAAGTTTGTATATGGTGTATGTGCCTCCAATTCAACCGTCTCACCTAACCATATACGAGCAGGGTCTGTCGGATCACTGGTTATCCATATACTGTCTGGATCATAACGTTTGTGTACGTTGATCATAATTGAGTCTCTTGTGTAGTAATTCTCTTTTCTGAGTAATGCAAGATTAGCATCCGAACCAGCAAAAGTCAAACTATCATCGGTCGACATGCTTGCTCCACAGAATTCTGCCAACGTCGTCAATGTCGTCGTCGTTCCACATTCATTTTCTGCATAGTAAACAAAAGACTTGTTTTCTTCGCCATTAAGATATGCGAGAGTGTCAGTTGCGAAATTGAACTTCTCTCCGCCATACAACCACCCTGTATTCGTAATGTCCGCACCCATTGGGTTGACACAACTCAAATAAGCCATCAGAAGCGAAGAATCCACTCTTGTCCTCTCACATAACTCTTCTAATCCACTATCCATCATGATTCTTGGTCTCTCTTTCAACTCAAGGTTCGCAGAGGCTGTATCTGAACACAAAGTCAAAGTATCAAATGCCACAAACCAATAGGTTCCTGAGAGGCGTCGTCTATTCAATTCATAGATGGACTTTCTTTCTGCATCTGTCATGTTTTTGAAATACTTCTGATACAATGCGCTCGCTCTGTTATTCGAGTAGAACAAACTATCATCAACAACCTCCGTTTTATAGATATCGTACTGCGTACGAGTTTGTCTCCAATATCTACCCTCTTCGTCTTCCATCCAATATCCTCCCTCGGCGAATCTCAAGTCGTTATCCATCAAACTCAATGGACTGTCGTCTGACACACAGATGATAGTGTCATGAGCATCTAATGAAACGACCGTTTCTCTCTTCGGAGCGTAAACCCAAGCAACTATGCTCGTATCACTTCCACAAGGGTCTGAAATAGTGATGTCAATCTGGGTTGTCTCCTTGATAGTATCACCTGGCGCAGGAACTTGTGTGATGATGATGTTGTCAAGATCAACACAATTGTCAGAGACAACGCCATCTTTTCTCAAGTCTTCTGCAAAGTCTGGCACTAAGAAGATACATCCCTTGAGGTAATCTGCCAAGACCGTGTCTTTCCAATCAGTCGGCAACACGACAACTGGAGCTACCGTGTCTACTACGGCTACAGTATCTTTCATCGTAGAAATATTGCCACAACGATCCGTCGCAGTCCACTCACGAATCATATCGTAGGTGTAGTAATCACATTTGCTTGGATCTGTTCCTTGCAGACTCTTTGAAGATACGGTAAGTTTTACGTCAGGATCACAATCCGACACGCTTGGCTTCTGAGCGTCTGGCACTGCTTGATCACAAGCGACTGTCGTCTTTTTACCTCGATACTCAACGCATTGTCCATTAGCATCTTTCTTGACACACTCTGACGCTACACCATTTTCCTCCAAGAACACTGGTGGAACAGTATCTTTTATCGTGATAGTATCTGTACATGATATCTTGTTCTCTCTTGTATCATATACATAATACTTACGATAATAGGTTTCATCACAATATTTCGTTCCTATAGAATTTTCTTCGTACCCGAAGCAACCTGTTAACGTACAACCTACGGTCTTCAAATTCTTCTCATTTGAGAAATGTCCGCCTGCAGCCTTAAACTCCTCAAATGTCGTATAAATAGCAGGCAACTCGTCAACACATGCGATAGTCTTATGATTCCATCCACTTGGACAATACAATGTGTCTAACTTATCCTCAACAACCAAATTCTGTTCACATATCTTGATAGAATCTTTCAACGTCCATGACTTATCGTGGAATGTCCAAACAATCGTGTATTCACCGACAGACAACTCTGGGATTATCCACTTCGTTCCATCTCCATTGAGTGTCAAATCAACTCCGTTAATTGACGGCACTCCATTGATGAACTCTACACCCGACTGGGTTGGACATGGATGATTTGCATGGATGCTATCCAACAAACTTGTCTCTGCCGTAGGATCCGTCTTCTCTGTATTAATATCTACAGGGAGCGTAATCGTATTTCCAGAAATCGGTGTACAATCATACCAGTTAGTCGTATCTAACACAACAACCTTTTGCGTACATATCTTCGGTGTTGTAGATAACGGACTAGTAAACGTCCACTGAATTTCAGTGATTCCAACTGGATATTCGCCTGCAAGTGGCAAATCAAACTCCTTCGTATCAGGATTGTATCTCAACCCCTTTCCTGGAATCACTGTATCAGGAACACATTTATCCGTTGCCTTTGGCACTGGAATTTCATCTGTCTCTATCGTCCTCTCGCATGTCTTCGTCAAGAACTCTAAGTTGCCCAACGAGCTACAGTCGAAGACAGGCTCTTCATCACTTTGCAGTGTCAAATGTTTAACACAAGTATCGCCAATCTCATTGATTGTTTCATCAATGAACACCCACAATAAAGAATAAACTCCTACTTTAATCTCTTCAGACGCACCTTTCTTCAACTCGATTGTATCACCAGCTGCTCTTACCAACAACACTCGTGCAGGTATTTCCTCATTCGTACACTGCTCTATTGCCTTTGGCCACTCAGGGAATCTGTCTACCAAAGAGTCTATGACTGCAGAACTGATAGCCTTACAATCGCTCTTAGCAGCGGCAATCGCAACCGTATCTGGTTTAAAGTTTTCACAATCGAATATTGGAGCCATACTGTCTTTTACAGTGATGACTTGATCACACTTAATTCCAATCTCAGCGTACTCCCATTTGATAGTATCAATACCAACAGAGAAGTTGTCTGCCTTTATATCAAGATGCTTTCCATCTGCAGCCACGCCTACAGTCTCTATCTTCTTTCCACTTGTTCTTGACAAAACTGGATAAAGAACGTCGCCCGTACAATCATCAACTAACAAATCGATCTGCATATTCATATCCGCCCACGAAATCTCGCAATCATTAGGACTCAGCTTAATCGTGGTGTCCGGCAAACTATTACAATCGAAATCAACATTTACTCCATCTCCCACTCTCAACGGCTGCTCACAAGTCTTCGTTGGGTTGACCATTGTCGCAGGGTCAGATGGGTCAGTGAACGTCCATACAATCGTATGTATGCCAACTCGTACATCCTTTATAATCCAATTGTCTCCGTCTGCCTCCACCTTGAATGAACCTACAGAAGGGACTCCCTTAATGGTTGTAACACCACTCTGAGTTGGACAAGGATGATTTGCAACCTGACCTGTCAATTTCACCTCATCTGCCTTACATGCACCCTCTGGAACACTCACGATGACAGAATCACTTACAGTACTACAATCGAAATCAATCTCTTGCTTCGTTAATACTTCAACCTTCTGATCACATGTTACTGTAATCGTAGAGAACGGACTGATAAATGTCCAAGTAACGATCGTCGTTCCTACTGGGTACGGATCATAGAGTGCTGCGCCATCCGAGCGAACGCCATCTCCATAGATAGTGTCTTTCGTACAATAATCAATCGCAATCGGAATTGGCAACGCTTCTGCGTCTAATGTCGTGTCACAACCCACAACCTCAAACTTCGTGTTGTGTGCCTGCAACGTATCACAGTTGAACAACGGAGCATTCTGACCCTTCACATAGACTGGTTGCTTACACCATTTTTCAGTAACCTGTAATGAATCATTGAAGAATTTCCAATCAATGTATGTCGTATCTCCTACAGATATGTGAACATTCTTTGCATCTACTAAAGGCTGTCCTCCATAGTATGGCACACCCACGATTGTTGTATTCGTACAAGTCTCTTTTGCTTCTGGGTAAGGTGTCTTCAGACTATTTAGCAATGCGCTACCAGTCGAATAACATCTTCCTTCATCCGCCAACAAGTTAATCGGGTCGTTCTCTAACGTAGAACAGTCAAAGTCCGCCTCCTTGGTTGTACGTACCCACACATCTTGGTAACAAGTGTCAGACACCGTTGAATATGGACTGATGAACACCCAAGTGATAGTCGTCTTTCCGACAGGATAAGCATCGCTGTAGACGTCCTTTTTGTCTGAACGATATCCTACGCCTGGCACGTCATCACCTGTACAAGCATCTATAGCGACTGGTGTAGGAATGTCCGTATTGTCAAGTGTCTTATCACAATCATCTGTCTCAAACGATTTATCTTCAATCGTAGCACAATCAATGATTGGAGCTTTATCACTTTGAATAATCAAAACTTTCTCACAAGTATCGCCCTTTACATTAATAGTCGGATCTATAAAAATCCAAACAACTGTGTCACGACCTACTGGCAACGTTACTTTGCTTCCCGCTGTTATCTCCTTGCCCTTGTAGTAAACCTTGCCTGGAATCTCCTTTCCTGTGCAGACATCCTTTGCCGTTGGCCAAGTGCCTAATTTTGCAATCAACGAATCTATAACTAAATCAGCTGTTATCGTGCAAGTTCCAGTTGGAGCGCTAAACGTCAACTCATCAGCAATGTTTTCGCAACCTCCCGTTGGTTTTGAATCATTTTTCACACTGATAGGCTGTTCACATCGGAACGTAGATCCTTGGAATTTATATTCCCAAACAATCGTATCTTCTCCTAAAGAGAATTCTACATTCTTGGTTATGAGCTCTACTACATCTCCAATCGTTTTATATTCAATAACCTGTTTATCCGATTTTCTCGTAACGGTAGGATCAATAATTTTACCCGAACACAAATCCTTCACCACTGGAACTGGGTCTACCATTAAATCTTCCCACTTAATCTTACAATCGGTTCCTGTGAGAATTTTATTGATAGCAGGGAAGTTTTTACAATCTACCGGCAAGGTGTTTACATCTCCAACCTGAACGAACTGAGAACATGTGTCAACTGGCTTTGCCAAAGTTTCCGTCTTATCCGTGAAAATCCAATAGATTTCCGTAAGTCCCGTGTAATACTCCTCTGTCAATGCTTTTCCATCTGCTCTGACTGGTACACCTTCGATTAACTCTCCTGTACATGGATGTTTTGCATATTGAGTTGTCAACTGAACCTTTGAAGCATCAACAGAACACTCACCTGCTGCCACCGCAACTTTGATTGTGTCTTTATTCAAGGCATCAC
This sequence comes from Clostridiales bacterium, assembly GCA_963626555.1. Classification (GTDB taxonomy): domain Bacteria; phylum Bacteroidota; class Bacteroidia; order Bacteroidales; family Paludibacteraceae; genus UBA1181. The sequence continues at coordinate 15,349 of CAVFXQ010000015.1, forward strand.
AATCAAATACTATCTCCTTAGTAGTGCGTACCTCGACATCCTGCGTACATGAGTCTTTTACCGAACCTGTAAAATCTGTGAAAATCCACTTGATCTTCGTTAAACCGAGAGGGAAACCATCCGTAATAGTTTTATCTGGGTCGGCAATCCACTCATTTGTGGTCGCATCCAGCTTCAAACGCACTGGTTCTCCATATCTCCAATAGTTCGGATCCTTAGTGTCCGTAACACATGGGTCCGATGTCTTCGGTGTTGGAATCACAAACTTAGTTGGATCCGTCTCACCACAATCTGTAATAGTATCACGCATAGTTGGCGTCAACTCCTCACAGTCGAGGTCAAACTTCTTGTTTCCTGCAACATGCACTACTTGTTTACACCATGCAGTGTCATGCAAATTCCAAGGGCTGACAAACATCCAATGGATAGTTGTATCACCTGTTGGGAATTCTTGTATGCTAAGGTCTATCCGAACAGTGTCTCCCTTGATAATAAAGTAAGGTATTCCATAGATATCCTCTTTCGTACATGAATCATGAGCCATTGGCACCGTTATATTCGCAGTTGCCGAACTTTCAGCGCTACACTCACCATCCTTGGCCGTTACCTTTACAGAGTCTAATGGAGCAGTCATACAAGCTGGCTCAATAGGATTTTGGTGGGACATAACAATGTCTTGTCTACACGACATGAAATTACCAGACTGATCTCTGAAATGCCAGTAGAGACGGTAGGTACGTCCTGCCTCCAACTTATAATCGTCTGCAGGCAATGCCGAACCAATAGAGTCCAAAGTCAAATATCCTTTGATTTTATTTTCTTCACATGCATCTGTCGCATAGTAGTCTAATCCGTCTGTATATTTCTTCAAGAAATCACTGAAGTCCATACTACACTTACCAGGCTCTGCCTCAGGACGCAATGGGTTTGGATTGATTTTATCACAATCGAAACTTGGTGCCGTGAAGTCTTGTACAACGACAGACTGCGTACATGAGTCTTTGTTTCCACTCTTATCTTCAAAGACATACTTTATGATAGTCTCGCCTAATGGGAATGGCAAGTAATTCCAAAGTCCATCAACGCTAGTTCCTACTAAAGTAGTGTCTCGTCTGTAGGCCAAACATTCACCTGTCGCAGCATCCGTTGACGTACAAGTTGAATCTATATGGTAACGAGTGATATATGGATCAATAAAGTGTTGACCCCCACCGGCGATTTCATCATCACACTCATCGTATGCTTTCGGGGTGATTAACAGTTTCATTATAGTATCAGCCGTAGCACTACACTCATCAGCATCTACGGTGAAATACTCCTTATGTCCATCGTTACAGTCTAACATCACCGGTTTAATACCGTCTTTGACCCACAACTCACTCATACATGTGTCTATATTTCCAGCCTTATCCTCGTAGATATAGAGAACATGGTGAGGTAACTTATCCGTTACTGGGAACGAGATGCCTGACACTTGGTCAATCTCTGGCGTTACTTTCGTGTTCTTCTCATATCGATAATAAGTTCCGCCACGATCCACCAAACGAATCACCAACGTAGGGATAATCGGACCATCACATGGATCTGTGATTGTCATTTCTTCAATGGTCTTCAGATTTGCATCCTTGAAATCAACACTACATACAGTTGTAGCAGTCAGTGTTATTGGAGAATCATCACAAACCGTCGAAATATCAGGCTTAATAGTATCCTTAATAGTTACCAACTGATCACATTCCTTCGTATTCCCCTTCTCGTCGGTAAACTGCCATACAATCGTATAAGTGGTGTCTTTCTTATACTCGCTTGGCAATGCCTCCGTACTCCAAATAACCGCACCTGTCGCATCTTTCTTCTGTACTTTCAACAAAGGCACACCAACAATCTCCGTAGTTGTACAGTTATCGGTAGCGGAATGTTCGCCTAAAAGCAAGCGAATTTTTCCACCATCAACCGCACACTCTGTTATATCGGTAGTTTTGTATACCAAATCTTTGATCTCAGAACAATCGAACGTAGGTTCTTGCTTGTCAAGGACTATTACGAGCTGCTCACATTGCGACTTATTTCCAAGTCCATCCTGCACAACCCAAACAATCTTCGTCGTATCTGGATAGTACGGATCTTTTAAGACATCCGCCAAATCGCCCGTAGCGTTTTTCTCTTCTACCCAAGTTTTCGAAGTTGCATCATAACGATAACGTGTTCCTGTCGCAAGAATCTTTGCTCCCGTTGGTGAACATTTATCATCTTCCACCTCAGGAATCTTCAATCCTGCCTTTTCGACACTTGTTCCTGAGGCCTCGCACAAACCATCATCGGTTGCCGTGATGACATCCACCAATGTTGAACAGTCAAATACAGGTCCTGTTTCATCTTTCACCTCAATCACCTGATCACAAGTGGCTTGATTACCAGATTCATCAGTAACTATCCAAGTGAAGACAGTCGTTCCAATCGAGAACGCAGTCGTAAATGCATCGTCCGTCGTTATAACATTCGAATTGAAGACTCGCTTCCAAGTAAGTTTCAGTTTATCCGCCGTTGTACAGTTATCTTTTGCATCAACATCCTCCAAGAATGTTGTCTTGTCCGCTAAACATGTTACCTCGTTTGCAGGAACTACACAGTTCTCGTTTGCAGTAAACGTAGGACACGTCTGCAATTTACCACAATCAATCTTCGGAGTTATCGTATCTACGACATTGATGATGTAGACACAAGAATCCTCCATATAGTCTGGATCGTTTTGGTCTTTCCTATTTTCAAAGCGATAAACCATGCGATAAGTTCCTTTCGGCAATTTTTCATTAAACAATTTGTCAGGGAAATTATTCGCTCTTTTTACTTCAACATTAGAACAAGCGTAGGCAGAAGCAGTAACTACAATGGTATTATTATATTTATCATAATAACGTGGATACACAAGTTTAGTCGCTGCAACGTCTGTCGTTCCATCGTAATCATTTTTTACATACCCAATCTTATTTCCATCCTCGTCATACAATGTCACATCTGATGGGAATCCTTCATATCGGAAATTCTGAGTCAAAGATGAAGATGATGACATCGCAGAACTTCTTGAAACACCCGAATTAGAATTCAATCTGCTCCAGCTTCTGATCGCACTTCTATCATCACTCAACAAACTCGCCAGCTCTCCTGAATTGAACTTATCACAAATCCAATCTATCGTCAGATATTCTTGAGTCCAGTCATCTACATATTTATTTGTCAAATCACTAATGCGATCAGGGAAATAAGTTTTAACAAGATTTTCGTCTGTTGTCAAACTGTTTCCATCTTTATCCTTCAAGCCAGTTCTGAAATTGAAGTAAACTCCCGTTTGCATGATTGGAATGGTGTCGGTTGGCACATTTTTCTTCTCTATTACGAAATCAGCCATGCAATCATTTCCTACATAATAAGTTATCTCAGACTCTGCTGGACAGTTTACCTCTGGTGCAACTCCTGCATTGACAATAATGTTCTGCGTACATGAATCAACATTGATATAGTTTCCGTCTTCATCCTGTACGTCGTCATTAATCTTCCACTTGATAGTAGTCTGACCCACAGGATATTTATAATTCTTCAAGTCCTCTATACTTTTTGGCACAAGAACTGTCTTTCCATTGATATCCGTTGGGAAAGTAACCTCGACCTCAAGATTAATCGTACTTGAACAATTATCTGTATAGTCTCCTTTATTTAAGAATTTTATGACACTGTTGTTGAATGCATCTTTCAATGTTCCCACATATCTTTCATCCCAACCAATAATCACGTCGTCATACGAAGCGTAGTCCAGATACAATGGTGTCTGTTTGTCTCGCGTCAAAGTATTCGCAAAGACACGCACTGTTGACAAAATACTACAGTCGATAGCTGGCGGTGTGCTATCTGCCACCATGAATTCTGCTTCACAAGAGACCGTAACACTCGGATTATTGACTTTTTTGAAGACCCACTTCAACACGTAAGGTATATCAATATTAAAGATAATCTTATCATAATCAGTTGGAGGAATCAAAGCTGTCACCTCATCGCCTTCTTCATTATTATAAGTATAGTAGATATCAGCAACAAGATTCGTACCCTCTCCAGAACATTTATCTACCGCCTTCGGTGCTTCAAGTCTCGACAAAACGCCATTCACTGATTGACCACAAGCATCGTCAACACTTGGAATAACCCAATCGGTCGGTATCGTCGGACAAGTAATGTCTGGCTCCACGGCATCCGTTATCGTTACCGTTGAAAGACAATAGGTGGCATTTCCTGAAGCATCTGTGAAACTCCACAAAATATAGGTCTTACCAATGACGTAGGCATCGTTCAAATCCTTGGTCTTACTGAACAAAGCACGACTGTCTGAATTATTGGCATCTGGCACTACCGCAGGATTCTCCAATCGTCCTTCGTAGACTCCCGTGATATCTCCATCCACTCCATTCTTATCACTTAAGATTGGAGGTACGATTTCATCAATAACACCATCTCCAGGTTTAGCGGTACAATCTGTCGTTACAGTTCCCGACTGACTTTGGATTTTATCACACTCAATGTTCGGAGCCGTGTTATCTATGATGGTCAAAACTTTCGTACATGCAGCCGACTTTTCACAACCATCTGTAACTGTATAGGTGATTGTACCTTTCCCTGCTGGAGCAACGAAAGGATCTTTCTTGATTTCATCCGCTATACTGTCCTTGGTTGAGTCGTAGGTCTTATTGTAGGTTTTTCCGTCCAGCCCTGTGTACTTAATCTCGATACTGAAATCTGGATCTTTCTCACAACCCGAGGTGAAATTCGGCATTGGAAATTCTGTGATTGTTTTTGTCTTCTCTGTGGCATCTAAGATATACTTGATAGTGTCTGCCAAAGAAGAACACTCCATTGTCGGAGGTTCTGGCTTCGATACATGGTATTTTCTACCCACCTCGTTAGGACAGCCGACGCCATCTATCTCGGCATGTACGCCAATGTAGAAAGAGTCGATCGCTCCTGCGCAGGATTCTGCCGTCGGCAAATTCACGATAGCCGTATCTCCTACGATATTGAATCGTGTCGCTCCCGTCCAGGTGTAAACATATTTCGTTCCATCCTTAGGAAGAACATCTGAAGCGGCGATGATTTTCTGCTTACGGTCTGTCGGACATAAAGTCTTGTCGTTCTCCTCACATTGGTCGCCCGTAGCACCACTTGCACATTCAGCCAAGAGTTTCAAAGACAATCCAGGAGTTTTATAAACCACGAAAGAGTCGAGAATAGCATCACCATACGTTTCGCGTGAGTAGCTACCATCCGACTGTTGCACATCGCGAACTGTCTGCGCCTGAATATAATATTTACCTGCGCTGTTCAAAGAGTTCATTGATACAAAAACCGTATCTCCTTTAGTAGACTCCCTTGATGAACCAACGTAACGCTTAGAAGATGGATCATAATTGATCATAGAAGCAGAGTTGGCCAACTCATTCTTTTTAGAGTCCAAGATTGTCCACGTGTATGACACATTTTCGTTTGCATCTACAGGAGAGACGTTGAACTTCATGTTCTCGTTCGGAATACAGAAAGCATCGTCGCCCTCAATTCCAGAAGGTAAAACTGGTTCACAGTTCTTTCCGTTAATGTCAAAATAAATGTATTCCGAACTTACGCCAATCGTCTTGCTATCATAAACACGATATTTTACCTTTCCGATCTTCTCGACCGGGATTGTAGCCACCTTATATTTCTCGTTGGTGCCCCTCCAATCGAAGCCAGAAATCTGCAACTGCTGCCAATCTCCATTTTCACCCATATACTCCCACACATACTCCGAGCCGAATGGGAAACCTGCCGCATTGACCGTTACCGTCGAGCCAAGACACGCCGCAGATTTGTCCATACAGACTCCCATCTGCTCAACGGAAATGTAGTCAACTGCAATGTCAAAACAACTACCCCACTGTTGGAAAAAAGGGTTTACAGTTCCCTCCAACGAATTATTTAACAATTTAAATTTACCATAAAAATTAACATTCAGTTCAATCAATTTTTCTTCTACCCTTGAACTACATAACATTTTACCTAATTCAACTGCTCCAAAAGATTCGTTTGCAGACAGAACAGCCTGTTTGTCACATGCCTCGTACGTTGGGTAACATTCTCCTGTCCACTGTTCTACCCCTGTCGACCCATCTATCGAAACAATTTTATAAGTACCCCACCCTGTTGTCCCATCTTCTTTCTCAATATTTCCCCAAGTAGTTTCATCACATAAATTTTTCTGAACACACCAGTCCTTACATTTATTTGGATACACAGTTTTACAATTCGTCATTGAATAGACCGTATCCCTTGTTTCGTCATATAAAGCATATACTTCCGCATGATCCGCATTTTTATCAAAAGTTCCTTGACTACCGAACTGAGTTTCAAGTTTCAGCTTCATATCTGGACATTGACACTCGCCAGCCTTTTTGTATACATACATTCGCATTTTTATACGATAAAATTTATCATCCCAAACCGCATTCCGCCCATGATTATTAACTGGACACGGATTGTCTGTCTTGTTATTATGGAATGTAAACGTATATTTAAAAGGAGCACCGTTCAAATCTCCAGAATTTACGAAATAGTAATAGTTAGAATAACTGCCACTATTATTAGTAGGCAATTTTCCATTCATGTATTTAGCGAAGTCATTTGAAATAACACCTGAACTTATGTTACTTTCAAATTTTACGTCATAATCGGAAAAATACTGCTCCACTTTTCCATTCGCAATGGCAGAATTATCGTAGGTCTCAGGCGACACCTTGCTTCCCCCAATAATATCAAAGTCCGTACCATTGATATACTCACCGGAAGAAGATTGGTGGCAAGACTCTTTACAGTCGGTCGAAATCGTAACCTTACACCAGTCTGTTTCATCTTTATTGGAGTCGCTCGTCACCGCCTTAAACTGCAAATCAATATTTTGGATGTCCGCCACTGTTGTAAATGTTCCCGTAGCATCCTTCACAGTCGCGATGAGCGTCCAATTAGGCGTACCCGTAGATGTAACAGGCGCACTATAGAAATTTACCGCATACGCTGTCTTTGGAGTGCTGGCGTTGAACGTGAGACCAGTTGCCGTCAACACCACAGAGTTGCCCGGACATTCTGATGTCTCTTTTAGTCCTTCTACGGTGATAGAACCCGCAGCCCATAACGCCCCGCACTGCCCTATCATTAGAGCGGCAAGCACGCAAAACCGAGTCCAAAATTTTCTCTTTAAACTCATTTCCGATTTAATATTTGTATAAGTCTGTTTCATACTCAATATGTTCTTATTTATTCTTCGTGCTTCCATGGGTTCAATCGCCTCTTTTCCACCCCTCTTTCATGGTTGCACACCCCTATTATACCTGTTTCACATAGCCTTTCGGCACATTTCTTTTATTATAAATACTCGTCACACATCATATCCCGAACATCAGCATTTTTCTAAAGCACTAACATTCAGACAATTACAACGAATGCAACCGCCAATAAACGACAATACACTCGTTAAACAAAGTTAAATTATTTTCTTAAATGTTGCAATGATTATCGAGGTTTTAGGGGAAAGTTTTCAACAATGCTATTTACTCCCCTCTGCCCGTTACAATTTTCTTGATTTCGCTCAACTTGTTCAATGCCTCCAAAGGGGTCAAATTATTGACATCTAAATCAACAATCTCGTCACGGATTTGCGACAAAACAGGATCGTCCAACTGGAAGAAACTGAGTTGAACGGCATCTTCGTTCTTCTTCGTAGTCTTTTCTGCCAATTTCACCTCGTCGCCAATGCCACGGGCGTGAGAATTACCTTCTTCCAACTGCTTTAAAATCTCATTGGCACGACAGACAACATTTGAAGGCAACCCTGCCAATTTGGCAACGTGGATTCCAAAACTGTGTTCGCTACCGCCCCTCTCCAATTTTCTTTTAAAGACAACCTTCCCATCTACTTCTTTTACGGCGACATTATAATTTTTGATACGTGTAAAAAGGTTTTCCATCTCGTTCAACTCGTGGTAGTGGGTGGCAAAAAGCGTCTTGGCGTGGGCTTTCGGATTCTCATGGATATACTCCACAATCGCCCAGGCAATAGAGATTCCGTCGTAAGTGCTAGTGCCTCGTCCTAATTCGTCAAACAGTACTAAGCTTCTCTGCGACAAGTTGTTAATAATCCCCGCCGCCTCATTCATTTCGACCATAAAGGTAGATTCACCCATTGAGATATTATCGGAGGCCCCCACTCTGGTAAAAATCTTATCTACTACGCCTATCGTAGCACTTTCGGCAGGTACAAAACATCCTATTTGCGCCATCAACGTGATTAACGCTGTTTGCCTCAACAAAGCAGATTTACCTGCCATGTTCGGACCCGTAATCATCATAATCTGCTGACTGTTAGAGTCTAACAACAAATCATTAGCGATATACGACTCACCCAACGGAAGCTGCTTTTCTATGACGGGGTGTCGTCCTCCTTTTATCTCCAACACCTCTGTATCGTTGACGATAGGGCGAACGTAATGATTCGCCTCCGCCGCCAATGCGAAAGAGAGCAACACATCCATACGAGCCACAAGATTGGAATTAATCTGGATAGATGGAATATACTCCACCAATTCTGCCACTAATTCCATAAACAACTGGTTCTCTATGACTAATATTTTATCTTCCGCTCCAAGAATCTTCTCTTCGTATTCTTTTAACTCTTGTGTGATATAGCGTTCTCCATTAGTCAATGTCTGTTTGCGAATCCACGTCTCCGGCACTTTATCTTTATGCGTGTTGGTCACCTCTATATAATAGCCAAACACCTTATTATATGCTATTTTGAGACTTGTAATGCCCGTCGCTTCCGACTCTCGTTGTTGCATCTGCAATAGGTAATCCTTTCCATTAAAGGAAATCTTCCTCAACTCGTCCAACTCAGCATTAACGCCATCAGCGATAACGCCTCCCTTGCTCACCAACGCAGGAGGGTCATTTTTCACCGTCTTCTCTATCTTCTCACGGATAATGGGACAAAGGTTAATCTGCTCGCCTACCTTGCGCATGCCCTCATTGTCGGACGCCAAACAAGCCTCCTTGATCGGCACCAAAGCTGACAAGGCATTTTTCAGTTGCACCACCTCACGCGGAGAGACACGTCCCACAGCCACCTTCGAGATGAGCCGTTCCAAATCGCCCATCGCAGACATCTGTTCTTGCAAAGTCTCCTTCAGCTCTACATCACGGAAGAACGTGTCCACCATGTCCAACCGCTCATTGATAGGCTTGACATCCTTCAGCGGGAAAGAGACCCATCTCTTGAGCATTCGAGCGCCCATCGGAGTAACAGTATGATCGATAATATCCACCAAACTCTTACCTTCGCTGTTCATCGTGCTATAGAGTTCAAGGTTTCGGATGGTGAAGCGGTCTAACCAGACATAACGATCCTCTTCTATACGCGAAAGGTGGGTGATATGACTTATCTGCGTATGTTGCGTGAAATCCAAATAATAGAGGATGGCACCCGAGGCTACGATACCCAAAGCGAGATCCTGCACACCAAATCCCTTTAAACTACTCGTTTGAAAATGCTTCAAGAGACGGTCGTTAGCCGATTCGGCCGTGAAGACCCAATCTTCCATCTCAAAGGTGCAGTATTTAGAGTTGAAATGTTCCTCAAATTCTTTTCGTTTGCTCCTTTCAAACAAAACCTCTTTGGGCGACATACTACTAAGTAGTTTGTCCACATAATCAAACGATCCTTCAGCCGTCAGAAACTCGCCCGTGGAAATATCTAAGAAAGCGACCCCTGCTCCTTTGTTTGTCAGGTGGACGCTTGCCAAAAAGTTGTTCTCCTTATTATTGAGGATATTATCATTGATAGAAACGCCTGGCGTAACTAATTCTGTTATACCTCGTTTCACTAATTTTTTAGTCAATTTAGGATCTTCAAGCTGATCGCATATCGCAACACGTTTCCCCGCTCTGACTAATTTCGGAAGGTAAGTGTCTAATGCATGATGAGGGAAGCCTGCCAACTCGACCGACTGAGCCGAACCGTTTGCACGACGTGTCAGCGTGATACCCAAAATTTCGGAAGCAGTGATGGCATCTTCCAAAAAAGTCTCGTAGAAATCTCCCACTCTAAACAGCAACACCGCATCGGGATGTTTTCGTTTAATCTCAAAATACTGCTTCATCAATGGAGTTTCTACCACTGCTCCCATTTCTTTTTCCTTTTTAAAAATTTTCCTTATTCGTTTTTATACAAATAATTCACTCAAGAGAAAAATTGACTTTTCACTTCTTCTTTTTCTCTTCTATCAAAGCATTGAAAGGATATTTAGTATTTTTCACACTTTCCAACATTACTTTCACAGAACCCACCTTAATCTTAGCCTCAATGTAGAGAGGAACATGGTTGTCATCGTCAGAAACATAGATAGCCATATCATCTTCGTTTTTGAAAAGATCTCCAGTGATTAGTTTCGGAACGAATTTCAACGCTTTATATCTATTTTTATTCCTGAGTTTAATATCTTCCTTTCCACGATAAGTGAGACCCAAATTGTACACATCTCTATCAAAGATCATGTTAAAAGGAACGAGCATACCTTGTTTCACGCCCGACATATCCAAACTTCGGAAACGATAGCAAGTAGTCAGTAAATCAAACACATCCTTATCAATTTCAAGGGAATCACTCGAAATTTTCCCTTTTCGGTTAAACCGCCATTTCACAATCGGGTCATCATCATAATCGAAATGATAGCGACGATCGGCGAAATAAGAATCCTCATACTTGATCTCATGATAGTAACGAGGCATAAGTTCGTCTTTAGTCACCGTTACGGAAAAAGTGTCTCGAATACGATAGAAAGAATCAAACGAGCGAATGGTATAGCCCGCTAATTCTAAATAGTAGAGAGATTGTCCCTTCTCCTTCTTCTCCTTGACAGAGAACTCAACATCACCGGCATGAATCCATATAAAGCCTAAATTGTAATAGACATTATAAACAGCATGCTCACCCACCTTGAAGGCAGGTTCACTCTTGTATGGAACTTTCGCATTTAATCCGCCTTGAACAAGGAAGAACAAAAGAAAGAGGATCAACGTTCGCTTCATCATTCGTTTCCGACGTTATCTCAAAAAAAATTAATTATCCTTCACCCAAGTGAAAATTCTACTCCAACGAATGTTATGAGGGAAACTCTTGTCTTCATCCAACGAGAGCCAGATGAAAATCGGCTTTCCAACGATATGGTCTTCTGGCACAAATCCCCAGTAACGAGAATCGGCAGAGTTGTGTCGATTGTCGCCCATCATCCAGTAGTAATTCATCTTGAATGTGTAAGAGTCTGTCTTCTCACCATTAATGTAGATGCCATCTTCCTTCACTTGCAAATCGTTCAATTCATAGTTGCGAATTATCGCCTCATAGAGTGGCAGACTCAAAGAATCTAAACGCACCGTCGCACCCTCCTTTGGTATGCAAACCGGACCGTAATTGTCTCTCGTCCAACCATCATTTCGCTGATAAGGGAAAGTTTTTCCTCCCATGATGACAGGTTCTAATTTGACAGAAACAACAGATGTCTTCTTTTCCAACACAGACTTACTCTCCTCGGTCAGAGGCAGACGATAGACGTAGTTGAGCTGCCCTAAAGAATCAACATAGCCATAGTCTTGCAAAAAGCGAATACCTCCAGGCTCACTATTGATAATCAGGCGATCGTCCTTACGGATATGTAATTTCTCCAACAATTTCTCATCTAAAAGGCTCGTCGTCTCCACGAAGTAGTTGAACTGTAAAGTTTTTATGTCTTCTGAAGCTTTCCCATCGATATGTACAACTCCATCAATAATCTGCAAGGTGTCGCCTGGCAGAGCGACACAACGCTTCACATAGTTTTCACGACGATCAACAGGACGAGTAACAATCTCACCGAATTTCTGAGGATTTCCCCACACATAGTCGCGTCCGTATGCGTTCACCATCGTGTAATAGTCTTGGTTTGGAGCAAGCAGAGCCACCGTATCGCCGGCTGGATAGTTGAACACTACAATGTCATTACGCTGCACCTCACCCAATCCTGACAAACGCTTATATTCCCAATGTGGGTTCTCAATATACGACTTACAATTAAAGAAAGGCAACGTATGCTGAGCCAAAGGGAAAGACAAAGGAGTCATCGGTTCACGCGGACCATAACTCACCTTGCTTACGAAAAGGAAATCACCCACCAACAAGGTCTTCTCCAATGATGGAGACGGGATCTTGTAGTTTTGGAAAAGGAACAGGTTGATCACATAAACTGCCACAAGGGCGAAAACAATCGCATCGACCCACTCCGCTATCTTGCGTAAAGCAGGATTCTTCGACTCCTTCCATGCGTTCCAACGAACGTATTTCGTTATGTAAACTTCAAAAGCAAGAGGAAAGAACAGCAATAGCCACCATGCGCCTGACCAAACAAGAAAAAACAACACAATCAGCGCAACAACAGAAAATTTGACCCATTGTTTCGCCTGTGCCATCTTCACACGCTCGGAAAACGTCTTTCCCTTCAACATGGCATAGTCTACCTCTTTCTTTTCTTCCCTTTCTGGTGTTTCCTTCGACATCATATTATCTTTAGTTTTTATCCTTATTTTAGCATTTTTGAGAGACTATATCCTATAGTTCTCAATAATCTAAATAGTTATTTTAAGAAATCAAACAAGTCAGACATACCTAACAAGCCTTTCTTCCCTGCCGTAAACTCCGCAGCGACCACCGCACCTAAAGCGAATCCCTCGCGGCTCTTTGCGTCGTGAGTGATAGTGATAGAGTCTACCTCACTTTCATAGCGAATCGTATGGATTCCAGGCACTTCACCCTCACGGATAGATTTGATAGCGAGATCTGTCGGTTTATTCTCTACCTCTTTCGTCCATGCATCTTTGCGATCTAAATTTTCCAAAATGCCCTCCGCCAAAGTGATGGCTGTTCCGCTTGGCGCATCCAACTTATGAATATGGTGAACTTCTGTCATCTCAACATTGTAATTGTCGAAACGGTTCATCAACTTCGCCAAATATTTGTTGACCGCCATAAAGATATTGACACCGATACTGAAGTTTGAAGAACGGAACAAAGTATGATTTCCCTTCTTCAACTCGTCCATCACATCCTCGGTGTTCCAACCTGTCGTACCTACAACGACTGGCACATTAGCCTTGAAACATTTGCGAACATTCGCAACTGCCGTGTCTGGTCGAGTAAACTCAATAGCCACATCTGCAGATTTAAATGCGTCAGACTCAAAGTCTTCCAAATTATTAATATCTATGGTCGCAACCACCTGATGACCTCTATTTATAGCGATTTTCTCAATGGCTTTACCCATCTTTCCATATCCAATCAATGCGATTTTCATATCTCAGTCTTTTCTAAGTTCTAAATTCTAAACTCTAAGTTCTAAACTCTAAAGGTAGCACTAAAAATCCGATTCTGAAAGTTCCATGTTTCCATTCGGATCGATCAAAGCATAACCTTCCGACATATTTCCACGTGTCACACCCTTCTTCAACCATCTTGACCGTTGGTCGGACGTGCCATGGTTGAACGACTCTGGCACGGTGTAACCATACGCTTGCTTTTGCAGATAGTCGTCGCCAATTTTCGCTGCGATAGCCAAACCTTCGTCAATATCACCTTCTTCCAAAGATGAATATTTAGCATTATCGTGGTTGGCCCAAACACCTGCGTAAAAGTCGGCTTGCAACTCCAAGCGGACACTCACCTTATTTGACTCGGTTTCAGAAAGGTTACTCATCATCTGATGTGCCGTTGTCAATGTACCCAAAAGATATTGAACATGATGTCCGACTTCGTGGGCGATGACGTACGCATAGCAGAAATCTCCATCCGCTCCGAATTGTTGCTTCATCGTCGTAAAGAATTCCAAGTCAATGTAGACTTTCTGATCGCCCGAGCAGTAGAACGGACCCGTTGAAGAGTTGGCCTGACCACAAGCTGACGTTACATCACCATGGAAAAGCACCAATCCTGGAGCCTCGTATGTTTTGCCCATCTTTTCAAACTCCTCCGTCCAAACATCCTCTGTTCCTGCTAAGATTTTCTTGGTGAAGGAAGCCAATTCTTCCTCTTCAGCGGTCGGCTCGTAGCCATTAGAGGTGACCTCAGTTGTCTGAGACTGTTGAGCTTGCGACACGACAGCCGTCGCCACCCTACCCCAGTCGCCACCTGAACTAACATAAGCAATAATGGCGGCAATGACGATACCACCAATACCGATAGAAGCCTTTTTTGTAGTTCCTCCCCTGCGTCGGTCGTCCACATTCGTACTTTCTCTTCTTCCGTCTAATTTCATATCCTTCGAGAATTAAATTCGTAGATTAATAATCCATTCCTAAAACACAAAAGAAAGGCAGGAGGACACCAACGTGACCGCCCACCTTTCGTCTCTTTATAGATTCAAAAACTACTGTTGAATCAAATTTTCTCCCGTCATTTCCTTAGGTTGTTGCAAGCCCATCAAGGAGAGAATAGAAGGAGCGACATCCGCCAACTTGCCTTCTTTCACCTTAGCATTAGGATTTCCAACATACACGAATGGAACTGGATTCAAAGAGTGCGCTGTGTTAGGCGTTCCATCTGGGTTCAACGCATAGTCTGCGTTTCCGTGGTCTGCAATGATAATCACATCGTAACCATTAGCCTTGCAAGCCTCAACCGTTGCCTCAACGCACTTATCGATAGCGACAACCGCTTTCTCAATAGCAGAGTAGACACCAGTGTGTCCGACCATATCACCGTTAGCATAGTTGACAACAATCCAATCGTATTTCTTCGTTCCGATAGCCTCAACCAACTTGTCTTTTACCTCAAAAGCACTCATCTCTGGCTTCAAGTCGTATGTCGCCACTTTCGGAGATGGCACCAAGATACGATCCTCGTTCTTGAAAGGAGCCTCTCGTCCACCATTGAAGAAGAATGTAACGTGTGCGTATTTCTCTGTCTCGGCAATATGCAACTGTTTCAAACCTGCCTGCTCTATAACCTCACCCAACGTGTTTGTAACATTCTCCTTGTCAAAAAGAATGTGTACTCCCTTGTAAGATGGGTCGTATGGTGTCATACAATAATACTGCAAGTCCTTAATGGTAGACATTCCGTTCTCTGGCATATCCTGCTGTGTCAAGACTACAGTCAACTCCTTCGCACGATCATTACGGTAATTAAAGAAGATAACGACATCACCCTCTTCAATCGTACCAACAGGTTGTCCATTCTCTACACGGGCAATTGGCTTGATGAACTCGTCTGTCACACCCTCAGCATAAGACTCTTCCATCGCCTTTACCATATCGGTAGCAGGTTTTCCAACGCCTTTCACAAGCAAATCGTATGCCTCTTTGATACGCTCCCAACGCTTGTCTCTATCCATTGCGTAGAAACGACCGATAATGGAAGCAATCTTACCTGTGTTCTTAGCCAACTGAGCTTCTAATTGTTCAATGAACCCCTTACCGCTCTTAGGGTCAGTATCACGACCATCCATGAAACAGTGGACAAAAGTGTCTTTGATACCATATTGTTTTGAAATTTCAATCAACTTAAAGAGATGCTCCAATGAAGAGTGAACACCTCCATTAGAAGTCAGACCCATAAAATGAATTTTCTTTCCTTTCTCCTTTGCGTATGAGAATGCATTCTTCACTTCTGGGTTTTCAAGAATCGTGTTCTCTTGACAAGCGATGTTAATCTTTACCAAATCTTGATAGACAACGCGTCCACCACCAATGTTGAGGTGTCCGACCTCTGAATTACCCATCTGACCATCAGGCAAACCAACGTATTTGCCACATGCCTGCAACTTTGAGTGAGGGTAATTCTTCATCAAACTATCCCAATAGGGAGTTGGTGTTGATGCGATTACATCCGACTTCGTTCCATCTCCGATTCCCCAACCATCGAGGATCATCAATAACACTTTCTTGTTCATATTATCTTTTCATTTATGTTTTATCTCGTACATGCTACGAAAGCATTGCTATTTTTCATCTTTTGTATATCTCCTCGTACATCACCGTCTCCGACATCTCCTTGAAACGTCGCAACCGTTCCTGACCTTCCTCCGTTCTGGGAGAGAAAGAGCCAGTGTCTTCTGGCGACTTTGATTTGCCTCCACCAGCGTCTGCATACGCATATTTTTGTTTTACTTCAGTCTTTGAGAAATGTTTCTTGAAGAAATCCACCACACTTACCCAAAGTCGTCTGACAAACATCAACACACTAAGTCCTAAGGTTAGGATTAGTATCAAAACGAAAGCCAATATACCAAAAAAGAAAAATGCCATATCGACTATTTTTTAGATTTTATTCTTTAAACTCTCCAAAAGACTGTTTTTAAAACACCTGCCTCGCAATCTCCCTAACACTCGTCGCCGTCGACATTGTATAGAAATGAATGCACGGCACATCGTGCGACTTCAAGTCTTTTGCCTGCATTGTACACCATTCAATGCCAACCTCTCGCGCTTCGTCGTTATTTTTACATTTTGACAAAGCCTCAGACAAAGGCTCTGGCATATCTAAATGGAAAGTCTTTGGAAGAATAGACAGCTGTCTGACCGTCGTGATAGGTTTCAAGCCTGGAATAATCGGCACCTTAATGCCAACCTCCCGACACTTCTCAACGAATGCGTAATATTTATCATTGTCGAAAAACATCTGCGTCACGACGTAGCCTGCACCTTTATCCACCTTCTCCTTCAATCGTTTCAAATCCGCATTGAAATTGGGCGCTTCTTCATGTTTTTCTGGATAGCCTGCCACACCATACGAAAATTTCTCAACCGCCTCATACCTACGTTTCGAGCCATCCAAGAAAAAACCTTCATTAAACCGATTAATCTGGTCTTGCAGTTCTGAAGCATGCGAATAGCCATCTTCTTTGGGCTTAAACACACTATCCGTTTTCCCTTTGTCGCCCCTCAGTACCAACAAATCATGGATTCCAAGGAAATCCAAATCAATCAGCATATACTCCGTGTCAAACTTAGAATAGTCGCTACACAAGACATGAGGAACAACATCTATCCCATATTTATTCTTGATGGCCGCCGCTATTGCTACCGTTCCCGGACGCTGGCGCACTCTCTCACACTGATACAATCCATTATCTAATGTCTTGTAAATCAACTCACTCCGATGCGTCGTTATATCAATATACTTAGGATCAAATTCTCTAAGCTGATCTATCGTCTCATAAATTGCCTCAATACCGTTTCCTTTCAATGGCGGTAACACCTCAAAAGAAAAAGCAGTCTTCTTCGCATTCAAAATTAGGTCTCTAACACTCATTCGTCAAAATCGGTATAGGTTAATAGTAATTCTGCGTGTTCATTTTCTCGAACTCATCAATCGTCTCCACCTCTAACAAGCTTCCATTATCGCAGAACACCATTCGTCCTCCGAACTCTCTCGGCCAACGCTTGTTGTGAGTTGACATTACAACCGCAGCACCATCTTCTTTAATTTTATGGAACAAACGTAACAGTTCTTCTCCTGTTACAGGGTCAAGATGTCCTGTCGGCTCGTCCGCCAACAATAATTTCGGACGATTGAGTAAGGCTCGTGCGATTACAATACGTTGTTGTTCGCCTCCCGACAACTCATGAGGCATACGATAGCCCTTCGTTGACATACCCACATAATGAAGTACCTCAGAAATGCGTTCGCTAATCTGCTCCTTGCTCATATCCGATGTGGCATTCAAGACAAATGAAAGATTTTCGTTGACCGAACGATCTGGAAGGAGTTGAAAATCTTGGAAAACGATTCCCATCTGGCGACGCAGATACGGTATGTTTCTCGTTTTCATTTCCAAAAGGTCATAACCTAATACGGTGGCACTTCCCGATGTGATAGGGACCTCACAGTAGAGAGATTTTAGAAATGTACTTTTCCCACTTCCAACTTTACCTGTTAGATAGACATAGTCTCCCTCGTTCACCGTCAAGTTTACATGCTGCAAAACAGTCTGCTCTTGTCGTGTAACACTCACATCTTTATAGGTTATCAATGCCATTAAAATTCTCTCCTTCCGAGTTTATTTATTTATTTTCTTCGCCCCAACAAGTGTCCGTACCTGTATGGCAAACGGGACCCACAGGGTGAACGCGAATCAATAGCGTGTCTTGATCACAATCTGCCTTTATGGAAACGACATTCAAAAAATTCCCGCTCGTCTCGCCTTTCGTCCATAGGCGCTGTTTCGTGCGACTGAAAAAGGTCACCTTACCCGTCTCCTCTGTCTTCTTCAACGCCTCCTCGTTCATAAATCCTAACATCAGCACCATTCGTGTATCGGCATCTTGAATAATCGCAGGTACTAATCCGCCCATCTTTTTGAAATCTACTTCCATAACAAGCCTTTTTAGACTATTTATTAAACTTTGCGAAAATACAAAAAAATCAAGATAAATAACGGCACAAATCCTCCATTTTTATACGTCCTTCATAAATCGCCTTGCCTGTGATGACAGCAGGAACTTTCGCCTCTTCCAACTGTTCAATATCTTTCATTGAACTGACGCCTCCACTGGCTATCAAATAGAGGGAGGGCATCTCCGCCAACATTTTTTTGTACAATTCAAGTGATGGTCCTTTCAGCATTCCATCCTTACTAATATCTGTGCAAATACATTTGTCAACACCTTTATCCATAAATTTCTGCACAAACGGAAGGAGGTCAACATCAGTAGTCTCTATCCACCCGCTCACAGCGATTTTCTCATCTTTGACATCCGCTCCTAAGATAATTTTTCCCGCACCAAATTTCTCCAACCACGAAAGGAAGGTGTCTGGCTTCTTCACCGCTATACTACCTCCCGTGATCATGGATGCACCACTCTCGAAAGCAATGCGCAGATCGTCATCGCTTTTTAAGCCCCCACCAAAATCAATCGTCAATGAAGTTTGTGTCGCAATCGTTTCCAACACTTTATAGTTGACAATATGCTGCGCCTTCGCACCATCTAAATCCACCAAATGAAGTCGCCTTACTCCCACACCCTCAAACGCCTTTGCAATCTCCAACGGATTTTCATTGTACACCTTACGCTGCGAATAGTCTCCTTGCGACAGTCTCACACACTTTCCATCAATTATATCAATGGCTGGAATTATCTCTATCATATTTTTATCAATGTTTTTCCAAATTTTTATTCTCTTTTATCAATAAATGATTCATTCACTTCTTCATTCATCAACCTCCACGCCTCGACGTCGTCAAATGACCCATTACTCATTTTCCCTACTATTTTTCCTTGTTGTAAGAAAAGGAGAATCGGCATTCTATTTCCAGTGATAGGCATAAGTTCACGAGGATCAAGGAAGATGTAGGGTTGTGTCGTGACGTTCGTTTCTTCTATAAACTTATCAAGTCCGGATTCTGTACCCCAAACAACCCACTGAACACACGCTTTAGGGCAATTATTCAAAAGCACCTGAAGTTTGCGCATCGCATGCTTGCAATAAATACATTTCACGCTGAAGAAACAGACTACTGCAAAATCTTTCTTTTGTATTTCCTGCAATACAGGACGTGCCATCACCAATTCTTGATACAATCGTTCATCAAAATGAATAGGACGCTCTGTCCGCAGTCCGAAAGGCAATTTTAGGATAAAGGCATAGACAAAAGACGAGAAAAACAGAATAGATAGGAATATACGTCTCCAAGGAATTTTCAACTGTAGACTCCACGTCGAAAAATAAAGCAAAACCAAAAGGACTGCATTTTTCAACAACGATAACTGCGGAGACATATCAAAAGCCTCGCCCATACAATGGCAATTTCCTTCATTTCCAGTAATCCATAAAAAGACCAAAAAAAAGGAAAAAACAACAAGTACTCCTAACGCCACCCATTCTATGAATCGTTTGTAAAGGGTCGTCATCAACAACAAACCCAAAGCCATCTCGCCAAACAACAATAGCCTCGCCCCATACGAGCAGATTGTCAGACTAAAAACGTCGAAAGAGAACAGATAGGATTCAAAGCCCTCCAACGACAAGAATTTCAACACAGAAGAGAGTACAAAAATCAACCCTAGCAACAATCGTAAGACTAAACCAATTAGACTACGAGTTTTGTTAAATTCTTGTATCTCTGCACTATGCTGCATTTCAAATTCTATTCTTTAGGAACAATTATTGAGCAACGGTACAAGTCCAGCCCTCCTCATTCAATTCAGAACAGCTCCCCTCATAGTCGTAATGAGTGTTTGTGACGTCTTTCCCCTCTTTGTCTGTCGTTTTACAGTCACAATCATTTACTTGAGAACAACCACTTATTGAAAGAACGCCTAAAGTGAACAATGTGAATACAATACAATGCTTCATATTTTCTATTTTTTTTATTTCACGATTATGACACAAAATAACTTATTTTTTCAACTCTGGATAACTAATTCTTGTGTGATAGATGGTTTTCAGTTTTTCCTTCAGCACAGACTTCACGACTTTTATCTGGTCTAAAGTTATTGGAGCTTGATCAAACATTCCTTCCCTCATCTGCCCTGTAACAATTTTTTCGACCAATTCGTTGATAGTCTGGTCTGTATAGTCTGCCAAACTTCGAGAAGCTGCCTCTACCGCATCACACATGCAGAGAATACACATCTCACGACTTGAAGGACGCGGACCAGGATATGTGAACAATTTCTCGTCCACTGGCTCGTTAGGATGCTTATTCTTGTAAGTTATCAAAAAATATTTCACTTGACTTTCTCCATGATGGGTCTGAATGAAAGCCTGTATCTTCTCAGGCAGATTGTTTTGTTTAGCAATACGGACTCCATCTGCGACATGGTTGATGATGATAGCCGCACTCTCAATCTCTGTTTTCCCTTCATGGGGATTTCTACCGCCCGTCTGGTTTTCCGTGAAATACTCTGGATTAGCCATTTTACCAATGTCATGATAAAGAGCTGCAGTACGAACCAAAATTGGATTCGCCCTATCTTTCAAGGCGATTGCACACTCCGCCGCCAAGTTGGAAACCTGCATAGAGTGTTGGAAACTTCCTGGTGCCACCTCCGAGAATTTCCGCAATAGAGGATTATTCGTGTTCGCCAACTCCACCAATGACGAATCCGATATATATCCAAAAATTCGTTCAATGATATAAATCAATGGATTAGCAAACAACAAAAAGAAACCATTGATTAAAAATAGAAACAACGGCATCTTGTCTACTTCATCTATGTTCTTCTCATGAATCAAAGAGAGTCCCAAATAAAGAATCATGTAACTGAAAGAGATCAATGCGGCAGACTTAAACAGATGCGACCGCTGATAAACCGTTTTCAATGTGCAGATGGACAACATTCCAATGCTTACTTGCAAAAACAAAAACTCAAACTCATTAGGCACAAGCGACGAACAAAGTAACACAGTCGTCAAATGAGAAAAAAGCGCTGTTCTGGTGTCAAAAAAAACACTTATCGTAATAGATATAAGCGCGTATGGCACTAAATATACATATTGTGAATACTCTTTTGTAACAATCCATGCCGTTATCAAACAGAAAACCAATACCAACGAAAGGATGAACACGACATCTCGAGGATCCACCAAAAATTTCTGACGGAACTGGTAGAAATAGAGGAAAAAAACCATCAAGACAAAAGCAATAATGAACCCCTGCCCTACTGCAATCATCCTGCTGTTTCGCTCTTTATTGTTCTCTTCAGTAGAAAACTTCAACGAATTCAGAATATCATACACTTCTGCCGTAACAATCTCGCCATGTCCGATAATCTTCTCGCCACTCTGTACTTGCCCTTTCGTCAACGAAATGGTTTTCAACATTTCTTTTTTCAGGTTCTCCGTTTTTTCCTCATCATAAACAATGTTCTCTTCTATGTAATTGTTGAGGTTATAATCTTTTAGAATCTTTGAATCCAACTCCGCAGGCGACTCGTTAATCAGTTTCTCGTATGCTGTCTTTGTTGAGAAAAATTGCTCAATTTCATACTCTTTTGAAACATTGTCAGCAATAATTCGGATTTTCCCCACTCCTTCAGATTGCTGCTTCTCACGCACATTGCCAGAAATAACACCTACGGAATAAATTTCATTCAGTTTTTTCTCTACATAACAATAATACGGATAACTTGCATCATCAGGGGAGGTCTGCAATTTACTCTTCATTATTTGAACCATGGTAGACTGCACCGCAGTGTCCTTCTCATAAATCGGACAAAAACCCTTCAAAAGGGCAGAACGTTCCTCTTGCAACTCCGCATCCGACTTATAAATCTCAAACGCATAGGGGGCAGTAACCTCCTCGTATTTCCAAGGGCTCCCTTGATTATAGGTATATTGAAAATGCAGGACATTCGGGAAAAACCAAAAAATAACCACCGCTGTTGCCAGAAACAAGAAAGCGATAAACGTATATTTCAAGGCTTCCTGACGTCTTGGCGACTTATCTCCAAACGAAAAAAGAAGCGATATAAAAGACAAATGTTTCATAACATCACATCATTGTGGAGCACAACTACATTCCTAAAACTATTGGTAACTGCAAAGATATAATAAAGAGAAATTATTTTTCTTAAAAATTTTCAAACGAAAGATTTGGAACTTTCAAAAACAAGCGGTACATTTGCACCGCTTTAGGAAACGAAGCATTTGCGAAAATAGCTCAGTTGGTAGAGCACAACCTTGCCAAGGTTGGGGTCGCGGGTTCGAGTCCCGTTTTTCGCTCAAAAAAAGGAAGAAGCCGCAGTGGTGGAATCGGTAGACACGCAGGACTTAAAATCCTGTAATCATTGCGATTGTGCGGGTTCAAGTCCCGCCTGCGGTACTTTTTTCAAGTGCCTTAGGAACGAAGAAGAGATGTATAACAGACTTTATAAGTCTGTTTTTTTTGTTTCTTTTCCAAAATTGTTAAAAAAAGAGGAAGACCGAATCTTATTGTTCAGTCTTCCTCTTTCCTATTATATACACGTCAGCTATCTATAATATCAGCATTGCATCTCCGTAAGATCCGAATTTATACCCCTCCTTCACAGCAACATCATAGGCATTCATCACATTCTCATAACCTCCAAAAGCGCTGACAAGCATCAACAATGTGGATGTTGGCATGTGGAAATTGGAGATCAAACGATCTGCCACCGTAAAATCGTATGGAGGAAAAATAAACTTGTTCGTCCACCCTTTAAATGGTTTTACCATCGCATCAGTTCCAACACTCGTTTCGACAGCACGCATCGTCGTAGTGCTAACCGCGCAGATATGTTTCTTAGCAAGATGCGCACGATTAATAATTTCTGCCTGTTCTTCCAAAATCTCCATCTCTTCAGAGTCCATCTTGTGCTTCGTCAAATCTTCAACATCAATGTCTCTGAAGTTTCCCAATCCTGCGTGCAAAGTAACGTATGCGAACTCACAGCCTCTTATCTCCAAACGCTTCATCAACATTCTATCGAAATGCAATCCTGCCGCAGGAGCGACAACCGCTCCTTCATTCTTTGCAAAGATACATTGGTAGCGTTCCGCATCTTCTGGTTCAACCTCACGTTTTGAACGAATATGATCAGGCAACGGCGGTTCTCCTAAATCATACAACACCTTACGAAACTCTTCATACGTTCCATCGTAGAGAAAGCGAAGGGTGCGTCCACGCGAAGTAGTGTTGTCAATCACCTCTGCCACCAAAGAATCGTCCTCACCGAAATATAGCTTATTCCCAATTCTGATTTTGCGGGCGGGATCCACCAAAACATCCCACAATCTCATATCTTTATTCAACTCTCGCAATAAGAAAACCTGAATGCGTGCATTGGTCTTCTCCTTGTTTCCATATAAACACGCAGGAAAAACCTTCGTATCATTAAATATGAACACATCCTTATCATCGAAATACTCCCATAAATCTTTGAATATTTTATGTTCGAGTTCTCCTGTTTTACGATTCAACACTAACAACCGCGCATCTTCCCTATTTTCTGACGGACGAAGAGCTATCTGCCCCTCTGGAAGGTTAAATTTGAATTTGGATAACTTCATAGTGCCTCTTTGTTTATATATGATGTCAGTCGCCTGACTTTTTTTGTTTTTCTACTTTATCTATGCCTCTTTAGATATCTGACATTGCACGTCTGTATGCATCTCTGTCTCTTCCTTCAATCTCTCCGCCGATAGAACATCAATCATTGATTCAAATTTCTCCAATGTATAACATTCTTCAACTTTCACTTCTCCAATGCGAGTTCTTCGCAACGCCGTCAAATGCGCACCGCTTTGCAATGCCTCGCCAATATCTCTTGCCAAAGCACGTATATAGGTTCCCTTACTGCAGACAACCCTTACTACAATCTCATCCGTATTGTAATCCAACAATTCTATTTCATCAATGACTAATGTTTTCGGTTTGATTTCAACCTCCACACCTCTACGGGCATAGTCGTACGCACGCTTTCCATTCACCTTCACGGCAGAATAGGTAGGAGGTATCTGCTGAATCTCTCCGACAAACTTTTTCAACGTCTCTCTTACCATTTCTTCGTCAATGTGCGAAATCGGATATTCTGCATCAACCTGCGTTTCCAAGTCAAAAGAAGGCGTAGTCGCACCTAATCTGATAGTTGCAACATATTCTTTCGTCTTATATTGTAAGGATTCTATCTGTTTCGTTTGCTTACCCGTGCAGACAATCAAGACACCAGTCGCCAACGGATCCAACGTACCCGCATGACCAATCTTCACCTTACGGATTCCCAATCGATAACGCATCAGGTTTCTTACTTTGTTTACAACGTCAAAAGACGTCCAACGTAACGGCTTGTCGAAACAAAGCACTTCACCCTCTTCAAAATTCATCTGTAAATCTTATTTTTCAATTAAAATGAGACGCTATAATGAAACAACAACCGTTACGACACCTACTATCGCACAATAGATAGCGAAATATATCAGCTTCCCTTTCTTAACGATACCGATCATCCACTTGCAGGCTATACACCCAAAGACGAAAGCCGAGACAAACCCCACTACCAAGGCAAATGGAGACAATCCTCCACAAACTGTTTCATAGCCATCCTTTGCCACCTTCAAACAGTCTAACAACGCCTCTCCTAAAATCGGCGGAATGACCATCAAGAATGAGAACTGAGCCAATTTCTCTTTTTTATTACCCAACAACAATCCCGTCGCAATCGTCGTTCCCGAACGTGAAAGTCCTGGCATAACGGCACACGCTTGCGATAATCCGATTATAAACGCATCTATCAAAGATATTTCTTCTTTTTCGGAAGATTTAGGACAATTGTTCTTCTCTTTACACCTTGATTTTGTATAAAAATAAGAGAATGACAACAAAATCGCTGTCAAAATCAACATACAGCCCACGATAAGTAATCCTGAACCGAAAATTTCCTCTACATAATCTTTAAAGAATACGCCAATAATCCCCACAGGAATCATTGATAGGATGATAGCAACCATATATCGCATCTCTGCGTTCCACTCAAAACCGTTTCTGATTGAGTTATAGCAACCGACGAAAAGCCACGCCACTTCCTTCCGAAGTATAACCAACGTACTCAACACCGTTGCCACATGTACGGCTATTGTAAAAATCAGATTACCTTCCTGTATGCCAAAAAAATACTGACCGATCGCTAAATGCCCGCTACTGCTGACTGGTAAATATTCTGTCAATCCTTGAACTATGCCAAGAATCAATGCCTGTACAACATCCATTACTCGTCCTCCTTCTTTTTAGGAACCCATAAAATGGCAAAAATCTCAAAGAAGAAGCCAAACAACGCAATCATCGGCGCAACTACTGTGCGACGAGTACTGAATATTTCAGGATTGAAAGTTACACCATCCTCACTTCCACCGCCTACCATCAGGCAAAAACCTATTACAATCACTAAAAAACCTATGGCCAAAAGCATTAGATTTTTTCTTGGTAATGCATATTCCATTTTACTTTTATTTTTTTAACGAAGCAACCTATATATTATTTACAACACATTAAATATAATAAAGGTCGTCTGTTGGTTTATTTAGATATTTGTTAACGGCAAAAAACGTAGCCACACACGAAATGACAACGCTACAAATCAGTAACATACCGAAAAGTGGCACAAAAACTCTCGCCTCATGAAGTTCCAAAATGCTAAATGGGAAATCCTCATAAAAATAGTTCAGTCCGACAATGTAGACAACAGCCAATACAAAAGCGGTCAACGCAATGTAAAGACTTTGCAACAAATATGGTTTTAGGATAAACATGCTCGTTGCGCCAACCAACTTCATTGTATGTATAGTAAACCTATCAGAATGAATCAGCAACGACATTGTATTATGAATCAAGACGTATGAAATGAGTAGAAGGAGCAAAGTCGCACACATCAAAGCCAATGCGATACGATTTACATTCCTTTCCATAGTATTAATCATATTTTTCTGATAGTCAACTCGTTGCACACTGTTCAACTCTCTCAATCGCTGAGAAATCAATGTAATACTATCATTGGTGGCATATTGAGCCTGCACATGCACAACGTATGTATCCGGCAACGGATTATAATCTGAAAACTCGGAAGGATCTTCTCCAATCTCATCGCAAACTTCCGCTATCGCCTGCTCCTTGCTAATAAAAGCAGCGTCTTTCGTATAAGACTGAGACTGTAAGAATTTCCCCAACGACAGCACCTGCTCGTTGGTTGCGCCATCCTTTATATATATCGTGATTGCCACCTTTTCCATTATCGAAGCCGACATATTACGTGCCACCATCGTGATCGCTATGGTACACCCCAAAAGGAAAAGTACCATCGAGACGCTCACCGCCGAAGTCAGTTTGGAATTAAAAAACTTGTATTTTGTTTTTTTTGCCATTGGAAAATCTCCTTTATAGGTACAATCAACCAAAATTTGCGCAAAAATAAAGAAATATCTATGATATGTGGAAACTTTCAAGAAAAATTCTTTCAGTTTCTATAGGCTATTGGAAAGGGATGGAGTCCTTCAAGGAGTTTTTTGATAGACGGATGGAGGAAAGGCAAGCAGGACATCGCAAAAACACGCGTGATTTACAACTATATACGTGGATTGGAGAACAACCCCATGACCTCTTTCATTTTTGGAGAGCAAACAACTGAGAAACTCAAATTTATTCGTAAATTTGCACCTAATTTTGTATCTGCGGTTTAGTATCTTCAGTTACAAAAGAATTGAGCAAACGAACCAATTGCAAAATAAAGCAGTGTGATTCTCGTTTCAGAAAGTGTAGACATTTTTAGAGGCATTGATGTACATAAAGAAAAAAATTGTCAGTTTAATATTTTTGGCAGGAGTACTGTTCTTCGCAGGGTCGGTCAACGCTCAGGTAAAATACCTGGGTGAGTTGGGTATTTTAGGCGGAGGATCTTATTACAATGGGGATGCAAATTCTCGCAAGATATTTAAAGACACACACTTAGCGTTTGGCGGATTACTCAGAGCTCATGTTACCAATCGCTTTATGATTAAAGTCAGTGTCATCAAAGGAGGCGCTTCGGGAGACACTCGGGATTTCAAAAACCTTCTTCCTAACGGACAACAAGCAGACTTTAGTCAGAATTTTTGGGATATTGGCATCCATTTCGAACACAATTTTTGCAAGTTCGGAATGGATTCGTGGGATCGAGAGCTTCGTCGTCATACTCCTTACATACTGGTGGGGCCAGGTCTTTCTATCTACGAACATTGGTCGGGTAACAAGCATACTTTCAACTTTACGTTCGGTGTAGGCTACAAATTCAAACTGAGCGAACGATGCAACGTAGGGGTAGAATGGTCTATGCGTAAACTCTTCGTAGATGATTTTGATGTGACGAAACCATCAAACAAGATTTTAGACGACCCCTATAACGCAGGACACTCCTGGATCAAAAACAACGACTACTATACTTGCGCCTTCGTATTCATCTCATTTGACTTGTTGAAACGGAAAGGTGCTTGTAGAACACTTCAATTTTAAAAAAAATGTCTGCATTTGAATTGATTGATAAGAATAGAGTTCCTCAACATGTGGCTGTCATTATGGATGGGAACGGACGCTGGGCAAAACGCCATGGGAAAGAACGAGTGTTTGGTCACCAAGCGGGTGTAGACTCAGTAGATAAAATTACGGAAGCTGCTTCTAACTTAGGTATCAAATATCTGACACTCTACGCTTTCTCAACAGAAAACTGGAATCGCCCCAAAGCCGAAGTTGATGCGCTGATGGAGATTCTTGCCTACTCGCTCCGCACCTACATTAGCAAGATTAGCAGCAACAATGTTCGTCTGCGTGTAATCGGAGACATTGACAATCTCACAGCAAAAGCGAGAGAAAACCTCTATGCGGCCATCCATGAGACGGAGCAAAACACAGGACTCAACCTCGTGTTAGCCCTTAACTACTCCGCCCGTTGGGAAATCACAAATGCTGCAAAAAGAATCGCCAACGATGTTAGGAATAAACTTATACAACCAGATGACATCACAGAAAAGTCGTTTTCGAACTATTTGTCAACCCAAGGTATGCCAGACCCCGACCTGCTAATTAGAACAAGCGGAGAACTTCGAATCAGTAATTTTTTACTTTGGCAACTATCTTACTCCGAACTCTTTTTTACAGATACCTGCTGGCCTGATTTCAAAGAAGAACAGTTCTTTGAGGCAATATTAGACTATCAAAAGAGAGAAAGACGATACGGGAAAACGAGCGAACAAGTGAAGAACGAAAATGTTTGACATATTGAATTTCGCTTATTTGTAGAACCTTTCAATTCGCTTACGATAACCTTTCAAAATGAACAGAATTTCAGCTTGCATCTTTCTGCTATCACTGCTTTTTTCAATGACTATCGCTAATGCACAGGAAGTCGTAACGGACTCTCTCAACGTGATTTCCGATAGCATTGTGGCAGACTCTACCCCTACGAATCAAACTGTCGAAAAATCTACATACACCCCAAACATCAACTATACAGACACTCCTAAAGAATATGAAATCGCAGACATTACCGTCAGTGGAAATTGTCACTACGACAAATCTGTAATCGTCAGTTACTCAGGACTTTCGAAAGGTCAAAAAATCAAGATACCAGGGGATAACATCAGCAAAGCTGTAAAACGTTTCTGGAAGCAAGGTCTCTTTTCCGATGTGAAAATTTCTGCGACAAAAACAGATGGTGAAAAAATATGGCTCGACATTGCCTTGCAACCTCGCGATCGTATCACAGACGTCATCATGACTGGTGTGAAAGATAAAGATAGAGAAGACCTTTTAAAGGAATTGCCCATCAAAAAAGGAGGACAGTTGACTCCTAACCTCATCGTTAGAACAAAGACACTATTAAAAAAGCACTTCGCAAGTGACGGTTATAAAAACGCCGAAATTTCTCTCATTGCAAAAAACGACCCTCGCGTTCCCAACAATGTCAAAGTCTACATTGACATCAACAAGGGGAAAAAGGTGAAAGTACACAAAATCTACATGTACGGTCTTCACGAAATGGAAGCAAAAAAAGTGAAGCGCGCCATGAAGAAGACGAAAGAGAGAAGTCTCGTCACCATTTTCAAATCAAAAAAATTTATTGACGAGGAATATATTAACGATAAAGGAAACGCAATCGACAAGTTCAACGAATTCGGATTCAGAGACGCTGTACTTGTATGCGATAGCGTGGTTCCCTACCCTAAAAAAGCCAACCGAGTTGATATTCACATGACTTTCGAAGAAGGAAAGAAATACTATTTCAGAAACATAACATGGGTGGGCAACACCGTCTATTCAAGCGACGCGTTGTCCGCAGTCCTCGGTATCAAACGTGGTGATGTCTACAATCAAAAGCTTCTGAACGACCGCCTAATGACAGATGAAGACGCTATGTCAAACCTCTATATGGACAATGGATACCTTTTCTTCAACGTCGAACCTTTCGAAGTAAACGTAGAGGGCGATTCTATTGACATTGAACTGCGTATCTACGAGGGGCAGCAAGCCGTCATTAACAACATCGTCATCACAGGGAACGAAACCATCTACGAGCATGTCGTTCGTCGTGAACTTCGCACAAAGCCAGGGCAACTTTTCAGCAAATCGGATTTGCAACGTTCTGCTCGTGAGTTGGCAGCTACAGGACAATTCAACCCAGAAACAATGGACATTCGCCCTGAACCCGACCCTGAAAACGGCACAGTCGACATCCTTTTCAACCTTGAACAGAAGAAAAACGACCAGGTAGAATTGTCGTTCGGTTGGGGACAAACAGGTGTGACAGGGTCTTTAGGATTGAAGTTCACCAATTTTTCAATGCGCAACATCTTCAATAAAGAAGCCTACCATCCATTGCCTCAAGGAGACGGTCAAACACTTTCTCTCTCCTTCTCAACGAATGCTCGCTACTACACATCCGCCAGTATCTCGTTTATGGAGCCATGGTTGGGTGGTAATAAACCGACAACGTTGCAAACCTCCGTCTACTGGTCTAAACAAACGGGAGTCAATAGCCAATATTACTCCGACAACTACTACAACAGCCTCTACTACGACAACTACTCGTATAGCTACGCAGCGGCGGCCGACCCTGACAAGTATATCATGACTATCGGTGCCAGCATCGGTATCGGTAAACGACTCACCTGGCCAGACGACTATTTCTCTATTTATGGAGAATTAGCTTACCGCCACTACTCATTGCAGAACTGGAGTTACTTGGATATTTCTGATGGACACGCCAACAACCTGAGCATCTCAGGAACGTGGAGTCGTAATTCTTTAGACAACCCATACTACACCCGTAGAGGTTCTAAGCTATCCCTTATGGTGCAGTTAACCCCTCCATACTCTCTTTTCAAGGACAACAGTCGTATTGATGATCTGGCTTCACGCTACAAAAACGGAAGTTCTGAAGAGGAACACCGAGGTTTGACCGATGACGAATATTACGAAATGCAACAAGAGCTCTACAAATGGGTTGAATACTACAAAGTAGAACTCAAAGCACAAACATTTACCCCACTCTCTGCCAATCAGAAACTCGTGCTGATGACACGTGTGGAATACGGATTCTTGGGATACTACAACAAAAATCGTCGTTCTCCGTTTGAAAGATACTATGTCGGAGGTGATGGTATGACAGGGTACAGCAGCACTTATGCGACTACCGCCGTCAAAGTGCGTGGTTACGGGAACGGTTCCCTCACGCCAACAGATCCTATTACAGGACGCGACGCAGGTAACCTCTACTCTCGTCTCTCTATTGAGTTGCGATACCCTCTGATGCTGCAAACATCAACCACTATCTACGCCTTGGCTTTTGCAGACGCAGGTAACTGTTGGTCAGAGTTCAAAGATTTCAACCCTTTCAATCTGAAAAGGTCATTAGGATTAGGAGTCAGAATATTCCTTCCTATGTTAGGTCTGATTGGAGTTGACTGGGGTTACGGATTCGACACTCCTTACGATGTAGGAGAAGGCGGACACAACTTCCATTTTGTCATCGGTCAAGAGTTCTAATCCGAGATTATTCAAAAAAATAGTTTCATTCTAAAATAATCAATGGTATGAAGAAAGCGATATTATTAGGATTTATGTTTTTTGTGGCAATGTTCGCACAAGCACAAAAAGTTGCCGTTATCGATATGGACTATGTCTTGAAAAACGTACCGATGTACGAATCTGCCAACGAACAACTCAAGCAAGTGTCAGAGAAATGGCAAAAAGAGGTTGAGGCGAAGAATGAAGAAGCTAAGACAATGTACAAAAACTACCAAACTGAGGTTGTCTTTCTTTCTGACGAGATGAAAGTAAAGAAAGAAAATGAAATCGTCGCCAAGGAGAAGGAAGCCAACGACTTGAAACGTAAATATTTTGGACCACAAGGAGAATTCTATCAAAAAAGGAGTAGTTTAATCCAACCTATCCAAGACGAAGTCTATGTTGCCGTTAAACAAGTGGCCGACACAAAAGGCTATCAAGTGGTTTTGGAAAGAGCAAGCAGCACCAACATCATCTATTTCACCCCAAAAATCGATATTAGCGATGAGGTGTTAGAGAAAATGGGTTATGCAGGAAATAATAAATAACATATCTTTGCAGTACACATAATAAATAGAATAAAACTAAAATAACTTATAGAGATGATTAAGAAATTGATTTTAGCGTTTCTCTGCGCTGCTCCTATCGCAGTATTCGCACAGAATGCCAATGTGAAATTAGGCTTTGTCGACATCCAAACATTATTCTACTCAATGCCAGAGACGACGGCTGCCGACTCTGCTATTCAAAAGTCTGCCGCTCAGCATGAAGCCGAGGTAAAGAGAATGGAAGATGAATACACTCGAAAACTGATAGAATACAAAGAAGGAGAAGCAACTTGGGACGAGACTATCAAAAAGAACAGAATGGAAGAGTTGCAGACCTTACAAACGAAGATGCAAAATTATTACCAACAAGCACAAGCGTCTTTGCAACAAAAGCAACAACAATTGCAAGTTCCTATCTTAGAGAAATTGAAGAAAGCCATCACTGAAGTTGGTAACGAAGAAGGATTCCTTTTCTTGTTTGATCTTAGTCAACTTCAATTCAAGTCAAACGATGCCATTGATGCGACCAAGTTCGTTCAAAAGAAATTGGGTATCAAAGTATTGAAAGACCCTACAGCGGCACTCCAACAAGCACAAGCAGGAATGAAATAAGATTTGTCATCAAAAATAGAAAGCGGAGAAGATTTTTCTTTTCCGCTTTTTTTATAAACCTATCCTATTTCCCAACTCAATCACCTCTAAATCTCTTACCTTTGCCCCATCAATAACAAAACGCATCAACGTTCGCAACTTATGAAAACCAAATGTACCTGCCGCCCCTGGATTAAGGCACATTACCTTCATTTCTGGATCGTACGCCGCTTTTAATATATGCGAATGTCCACACACGAACAACTGGGGCTTTTCTATGTACAAAACCTCCTTTATTCCTGGGGCATAATGCCTTGGATATCCACCTATATGCGTGAGGACAACTTTTACCTCTTCACATTGAAACTTTAAAATTTTCTTATAATGCTGACGTATATCTTGCCCGTCTATGTTTCCATACACAGCACGAACGACCTTACCCGCTAAACAAAACCTATCTAATATCTCTAACGAACCGACATCGCCAGCATGCCAAACCTCTTCGCACTCCGAGAAATACTGCAGATACCTTTCATCCCAACATCCATGCGTGTCAGATAACAAACCTATCTTTCTCATTCCTTATCATCTCTACTCTATCCGTGTTTTCCGATTCTGTAGTTCCTTACGCACTATTTCTCTTACATAGTCGTTAAAATTCAGTCCATAAACTTCTCCCATTTTCTTTCCTAAAACAATAATCTCGGAAACACAACGGAAATCACTACCCGACACGATTGACTCAAATGTTCCATCCTGCTTCACCAACCGCAAGTCATACACATATTCAGACACTTTTCTCTCGTAAATACCTCCGTATGAATAATTGTTTGTTTGCTCATATCGCTGAAAAGCCAAGTAAGAACCCTCTAAACAGAAATCTTTCCATTCTCCCCAATCCCAATGATAGAAATGTCCAGCATTCCTCACCTGCTTCTTCTCTGGATTAAAATCGTATGTTTTTCTTGAAAAGACAAAAAACGCACCGACTGCCACTAACAAAACCATCAGGAGGAAATCCTTCATAAAGAAATTCATGAGGATTTCGCCCCAACGCATAAATGGAACTTCAAAAACAATCGCATGATGAATCCACACTAAAAACACTGCTAACGCACCAAATATCGATATACTTCCCAGAACCACCACTGGAACGGGAAAGTAGTTTCCTTTATTCACCGTGATAATTTCGTCTTGCATACGCTCTCCCTTTATTTATCTATTCTCATTCCCTTATACTCTTAATACGAAGAAGAAGACTTTCAACCTCTTGACGCACATTCTCTATGTGTTGACTCAAATCATTGACAAAAGATGTTTGCGACATCTCTCCCCTTACAAGATTCAAATCATCCAACTGCCGACTTTCATTATCCATTCCATATCCTATTCTCATCTGTTCCGCATAATCTTTCCCCGCATCTTCAAGAAGCATTTCAACTATGTCCTCCTCTCCTTTTTTATACAAATCAAGCAGTTGGAAAAGTCTCTCCTTCGTCAACTCAGCAAATTTAATACCAAATCTTTCTTCGGCGAAAGCATTTACCCATGACCATTCATTGATTTCATAATTTTTGTAAAAAACTGACAGATAATTATTTACAAAATCTATATTCTCATATTCGTGAGACTCTATTCTGCATAACATCTCGTCTACACAATGCTTACAAATTATCAAGCCGCCCAAATCAACCCACTCTCCCTCCATCAAAGGACGCTTGCCTGACAGGATTTTCCGCACTTCCTCTATTGAACCAAACTCTCGGCTTTTCAATTTTTTTATTATTGCTTCCACAACATATTTGAAAGCGTATTTTTTATAAATAGCCATTCCCCGCTGTAAAGCCGATTCTTTGATTTGTAGTCCATTATAAAAGTAATTTCCATTCGACTGCTTCTCGGTCTGCTTAATCTGCTCCAACTTTTCTATCCCCGATCTCATCCTTCCGACAGTATACGGATTTAGCAAACTAAAACTGATTTTGTCTAATAAAAAATCATCTTTACGATTGTCCCTTTTCTGCCATTTCTGCACATCGCGAACTGTTCCAACACTACGAAGATTGACTGCAGGCACAAGATAGGAGACACCATTATCTTCTATCAGATACGAAAATGGGAAAGACACCGTATCGGGATGCGTTGTATGTCTCCCTTTTATCAAGGTGAACGCTCCTATCCTCGCAGGCCATAAAAGATACGAATCACTCGTTGTCTTTGATCCTCGTCCGACAACTCCTTGATGGACTGGTCCGAATTTATAACCGTGGTTACTTTGATTACTACCCGACCCCACATTCAAGAACGAAAAAAGTCCTGCTATCAACAAACTTGACTTATGATGACTTACTGTATAGGGTCCCGCAAACAATGACGCTGCCTCTCCGTGAAACGCCTGACAATTCGCAAAAAACAAGACATCCGTTGCCGAAAATTGTTTTCCAACCACACTTCCTTGTCCGACAAAGCATCGTTCAATCAATGCTCCATCGGCTACTTCACTACCCGAACTGAAAATGAAATTCCTCGCATTGACCCCAATACCCACCTTAACAGGTGCTATAGCATTGCTATTCACACTTCCATTCTCTAATAATGCACAACCATCTATTATTGCATTGTCTCCTATCTTTACATTCCGTATTTCTCCACAATTTACAATCCTTACTCCGTCTCCCACCAAGCCCATATTTGACGTGATAGACAAAGCGTAACGTTTTACCTCATTACAAAGCCATGCAACAGCTTCTTTCCGATACCGATATAAAGCAATGATATACGCAATAGACGATGAAAGAAAATCATATATGGGTACTTCTCTTCCTCCCCCTTCATTTATCACAGCTACCTCAACACCATTCCCAAACGATGTTTCTTCGTCAACAGCCAATAAATCAACATTTTCTATATACGAATTCCTTCCAATTTTATAATTGGCTATGTAATTTCCTATTTTATTAATATACACATCATCAGACACTTCGCAATTATGCAACGTCGCATTGTAAATACCTGAATGTCTGACAATTCCACTTTTCTCTGTATAGGTTGCAGTAAAGCTGCCTATTTTGTTCTTCCCCGAGAAACAAACATTTTTTATATACCTTACCTCAAAATCTTCTGCTACCTCTATACTTGACCAATCATCGCAAACACACCCTTGTGATTGAAGCTGCAACAATTCGTCATCACTTAATTTTCTATATTTTTTCAAAGTTCAATCCTTTATTAATCAAGCCGTTACTCCGTTATTTCCGCATTCTCATCATAATTTTGATACAAGAAATCATTATATGGGAAACGAGTAACATGAATCTCCTTCACCTTGTTATAGAGCATTTGTTTGAACTCCTCCAAATTCGTTTTCTCTTTCGCAGAGACAAAAATGCAACTATCCTGCAATTTCGCCATCCAAGTATTCTTCAATTCTTCCAAACTGATATTATCTCTCGTCTTCGGAGTTAAATCATCTTCCTCTTTCGGGGTATAGGTAAACGCATCTATCTTATTGAAAACAATAATTGTCGGCTTCTCCTGCGTGTCAATCTCTTGTAGCGTCTTCTCAACTACCGCAATCTGATCTTCAAATGTCGGATTGGAAATATCCACCACATGCACGAGTAAATCCGCCTCTCTAACCTCGTCCAACGTCGACTTGAAAGACTCCACAAGATAGGTAGGCAATTTCCTGATGAATCCAACCGTATCTGTCAATAAAAACGGCAAATTGTCAATGGTAACTTTTCGCACGGTCGTGTCAAGTGTAGCAAAAAGCTTGTTTTCCGCAAAAACATCCGACTTACTTATAACATTCATCATGGTCGACTTTCCTGCGTTGGTATATCCCACCAAAGCCACACGAACCATTTTCCCTCTGTTCTTCCTTTGAATAATCTTCTGACGGTCAATTGATTTCAGTTCCTCTTTTAAAAGGGATATCTTCGTCAAGATTATACGACGGTCTGTCTCAATTTGTGTCTCTCCAGGACCACGCATACCAATTCCACCTCGTTGTCGTTCCAAGTGTGTCCACATTCCAGTCAAACGAGGTAAAAGATACTTATACTGCGCCAATTCAACTTGCGTCTTCGCATGAGCAGTCTGCGCTCTTCTCGCAAAAATGTCCAAGATTAAACTGGTTCGATCCAAGATCTTAACCCCTAACTCTTTCTCTATGTTTCGTATCTGCTTCGGAGAAAGCTCATCATCGAAAAGAGCCAAACCGACCTCATTTTCTGTCTCCTCCTGATCTTTGATGTAATCTCTAATTTCTTCTAATTTACCAGGACCCACAAAAGTGTTGGAGTTTGGACAATCTAATTTTTGCAAAAAGATCTTCTGAGGATGGGCTCCAGCTGTCTCCGCCAAGAAAGCCAATTCATCAATATACTC
Organism: Clostridiales bacterium; assembly: GCA_963626555.1. Taxonomy (GTDB): domain Bacteria; phylum Bacteroidota; class Bacteroidia; order Bacteroidales; family Paludibacteraceae; genus UBA1181. Next base: position 52,517 of record CAVFXQ010000015.1, read on the forward strand.
TCTCTCTTTTTGCTCTGATTGCTGTGGGGTGATGATACCCACCAATACAGCTTTCTCTTCGTATATCTCTGTTTTTAAATTCTGTGCCATACCTACCTCACTCTCCTCTATCGATTATTGCTTACTCTTTATTTAGAAAAGAGGCCAAAAGGACATTTAACCCTTTTCGCCTCTTATTCGTTTCTTCTATTTTCCTTACTGAGGCATGTTCTTTGCCGCCTCTCTTACTTTTGCTTCTATCTCCTCCGCCAACTCAAGATTGTCTTTCAACAACGCCTTTGTAGCATCTCTTCCTTGTGCTAATTTCGTTTCTCCGTAACTATACCAAGAGCCACTCTTCTTGATAATGCCCGTCTCAACGCCCAAATCAACAATTTCACCAACATGAGAGATACCCTCACCAAACATAATATCAAACTCCGCCTTACGGAACGGAGGTGCCACTTTATTCTTTACCACCTTCACACGTGTCTGGTTTCCTATCACATTGTCTCCTTCCTTTAATTGACCAATACGACGTATATCCAAACGTACAGAAGCATAGAATTTCAGCGCATTTCCACCCGTCGTCGTCTCTGGGTTACCAAACATAACACCAATTTTATCACGCAACTGATTGATGAAAATACAGCATGTATTTGTTTTATTAATACTACCTGTCAGTTTTCTAAGGGCCTGCGACATCAGACGTGCCTGCAACCCCATCTTAGAGTCGCCCATATCGCCTTCTATCTCCGCCTTGGGTGTCAACGCAGCGACAGAGTCTATCACAACAATATCAATCGCAGACGAACGAATCAACGAATCTGCAATCTCCAATGCCTGCTCACCATTGTCTGGCTGAGAAATAAGGAGGTTTTCAACGTCTACACCTAACTTCTCCGCATAGAATCTGTCAAAAGCATGTTCTGCGTCTATGATGGCAGCAATACCACCCTGCTTTTGAGCCTCTGCTATCGCATGAATTGCCAATGTTGTCTTTCCAGACGACTCCGGACCAAATATCTCAATAACCCTACCTCTTGGGAATCCTCCAACTCCCAATGCAAGGTCTAACCCTAATGAACCAGTTGATATTACAGGCACTTCCTCAACCTTGTTGTCTCCCATCTTCATGATGGTACCCTTACCATGATCTTTTTCGATTTTTTCCATAGCAAGCTGAAGAGCCTTTAACTTCTCGCTTGATGGTTTTACTACTTCTTCCATTTATCTTATTTTATGTTTAAACTGACCATTCTCTACGCAAATATATCAATTATCTTAAAGGAAAACAAGCCTAAGAAAAACGCTCTTCTTTCGATTTAAGACATTTCTTTCACAAACGACTTATTTCTTCCGCAGTCAATCCTGTTACTTTCTGAACGACCTCCACACATACATTTTCCTGCAACATCTTCCTCGCCATCTCAATTTTTCCTTTTTTAAGACCTTCTTCAATGCCGAGCTTCTTCCCCTCTTCAACACCGTCCTCTCTCGCTCCTCTCATCAAAGTGCGATGCCAACATACGGCATCAACAAATTTATCATAACCGAGCCTTTCTCTGTTATTCAAGCCCGTAACCTGCAAGATGCTCAACGCCTTATTTAGTGATGGCTCTTCTTTCATATCTTCGGGCATCACATCTGTTTGTTCATTGATTTCCGTCAGAAAACGAAGCCAAAGCACACGAAGTTTCTTTTCTGCATAAGTCTTTGGTTTAAATTTCGGCAGTTCAACCAATACTAAATGGAAGTCATCTAAAACAATTTTGTTATCCGACGTACTAATGCGTAAATGATGATAGAATTCTTCCTCTTTATTGGCAACGTCATCCAACAAACATAGCCCATAAATGGGTTTCAGCTCTTGGTAGGCATTCCCAATATTCAACTGCGATGAATAGACTTTCGCCATATTGAAGACCATCCTTTCGTACATCTCCTTTCGCCAATACATCTGCATCTCCACAATGAATTGACGTCCTTCATTGTCCTTGCAACGAACATCAACAATGCTATTCTTTTGTTCTAAATTGTCTAGTAACAACTCTGGCGTAAGATATTCTATCTCAACGATTTCTCTCTCCTCCAAAGGCAACATCGCATTTAGAAAACTCTTCACTATGTCTGGATGTTCTCCAAACACCTTCTTAAAGGTAATATCTGCCTTCGGACTTAAAAACATACTCTTACTCACTTTTTTCTTGTCTTCAAAATTATGCAAACTATTTTTATCCATGATAGATTTCTTTACTTATTCCCACAAATCTTCATTTTTTTATCTTCCAAACAAAACAAAAAGGCGAGCACCTCAGCACTCGCCCTTTATTCTACCAACTTGACAGTCGATTATTTCTTAGCGAACAAAGTTTCAGTCGCTCCTGCACTCTTTACTGCGTTATTTACAGTTGCAGATGTAATTGTGTAGCCAGTAGCATCAGTTGAAAGACAGAAAATAATCTGAGCTGCGTTCGCAACTGCATCCTTTTGGAACACATTAGAGAATGCTGTGCCATCCCATTTTAAGTAAGAGGTGTGATCTGCATCCTCACCCAAAACATAATTCTCACCAGCAGCATCATCCTTCTTTGTTGTAATCTTAATTTCAACAACTCTGTTCTTATTTTCCTTTGTTCCAGACACGCTGACAACCTTGAAATAACCACTCTTAGCCATAGAAGTATTAGTGAACGCATAAGTCTCACCTTGCTCAACGCTAACAGAAGGCAACTGTTGCTCTTCAACCTTTTCTGTAGCATCATCCTCATCACTACAAGAAGCGAAAGAAACTGCAGTCATCAAAGCTGCAAAAATCACTGCCAAATTGAAAATTTTCTTCATCTTAAAAAAACTTTTATTAGTTAAACAAAAATTAGTTCAAATTTAGAATTGCAATCCATTTCCTTTATAAAGTTAGCCACACTTGACCAACTCTACAATCGCAAATATAGACTAAAATTTAGTATATAGACAAAAGAAATAATGTTTTTTTAACAAAACTTCTCAACCAAAACTTCATTTCATCGGATGAGACTTCTTTCTTTATGTACGAAATTACATTTTAAAAAGACGCCTTCTCTTAGTCTTCTTTCATATTGTGGTATACATTCTGAACGTCGTCGTCGTCTTCCATCTTATCGATGAGTTTATAGACAGACTCCTTCTGCTCTTCTGTCACCTCCTTCAAATCGTTTGGAACATACAAGAACTCAACATCCTTGATTTCAAAGTTATTAGACTCTAAATATTCCTGTATCTTAGCATTGTTCTCGAACGCTCCATAGATAATGATTTCGTTTGTATCCTCATCTAAATAAACCTCGTCAACACCGAAATCAATCAATTCCAACTCAAGATTCTCCAAATCAACACCTTCTTTGGCGACAACCTTGAACACACATTTATGCTCAAACAAGAAAGATAGACTTCCCTGCGTTCCAAGGCTTCCTCCGTGTTTGTTGAAATAAGAACGCACATTAGATACCGTTCGAGTGTTGTTATCGGTAGAGGTTACCACAAAGATCGCGATGCCCGCAGGTCCATATCCTTCATAGATAATCTCCTTGTAGTCTGCCGTATCCTTATCCAAGGCTTTCTTAATCGCACGTTCAACGCTGTCCTTTGGCATATTCTCCGCCTTCGCTTTCAACATCAACATACGAAGACGCGGATTCATCTGTGGGTCTGCTCCCGATGTTTTTACACAACTCGTAATCTCTCTCGAAATACGCGTAAATGCTTTTGACAACTTTGCATTACGCGCAAAAATTCTTGCTTTACGGTACTCAAATGCTCTTCCCATACTTTTTTATTCGTCTTTTATTTCTTTATTGTCTTTTCAAAAAAATCTATACGGACGTGCAAAATTAAAAAATCCGCAGAAAAATTCCGCGGATTTCCTTTTTGTTTCTTTATCCTATCTACAGAAATGTTTTGTAACACACCAAGTGTAGCCTAACATAATCTCATGAG
>CAVFXQ010000016.1:0-52304 GCA_963626555.1 Clostridiales bacterium
TTAAAAGTATGAAAAGTAAAAAAAGCGTTTTTAGCCTCCTATTGCTATTTGTAGCAATGCTGGCTATGGTTCAGTTCTCTTGCAAGAAGGACGATGGGGATGATGAGACAAAAACAGAAACATGGAATTGTGTGATTGACATCACTAACAATCGCAGCGAGACTTTGTATTTGATGTATGGAAGTCAGAAAGTAGGTGTCGTTGGAGCTAACAAAAGTTTGAATGCCACGATTCAAGTTATCGGCTCGCCTGTTACTCTCTATTTGAAGAACGACAACGGCGACACTTTCTGCAGCAAAACTTTGACGACAGGAGATGCATATAGTGTTGTTGTGCCTGCGAATGAAACAGATGAATCCAAAGACACCGAAGAAGATAATAAAGGTACTGAGGGAACAGACGAAAAAGACCCCGATGAATCTCAAATTGTATGGTCATTCAACTACGACATTAGCAATTATAGAGACGAAACGGTGTATTTGTATGCTGAGGCTAATGGATTTGAGAAACAAATGACTGGCGGAATTGGTCAGAACATCAATCAGACTGGGACAATAACCATATCAAATAGCGAAGTCAAGGTTGTCACTGTTTATGTGAAGAATGAGAATGGAGATAAATTTGAAGAACAAAACATAAAGCAAGGTAATAACTATACAGCAAGTGTTTATTCTGATTGTTACTACAATAACAAGTTCAGCCTGAGAATTGTTAATACTAAAAGTGATCCATACATCATTTATGTGAGTGGAGTTAAAATGATAGAACTACAATCTGGCTACGAAATCACATATACATTGACAGCAGGATTACAATATGACTTAAAAGCTGTTCAAGCGAGTGGATATACTTTCTGGGCAACTGAAATAGAAGATAGTTGTAATGAATCTGCATGTGAAACGTATACTTGGACGTTAAACTAAATATCTAAATATTATGTTAAAAAAAGTAATCACATTAGTACTCCTATTGGCGACAATTTTGTCGTCGGCAGTGGCGGCAGAGACAACGACGGTAGAGAAATCAAAGTTACAGTTGTCTGAAAGCGATTTTCCAAAAGGAAGACAATATGATGATTGGGAGGATTGGTTGGATTACATGAACTTGTATCAGCCACTCAACATAACCAAATTTGGCACTATCTACATCATGAAAGTTGATGATTCGCAGGTGGTCTATCCAGACAAAAGCGACAACCAATACTTGCCATTGTATAGAGGAATCTCTTCGTTCAACCAGTATTTAGAGAAGGAATTAAACGAGAAATTTCCCCATATCAAGGTGGTCCAAGTGGAGTCTTTCAACGACCTTCAGATGAAAGCCAATTCATTGTTGCTTGTGCCAAAATTTGACAAAGTAGACATGGGTAGCCGTGCCGCTCGTGTTTGGGTCGGATTTGGCGCAGGAGCGCAAAAGATGCGTGTTTCTGGGTATGTTGTAGATAACGAAGGTCGTTTCTATTACAATTTCTGGCATCAACGTGTTTCTACGAAAAATAAGAAATATGACAAGATGGTAGAAAACTCAATGGAAGTTCTTTCCGAAGATTTCATTTTAATCTTTGAAAAGTTGATTCGGTATTGATTTGAAAACAAACCCATAATTTCAAAGGGGCAGACTACATTGTGGCTTGCCTCTTTTTTTTGCGTTATTGGAGTAGGAATTTATGAATATGCTCTTTGTTTGCATAAAGTGGAATGTTTGGTATATATCTTACTAAAACGCGACGAATTACAAAATAGCATTACGTTTTTCGAACTATTTTTTGATATTTCGGCGATTAGGACGGCTATTCACCGAATATTTTCGGTGAATAGCCTGTATAATCACCGAATACTTTCTATTTTTGTGAAAAACTCAGTGTGATGCGATACATTCATGATTATGATAATTGGTGGCAATTCCGCTATGACAGTTTGCGGATAATGGGTGAATTGGGGCGCATTCGCACCAAGCAGGGCATGGTAATTGGGAAAATGCTATCACTTGGATTTGACTCTCAAGACGAAGCGGTGCTATCGAATATATCTATGGAACTCGTTCGCTCATCAGAGATTGAGGGAGAAAGACTAAATCTTGAGGAGGTGCGTTCGTCGTTAGCACGAAGGCTTGGAATTGCGATGGCAGGGATTGTTTCTGTTTCACGTTATGTAGAGGGAGTCGTTGAGATGCAGTTAGATGCCACGCAAAATTACGACTGTCCCCTTTCTTCTGATCGTCTTTTTGGATGGCACAACGTGTTATTTCCTACAGGAATAAGTGGGTTGTATCGTATTGAAGTTGGGAAATATCGCAATAGAGAAATGCAAGTGGTTTCAGGAGCTATGGGAAAGGAAAGGGTTCACTATCAAGCGCCTTCGGCGGATAGAGTTCCTGCAGAGATGGAGCGGTTTATTTCTTGGGTGAACGATGATTGCGATACAGATGTTGTGTTGAAAGCAGCCATAGCACACTTATGGTTTGTTTCTATTCATCCTTTTGATGATGGGAATGGGCGAATTGCCAGGGCTTTGACAGATATGTTGCTTGCACGTTCAGAAAATTGTAGCAAGCGTTTTTATTCGGTATCAGCAGAGATGAAATTACTGCAAAAGGAGTATTACGATATTTTGGAACGCACACAACATGGAAACGGCGATATTACCGAATGGCTTTTATGGTTTTTGCATTGTTTTGAACAAGCCTTAAATTCAACTGAAAAAACTTTATCGTCAGTACTTCGTAAAGCTGATTTTTGGGAACGCAACCGAAATATTCCATTTAACGAGAGACAACGGAAGATACTCAATATGCAGTTTGACGGATTTTTCGGTAAACTCACTACGGGTAAATGGTCAAAGAATGCCAAATGCTCCACGGATACGGCCCTCAATGATATTCGCGATCTTGTTGCCAAAGGTGTGTTAAAGAGGGCTGAAGAAGGTGGGCGTAGTACTAATTATGTTTTGGTGGAAAAATGACCTTTAATACGTTCTATATAGGTATATTATACGAGAGAGGGACAAACTAATTATCTACAACATACCCAGAAGCTCGCATCTTTTGTGCTCCCTCAACAAATCCAACCTAAACACGAGCGGCACGGCTACCCATGTCTATTTTGTCAAATTTTGGCACAAGCAACAATGAATTGGCTTTCATCTATGTATTTCTAACGTGTTATTTTACAGCTGTGGCACTTTCCTTTTTAGGGAACAGAATAGATGCCAATATGCTTAACAAAACGATGGCGATAATGACGACCAACGATGTGCCAGTTCCAATTTCTATGTTCCAAAAGAAATTGAGCAACATCTTTACGCCAATAAACACCAATAGTACACCTAACCCCATCTTAAGCCTGCAGAACATATTCATTACACTGCTTATCATAAAGAATAATGAACGTAAACCCATAATGGCAAAGATATTTGAGAAGAACACGATGTATGGGTCGCGCGTTACGGAAAAGATTGTGGGAATAGAGTCGACCGCAAAGATGATGTCTGAAAACTCAATCACCAACAATACTAAGAACAAGGTTGTCGCACACCATTTACCCTCTCGTTTCACGAAAAAGTCATGACCGACAACTTCTTTCACCAAATTGAAATATTTAGAGGCGAAACGTACCGCTGGGTGATGTTCGGTGTCTATTTCTTTCTTCTCTTTAGCAAACAACATCTTTGCTCCAGAAATTATGATGATAGCACCAAAGATTACCAATATCCATTCAAATTTCTGTATCAAGGCGGAACAAAGGAAAATGAACGCTAAACGAAGCACTATAGCACCGATTATTCCCCAAAACAACACTCTATGATAATATTTTTGCTCGATACCAAAGCTTAAGAATATCAATATCATTACAAAAATATTGTCGACGGACAGGGCGAACTCAATTAAATATCCCGAGAAAAACTCTAATGTCAGTGCTTGACGATACTGCGACAGGCTTTCTGCCAATGACGCTGTAGGCTCAATTTTCAGTCCATGTCCATGGCTGGCATTTATCTCTTGCAGTTGTTGTAACGACGAGATGCCATGTAGATATTCTCCGAAGAAGAATATGCCTAAGCCGAATAATAGTGCTACTCCCACCCAAATACCTGTCCATATAGCAGACTCTTTAAACGTAATCTCGTGGTCGTCTTTATGGAAAACGCCTAAATCTAAAGCCAACAAAAAGGTAACGATTATTGCAAAACCTCCAAAAGATGCGATATCGTAAAAGTTCATGATGATAAGTATTTAGAATTGGTTAAATGCGAGGTAAAATTATTTCATTTTTAACAGATATGCAACTTATAGTTGTTAAAAAAACTTATAGTTGTTTTTTTGTAACAATGGAAAAAAAGGCATGTATGCCAAATGACATACACGCCTTTTTGTATAGAATTATGTTTGAATAATTAGTCTGCTACAATGAGACCAAAAGTTTTAACCTGAATTTCACGGAATTTCTGTGATTTCCACATTGTCTCTTTCCAATCAATTTGTCCGGTGGACAAATTGATTACATACGATTTAAGAATTACTCCCCACCATGTAAATTTTGCAACATAGTAAAGATCACCAGAAACTAGTTCACGATCACACTTTTTGAATAAGTTGACATAAAAATCCCAGTTCCCTTTTAGTATGTCTGATGCTGTTTTGGCAGTTGATGGAGAAGCGATTCGATCAGGTGAACTCGCTAATTGATTTTGGTAAGGCTCGCTGCTTATATATAGAAGCATACCTCCCTGTCCCATTGTGGCTTTTCTGATGCAAACCCACTTTGCCATTCCCATAGATCTGACATCTCCTGTTTTGTATCCCTCTTCAGTATCGAATTCCGCAGTCTCGCCAACCTCGTATGGAGAGACAGTTGCATTTTGAGGCCAAGCAGCTGACTTGATAAAGATAATGCGAGAGAAATGTTTCATGACATTAGAGTCAAAAGTAACTTCTGCAAGTTTATCTTCTTCTGAGTTTTCAATGGCTGTGAAAAGAAGAGTTGTTTTAACATTACTATTCTCGTCTTTCAACTCGGATTTCCAATTCACCAACGAAGGAGCAACGGTATTCACTACAGCGTCTGGAGAGAGCCAACTTTTAGCGATTTCAGAAGCAGCTTCTACACTTTCTGCACCAATGTAGAGTTCGGTAGTATCCGCAGTGTTTAATTTCACACCGTTTATTCTTTCTACCATATTGCCCAATGAATCAACCCTAACAATATTGTTTTGGAAGAAATCTACTTGGTCAAATGTTGTTACTACTCCACCTTCTTGCGATGACTCTGTCTCTTTTCCTTTTTCATCGTCATCATCAGAACAAGCAGTGAATGATGCCATTCCAACTGCCATGGACATCAGCATTGCATAAAATTTAAAATTTTTCATACGATATATTTTTAGTTGTTTTTTTTATTTATCATAGTTGACAACTGCGTTCAGAATGTCAAGCGTTTTCTGTATGGTTTCCTTACCTGCCGAATGTCTGACTTCAACATTCAAGTTGTTTTCCAAATTGTTGATTGCTACGCCTTGCTCACAATTGTCGGCGTATTTTTGCAATTCGTTGTATTTCTTCTCTAACTCTGATGATGAAATCGCAACGACTTTTGGCAAGAAACGTTGGCTAAACAAGTATGTCTTTCCTTTTGATTTGAAGCTTACATTTACGAAAACGACATAGTCTGGCACCTCTGCATTGTACATCTTGATGCTATCGCCACTTGAATAGTTGAAATATACCTGAGGTTGCATAATGACTTTGTTGTCATCGTTTGAAAGTTTTCCGTAATAGTAAAAATCAGAAGTAGTTCCTGTTTGCTTAATCAAACTACAGTTGCTCTCCGTTTCTCCATAGAGTTCTGACATAAATTGAGTGTGAGGCAAACATAAGTATTTAGTTTTGTTGTCATCACTCAGAGATTGGTAGATTGTCTTACTCTCACTTGTCTTAATGATGTCAACTGTCGGACGAGACAATCCCAACAAACTTACATACTTAGAAGTATATCCTTTTTCAATACCAGTGTACACTCCATAATCACAGTATACATCCACGTCTGAAATGTCGTCAAAAACTCCATCATTTGTGTTGATTAAAAGTTTTACGCTTGTTGGATCAAGGAATGAGATAGTACGGAGGTGATAGTCTGGCAAATCGTTATTCCTATAGGTTTTGTCAGAATTGCTTACATTTAAGGTGATACGTTTAGCGTCACCCATAAATAGGTCATCAGCAACATAGATGACAGGGTCTTCTGCAAGATTCCATACACCTTCGCCAAAGTGAGTGGTCTTTGAGAACTGAGAAGCCTGAATAGTAAGTGGAGAAACACTATTTGACGTTAATTTGCTAATATATCCACTCAATTTAATGTCTCCGGTTAAGCTCATCTCTATTCTTCCTGGCATTGAGTCAACTACAGCTTTTTCTTCGAATTCATTCTCCAAGGCGTAGTCTAAGACGGAGCATGCGATGTTGAATGCAGACGACACTTTAGAAACATAGTCAGCAGCCTTTAAAGGGGCGGATTTTTCTCCCATTAATTTACCAACAACAGACTTTACGAAGTCGCTTCCGATAAAGTTTCCTAAACTTGAAAGCATGCTAGTGATTCCATTTGAAGAGGAGGTAGACGCATCTGTAGATACAGCGGTAACGTCATTAAATTTACCAGAAAGGTTTGCTTCAAGAGTTCCGTTCAATGAAATACTCTCTTTAGATAATGTTCTACAAGAAAGGTTTATGCCTTCTGATGATTTCTTCCATTGGTTCATTGGGCAATATGCTGTGGCAGGGATATCAAATGCCATCCAACCCTGACTTAAAGAAGTAGAAGAAGAAGTTGTGTAAGGAGTGTAAAAGCCTTTGAAAGTGGTGAATGTAGATATGCCCTCAATCAAATTCACATTGTTTGCAACGGTGGTGTGGTTGTTTGGAATGGCGTACGCTAATGCGTGATAGAATGGAGTTTTGTTGGTTGAACTACCAGAGGATCCTAAGTTAGTTTCGAATGAAAATTCGGATCCATCGGTTATTGAATTGGTAACATAATAGAATACTCTGAAGGTACCTAGGTAACGGTTGTAAAGTGCGAAATAGTTACAGTCGTCAAGTCCACTAACATTCAAAGTGTTAAACGCCATTTCCCAACCGTCCTCTTGCTTAACATCTTTACGGATTTTGTCAGGAATAGATGCCTTAACAGACTCTGCCCACGGTAAGTTTACCTCATGTACGCTATTACCATAAAAGACATTCACTGAGGTCATATTCTCCCAGTTTGTAGAGAACTCATCGTTGCCGGAGTTGTTGTCGTTGTAATAGTAGTAACCACGATTCAAGGTCAAAATAACCTTGTCTTGATTTACAGAATAGACAACAACATCACCGTTGTCCGATGTGTTAGGGTCGCCTTGTGTTAAAGTCAACTTCAGCACTGGATGTCCGTTTACCGTGCTGTCTAAGATGGTTACTGTTGCCCAGTCTGGGGTTGCAGAAACTGAACTAACAGCGGTGGAGATGCTGTCTAATACGACCAATACCTCATCATTTGCATTTGCAACATTGAGATGGTAGTGGTAAGTGCCTGCATGAGAGCCTGAGCTCGTCTCGTCATCATCTTTACATGACGAAACTGAAAAAAATAGTAGGGATGCAAAAATCAGCGCAACCCAACTAAAACTAAATTTTCCTCGCATATTTTTATTATTATAAGTTGAAAAACACGTTAAATAGCGACTAACTAATCTAAACAAACATCAACCCTCATTAATATAAGGTTTCTCAAATCATTCTTTCTCAAAAGTGTACATTGCTTTCTCAAATGGATGTGCAACTCCAGCAGTTATCAAAGCTATCAACCTTTCAACTCCATAAAGAACAAGCAACTCAAACATCATGCTTCGGTTAGTAATCGTAGGTTACGAATTTGTGAGGTAGAAACCCCACTAAATTCGGTGCAAAGTTATAAGAATAATTTCGTATAGGGAAAGGATTTTTTCCTATTTACGCAATAAAAGAAACATTTTAAAGTTTTATTAAGATAAAAGGTCGACTCATAGAGCCGACCTTTCTTGTGCTTTTGACATTCTATTTCACTAATATATTGAATGTTTTACATTGTTGTGAATTTTTCACCACTATGAAGTATAGCCCTGAAGAAAGGTTACCTCTCTCGATTTTTATTTCTTGTTCGGCAGTCGCGCCAGAGACTTTACCACTCATTCGTAGATTTCCATTGGTGCTATAAATAGCCCATTCGACGTCATCGCTTGTGTTTCCTATGTGGAGAGTTGCACTTTCCGTCATTGGATTGGGAGCGATGAAAACAGTGTTGTCTGCGATGTCCTGTACGTTAGTTGGGTCGTATATGATCGTTATAGATCCATTCTTTTGGGCTTCTGGCTCGTTGCCTATTGTCGTAACGGTGAAATTATAGACTCCAGGTTCGGCGGTTGGTGTACCGAAGATAGAGACACGTTTGTCTGCGTAGTCAATGGTGTAGTCGACACCCTCTGGAAGTCCAGTTACGGTTACACCATCTGCATTTTCCCAAACGTATGAGAAGGCAACGATAGCTTCGCCTTTGTTGATAGACTGCTTGCTCGGACCTGCACCGTTTTTGGTGAGCGTAGGAACTTTATTAAGGTTCTTGTAATACTCTATCGGACTATAACCAAGATAAGGAGTTTGGTTGTAACCACAGTTTTGCCAAGCCACTGCCATATCATAGACGTGGTCGTCGCGGAGCCAAGGCAGTTTATATGGACTTTCTGTGGTTGAGGTATAGATGCAAAGGTATTGTGTGCCGTTGCCATCCGCTCCCCAGTAGACAACTTCTTCGCGCCAGTCGCCATAGAGGTCGGCTTGCAAACAAGGGTTGTTTTTAGACGAGTTGTTGGTGGTTGCGTAACTGTAGCTATAGAAAGTCATGGTTCGCCCCCAGGTATGGTTCACATTATCCCATTTATCAACATGTTGGCGGTCGTGATACTCTTCAAGCAGGTCGCCATCCCAATAGATACGCATGTTGAGCGAACTGCTGTTAGTAGTTCCGACATGCCAAGGGGCGATAGAGTCGCCCTTGCAACTATACATATTAGGGTATGAGATGATCATGTATTCAGAGCCACCGTGGGTTGAGTCGCAGTCTAAGATCAATCCACGACCCACGTCTCCCGAGGTTACAGGTCTGCTTGACAATACTTTACCTGTTTTTGCGTCTAAGATGGCGCAGTCGTATGCTTGACCATCTTCTTTGATGAAGAAATATTCTAGGCCGTCGTTGGAAGGGTCGAATTCGCCTAAGGCGGTTACATCTCCGTGTCCGTTTTCAGCACGCCAAAGAACGCTTCCGTCATGGTCGAGGCAGGCAGCACCGACGATGATTTCGTCAAATCCGTCTCCGTCGACATCGCCACAAGTGATGCTGTGGGCTCCTTTGCCATAGATGCCTTGTCCAGGAACATCAGAAGTGTGTTTCCAAAGGTTAGTGAGGTTCTTTCCATCCCAAGTATAGGCGGCGGCGTATGAATAGGTGTAGATGCCACGGGTGGTGACAGCGCATGGCTTAGCCTGTCCGTTTACATTGAGGAATGCGACACATCCTTTAAACCAGTTGCCTCGGTGTCCGTAGGTGTTGGTGTCTGTGGTGCCGCTTGGGTTCCAGTTGGATTGAATATTGAAGTAGGGCCAATAGTCGATGGTTGCTAATTCTTTGCCTGTTACTCCGTCGAAGCAGGTAATCCACTCCTTACCACCGTCGGTGATGACTCCAGCCGAGTTGACAGAAGACGCTGAGTGGTCTGCGCCCTTTGCGGCTCCCATAGAAAGATAGTTGCCGGTGGCGTCTTTTGCACCTTGTGCCGTTTTCACGATTACTTCACCTTTGCCGTCGCCGTCAAAGTCGTAGCAGAGGAAGACGAAGCGGCAACCTCCCAACACGTTGGGTCCGAGGTTAATCTCCCAAAGTTTTGTTCCGTCTAACTTGTAGCAAGCCAGGACAGGCGGTGCGGTAGGGGTGCAGGTGGCGCCGATGCCACCTTGGAATCCTACGATAATCTCTTGTTCACCATCGCCATCCATGTCGTATGCAGAACAGTCGTTCGGACTATAAGAGATTTCTGTTCCGTTTAGGGTATAGTTGGCAGGCGTGTCCAACTTAATGTGGTGGTAGAATTTCTCATCACATCTAACGCCATCTTGCGAGTCAATTATGTTTCCGAACTTGTCGTAAACTTCGAGTGAAAAAGTTGATGATGCGTATTTAGTGTCGAGAGTGATGTTTGTACGGTCGGTGAGCGTGCTGACAAGATTTCCGTCGGCATAGAGTTTATAGGTGGTTGACTTTGGGGCGTCTGTGGCTCGCATACGCCAGCTGACGAAGACACCGTTTGCTTTGACGTTGTATGAAGCCCATAGACCGCGCGATTTCTCGGCAGCATAGGCATTCGACGCATAGAAAAGAGAAAGTAAAAATGCGACGATAGTAGTAAATGAGTAAAGTAAATGCTTCATTGTGTAATAATTTTTTTGACTTTTTGAAAGCAAATATAAGAAGGGGAGACTTTATTGTCTTGTAAAAAATGAGCAAAGCGGTTTTGTAATATGGAAAAAAGTTGTAATTTTTCAGCAGATTTAGGGTAGGAAAAACGATAAAGGACGCGTTTCTCTTGAAAGATGTTTATTTATTTGTTATTATGTGCTAAAAAAGAAAAGAGACTCCTCTTTATCGCAAAGAAATGTCTCTCTTGAATTATTCACTTGTCCTTATGTGCTATAACTAATTTCCATTGTAAGAAGTTGCAAAGACAGTAACTTGTTTTATTAATTATGGCTTATACTGTATATGACTTTAACTGTCTTCTTGCGCAACTTTTCCTCTGAAAAAAAGCGTCTCATTTATTATGGTTACTTAAGGTTTGGTTTTTAGTTCCTTTCCTTAAGCATTACAAAGGTATGTCCTTTTTCAATTCTGTGAAATCCCCATTTGTGGGGATTTTTTAGCCAAAAATGGTCATTTTATATCCCCATTTGTGGGGATATTCACGAATTTGCATAGCTGTGCATTCCTCCTAAATAGTAATTAACGCCGAAGTAGGTGATGAGGAGGCAAATAATTGAAAAGAGTAAATAGAGTTGGAAATATAGTGGTTTCTGAAAAAATCTAATACTCTGACTGTGAAACGCCAATCCGTATACAATCATTGATATTAAAGCCCAAGTCTCTTTCGGATCCCAACTCCAGTAACTGCCCCATGACACGTTTGCCCAAACGGCTCCGATAAAGATGCCTGTCGCCATGCAAAAGACGGTAGGGTAGAGAAGAATTCGGTTCATTAGCACTAATTTCTCTTCTGTTTCAGAATTTTTCGTTGCGAAGTGGAGTGAGATAGAAAGCAGAGCCACCAAGGTGATGAATCCCGCTAAGGTGTAGGAGATCATCATAAGCGAGACGTGGGCGGTGAGTAAAGGAGAGTTCAACACGGGCATGAGGGGGGTGATCTGTGGGTCCATGTCGCTGATAGAGGCACCTAAAAGGGCAAAACCAGAAAGTAGGAGTCCTGGTAAATATATTTTCGGCATTTTCTTGCTCAACAATAAGGAAATACCTTGCGATAGCCACGAGATGAGTAAAAGCGTTTCATAACCGTTGGACAAAGGTAGACGATTGGATATTATGGTTCGTAGCACTAATATGGTGGTTAGATAAAGCCAAACGAGGGCGATATAGCCATAAATGGGGAGGGTTGGTACTCGTTTTATCTTCTGAATGAGTTCTAAGCCGGCGAGGATGAAAGCTATCAGTCCGACGGAGATGGTGATATAGCTACAGATAGGGATAGCATAGATGTGGTTGTAGATTTGTTCTGCTTTGAGTTTTGCAGGCGACGGTGCATTTTTACCTAATCGTTCTATCTGGTATTTGCGAAAATGCTGAATCCATTTTTTACAGTCGTCGCCTCGTTGAAAATTCTCGTAGAGAAGTGGGAAGAAGCAGTTGGTGAGCAGACTGTCTTCTTTTGTTAAATTCTTGTCTTTCATCTCGTTAGGAGAAAGCAAACGTATGTTCTCGTCAACATTATCGCTTCCTTTGAAAGGAAATACACGGATAACATCGCCTGCGTGGAGTGCTACGATGATTTCGATTTTTTCGTCCATTTGAGCCCAGTCTTTCATCTTCCTATCATAGAAATTCTGCGTAGAAAGTCCTATTTCGGGCGACATTAGCTTGTATTGACGATTGTCGTCAAAGAAATCAATCAGGCGTGCTTTCTTTCCGATTCCCAATTTCTGGCGTACGAGGTCGCTTTTTACCTTGATCATTGGTTCTTCTTGCCATTGTTGAGGCGCGAGAATCCAACCACACAGCACTTGCGTAGCTGTATAGCCGTTGTAGCTTCTTTTTCCCGATATTTTACGGAGGAAATCGTTTGCATAGGTTTCCATTGTTGTTATTCTATTCTGATGCTGAATGAGAATTTTGCCAAATTCGTCTGCGGTTTCACGGTCAAATGTTTGTAATTCTTTAGCCTCTGATTTTGAGATTGTTATAGAAGAAAGAACGAGGATAATACAGACGATTTTTGAAATCGTGTTGTTGAGTAGTTTTCTAAAACCGCTGTTTTTGTCAAGGAGAATCCAAATCATTGAGATAAGCAAAACAAGATAGCCTGTGTAGGTGAGGGGAACTCCCCATGGGTCGTAGCTTACAGTGAGTGTACTGCCTCGCATATCGGGATCGAACGAGGTTTGATAAAAACGGAATCCGTCGGATTTATAGATGTTGTTCATAGAAACGGAGACTGTATCTTTTTGATTATCAGTTTTGTTTTTATGGTCTACGATTAGAACGCTGGCGTAGTCTGCAGGGACGTCTGTTCCATCGTAATGTTTGATTTGAAAGTTGAGAAGGGTAATTTCAAAGGGGAAAGCCTGCACGTTGCCATCTTCCAATATGCAACCACGAGCCGTTTCACCTGTTCTGAGCATAACTCTTCCTCGTTCGCCCGAGAGGTGGGTTGCTAATGCGCCGATGAGAATCAGTGCGAACGATAGGTGGAACAGCCAGAGAGAGGGGCGTTTGCCATATCTGAAAATGGTCCATATCCCCGATAGGATGATGCCGATCCAAAGAGTCAGAGAGAGAGGGGAGGCATAGAGGGATTCGTTGGCATTCCGCAAAGACAGGAAGGCGAAAATGGAAATTTGAATGGCGAGGAGAATGAAGGGGAGTTTATGGAGTAGGTTGATGAATCTAATTTTTTGCATACGAAGGGCGAATTTCAGTTCAAAAATATCAGTAAAAAAGCGTGCGTCTTTATCGGAGAGGCGCACGCTTAGATGCATTTACATGCAGGTGAAAAATTTCTTGGAACGACTCTTTTAGAAATTTTTGAAATTCTTATTAGAATGTTCAACAATAGCGATACCCTCCATTTCGATGAGCCATCCTGGACGACATACTGGAGCGAGGAGTATCACCTTAGGGGTTTGAGGAAGTTGCTCTGCAAAAATGTCGCGTACGGTGGCGTAGTCGGCAACATCGCGAAGATAAATGAAAATTTGTGCGAGGTCGTTCAATTCGCCACCTCCCTCGTTGAGTAGAGCCTGCACATTTTCAAGCATACGATATGTTTGTTTGCGAATATCTCCTGGATGTACGATTTGTCCCTTGTTGTCGATACTTGCGGTTCCTGATAAAAGCAAATGTTTACGGTCGCCATAGATGACCTGTACGCCACGCTCGAACGCCACGTTGTATTCGTAGGTTGGATTGAGGTGGGTTTTCGCATAGAGAAACTGAATTTGTTCAGCTTTCAAACCTTCTATAGCGTAGGAGTCTAAACGGACGATAGATTCGCGTGAACCCATTCTTCCGCCGATACCTGTGCTGGCGATGAAATGGGTGTCTTTCGTCAGACCGTTCTCTAAGAAGTTCTTATTGCGTGCATCTACCATGCCTTGATAGTTAACGTCAATGTTCTGAAGATAGAACCAGGTTCTGATGCAGTTGTTGAACATGGACAATCCGTGGCGTTCCAGGAATTTGTCTTCTTCTTGTAATAGATATTCTGCTTGTTCGAAAGAAGAACCCGCCGTGAGTTCTTTTGACGAACGCCAGTAGTGTTTGTATCCGTTGTGGGTAACGCAGAGGTCTTCGTTTTCGTCGTCGATTTCTAAGTCGGAAGCGAAATACGCCCAAACGGCTACTTTTGAGCCATCTAAAGGAGGTTGTTGAATGACAGAGTAGTTAACTTGCCATTGTAGGTCAGCGTGTCGTTGATCCAACAGATCTTTTTGGTTGGCGGCATCGCTGAGGAAATATCTCATGAAGATGGTGAAAGGATTATTGAGATAGGACTTCACCTCTTGGAGGGCTTTCTGTAAGAATTCCACCTGTTCTGAGTAGGAAAGGAAAGTGTCCGTGACATGGAAAATTGCATGGTACTCGCGGGTGGAATTATGACCGAACATAGCGATTTCCGCGCATACTTTCCCACCTTGAAGGGTGACGTTAAAGAAAGACATTTTTTGCATAAATCGTTATTTGTTAATTATCTGTATTAGATTATTCAGCGTTGTCGAGATTTGAAATCCAATTCTTCAATAGCTGAATATCTTCTGTTTCGTTATTATAACCTACTTGTGTATGGTCATAATGCACTTTGTCTGTTTTCCCGTCAACAACATCTACTATGAAACTTGAGGAGGGGACACCAGGAACTACTAAGATACGAGAAGTTTCTTTTGTAGAATACTGATTGACAAGGGAATTGTAGGTTTTGCCCTCTGTTAGATAGAGATTGGCGGCAGCGTGCGAGCTTGCGCCGTGACAGTTTTGGCAGTTGCTGAAGAACTGAGCTTGTACTCGCCCCATCTCAAGTAAATCGACCGTCCAAAGCATTGTTGAGTCGCTTTCTGCCAATTTCGCAGTATAGAAGTTGTATATTCTTCGTCTCGCCTTGTTGATGAGCGAGAGGGAGACGTATTCTGGTTCTTGTGTGATACCTGTCAATGCCAAGTCTAATGTGTCTGACATCTTGTTTTTCTGGATGACTTTCCATGTGAAAGGGTTTTCAGAATCTTCGGCGAAGGCACAGATGGCAATCTGGTTGTTTGTAGGCCAGGCGTTGGTGTTTTTGAAAGCGACGCGCACCCTGAAGGTGGCGCCGTTGTTTCCGCCTGTTTCTTTCTCGGGAATGTCTCCTGTGTCCATCCAACAAGAGGACAAAGCAAACAAACCCAACAAAGCGAGCATTATATGGTTTAATAGTCTCATCTCTTCAGAATCTTTACAGGATTATCGTGTGAGAATCACATGATTTTAGAATGTGTATTGTAACAAAGCCATTCCCATGTGTGTAGGCACGCCGTAGTCGTCGTTGTCGCGGTCAAGTTGTGTGTCGTGATTGGCTTTACCCATGTATTGATACATAACTTGCAACTTCAGGTTGTAGTTGACGAAGAAGTAGTTGATGCCGACGGATGCGTCGCTCAAGTATCCGTTTTTCTTCAAACCATTACGGTTGAACCAGTCGTAGCGAAGTGCGAGTTGCATTTTAGGCAATACGAAATAAGCGGCTTGCGCATATCCTCCGATGAGATTGAAATCTGGTGCGTAGTTCATCATCTTTTTCTGCCAGTTCATGCGTAGGTAGTAGAATTCACCAGAGAAGAAGAAGCGTTTGAAGAGCCAAGAGGCTTCTGCTCCGAGACGGAGGTCGTTAGAACATTCGTCTTCTGCTTCAACATTGTAGTTGGCTGCCACTCCGAAGAGTAACTTGTTGTTGTTCAGATCGGTAGGTGTTCCTTGGTGTCCAGGCATAGCGCCAAATGGCATGTAGGCAACACGGGCGGCGTAGAGCAGCGAAGGCAACCACTTGTGGTCGTCGCTCATAGTTTTAGTGGCAGAGTTAGTTCCTCCAGTACCGTTGAAGATACCTACTTGGTATTGAAATTTATCCTTTACAAGTCCGTGAAATTGAATACCGAGGTCGAATCCCATTCCGACTGTTGGGTTGGCAGCGTTCAAACTCATGTCGACATTGGCAGTCGTCGTGAGAGAGAGAGGCATAGAAGGGAACATTGTCTCACCTAATGTCACGAGGTAGCCTTGTGCAAAAGGAACTTTGAATTTACCTGCGCGAAAACGGAAAGCATCGTTCACATTGACGTCGAACCAGGCTTGTTGCAGAAGGCTTGCGCCTGTCTTTGCTGCGTTGATAGCCACGTTGAAAGTCAGTTTCTTAAAGGCCTTTCCTGAGAAACCTATGATTCCGTAAGGGATTGAGAAACCAGAGTTGGCAATGTTATCTTGGTCGGCAAGGTCAAGTCCCTCGTCGTCATAATAGTTGATGGTTGCGGCGGTCTGTACGAGAACGTATGGCTTCAAAAGGAAGTCGCCTGCACGTGTCTGTAGGGTGAAACCTTTTTTGTCGTCGAGGCGAACGACGTCGCTTTCAACGTATTTGTCATTGATTGGTCCCCAGGTGAACTTAGTTTCTTTATCGCCATGGTGACGACGGCTGTGGTGATGCTTCGTACTGTCGGCAGAGCTTGCATGGTGTTCGCGTTCTGCTTGTAATTGAATAGATTCTTCGTTTTGTTCTTGTGCCAAAGAGAAAGTTGGCATTAAGACTCCCAAGAAAAGGGGGAGAAATTTTTTCAGTTTCATACTATACGTTATGAAAAGTTATATTGAAAAATTTTATTTCTAATGAGTTGATTATGAGTAAATTAAAGTGTCTCTAAGAACAATATCAAGTTCTGTCGTTCTTCTTTGCTAAGACGGCGGAAAAGTTCTTTTGACACAGCTCCTTCACCTCCGTGCCAGAGGATGGCTTCTTGGAGGTTACGAGCTCGGCCGTCATGGAGGAATTGAGTGTGTCCATTGACCGTGGCTTGCAATCCGATGCCCCAGAGTGGTGTGGTACGCCATTCGCATCCGTAAGCGAGTCCGCTTTTGAGGTGGTCGTCCAATTCTGGCCCCATATCGTGCAGCAGATAGTCAGAATAAGGGTGGATGATTTGTCCGCCGAGCCAAGGCAGCTCTGTACCGTTAAGGAGAGTCGCCCCACGGGCTTGCGTGTGGAGTGTTGGCAAGTGACAGAGGTCGCAGTGGCAGGCATGGAAAGCCTCTTCACCTTGTTGCACCTCTTTGTAGTTGACGTAGCGACGAGCGGGAACTCCTAAACAATGCAAGTAGAGGTCTACGTTCTCCATATCTTCGGTGCTGACTTCAATGCCAGAATAGATTTGAGGGTGTTGACCTTGACCCGCACATATCTCGTAAGGATAGCGTGTGTTGGTCATACCAATATCGCTGGAGTAGCCGAGTTCGACGGTGAGGTCGGCGTGTTGTGCTTTGTTTCCCGAAACTCCGATTTGGTAGACACCACGCTCTGTGATGTAGTTGAGGCGTCCGCTGATGCCGTATTCTGGATAGTTGGAGTTTTTCTCTACTTGAAGCAGTTCGTTCTTATCGAGAGCCATCATCTGACCCATTCCGACGTGTCTGTTAGGGATGCGTACCGAAATGTAGAGGTCTTCTGGAGCGATGCTATCGGCATACCACTCGGTGATGGTATAGTGGGGAGTCTGAAGCGAGTATTTCTCGCCGTCAGGGAATGAATATTCTTGTTCAGTGTAGGTAACGTGCAGTTTACCTTCGGCCTGTGAGCCGTAGATGGTTTGGTCGTGAAGCACGCGGCCGTAGTTACGGAAGTAAGCACCGTTTTTTCGGGTGATGTAGACGAGCATAGAAGAGAATCCGTAATTACCGCTACCTCCGTTGGAGATTAAGGTAGAAGGCGTTCTTCCTGCGTCTTTGTGGCAGCTACCACAAGAGAACCCTGCGTAGACAGGACCTAAACCGTTGGTTGATACATTAGGGCTGTCGTAAAGCACGTCGCCAAGGTTAAAGCGAGTGTTGAGTGTTCCTGTAACCCAGTCTGCTTGAGAGTCGTAGGCTTTGCTTGAGGTGAGGAAGACGGTGGAGCGACCTGCCGAAAGTTCCTTGTAGGTGGCAATTTCGCCATTGGGTTTGATGATTTCCTCATAGCCGACAGTAGCATCATCGCAGGCTGTGAAAGCAAATATTGGGACAAGTAATATCAGAAATTTGAAATAATTCGTATTCATTGCTGTAAAAATTCTTGCAGAAACAAGGAAATACAAATATACACCAAAGAGGGGACTAAAAAGTTCCCTCCGAGGTGTTTTTTATGTTAAGAAACACTATTATTTAATAACAGTTTTGATCTTAGCGTACTTTTCATTCAAGTCAGCACATGCCTCTATAGCGGCTTTAATCTCATTTTCTCCAGTACCGTCGATGATACAGTTAGCAAAAGAACCAGGAATGCTCTGAATAGCATTTCTTGCGTTCTTGATAGCAGCGCGGATGTCGCTATCTAATGATGCATCAGCAGCGGCAACAATGGCTGAGATACTCTTTTCTCCACCAACTTTCTCAAGGTCAACGATGTCGTCGCTCATAGTTCCCAAGTAGGAGTGTTGGATTGAGACAATGTTGTTTTCGTAGTCGTCCTTTGAGTGATAAGAAGTCCAAGACTCAACGTCCTCAACGTTTCCTGAAGTGAGTGGTCCACCAATCTTTTGGCTACCAACTTCGTCGCTGATATCCAAACCACCGTCTATAATCTGTCCGATAACGTCAACCTGGGTCTTGAACTGTGAATCGTATAGATTAGGTGATTTGAAACGCTCTGCGAAACTGCCGGTCATCTCAATTTCAGCCTCGTCCATCACCTCCTTGTCGTCTCCTGTAACTTCGCCATTCCATGCGTAGTATAACTGAATTGTGTTCTCGACCAAGATGTCGGCAACGGCAACAGCATACTCCAACTCACGACCGCTGAAGTCTGATGCTTTCTTAGCGCTTCCTTGGTAGAAGAGCAAGTATTCCAAAGTGTGGAATCCACGAACTTCGTGTCCTAATGTGTTTCCGTTGAAAGACATTTCTGAGTTCAACAATGCAGTGATGTTTGCCTTATCCAATGGCCATGAATCCAATGATGGGTCTAAGTTGTATGTTGCTGCTGGTCCGAATAAGAATGACTCAGACTCCTCCCAAGGCTCGCGAGTTTCAATCCATTGATCGGCAGCTGCTTTGACTAAATCATCAGTCAATTCTTCAGCCTCGTACATTGCTTTTACTTTTTCTTGCAATACCTTAGCCTTCTCTTTCAAGTCAGCGTAGGTAGGAACTACAATGTTGTCAACGTAGTTGTCGATGGCAGCTTTGTAGGTTGCGTTCTCTGTTGTAGAGCTGTCTTTTGAGCCATTTTCATCATCGTCATCACAAGCAGTGAATCCGAAAAGAGAAAGTGCGATCAAACTTCCCCAAATAAACTTACTTTTTTTCATTTTTGTTAGAAATGTTTAGTTGTACGTAAAACTTGTTTATTTTATTATCTCTTATTTTTTATGCTTTTTTGCTACGGCATACCATCCGATGTATCCAACGCCCAATGAGAAATTCTCCTCTCCGTTGAATCGTCCGCTATCTACCTGTCTGTGGCTATAGTCTGCTTTGACTACCAAATTTGGCAATGGGAAGTAGTTAACACCGACTGTATAAATCTGTCTGTGGTAACGACCGTCTTTTACAACAGAGCTTGTTGTCTTATAGTTCAAATCGTAGAACTCATAGCGAATGAATGGAAGTAACTTTTGAGTTGTATTTGAATTTGCTAATACATTCACGCCGACCTCTGCATACCAGTCCATTGCCACTTGTGCCACTTGTTGGCGAGGGAAGATAGAGATTTTGCCAGACTTCGGCATTGTAAGATTCGCTTTTGATAATTCCTCGGCATCACCGATTT
This sequence comes from Clostridiales bacterium, assembly GCA_963626555.1. Taxonomy (GTDB): domain Bacteria; phylum Bacteroidota; class Bacteroidia; order Bacteroidales; family Paludibacteraceae; genus UBA1181. The sequence goes on from CAVFXQ010000016.1 coordinate 19,833, forward strand.
TACCCCAAATGTAGTTGGCGCGTGCGGTGATCCATTTGCTTTGGTGGGTTATGTCGGCAGAGTTCAAAAGGACTGGTGCTTTCACATTATACGTCTCTAATTTATCGTACTTGGTAGAGTTGCCTGCTGTCTTGGTTGCACCGTAGAATGACAAACCGATGCGTGTGTTAGGAATGAAGCGAAAGTCTGTACGAGCGGCAAACGCTGGGTTTGTCATAGTTGCTTTCTCGAACATTGATTGCTTCCCTTTTTGTATAAAGTTGGCTTTTGAGAAGAATGCAGGGTCTAATCCATTGACCACCATCACTTCGTAGTCAAATTTTCCAATTGTACCGAATATCTCAATACCGTTCTCGTGCCATGTGCATGGAATCATTGTACTTTCACCCTCCGAGCGAACGGCTCTAAAGAAGTTGAGTGGCTCGTGGTGTGCATTCGTCAAACCGAAAGGAACAATGATATGTCCGAAACGGAGATTTAATTCTTTGAAGAATGATTTGGTGATATGGAACTGTTCAAGTGCGACCTCTCCGCCTTTCTCAATTTCGATTTCATATTCTCCTGCTTCGTTGTATTCATATTCAATGGCTGAACCTGCTCCGCCATACTCGAACTCAATCTCAGAGCCTAATGTCCAAGTGTCATTGAATTTAACGTCCATTGCGATGACAAAACGAGGAATTGAGATTTCTGCGCGTTTGTCATAGTCAGATCCGTAAGAGTAGAAACTGTTACGTCCGTAGTTGAAGGTTTGGAAGAGCATTTCGCCATATCCACCGACACGAAAGCGCCAATCGTCGCTTTCTGCCTCTTCTGAGTTTTGCTCGTTATGGTTGTTCGTTGTCTTTTCGATGCCTGTTGGAAATGCTTCGGGTTGCAATTCTGAATCCTCAGATACACTCTGCGAATTAGCCGCAAAAGCGTATAAGGTAGTGGCAATTAAGAGTAGCCAATGTTTCATATTTTTACGTCTCTAAAATTTTGTGCAAAGTTACGGCTACTACTAATGCAAAACAATCCCCACAAATGGCTATTTTTCGACCCGATTTTTCAGGTTTTTACTCATTTTTATAGCCATTTGTGGGGATGCCCCAGAAAAAATCTATTTGATTTTCTCTATGAAATTTTATTCTGCTGTTGGGTCAAAATAATTGCCACCGACATACTTTTTCTCTTGATTGTTTGAACGGTCGGAATCGTCTCTCCTGCGGTCGTAAGAACGACGAGAGTCTCTGTCTCCACGCTCGTTTCTGTCGCGTCTGTCATAGCCTCTTCTGTTGTCTCTTCTGTCTTGTTCTCCGTAGTTGCTGCGACGGTCGCCACTGAAGCTTCTTCTGCCTCCACGATCACCTTCTCTTCTCTCCCCACGCTCGCTTCTTCTCTCATCACGATGGTCATCTCTATTGTCCTCACGGCGGTTGAATCCTCTACGTTCCTCTCTGCGGCGGTCTCCATCACGGTCGTCGCGCTTTCTGAAGTCTCGACGGTCTCTATCGTCGTCGTTGCGGTACGGACGGCGTTCTCTCCTCTCCTCTCCGTTTTCACCTTCGCTGCGATTGCTTCTATCGCCACGGAATCTGCGTTCGTTATATTCTCTTCTGGCTTCTGCAATATTGGCTTGTCTCTTCTCGAATGCCTCATGGCGGCGTGCGCGGTATTCGCTGAGTTCGTCTTCGTTCATTGACTCGCGCTTCCAACGGTCTTGCACTGGCAACATGTAAACACCTTTGTGTTCGCCTAATTCGCCATCCTCCTCTCTCTTTTTCTCAAACTCTTCTTGTTTGTCCGCTCGTTCGCGCAAGAAATCGTCTCGACGACCTTTAAACATATCGTATTTACGGAACTCGCACTCTATAGCACCGTTCAAAAGATGATGTTTCACAGAGGGACGTAGTCCGATGCGGTCTGTTGACTCGCAAGGCACAGTGATGATCCATGCGGACATATCCGTGAAGTCTCGCTTCAGTTTTGCACCGATCTCCTCGTAGAGGGTGGCGAGGCTGGCAGGTTTGATGCGTTCACCGTATGGAGGGTTGAACATAATCATCGTTGGTTCGTCTGGACGATCAACAGATTGGAATGGAGTGTGCGAGATCTCAATATATTTAGACATTCCCGCCCTTTTTACGTTCTCTTCGCAGACACGTAGAGCAGCGGATGAGATATCGGAAGCATATATTTTATGTGTGAATTCACGTTCTTCTGAATCGTCTTCGTAGAGTTTGTCCATGATAGACTGGTCAAAATCAGCCCATTTCTCAAATGCAAAGCTTTTTCTGTATATGCCAGGGGCTATGTTGAGTGCCATAAGGGCGGCTTCGATAGCGATGGTTCCAGAACCGCACATTGGGTCCATAAAATCGGTGGTTCCGTCCCAACCTGCAAGTTTCAACATTCCTGCTGCCAACACCTCATTAATAGGTGCTTCGGTTTGTTCTACCTTGTAACCTCGCAGGTAGAGAGGATCGCCGGAACTGTCTAACGACAAAGTACAGGTTTCTTGGTTGACGTGAATGCTCAGTTGTACATCTGGATTAGTGATACGAACAGATGGTCTCTCTCCGTATTTCTCTCTAAAATGGTCGGCTATGGCGTCTTTTACCTTATAAGCAAGAAATTTGGAATGGCGGAAAGTCTCAGAATAGACTACGGCGTCGATAGCGAAAGTCTTTTTAACACTGAGGTACTGCGACCAGTCGAATGCTTTAACAACGTTATACACTTCGTCAGTGTCTTTTGCTTCAAACTTGTAGAAAGGCTTAAGGATGCGTAATGCCGTCCGACATTTAAAATTTGCTTTGTACAGCATCTCTTGGTCTCCCCAAAAGCGGACTCCACGAGTAATCGTCTCTACTTGTTCTGCGCCTAAGTCCTGCAACTCTTTCGCCAGCACTTCTTCCAACCCTTGGAAGGTCTTGGCAATCATTTCAAAATTGTTCGCCATCTTTGTTTTTATGGAAATAGGAGACAAATTTAAAAAAAAGATTGTTGAAAATAACGATTATAATTTATGGAAATTGTCCTCGTCAAAATCTTTTTTTTTCTAATTGGAATTTAAAATCTTGAAAAAAATAAACCGTCGCTAACATTTCCCAACGTGGCGACGGTTAATCCTTAAAGTATAAATGTTTCCTGAGAACGAAAATATTTTTAATTCCGTATGTGGCAAAAATAGGGGGAAATCTGCGATTAGTGGGGTGAAATTTGTTTCTTTTGGGGTGTAATTTCGTTTCATTGTAACTTTTTTTAGTGAAACTAAGACGGTTTTGTTAAATCTTGCATTGCTTTTATGTGATTTTTTTGTGTATGTGTTTTAGAAAAGGGGTGATAAATGTTACATCGACGTTACATGATTACTACTTTCTGTTTCAATTTTTCAACAGTTGAAAAAGTTGAGTTCTAAAGGTCTCTTTTTGCATATTTGTTTGTTCGTAGGTATCTTTGCAGTAGGATGTACAATAGATAAAAAGAGCGAAATGAAAGAATTATTGTTAGCAACTAACAATCCTCACAAAGTAGACGAGATCAAAAAAAAATTAGAAGGTGTTTTGCAGATAAAAACGCTGAATGAATTAGGCTTTTACGATGATATTCCGGAAACAAGCGACACGTTGCAGGGGAATGCCAGTCAGAAAGCTCATTTTTTGTTTGATAAATTCGGTTGCAACTGCTTTGCAGATGATACGGGTTTAGAGGTTGAGGCTCTCAATGGCGAACCTGGGGTCTACTCTGCTCGTTATGCGGGGGAGGTGAAGAGTTCAGAGGCTAATATGTTGAAGCTATTGCAAAAATTGCAGGGAAAAGAAAATCGAAAGGCAAGATTTCGCACTGTAATCGCGCTTTTCTGGGATGGAACCGAGTATTTTTTTGAAGGTGTAGTTTATGGAACGATTTTGACAGAGAAGCATGGAACGGAGGGATTTGGGTATGATCCTATCTTCCAACCTGAGGGGTATGAAAAATCTTTTGCAGAGTTATCTATGGCAGAAAAAAACGAAATCAGCCATAGAGGGCGTGCTGTTGAGAAACTGTTGAATTTTCTAAAAGAAAAAATATAAATTGTCGCATATTCGCTTTTACAAAGTCTGTTGTCTCATAAATAGGTAGAAATGATGAGAAAAAGTTTCTTTTTTAGTTGGATTGTCATTTTGACTATCGTTGTCAGTTGGTTGGAAGTTTCTGCTCAGGAAATGGGGAAATGGACAGCCTATTTCTCATATAACCAAGCGAAAAAGGTGTTTGATGCTGACGATAAAGTCTATGCAATCTCCAATGGTGCACTCTTTTCTGTTGAGAAGGAGACTGGCATAACTCAGACTTATACGAAAATAGACGGATTGTCTGACAACGAAGTCTCCACAGTGGGGTATAGTAAGGAGTATGAAACGCTTGTGATTGCTTATTCTAACGGAAATATTGATTTGCTTCGAAAAGGTAATGTCTACAACATCTCAGACTTAAAACGTAAGGAAGTCAGTGGAAAGACGGTTCATTCCATCACAACAAACGGTCGATATGCTTATCTTGCGTGCGATTTGGGTATTGTAGTGGTCGATATGAAAAAGGACGAGATCTCAGACACCTATGTCATAGGCGATGATGGAGCATATATGAGTACCTACAAGGTGATAGTTCAGGGTGATTCTATCTATGCGCAGACGCAGAGTGATGTTCGTTCGGCGAAATATTCTAACCGCAACTTGGTGGACTACAAGCAGTGGAGTAAGCGAACGTACTCGAAAAATAATATTAAGGGAATTGCGAATGTAGGAGAGAAGATATATGTTGCGGATGCTAATGCAGTCTACTATGTGGATGCGGACACTATAGCAATTCTTCAGCAATTGAGCGATTTGAAGTTCATCTATGGCGATGGCTCTTCAATGATCATAATGGATGACTCTACCTTATATAATTATAATAAGGATATGACGTTGAAGGAGTCTCGGGAAGTTCATTTTGCATTAGATGGTATTTATGATACTAATTCAGACACTTATTGGATATGTCGTGCGGCGAATGTTGTTCGCAATACCTATGGATATTATAATCTTTACAGGTATGTAGGGGAGGACGAGCAGGTGTTCATGAATGATGGACTGGTGCAGTCGAGTGTTTATTGTGTTCGTTATCAATATGGAAAATTGATAACGGGTAGTGGCGGCCCTCACGATCTTCCAGATGTGCATACTCCTGGAATTATTCAGATCTATGAGGATGGCAAATGGACTGTCATTGACGGAAGTAATGAGAATTTTGAAAGCGTTTTAAAATCGACAAATATTTATGAGAATGCTTTTGAGAATGTGTTGGATGTTGCGGTAGATCCTGCAGATCATCGTCGTATGTATGTGGCTTCTTGGCGTAGTATTTTTGAATTCTATGATAATGTGCCGATTAAGCAATATTGGGCTGATTCAACACCGTTGTCCAACATAGGAAATCAGACACTGACCAACGGACTCTATTTTGATGCCGACAACAATATGTATATGTTGAACATGTTGGCGCAGAATTCAATTGTTATAAAAAAGGCGGATGGCGAGTGGACATCGCTCTATTACTCAATATTGGCGAACCATGAGAGTTTGCGTGCTTTGACGGTTACAAAAAATGGATTTATGTGGATTGCCTCACCCGATCGTGGAGTGGGAGTGGCTGTCATTGATCCGAAAAATACACCTTTTATTTCGTCAGATGACGAGTCTCGTTTTTTCAGTTCTCTCACCGATAAGGATGGAAATACAGTGACCCCGAATGCTGTGCGTTGTTTTGCTGAGGATCGTAATAACGTGTTGTGGATTGGTACAAGTTCTGGACCTTTCTTAGTGAGTTCGCAAAAGGACATTTTCTCCAATAGTTTCCGTTTCGATCGTGTCAAAATAACACGTGAGGATGATGAAAACTATGCCGATTTCTTGTTGAGTAGCAATCAAATCAATAAAATCATTGTAGATGGAGGAAACAGAAAGTGGTTGGCTTCTTCTACTACAGGTGTCTACTTGTTATCAGAAGATGGAAAGACGACTTTGCAACATTTCACAACGGATAATAGTCCGTTGACTTCGAATGCTGTCATAGATATGGCGCTCAACGAAGAGACGGGTGAACTGTTCATCGCCACATCTGGTGGACTCTTCTCGTATGTGATTGATGCGACAGAGCCGTCGGCAGACTATTCCAATGTTTATGTCTATCCTAATCCTGTTACGCCAGATTATGATGGTGATGTCGTTGTGAAAGGGCTTTCTGAGAATAGCTTGGTGAGAATAGCCGACCCAGAGGGAAGATTAGTTTATGAGGGATATTCTAATGGTGGCACTTTTACCTGGGATGGAAATGCCAAGAGTGGCAGAAGGGTTGCAACAGGTGTTTATTTCATTTTTGCCGCTCAGGAGGATGGTTCTATGAAGATGGTTACGAAAGTGGCTTTTGTCCATTAGTTTCAAAATATAAGAGACAATGAAGATTGAAAATTTACAGACGATACACCAGACTGCGAAGGAGTTTATCGCAGCAATGGGGGATAAGAAGGTGTTCTTGTTCTATGGGTCAATGGGCGCGGGAAAAACAACTTTCATACGTGCCATTTGCGAGGAAATGGGTGTGAAAGAGAGTATTAACAGTCCGACTTTCGCTATCATCAACGAGTACAAGGCGGGTGATGGTTCTCCTATCTTCCATTTCGATTTCTATCGTATCAACAAAGAGGAGGAAGCATACGACTTCGGTTATGAGGACTATTTCTATAGTGGCAAACTCTGTTTTGTGGAATGGCCTGAGAAAATCGTCAATTTGTTGCCTGAAGACGCCACTGTTGTAACGATTACGGAACAGCCCGATGGTTCCAGAGAAGTAACCATCAAATAGCAATCAATCCCCAATCCGTAAAAAAACAAAAAACGTATGAGTCCTTTAAAAATTGGCTTCGATGCCAAACGCGCCTTTTTCAACCGTCGTGGCTTGGGGAATTATAGTCGGGACACTGTTCGAATTATGTCTAATCTCGTATCCGAGAATGAGTATTTTTTATATACACCAAAGATTAAAGGATCTATTGATTTTTCCTATAATAAAGAGAATTGTAGAGTGGTAATGCCTCATGGACTCTCATCTATGGGCATTCTCTCTTCGCTCTGGCGAACAAAAGGGGTATGTGAAAACATTGAAGCGGATAAGTTGGATATCTACCACGGATTGAGTCATGAGTTGCCATACGGGATTGAGAAGACGAAAGTGCGTAAGGTGGTTACGATGCATGATGTCATCTTCTTGAAGAATCCTGAGCTGTTTCCGTTTTTCGATAGATATTCTTTCAAAAAAAAATATACTCATGGATGTCAGATCGCCGATTGTGTGGTGGCTGTCAGTCAACAAACGAAGGCGGATCTTATTGAATATTTAGGTGAAAAAGAGGAACGTGTTGAAGTAGTCTATCAAGGATGCAACCCTGTTTTTCAATGTCCTGTTGATGAGGCTAAAATGTTGCAAGTCAAGCAGAATTTGCGGTTACCCGACCAGTTTATGCTGATTGTTTGTGCGATAGAACGTCGGAAAAACCACGAATTGATTCTAAAGGCGATGCGAGACCCTCGTGTTGATATACCGTTGGTAGTCATTGGTCGTCCTTCTGAATATCAGAAATATTTGCAAGAGTTGATTGCTCAATATCATTTGGAGGGGAAGGTGATTTTCTTGAATGAGGTGGCGACCAGCGAATTGCCAATTTTCTATAAATTGGCGACGCTATTCGTTTATCCATCTCTTTTTGAGGGCTTCGGAATCCCTATTTTGGAAGCGCTGACTATGCAAACGCCCGTCATCACATCGAAGGGCAGTTGTTTCGAGGAGACAGGTGGCGATGCAGCCAAATATGTTTCCTCTGATAGTGCAGAGGAATTAGCAGAAACGATTGTTCAGGTGCTTGGAAGTCAAGAACTTCAAGCAGATATGATACAGAAAGGGATTATCCATGCGGAGAAGTTTTCGGACAAGGCGATTGCACAGAATTTGATGAATGTATATAAGAAATTAGTGTAGAATATTTTGTACAATATAAAGATGAATGAATTGATTAACAAGACTTTACAGACGATTGGAATTGCGAATCTGAACGAGATGCAGATGGCTTCTCTTAAGGCGAACGAATCGGGACGTGATGTCATATTGCTTTCTCCGACGGGTTCTGGGAAAACTTTAGCTTTTTTGCTTCCTCTTCTTCGTCAATTGAAAGCCGAGGAGATTGGAGTGCAGGCGATTGTGATTGCTCCATCGCGCGAGTTGGCATTACAGATTGAGGAGGTGTTCAAGTCGTTTAAGTCCGATTTTCGTGTGGGTTGTTGTTATGGTGGACATTCATTTGAGCAGGAACGACGCATGTTGCAAACGCCACCTTCACTTCTGATTGGAACTCCAGGTCGTCTACTTGACCATATTGATCAAGAATCATTTAAGACGGATAGTGTGCGTTTCCTCATTTTAGATGAGTTTGATAAGTCACTTGAATTAGGATTTCAAGATGATATGGAAGACATTATAAAGGAGTTGCCCAATGTAAAAAAGCGAATGTTGACTTCAGCTACCAAGGCAGAAGAAATTCCATCGTTTGTAAAGATTCATAATCCTATGATTTTGGATTATTTAGGAGAGAATGGTCAAGAAATCAAGTTGACACGTTATATTGTACATTCCCCTGAGAAAGACAAGTTGGAGACTCTCTTAAAATTGGTTTCGCAGATAGGAAACGAACCGACGCTCATCTTTGTTAATTATCGAGAATCTGTTGATCGTGTGGCAGATTTCTTACGCAAGAAAGGTGTGGATTGCAAATCTTTCCACGGAGGAATGGAACAGATAGACCGTGAAAAATCGCTTTTCCAATTCAAAAGTGGCACATCTTATTTGATGGTTTCAACCGATTTGGCGTCGCGTGGATTGGATATCTTAGATGTGAAGCATGTCGTTCACTATCATCTTCCTGTCAACGAAGAAGCTTACACGCATCGTAACGGACGTACGGCAAGAATGTTCGCCGAAGGAAACGCATATATCATTCTTCACGGTGAAGAAAAGTTGCCGGATTACTTAGACGAAACTGATTTTATGGATTTTTCTCTTGCCAAAGAAGCTTTGCCATTAAAGCCTTCAAAGTGGGTTTCTCTTTATATTGGCAAGGGTAAAAAGGATAAGATCAGCAAAGGTGATATTGCTGGTTTCTTGATGAAGAAGGGACTTTTGACGAAGGAGCAAGTAGGACAGATTGAGGTGCAAGACAACTGCGCATTTGTTTCCATCCCTCGAACTGAGTTGAAAGAGGTGCTGTGCAGAATAAAAAATGAGAAGATTAAAGGTATCAAAACTATCTTCCAAGAGAGCAAATAAGAAAATTGAAAATAAGGTTGTGCTATGCAAAAAATATTGATTGACAATAAGATAACACCGATTGTAGCAGAGTTGAAGAAATTTCCTCATCAGTCGGTTTTCATTCTGACGGATAGCAATACGCACCATTTGTGTTTGCCTGAGTTGTTGGCTGAATATGACATTGACCCATCTCATGTCATTGAGATAAAGGCGGATGATGATAACAAAGACATTGAGGCGGTCTGCCATGTTTGGCAGGAATTAAGTGAGAAGGGTGCTACCAGAAAATCGCTTTTAATCAACTTAGGTGGCGGTATGGTAACCGATTTGGGTGGATTCGCAGCGTCTACTTTTAAGCGTGGAATTGACTATGTGAACGTACCAACTACGCTTTTAGGAGCGGTGGATGCAGCTGTCGGAGGTAAAACAGGTTTCAATTTTAATCACTTGAAAAATGAAATCGGCGTGATCAATCCTGCCTTGAGTGTTTTGATCAACATCAGTTTCTTCAAGCATTTGTCTCAAGACAACCTCTTTTCTGGCTTTGCAGAGATGATCAAGCACGGTCTGATTTCTAATGAAACTGTTTGGAAACACATCTGCGAAACTGATATGACGAATGTCAACTATGACACTTTCGGTACGCTTTTGGCTGAGTCTATCAACGTGAAAGAAGAAATTGTGAAGATTGACCCAACTGAAAAAAACATACGCAAGGCGTTGAATTTCGGGCATACGATTGGACACGCATTTGAGAGTCATGCTATCGAGAGGGGAGAAACGAAACTCCACGGCTATGCCGTCGCTTGGGGTATGATTGCTGAGTTGTATCTCTCTTATAAGAAATGTGGATTCCCTAAAGAGACTCTCTCGCAGGCGGTCTTGTTGATTAAGAAATTGTATGGACCATTCGCTATCAACTGCAAAGAGTATGATCGTTTGTATGAGTTGATGACGCACGACAAGAAGAACGATGTAGCAGGTACGATTCTTTTCACTTTGCTTTCGAATATTGGCGAGGTGAAGATTAATAAGGTTGTTGAAAAGAAGGAGATTTTTGAAGCATTGGATTTCTATTGCGATACAATGGGAATTTAATCAATGTTGAATTAGAAATTGAGAATTAGGAATGATCTATGATATAAAGAAGTGTGCGACTGTGCCATCCGAGATGACGGTAAGCCTGCCCGCCTCCAAAAGTATAAGCAATCGTGCGTTGATACTCAATGCGTTAAGTTGCTCAGAAAAGATAATTCACAATCTGGCCAAATGCGATGACACTGATGTTTTGGTGGCTGCACTCTCGTCGAACGGCAATCATTTTGATATTGGTGCGGCGGGAACGGCAATGCGATTCCTGACGGCTTACCAATGTTTGCAGCCAGGTGAGTGGACGATTACGGGTAGCGAACGTATGAAACAACGCCCTATTCAGGTGTTGGTGGATGCTTTGCGCCATTTGGGTGCGACAATCGACTATGATGGAGTAGAGGGATTTCCTCCGCTGAAAATCAGGGGACACGCTATGGATGGTGGCGAGATTGAGATAGATGGCGGTGTGAGTAGCCAATACATCTCTGCTTTGCTGATGATTGCCCCCTATCTGAAAAACGGACTGACACTCCATCTGACGGGTGCGGTGATTTCTCGCCCCTATATCCTGATGACGCTTCAGTTGATGGCTCAGTTTGGTGTTGAGGCTGAGTGGAGAGAAGAGAATACGATTCTGATTAAACCGCAGGAATACAAGCCTATTGAATACACGGTGGAGTCGGATTGGTCCGCTTCTTCCTATTGGTATGAGATTGCCACGTTCTTGCCGAAGAATGCCACCAAGTTCTCCTTGCCTCACCTTTACGAGCAGAGTTTGCAGGGCGACTCGCAAGTAAGCAAGATATTTGATCCGTTGGGCATCACTACAACATTTAGTCCAAACGGTGTTGTTTTAGAGAAAACATCCGCTTCTGTTTCTCATTACGAATACGATTTCACTAATCAGCCCGATTTGGCACAAACAGTTGTGGCTACTTGTTGCGCAGTTGGAACGACCTTCCGCTTCACAGGTTTGAAGACTTTGAAAATCAAGGAGACTGACCGCATTTCAGCTTTAATCAATGAATGTCGCAAGTTAGGCTACGTTCTCAAAGAGACAGGTCAAGGCGAACTTTCATGGAATGGCGAACGTGTTACATCAGATGAAATTCCAATTATAAACACTTACAAAGATCATCGTATGGCAATGGCGTTTGCACCTATCGCTCTTCAACGACAAGGTTCACTTCAGATAGATGATCCAGAAGTTGTTTCAAAGTCATATCCAGAGTATTGGAAGGCGACAGCGAGGATGTTTACATGTGAAAAGGTCTAATTTCGATTGTCTAACAAAATTAGAAGATTTAAGGTGAAGGCAAAACCGTTCATAAAGTGGGTTGGTGGTAAGGGGCAGCTTAAAAATCAGTTAGAGGCTTTGTTGCCTTTGGGTTTTGAAAGTTTGTCTGACGTTACTTACATAGAACCATTTGTGGGTGGAGGTGCTATGCTTTTTTATATGCTCCAAAAGTTCCAAAACATTACTTGTGCGGTTATAAATGACATAAATCCAGATTTGGTTTGCTGTTACAAAACTGTGAGAAATGATGTTGATAGACTGATACCTGCGTTAAATGATATACAAAAGCAATATTATGAACTCTCAGACATGAATTCAAAACGCGAAATGTATTTGACAGTCAGAGATAGGTATAATGAGAAAAATTTGGATCCTATAGAGAATACAACTTTGTTTTTCTTCCTAAATAGAACGTGTTTCAATGGCTTGTATCGCGTTAATAAACGTGGGCTATTTAATGTACCGTGCGGACGATATTTGCAACCTCAGATATGTGATGAAGAAACGTTACGTGCAGATAGTAAATTGTTGCAGAAGGTTGAAATACTTTGTGGCGATTTTGAGCAGACGATTGAATATGCAAAGGGTAATGCACTGTTTTATTTTGATCCTCCCTATCGTCCGTTGAGCGACACATCAAGTTTTAATGATTATGCGAAAGAGAGTTTTAACGACGATTCTCAGGTTCGTTTGAAGACGTTTTGTGATAAGGTGTCGCAGTTGGGGTATCAGTTTATGCTGAGTAACTCCGATTGCAAAGGGAAGAATGAACTCGATAACTTTTTTGATGCGCTTTATGCTGATTATGAGATAGAAAGAGTTTGGGCGTCTCGAAATGTCAATGCAAACGGAGCAAAAAGAGGGAAAATTAAGGAAATTCTCGTGCGAAACTACTCGGAAACAAGGGGTTGTGTGGAAAATACGCTTTTCAACATAGATGACTTTAAGGTGGGTTCGATTCAGTGAGCCAAGCATAAAAAAAAACACTATGTCGATGACTAAAAATTTCACTAAGTTCATGTCTCAACTAAAAGAGACAAATCAGACGTTGGATTTCTTCTGTGATTTCAACAAAATTTCAAAGAATGTAGACGACATTAAATTGAGTCTTTGTATGCTCAATAGTTTAGTGGGTTCAACGAATTTGCGAAGAAGTGTAGAAACTATATGGAAAAGAGACAAGAATGCTTTTTCTGTTTTGGATATCCTTGTTGCGGTACGGACGAAAGATAAAAAGAATGTGCTGGATGCTGTTGGCAATTGCGTTCCGATGGAGAGTTTGTTCGCTTCGGTAGATGGTGTGATGGTTTTCTTGCAAGAAACGGGTCTGGCTGATGTTTTGCAAAAGCAGAAGGTGAAGGATCTCGTTGATTATGTGTTCGGCATTGAAACGGGTCTTGACACGAATGCGAGAAAGAATAGAAGCGGTCATGTTATGGAGAAAACAGTCGCAGGAATTTTGAAGAAAGCGAGAATTCCATTCCGACAGGAGGTCTATTCTTCGGAGTGGAGGCCTATATCAAAGGTTTTAGGTAGCGATGAGAAACGGTTTGATTTTGTGATAGAAATGCCGAGGAAGGTGTATCTGTTGGAGGTGAATTTCTACTCGGGCGGAGGATCAAAACTGAATGAGGTGGCTCGTGCTTATTCTGAAATTGGTCCTAAAATAAATTCGGTTCAAGGATTTGAATTCGTATGGATTACGGACGGAAGAGGTTGGGAGTCTGCCAAAAGTAAGTTGCGTGAAGCATACAATATTATACCGAACGTGTATAACCTGACTTCAATCCAAGATTTTGTTAAAAGTATAAAGGGGTTAAATGAGGATTTCGCCTGCGCCAATAAGTTATGATAGATTCCTATTACACCTCATCTAATCGAGATTTCATCCTCGCTCATGGTGATTGCTTTCAACTTATGTCGGACTTCAATTTCAAGTTTGACATGATATTTGCAGATCCTCCCTATTTCCTTTCGGGAGGAGGCATCTCTATGCAAAGTGGGGAAATAGTCTGTGTTGATAAAGGAGAATGGGACAAACCAAAGTCCCAAGAGGAGATGATGAAGTGGAACAGAACGTGGCTCTGCCTTTGTCGAGAAAAACTAAAAGATGACGGAACCATCTGGATTAGTGGTACTTATCATAACATCTTCTCTGTTGCAAACTGCTTGACGGAATTAGACTACAAGATTCTGAATGTAATAACTTGGCAAAAAACAAATCCACCTGCCAATATTTCTTGTAGGTTCTTCACCTACTCAACTGAGTTCGTGATTTGGGCAAGGAAAAGTAAGAAAGTGTCTCACAAGTTCAATTATGATTTGATGAAGCAAATTAATGGCGACAAACAAATGACGGATGTGTGGCGACTACCGGCTATTGGCCAATGGGAAAAATCATGTGGTAAACATCCCACGCAAAAGCCTTTACGACTGCTTGTCCGACTTATTCTTGCTTCAACGAATCATGGTGATTGGGTTTTTGATCCATTTTGTGGAAGTGGAACAACAGGAATTGCTGCTAATCTTTGTGGCAGACGATTCGCAGGTATTGAGCAAGATGAGTCTTTCTGTTCTATGGCTCGTTCTCGCAGAATTGAAATTGATGATTTGAAGGCAAAGGAGAACTTAAAAAGACACATAGAAGATTTACGGTTTATGAAGGACGATGATGGCAACTTCCTTTGTGAACCATATTTGACTATTTGTCCATTCTAATGTACATTATTTCTAAAAAAAATCCGATAGCGTGAGGAAATCCCATAAAAAATGATAGATTTCCTCACCTTATCGGGATTTTTCTGCTACATTTGTTCTATCAAAGCGTGGGTTTATGAGTGCAATCGTAGGAAGAAAAAGAGAGTTGGTTCAACTGAAAAGTCTTTTGGAGTCGGACAAGTCGGAGTTTGTCGCTGTTTATGGTAGGCGACGCGTCGGAAAGACTTTTCTGATAAGGGAGGCTTTCGATTACAAATTTACCTTTCAGCATACTGGCATTCTTGATGCTCCAAAGTCGGAGCAGATTTCGGAGTTTATGCGCTCCCTTTACAAGGTTTATCCTGAGAAATGTAAACAGCCTCGTACTTGGTTCGATGCGTTTCATCTTCTTGAGGATTATCTTGAAAGTTTGAATGATGGTAAGAAACTTCTTTTCATTGATGAGATGCCGTGGATGGATACGCCTCGGTCTAGTTTCATCAAGGCTTTGGACCATTTTTGGAATGGTTGGGCTACCATGCGTAAAGACATCGTGCTTATAATCTGCGGAAGTGCTACTTCGTGGATTATAGATAATGTCATCAACAACTATGGGGGCTTGCACAACCGACTTACGGGGCAGATTTACCTTCGTCCGTTCAACTTGAACGAGTGCGAGGAATTCTGTAAAAACGCTAACCTTGAATATACTCGCAGGCAGATTCTCGAGGCTTATATGGCTGTTGGGGGTGTCCCTTTCTATTGGACGTGCCTAAAACGTGGACAGAGTATCGCCCAGAATTTTGATAGAATGTTTTTTTCAGATAAAGGCGAACTCACATCGGAATTTGACGCATTGTACAAGTCGCTTTTCCGAAATCCAACGCCTCACTTGAAAATCATCACCGCCCTCGCAAAGAAGAAAATCGGACTCACTCGCGAGGAGCTGCTAAAAGCAACGGGGTTGGCTGACAATAGCACTTTCATCGATGCGATTAAGGAGTTGATTCAGTGCGATTTCATTCGAAAATATACTTGCTTCGGAAAGTCTTCAAAAGATGCTTTGTATCAATTGACGGACAACTATACGTTGTTCTATTTTAAGTTCATCAAGGAGAATACGGCGGAAGATACGAAATTCTGGAGTGCCAACTACAGCACTTCTGTCCATAACACTTGGGCGGGTCTTTCTTTTGAGATGGTGTGCCTCCAACATATTGAGCAGATTAAAAGGGCTTTGGGAATCTCTGGTGTTGTCAGCCACGCTTATTCATGGACGCATAAGGCGACGAATCCTGATGATAGAGGTGCTCAGATTGATTTGCTGATTGATAGGAATGACGATGTCATTAATCTCTGCGAAATGAAATATTCTATTGCGTCCTACACAATTGATGACCGTGAAATGGCTCTTCTTCAGAATCGTAAAAGTATTTTTTTGAGAGAAACTGCCACTCGAAAATCCATCCTTCTGACGATGATTACCACTTACGGACTTACATCTGGTGGCAATTCCTACGATATCAGCAGTTCTATTACGATGGACGATTTATTCGCCCCTTCATTCTAACTCCACTTCACCGAAAGACGCACAGAAACGCATATATGTTGTAGGGAATGTGAAACAGAAGGTTGAGCTCTTTTTCAATAGCCAAGCCAACGCCCAAAGATAAGTTCGTCTATGCCACACAACGCAAGCAGAAAGACTGCTATTATCGGTACTATAAAAAGGAGAAATAATATTATCATAATCAATATGTTAGGGTTCAACCAAATGAAGTTCCCTCACCGTATCGGGAATTTTCTGTTCACACTAAATCCTACACCTACTCTTTCG
The DNA here is from genome assembly GCA_963626555.1 of Clostridiales bacterium. Classification (GTDB taxonomy): domain Bacteria; phylum Bacteroidota; class Bacteroidia; order Bacteroidales; family Paludibacteraceae; genus UBA1181. Next base: position 36,119 of record CAVFXQ010000016.1, read on the forward strand.
CTTTCTTCACTTTATAGTAGTTCAATACACAGGTGGAATGTTCGTTGTAAAATGGTTATTGTAATACATGTGTATGATCTTAAATCAAGTGCTAAATTAGCACATTTTGATATTTAAACTAAAAAACGGCACAAAAAAAGGCGATGCATTAGCACCGCCTTTCGTTATATATTTGTCCTTGTTTATTTGAACTTGAACAACACTGGCAAAGTGAAACGTGAACGACAAGTCTTTCCACGTTGCTCTGCAGGAATCCATTTAGGCATCTTCTTAACAACACGAACTGCCTCTTGATCAAGCACTGGGTCTACTCCACGAGCTACTCTTACGTCTTGGATTGATCCGTCCTTGTTGACGACAAACTCTATGAATACACGTCCTTGAATGTTATTGTCAATGGCAACCTGAGGGTAAACCAACTCCTTTTTCAAGTACTCCATCAACTTAGCTGTTCCTCCAGGGAATCCCGCTTGCTTCTCTACAATCGTAAAGATCTCTTCTTCAGCTTCCTCTTCCTCTTCCTCAATCACTACGGTGTTCTGAATCTCCACTGCTTTGTTGTCATCTTCGGCATTGTCAATCTTAATCTCTGAGTCAACCACCTTGTCATCGTCTACTACCTTCAACACCTCTTGTGCTACTTGCGCTGGCGGTGGTGTCTGAGGTTGTACTTGCTGAGGTTGCTCTTGTTGTGTTTGAGGAATGATTTCCTCTTCACCCTCATTTATGAATTCATCTTGGAATCCTTCGTGAACCGTAACCTCTGTATTGGTCCACTCAAAACAAATATAGGTGAACCCTAATGCTAAAACGAGACCCATCAAAACAAACATCGAACGTTTGTTCTCTAAGTCCGCTTTGGGGGATTTCTTTATTTCCATCCTTTTATTTTTTTATTATGGTTATACATTCAATATTTTTCAATGCCGATTCCTTTCCATATATTTAATAGAAGAAAATTTCGTGCTTACAAATGTAGTATAAAATTTTGCAAGTTATCTATTTACTCAAGTCAAACTTTTATTTTTTTTTGACATTACTCTTTTATATTACTTTGTGAAAACGCTCGCCATTTCTCTATTAATATTCTGAAATCTTCTGGCCATTCCGAGTCAAAATACATTTCCTCTCCTGTTCGTGGATGAATGAATCCTAAGGTCTTAGCGTGCAGGGCTTGACGTGGACATGCCGCAAAGCAGTTCTTTATAAACTGTTTGTATCTTGCCGTCGTTGTTCCTCTCAACGTCTCAAAGCCTCCATAGCGTTCGTCGGCGAAAAGGGTGTGCCCGATATGTTTCATGTGGACGCGTATTTGGTGGGTTCTGCCTGTCTCTAATCTGCACTGCACTAATGTGGTATAGCCGTATCTTTCCAACACTTTATAGTGCGTTACCGCATGTTTCGCATTGGGGTTCTCTCCTTCGGGAAAAACAGTGAAGAGCAGACGGTCTTTGGGATCTCTTCCGATATCGCCTGAAATCGTTCCTTCGTCTTCAACAATGTTGCCCCACACAAGGGCGTTGTAAAGCCTCTTGGTCGTCTTGTTGAAAAACTGTCGACCTAAGTTCGTTTTTGCATCCTCATTTTTGGCAATGACGAGCAAACCTGACGTGTCTTTGTCAATTCGGTGGACAAGTCCTAACCGAGGATCGTTGGCATCAAAGTTTGGGTCGTCTTTTAAATGCCACGCTAATGCGTTTAACAACGTACCTTCGAAATTTCCAAATCCAGGGTGTACTACCATGCCAGGCTCCTTATTCACCAGGATCACATCTTCGTCTTCATATACGATGTTCAACGGAATGTCCTGTGGAATAATCTCATACTCGGATGGAGGATAGGAGAGCATTATCTGGATGAGGTCGAAGGGCTTTACTCGGTAATTCGACTTTACCGCTTTGCCGTTGACAAGTATGCAATTAGCGTCTGCCGCATCTTGTATGCGATTGCGCGATATCCCTGCCATGCAATTCACCAAATACTTGTCTATGCGCACTAAAGAGTGTCCTTTTTCTACAACAAAACGGAAATGCTCATGGTATTGTTCTCCATTATTTTCGTCCTCTTTGTTTGCCTCTTCTTCAAACTCTTCGTAGCACGATTCGTCTGAAAGTAATGGCACGCCCGACTCGAAGTCGCCCAATTGTGGAAAATCTACGTCGTTGTTGTCATCGATAGTACTTCGTATCATACTTCAAAAACAGCAGTAATATATTAATTTTTGTTTTAAATCGTCTTTTTTAGTTTTCTATGGATATAGTCTCTCCATTTTCTGTCTCGCTGAATATCTCTTCTGGTTCTTCTAAAAGATTTGGATTTTTCGTCAGATAGATGGAGACTGACGTTCCGTAGTTGATGACTGTGCCTGTGATAGGGGTTTGCTTATAAACAAAATACTCCTCCTTGTCTTTGTCGTCTTTGGGTTGAACGTCAAAAAACACTTCTCCTATATTTAAAAAGACAGTGTGGGACTTGTCGATGGCTTGTGTAACGGTCAAACCTCTGAAACTAGGGGCTGGTAATCCTTCGTTGGTGTCTCCTCGACCAACGTGCAGAACTACGGATGCGCCTTCTGGAATCCTGAATCCTGGAGGTAAAACCTTCCCGTTATATTGGGCATCTAACACTAAGTCCTTGTATTCTGAAGGCACATAAACGATACTGTCTACTTTGAGGCCAACCGACTTGATCGTAGCTTCTGCTTGACGGAGGGAAATCTCCCTCACGTCTGGGAACACAATTCTACGAATGGTGTTAGAGTTGGTGATGAGGTAAATTGTACGACCTTCTTTGACCTTTGAACCTGCTGAGGGGATTTGCTCCACAACAACACCTAATTTGCGTTTTTTCACATAAATGGAATCAACCACCTCGCATTTCATTTTATTCTCTTTAAAGATAGCAGCTGCTTCTGCTTCAGTGAGGTCGCTTACGTCGGGTACAACCAATTCAATACCATGTTTGGTGTATGAGTCCAACCAATTGAATGTGCCAACATAGAGTCCTGCAAGGATGACTACCAATATTATGAAACTGATAGTGTATGGGTTGATAAACAATTTCTTCGCGTTAAATTTCATGGTGTACGCAATCCGTCTTTTTTATGTAATTCTATTTCTACAAAGGTAAAAAAAAATATAAAAAAAAGCGTGCTAAAAATAGCACGCCGTGTTCTTTTGCAACAAGTATTTATTATCTTCTTACTGCTGGTTCGTCAGAAACAGTAAGTTTCTTTCTTCCGTGTGCTCTGCGTGATGCCAATACTCTGCGACCGTTAGCAGTTTCCATTCTAGAACGAAAGCCATGCTTGTTACGTCTCTTTCTGTTTGATGGTTGGAATGTTCTTTTCATTGCCGTGACTTTTTATTTTTTTACTTTATTCTTTTTCTTTCTCTCTACGAATTTCCGAATGTATAGAAATTCGGAGTGCAAAAGTAGAAAATTTATATGTAAATCGCAAACAATGAAAAACTTTTTTATGGGTTGTTTCTATACTTCCTTAATCTTTTTATATTATTGAGAATGAATTAAATATGTGGTGTCTTTCCTATTTTTTTGTAAGGTGTGCGTCTATTTTTGCTATGATTTGGGTAGGTGAAATCTGCGTCATACACCTAAAATCACCTAAATAACATGGCTTATTGCCGAAGATAGAGCATGGACGACATGGAAGATCTATTTGTACAGCATCCTTCTCGTCTTGCCCGAAACCATAGAAGCCTGCGTAGGGGTGCGTGGCGCCCCATACGGAAACGACAGGTGTTCCTACTAATGAGGCTAAATGCATATTGGCTGAGTCCATTGAAAGTAATACGTCGCAGTGGCTAATCAAGGTCAGCTCTTCAGTCAGGTTGAATCTTCCTACGAGCGATGTCGTATTGCTGTATTTTTTCGCCCATCCGTCTAATATAGCTTTCTCTCTTTGTCCGCCACCGAACAAAAAGAGTTGAGTGTTAGCACTTTGTGCATAATGCGCAACGATTTCTTCGCATTTCTCTATCGGATAAATCTTTCCGCTGTGTTGTGCGAATGGTGCTATTCCGACTTTGTTCCATTGCGAATTCGCAGATAATATCTCTATGATGGACTCTGTCTCTGAAAAATTTTGGATAGGAAAGAAATCTTTTCTGAGTGGATTGACGCTGAACCCAGCTCGTTGAAAGGTCTCGATGTAGCGTTGCACCGAGGTTTTGAGTTGTTTTTTTTGTTTATTCTCCCTCTTAGTGAGTTTCTTTTTCTCCGCTCTTCCTTTGTCTATGACGGAGACTGGGGTCTTGAATATTTTAAATAGGGTACGAAGAATCTTGCTACGAAGCACGTCGTGAAGGTCAATCATCTGATCAAAGTGCGTTGTCTTGCGTAGATCTCTGAAAAGGCGAAACATACCCAAATTCCCTGCGTACGTTTTCTTTGTGTCTACAGGGAAAAAAGTGAGACGTGGAATATTGCTGAAAATGGGTTCAAGCCGAGGAGCAGAAAGGAAAGTGACGTGCACGTCGGGGTTTGCCTCTAAAAACGAGCAGAGTACGGGGAGGGTCATAGCCACGTCTCCCATTGCCGACAAGCGCATTACTAAGACTTCTTTCATTGCTCTTTCTTCGTTCGGGATTTATTTTTTCCCATAGAGAATAGGGTTGAGATTTGGGTCGTTGTACATTTTCATCTGTTTGTAGACTTTCATGTAGCGGTCTCCGTTCTCAATGTCTTTGATGAGTTGGTCTATGGCAGAAGAGAGGTCTTCTCTTTGCTCAAGAAGAACGTCCAATTTCTTTTGGCATGCTGCGATATGGTCGGCAGAGACATCTGTGCGTTCAACCTCGGCGCGCATGTGGTATATTTTGAGTGCCAGAATGGAAAGACGGTCAATAGCCCATGCAGGACTCTCCGTGTTGATGACTGCCGTTGATTTGACCTTTACGTTGGCATATTTCTCTAAGAAATAACTATCGATACGTTCTACGAGGTCTGTGCGTTCCTGGTTTGATTTGTCTATCCTACGTTTGATAGCCAAGGCCTCTACAGGGTCAATTTCGGGGTTTCGGATGATGTCCTCCAAATGCCACTGCACGGTGTCGATCCAATTTTTGAGATACAACACGTTTTCGATAGTCTGTGGAGCGTATGGATTATGCATTGGAGCATCTACATTGTCCACCTTATGGTAGTCTATGATAGTGCCATCGAACAACTTATTGGCGTCTTTACTGAAGCTCATTTTATTTTTCCAGAATGTTTCTCGCAAAAATAGGGAAAAAAGGTAGAACTCACATAATTTTTCGGAGTGATTTTAGAACGATATGGCAATTTGGTCGGGGTATAAACGAAGAATGCGCCCCACGTTGGGACGCACCTTTCTCCATAGAGGTTTAGCTTAAGGCAAGAATCTTACCTTGACAAGATTTTATGGTTCTTTTTATCTTAGAAGTTTCTTTGAAAAGAAACTATTTTTCAACATCGTAACCTGCACTTTCCCAACCTGCGAAGCCAGATTCCAAGTTTATGGTTTTGTAATTATTCCATGTATTGGCAATACGGCCTGGGAGGGACATTCCGACTGCGCTCCAACCGCCTTTCCCATATACGAAAATCTTTTTAGACGTGTCGAACTTTGCCTTTACTGCGGTCATAAATTTACCATCGTCAGTCTTCCAATCTGCAGCGTTAGAAGCATCTATGTTCACTGCTCCAGGAATATGTCCTTTCGCAAATGCGGTGTCAGGTCTTGTATCTAAAATCTGGGGATTGCTTTCGTCATCGATCATACTTTTAAATTTTGCAGCGTCAACTTTCATATACGCTGTCAACTCTTCCTCGTCTCCACTCTTGCTACAAGAAGAAGCACAAAACATTGCAACGACTGCAATTAAAGCAAATTTCAAAAATTTCATACTCTATACCTATTATATATTATACAATTATTTACAAAACAATTATTTAGAACCTTTATTTTGAAATACGCAACTATGCACTCAAAACTCGGGCAAATATAGAAATGTTTTTTTTTCCTTGCAAAGGAATTGATGAAAAATCTCAGTGAAAGTTTTTCTCCCTAAGAGTGGGGTGGCTATAAACGAAGAATGCGTCCCACGTTGGGACGCACCTTTCTCCATAGCGGTTTAGCTTAAGACAAGATCTTATCTTGACAAGATTTTATGGTCTGTTTCAATGTTTTTATGCTGAATCTTATTCAACACTGCATTTTATTTGCGTTTCTGATTGCGCACCAACCTCCAAATATGCCATTGGCGTCGTCTCAAACAAACCAGCTAAGACTATCTTTCGAACGTCCATCTCTATCCTCTGATTTCTGAGTAGTAGCACAAACAGGGTTCCCACTTTTGAAAACACGCAATTTATATACATTCAAAACTTTTGCAAATATAAAAATGTTTTTGAATGTGGCAAAAATAATTCTGATTTTTTTTGCCTCGTGATTATAAATTTTAACATCATTCCTTTGTTAAAAAGTGTTGCATAAAATATTACGTTACCTTATCTTTGTACGATATGGGCGCATTGTGCAAAGTCGTGATGTGCCGAAAAGAGGAAAAGAGGAAAATTAAACCATTAATAATGAATTAAGCATGAAATTTGGACATTTCGACGATCAGCGTCGTGAGTACGTGATCACCAATCCGCGCACACCATGGCCGTGGATTAACTATTTGGGTAATGAGGATTTCTTTGGTCTCATCTCAAACACAGCTGGAGGATACGATTTTTATAAGGACGCTAAGTTCCGTCGTATCACTCGTTACAGATACAACGGTGTGCCTATGGATGCGGGAGGTCGTTATTTCTACATCAAGGACGGAGAAACGATCTGGAACCCAGGTTGGAAGCCAACAAAGACTGCTCTCGACAAATACGAGTGCCGTCATGGTATGAACTACACCATCATCACTGGTGAGAAGAACGGTGTTGAGGCTGAGGCACTCTTCTTCGTTCCTTTGAAGACTCATGCAGAGGTTCAAAAGATCAAGTTGACTAACAACACCCCATTCCAGAAGAGTTTGAAGTTGTTCTCTTTCGCTGAGTGGTGTTTGTGGAATGCTTCTACTGATATGGAGAACTTCCAACGTAACTTCTCAACGGGTGAGGTTGAGGTAAAAGGCTCTGTCATCTATCACAAGACTGAGTACAAGGAGCGTCGCGACCACTACGCATACTACAGCGTAAATGTTCCTATCCAAGGATATGACACAGACCGCGAGACTTTCCTCGGACTTTACAACGGTTTTGATGAGCCTCAGGCTGTCGTTGCTGGTAAGCCAGGTAACTCTTTCGCTCACGGATGGTCTCCAATCGCTTCTCATTATATTGAGGTAAACCTTGAGCCAGGTGAGGTAAAAGAGTTTGTCTTCGTTCTCGGTTATGTAGAGAACAAGCAAGAGGAGAAATGGGAGTCTAAGGGTGTCATCAACAAGAAGAAGGCAGAAGAGACAATCGCTAAGTTCGATACTGCCGCTAAGGTAGACGCTGCATTCCTTGAATTGAAGAACTACTGGGATAACTTGTTGAGCATCTTCACTGTAGAGAGCGGCAACGACAAGTTGGATCGTATGGTCAACATCTGGAACCAATACCAGTGTATGATTACCTTCTGCTTCTCTCGTTCTGCATCATTCTTCGAGAGCGGTATCGGTCGTGGAATGGGATTCCGCGATTCAAACCAAGACTTGGTTGGTTTCGTTCACCAGATTCCTTCTCGCGCTCGTCAACGTATCATCGACATCGCATCTACTCAATTCCCTGATGGTGGATGCTACCACCAATACCAACCTCTCACAAAACGTGGTAACAACGATATCGGAGGTGGTTTCAACGATGATCCAATGTGGTTGATCTTCGGTACGGTGGCATATATCAAAGAGTCTGGTGATTTCTCAATTCTCGATGAGCCAGTTCCATTTGATAACAAGGAAGGTTCGGAAAAGAGCCTCTTCGACCATTTGACCGTTTCTTTCAATCACGTTGTCAACAACCTCGGTCCTCACATGTTGCCTTTGATTGGCCGTGCCGATTGGAACGATTGCTTGAACTTGAACTGTTTCTCATGGGATCCAAACGAGTCATTCCAGACAACAGAGAACAACTCTGAGGGAAGCAAGGCCGAGTCTTTGATGATTGCTGGTCAGTTTGTTATCTATGGTCGCGACTACGTTGAACTCTGCCGTCAGATCGGTAAGAATGACGAGGCTAATCGTGCAGAGAAATTTGTAAACGATATGGTTGAGGCTGTTAAGAAACATGGTTGGGACGGAGAATGGTACTTGCGTGCATACGACTTCTACGGGAAACCAGTTGGAAGCAACCAAAACAAAGAGGCTAAGATCTTCATCGAGTCTCAAGGTTGGTGTACAATGGCTGGTATCGGATTGAAGGAAGGTCTCGTAAAGAAGTCTTTGGATTCTGTAAAGAAATACCTCGACTGCGAGCACGGTATCGTTCTGAACAACCCTGCATTCACAGAGTACGTTGTTGAGTATGGTGAGATCTCAACTTACCCTGCTGGTTACAAAGAGAACGCTGGTATTTTCGCTCACAACAACCCTTGGGTCATCATTGGTGAGACAGTCTTGGGTCGTGGCGATTATGCATGGGACTACTACAAGAAGATTTGTCCTGCATACGTTGAAGAGAAGAATTCGCTCCTCCACAAGGTTGAGCCATACGTATACAGCCAGATGACTGCTGGTAAGGATGCTGCTAAGCCAGGTGAGGCTAAGAACTCATGGTTGACTGGTACTGCTGCTTGGAACTGGTACGCTATCACTCAATTCATCTTGGGTATCAAGCCTGCATACACTGGTTTGGAGGTTAATCCTTGTATCCCTGCAGATTGGACAGGCTACACTGTAAGCCGTAAGTTCCGTGGTGCAGACTACAAGATTACCGTTAAAAACACTGGCGTTATGAAGGGTGTTAAGGAATTGATCGTTAACGGCAAGAAAGTTGACGGAAACATCATTCCAATGCAGCCTGCTGGTAGCAATAATGTTGTAGAAGTAATTATGGGATAATAACCAAAATGCCAAGAAGACCTTAAAAAAGGCTCTTCTTGGCTTTTGATTTTTTTTCACAATAAATAAAGAGGAACGAAAATGAAGAAATTTTTACTCGGAGCTTTAGCAGTTGCTATGCTTGGTCTCGCATCTTGTGGAGGTAACACAACTGCTACGGTGGCACAGGCGGATTCCGTTGCTGTTAATGCTTATCCTGAGAATTCTCCAGTGGCAAAATTTGGAAAATTGCACGTTGACAGTTTACAACTTTGCGACAAAGATGGCAATCCTGTTCAATTGGCAGGTATGATCACCATGGGCTGGCATTGGTGTGGCGAATGCTACACTCGCGAGTCTATCGAGAACTTGGTAAACGAGTGGGGTATCAACGCCTTCCGTTTGTCTATGTATGTTGAAGAAGGTGGATACAACGAGTCTCCAGAAGAGACTTACAACCAAATGTGTAATTTGGTCGACATCTGCGGTGAGTTGGGTATCTACTGTATCGTTGATTGGCATATCCTTACTCCAGGAAACCCTCTCCACCCTGATTATGCAGGTGCAGACGATTTCTTCCAGAGAATCTCTCATAAATATGCGGGTGCAGACCACGTTCTCTATGAAATTTGTAACGAGCCTAACAACTGCCAGGAAAAGGGCAACCCTGAGAAACCTTGGGAGTGTACAAAAGATACAAACGTTACTTGGGATATGATCGCTGAGTACGCTAACAGAATTATCCCTATTATCCATTCTGAATATGACGCTGTTGGCGCTCAACACCCAATCATCATCGTGGGTACTCCTCAATGGGATCAGTTGGTGGACGCTTGCTTGAAGGTGGGAATGTGCCAAGGAAATGGAAAGGACCTTTGCGACTCTCTTCCAGCGCGCGATGCTCGTTTGAAATTTGATAACGTAATGTACACTTTCCACTTTTATTCGGGAGAGCATAACGAAGGATTTGAGAAAGATGGTAAGCCAGACTACTACAACATGTACTCTTATATGTATGATGTTCTGGGTAAATTGCCCGTCTTCTGCTCTGAGTTTGGTTTGACAGACGCTAATGGCGACGGTAAGGTGGATTTTGATCGTACCGACAAATGGTTGCTTCTTCTAAGCGGAAACAACGCAGGAAAACAAATTGTAAGCTTCATGAACTGGAGCTACTCAGACAACGAGCGTTCTTCTTCTGCTTTGAACCAAGGCGCATGCGCTGCCAAGAACTGGAATGATGTAACTGCTTCTGGTGAATACATCAAGAAAGTTCTCTCCGTAGTAAACAAAGGTGTGGCAGACACAACTGTGTTGAAGCCATCTAATCTCTACACTAAGTAATAAAGTGATATAATAGATAGGGGAGGGCGACCCGCTCTCCCTTTGGTTTTCTCTATAATAATAATGGACACCATGAAAATTACAAAAGCACTTTTCAAAGGTTTGTCATTGGCTGCAATCGCCAGTCTGACGCTTTCGCAATGTGCGCCTTCTTCCTCAGATAATAAAAGAGAGGCAGAATTTCCTCATGCAACTTATGAGTTTCAGGCTAAAGACACTACTTGGAAGAACTTGACCGTTCGCGAGAAAATCGGACAAACAATGATGGTCGTCTCTAAATATTTCGACTATAAGGAGGTCGGCAGTGGAGACATTAAGGCGTTCATGGAAAAATATCCTGTCGGAGGAATTTTCATCGCTCGCTGGTATTACGTTAACTACGAGAAAGAGCCAGAAGCCCTCATCGCACGCACGATGAAGGAGTTCAACGAGGCTTCTAAATATCCTTTGTTCTTCTCTGAAGATTTTGAACGCGGTATGGGTGAAACGTATGGAAAATACACACACATGCCTGCCGAAATGTCTATCGGAGCCGCTAACGATACTGCTTTAGCGTATAATTTCGGAAAATCAATCGCTACAGAGGCTAAGGAGATGGGCTTCAACTGGTTGCTCCACCCTGTGTGCGACTTAAATATGAACCCTCTGCAAGAGTTGGTTATTGAACGTTCAATCTCCGATAGTGCCAACCTCGCAATTCCTTTGTTAAGGAACCAAATGCATGGTATTCACGACCAAAACGTAATCGCCACTGTGAAACATTTTCCTGGCGATGGTGTAACCATGCGAAACCAACATATTGTTACGACACCTAATTTCTTGTCAAAAGAGGAGTGGATCAATTCTTTCGGAAAGCTTTTTAAGGAGATGATAGATGGTGGTGCTGCTTCTATCATGGTGGGGCACCTCACATTGCCATTCTTCCAAACGGATTCAATCAACGGACAATTGCCGCCTGCAACGTGTTCTCCAGAGTTGATGCAAGGTTTATTGCGCGACAAATTAGGCTATAAAGGTGTCATTATATCAGATGCGCTGAATATGGGCGGTTGTGCAGGTTACTACAAAGATGAATTGGAACTTTCTGTGCAGGTGTTTGCTGCAGGAGCTGACATCGTTCTCTGGCCTTCTCTCGCTTATATGGACACTGTTGAGGCTCGTATCAACAGAGGCGAAATTCCAATGTCTCGTTTGGACGAGGCCGTGGAGCGTATCTGGGCTTTGCGTGAGCGTTTCGGGTTGCTTGAAAAAGTTTCTGGTGATTCTATCTTCACGCAGATGAGCGAATCCGACAAAGCTTTGGTGGCTGAGACGGGCACGAAGATTGCTGAGAAAGCTATTACTCTTTTGGAAGACAAAAACAACGATATTCCGTTGACAACCGACAAAGTGAAGAAAATTCTCCTCGCGCCTGTAGGCTACTGCATTGATGACAAGAAATTCGACCTCACCAAGAAAGAGTTGGAAAAACGAGGCTTTGAGGTTACTATGTTGGTGAACCCTCACTTCTATGAGTGGGGCTGGCAGATTGACAAATTGGATGCTTACGACAAAATCGTTGTGATGTTTGAAAACCGCTATTTCTCACCTTTGGGAACAGCGTTGTTCAAAGACAAAGAGGCTTTTGGTGTTTGGACGGTTAATATGACTAACTCCGCCAAAAGAATCAGCATTTCATACAGCAACCCATATTTAAACGAGTTGTACGAATCTATCTCTCCAGTGCAAATCAACGCGTATAGTTGCGACGCTTTCTCCCAAATAGCCGTTGTGAAGGCACTTTGCGGCGAGATTCCTTTCTTAGGAAAGTCTCCAGTGAGATTGCATAGAGAAGAATTAAGATAATTAGATAATAATAATTTTTGAAATAATGAAAAACGGTAAATTATCCATCTTAGAAAAATGTTCATACGGAGCAGGCGACTTGGCTTGCAACCTCTTCTGGGGTTTGATCTGTATGGCTACGGTGTTCTATACCGACTATTTCGGAATTGCAGCCGCTGCTGTAGGAACGATGGTGTTGGTAGTCTCTTGTATTGATATCGCATTTGATGTCATCATTGGTGCGATTGCCGACCGACATAACTCTCGTTGGGGACGTTTTCGCCCTTGGATTCTCTTCGGCGTGGTTCCTTTCTGTGTGATTGGTTTCTTGACATTCTATACACCAGAGTTAAACGACACTGGAAAGTTGATCTACGCTTACGTTACTTTCTTGCTCTGCCGTTTGATGTACTCTGTTGTGAATGTGCCTTACGGTGCGTTGATGGGTGTCATCTCTCCAGATCCTCAAGAGAGAACAGATGTTTCTGCCTTCAGAAACGTGGGTGCGCAGATTGGTTGCTTGTGCAGTTACGGTTTTGTTTTCGTCATCGTTCGTTATATTCAAGATAATTTGCAGGTGGATGGTAAGACAGCCTTCTCATACACGGCTGCGTTGTATGCCGTTGCAGCATTCGTTATGTTGATGTGTACTTTCTTCTTCACTCGCGAGCGTGTTGAGCCAGTGAAAGAGGAGAAGAGCAATCTCTCTGACGATGTGAAAGACTTGATGAACAACAAACCTTGGATTATGCTTTCTATTGCTGGTATCGCTATGTTGTTCTTTGTTTTCGTTCACAACGGATTGATCCCTTACTACGCTAAATACTGCGTGGCAGACTATTCTATTGTAGATGGTAAGGAGGTGTTCTCAGTTTCTGGAACATTGTTCGGAGTAAACCTCACTTGGGAGTTGGTGTCAACCCTCTTGTTGGCGTCTGGTTCAATCTTCACCATCATCGGTACTTTGTTAATCCAAATCGTTGTGAAAAAATTCGGCAAGAAGAATACTTGGTTGGGTTGCTTCGCTTTGGCTTCTGTCCTTTCTGTGGCGTTCATGTTCTTGGATAAGAGTAACATTGGAACCATTATTCTACTCAACATTGTCTTCACGTTGGCAATTGGACCTTCTGGTTACATCATGTGGAGTATGTATGCCGACGTTGCCGATAACTCAGAGGTAGAGACCGGTCGTCGCGCCACTGGTTTGATCTACTCATCTGCCACTATGGCTCAGAAGTTGGGTCAGGCTTTAGCAAACTCAATTCCTGCCTACGCATTGGCTGCTATTGGATTCGTTGCCAACACTGAATTGAGTGCGGAGACAATCTCTTCATTGAAGACCTACTTTGCTGTTCTTCCATTGATTGGTTCAATAATTGGTATTGTGGCACTTTTGTTCTACACCATTGACGAGGATAAAATTCAAGAAAATTCTCGTAAGTTGGAAGAAATGAAGAGTCAACAGGAGGCTTGTAAAAAAGAATAGTGGTTTAATTCCATAGACTGATAAAAGCTCGGTGTGAAAGCATCGGGCTTTTTAGTTGTAATGTGTTAGGTGTGAAAAATCAAATTTTATTTTACCTTTGCAAAATATTATCTTGGAACGATTTCACAGATTAAACTGACGTAATATGAATCTTTTTGATGTGTACCCCTTGTACAACGTAAATATTGTAAAGGGAAAAGGTTGTAAGGTATGGGACGATAAAGGTCAAGAGTACTTAGACTTTTATGGTGGTCATGCGGTTATCAGCATTGGTCATTGCCACCCACACTATGTGGAGATGATGACAAAGCAACTCAATGAGTTGGGCTTTTATTCTAACTCAGTGGTTAATAAGTTGCAGGTGCAATTAGCTGAGCGTTTGGGAAAAATCTCTGGTTATGAGGATTACCAATTGTTCTTGATTAATTCGGGTGCCGAGGCCAACGAGAATGCGCTGAAGCTCTCTTCTTTCTACAACGGTCGTACACGAGTTTTATCTGTTGAAAAAGCGTTCCACGGTCGTACGTCCTTGGCGGTTGAGGTAACCAACAATCCAAAGATCATCGCTCCTATCAATGATGCGAATCATGTAACCTACCTTCCTCTCAACGATTTGGAGGCTTGGAAGAAGGAAGTTGAGAAGGGTGATGTCTGTGCTGTCATCTTGGAGTGTATTCAAGGTGTGGGCGGTATCAGAATGGTTGAACAGGAGTTCCTGCAAGGTCTTCGTGAGGTGTGCGACAAATACAATACCGTTTTGATATGCGATGAAATTCAATGTGGTTATGGTCGCTCTGGTAAATTCTTTGCTCATCAACATCTTGGAGTAAAGCCAGATTTGATTACTGTCGCAAAAGGAATAGGAAATGGTTTCCCTATGGCGGCTGTCTTGATTTCGCCAAAGTTCACCCCAGTTTATGGTCAGTTGGGAACTACTTTTGGAGGAAATCACCTCGCATGTACTGCAGCATTGGCGGTTATTGATGTGATGGAGAAAGAGAACCTTGTTGCCAATGTGGCAGAAGTAGGTGAGTATTTCATTCAAAAGCTTAAAGATGCTAAGTTGCCACACGTTGTGGATGTTCGTGGTCGTGGCTTGATGATTGGTGTTGAGCTGGATTGTCCGTACAAAGCGATTCGCAACGATCTTGTTTTCGAGCAACATACATTCACAGGTTGTAGCGGAACTAACGTGTTGAGAATCTTGCCACCTCTCTGTATCACGAAGGCAAACGTAGACGACTTCATCGAGCGTTTGAAAAGGTCTCTATCTAAAAACTACTAAAACAAGGAGAAATGGCAGATCAAAAGTTATTTCAGGCAGTAGTGCAGGATGTTCGTGACCAAAAGATTCTAAGAATTGGGTATGTGAACGATGAGGCTCTTGCTAAGATGGACGAAACCAAGGAGGTTTACCTCTTGAATGGAGAAAAGACGGCAATAGAGGTGGTTACGGGTGGCGAATATTTCAAGCCAGTAGCCGTAGACGATGTCGTATATAACACAGAAAAAACTG
Organism: Clostridiales bacterium; assembly: GCA_963626555.1. Classification (GTDB taxonomy): domain Bacteria; phylum Bacteroidota; class Bacteroidia; order Bacteroidales; family Paludibacteraceae; genus UBA1181. Next base: position 51,291 of record CAVFXQ010000016.1, read on the forward strand.
CAGTTGTCATCAAGGCTCGTCCAGAGGGGTCGACCACAGGAGCTGACACATTCCGTGGCGAGAAGAATTTGGAGGATTTGGCTTTCTTGTCCTATTTGCAGACTTTCATAGAGAAGCGTAAAAGAGAGATGCCGGAAGGCTCATACACGACTAAGCTCTTCACCAAGGGAGTCAATAAAATCTCTCAAAAGGTGGGGGAAGAGGCTGTTGAAACCATTATAGAGGCAACAAACGGCACCAGCGAACAGTTTCTCTACGAGTCGTCCGATTTGATGTACCACCTCATAGTGTTGCTCACCGAGAAAGGCTACCGCATTGAAGATTTGGCAAGGGAGTTGAAAGCGAGACACAAAGAGTGAGTTGCTTAAATGAAATATCTTCATTAAGAGGTCTGAGATTCACAAGATGAAATGGGTCTTGTGAATCTTTTGTTTTGGGGAAGATAGGAAGAGTCTATTTCGTGTTTTTATTGTGTATATTTGCGGTATGATTGAGAGATTGTGTACGGTTTTGGATTTGTTTTGTGGTTGCGGAGGAATGTCTCTTGGTTTTGCGGAGGCGGGCTGTCGTGTTCTGCTCGGTGTGGATTTTTGGAAGGACGCATTGGTTACCTATTCTCATAACCATATTCATAGTAAAACATTGCAGGCAGACTTGTCTACTTTGCAAGCTATAGATGTTGAGAAGGCAATGGGAACGAAACATGTTGATATTATCATAGGTGGTCCACCTTGTCAAGGTTTTTCTGTCGCAGGAAAAAGAATTATAGATGACGAACGAAACAAGCTGTACAAAGGGTTCGTTCGAATGGTAGAGTATTTTAAACCTCAGGCGTTTGTGATGGAAAATGTACCCAATATCCTCAGCATTGGAGATGGGCAGGTGAAGGAGGCAATTATAGAAGATTTTCAGAGATTGGGGTACAATGTTAATGTGCGTATATTAATGGCATCAGACTATGGAGTGCCACAAAATCGTCGACGTGCTATATTTGTGGGGTTATTGAATAGTGAA
>CAVFXQ010000016.1:52596-55188 GCA_963626555.1 Clostridiales bacterium
TGAATAGTGAAAAGCCTAGTTTTACGATTGATTGTGGACACAATCATCATTTTCACTATGCATACAATAGAGTGCCAACTGTCAGAGAATCGGCAAGGCTACAATCTTTCCCAGATAATTTTATCTTTATCGGGAAAAAGGGAAGTCAGCTGAAACAAGTTGGGAATGCAGTTCCGCCTCTTTTTGCAAAAGCAATAGCTACACAGCTTTTAAAATACTTATCGTAATGTATAATCCAGAAAGCCAGTATAGATGCACTATCATTCGAGGAAAAAGTCAATCTGATATGGAGGACTTGTTGCCTCTTTATGCAAATACAATTCACAAGTACTGCCCATGTGAAGAAGACAGTTTTAAAACATCGGCAAGAAACGCTATTTCAAAAGCAATTTTTTCATCTATTGCATACGATGTTTTGTCTGAAGGCAACAAGAAAACTGTTGATAACCATCTAACGGAGATAGCAGGTACCTTGTTAGGGCTTTATTACCCAGAGATAGATGAGGATGGGAAAACATATATTTATGAGTCAGAGTCTTGTAAGTATTTGGTGGAAAATAATGATTTCCCGACGTTTTTCAAGAATATGTGCTTAAATTTCCAATTTCCGAATGGGGCGAAATGGGTTCAGTATATTCAGGAAGACATTTCTAATTCGTTGAATATAAGACCTTTTTGCTATGTGATTCATTTGTTATACATTGCTCAACAACATAACCAAAAGTTGGCAAAGCAGGAAATTGGGTACTACGTTCTGAATAACTTAAATGTGCTTCAAGGGAAAGCATCTTGTGTAGAGGTTTTCAATCGCATTATGGAGGATAGGAAAAATGGGGTGAAGCGAGATAAGTTAAGTGGTTCACATGATTGGCAACATATTAAGGAGCAGATTAATCTTTTAGAGCTAACCAATATGGTGGAATCGGATTCTACATATTTATGGTTGAATGATAGTGAAACTGTCGCTATTTCCATTTTTATTCAGAATGACAACTCAATTCCGTTTAACTGCTATAGTTATCTATTGGATACCAACGAAAGTAAAAAGAAATTCTTTTTTGATTGGAAGCGTTTCTATGGTAGGTTCAATGAATCATTACGAAATATAAAAACGAAGTTCAATACTACAATACATATCGCAGATAAAGATAGTCTTAAACAACAGGGGACATCAGCAAAATCAACTATTGATTTGGGTGATGAGGGGGAAGCTTTAGTCTATAGATTAGAGCAAGAACGTGTTCGGAAGTATAAGGAGAGATTGGTTAATAAGGTTTTGTTATTGGGAAAAACAAAAGGTCTGGGTTATGATATTTCATCTATTGAAGCAGATGAGAATCCTCAAAAACCTGAATTTGCTAGATATATTGAGGTTAAATCAACGAAAAGGACGACAGAACCGAGTTTTGATAATGGTTGGAATGATTCTGTGAACTTAACTGCGAAAGAGTGGGTGGCGGCAGAGCAATATGGAAAGTATTATAATATTTATCGCGTTTATTTCACAAAAAGAAAAACTATCATTGTTAGAATAAATGATCCTTATGGGAGAATGGATAGAGGTGAGATTGAAGTTTATCCAACAATTTATCAAATGAATTTCAGTTCAAACGTAATAGAAATAAGATATAATGTATAAAGTGGCATCACTTTTTTGCGGTTGCGGTGGATCCGATTTGGGTATGGTCGGTGGCTTTGACTATCTTGGAAAATCATACGAAAAGAATGATTTTGAAATTGTCTATGCTTTAGATCTTGATAAGTATGCTGTGGAGACCTATAACAGAAATTTTGTTCATAAAGCTGTTTGTGGGGATATTTGTGACGTTGACTTTTCTAAAGTGCCAGATGCTGATGTGATGATCGGAGGTTTCCCTTGTCAATCTTTCAGCACGGTAAATCCTGTGAAAAATACAAATGATGATCGTGCCAACTTGTATAAACAGATTGTGAGATTTTTAAGAATTAAGCAGCCTAAATATTTTATTTGCGAGAATGTAAAGGGTTTGATGACTCTTGAAAAAGGTTCTATTATAGGGAAAATCATTGGTGAGTTTCAGCATGAGGGGTACAATGTGAGTTTTAAATTGATGAGAGCTGTTGACTTTGGAATTCCTCAGCGTAGGGAACGTGTTATAATTGTAGGAATAAGGAAAGATCTGCCTTTTACGTTTGCTTATCCGCAACCAACATGTCTGATAAATCAACCGACTCCGCTCAAATCCGTTATTGACAGATTGGATATACCAGAAGCAAAGTATTACTTTTCAGAACGAGCAGTACAGGGCGTGAAGAATGCAAAAAACAACATGAAAAGGGGGCTCTGGCAAGACTTAGAAGCTCCCTGCTTAACGATTACTGCTCATTTGTCAAAAACAAGTATGAACTCGCGTGATCCAATTCTATTGGTTGACCCTAAAAAAGAATTGTATAGAAGATTTACTCCTAGAGAGGCAGCTCGCATACAATCTTTCCCTGATACTTTTGTTCTGCATTTGTCTGAATCTAAATCATATAAACAGATTGGAAACGCTGTCCCCCCCGTGCTTATGTGGCATATCGCTAATGCGTTGCAGCAGGCAATTGGAGTTT